>CAVQIK010000006.1:0-233228 GCA_963712535.1 uncultured delta proteobacterium | reverse complement strand
CCGGTAGTGCTCGGCCGATACACCTTCCACAACCTCCAACTGATTCCTCTCTGCACGCCTCAAGTATTGACGCCACATTTGTGAAAACGCTTTGACAATATCGGCCTCAGATCGCGAGATATCAACCAGTATAGTCCTGTACGATCTTGAAGCACTCGGGCAACCTTAAACCCGCCACGCTGTAAAGCTGCCAGCATTGATGATTCATTCTCACGGCTAATGTTCGGAACGATTCTTAAGCGAAGATTTCGCCGAGCTACAAATTCCTCTCTAAGATATTTAAGAATGGCCTCTATCGCACTAATGTCCTGCTCGTGCCCTTTTCTTTTAAATAGAGGGCCCCACCAGACATTCGCCAGCCCGAAACCCAAAATCGGGACAATCTTTACCCGCACCATCGCAAGCGCCGCGACTTCGGAACCCCTGAACAAAACCACGTGGTGGCTGCGCTGCCCGGGGTAAATCACCGAAGCATAATCCCACGTCTGGTACAGGCTCGCGTCATCGAATAGTTGTAAGTAGGCCGACCATTCTTCCCTTGTTACGGTATCAAGCGTAACGTTAAATTGATCGCGGGACATGCCGTGTTTTTCCTTCATATTCTTCTCTAGAAGTTCACCTAAGCTGCGGGGCCAAACCCCTCAGTTGATTGGAAAACAACTGCCATGAATAACCGCCCCGCACCTTGAGCCAAAACTCCAGCTTATAGTCGTCAGGCTCAACCTTAAACCGACCCGAAACAGAATGGGCGCGGATTCATCGCGTTAGCCTGGCGCTCCGAGGTGCAGGCCCCGCGGTAGCCGGCGAGCTTGATCAGCCCAATCGTTCGATCATTCCAATCGCCGTAGGGAATGGCGATGTACTGGACCGGACACCCGAGTAACAGCTCGACTCCCTTTTGAGTCTAAAATCTCTTCAAGGGCTTCAGTATCGGTCAAACTCGACAACCGCCGATGGGAAACAGTGTGTGATCCAACCTTAAAGAGAGGATTTCGGATCCATTTGGGCAATTCACCCTGGCTGGCAACTAGTTCAGAGTTGATAGTGCTAGCCCGCTCCGCTTCCCATTTTGCACCTTTTCCCAGATTCCCGGACGGAACGAATATTGTTGCCGGTATTTGCTTAGACTCTAATATTGGCAGCGCAAGTCGCAATGTTTCAACAAAAGCGTCATCGAACGTTACGCATATGTGAAGGGAAACATCGACATGGAGACCTTCTGCTAAGGCCACGGGATGGCCCGCCCTAACCAACATCTTCATTTGCTCCTCGAGCGCTGCCCTTTGATCCCAGCTTATACTGTGATAGAGCAAGACAACCAACTTTCCAGTCGGCCGTCCGCGCATAATCTGGATGCGTTGCCAAAATATTTTCGAGGCTACGTAAAAGACCAGGCTAACAATAATCTTGAGATATCTTCGGAGAAGCATAAATTACCTAACGAATCTGATCCGCCTACCCCCTTCGCCCAGGGTGTTATTAGCTAGTCCCAGAGGGGTCGTTGCATGCGGGGACAATAGTGTGACAATGAATATCACCGGATAAATGCGACCTTCTTTCTGGTTCCGTCCCATCTGATATCTGGAATCAAGGCTTCGATGCGGGCTTCAATTCGTTTTCTGTATTTTATAAGGTCTTTCAGGATGATTTCCATCTCGTGTTCAACATCATGACTAGGCTTGTAACCGAGATCGGATAACCTTTTGTGATCCGGATTGTAGTAATGTTCCTCCGCCTCCTTGCGCGGGTTTTCCAGGTTCCGTATCTCGACGGGGAGGCCCAGCTTCCTTCCAACTTTTTGCACCTTCTCCGCCAGTTCCGTCACGCTGTACACCTCTTCGAACTGATTAAACACGCGATATTCTCCCTCTCCCAGGCGGATTGGTGATCGCGATGGTAATGCATTGCATAGAATCCCTGAGCGGAAGAAAACCCCTCCTCTGCTGACCTTTCCCAAAAGGCGTCAATGGATGCCCTACCACCGCCTCCGCACAAAAGCGGTTCACTGCTGTCCCAAAACATTGATCGAAGTCGAAACGGGTGAGAAGGCGCTCGTCCTCCCCCATCTCGTCGATGCGCGTCCCGAACACGACACCCTGCATGATGTCCGTTGACCGGAGACCCCAGATGCGGCATGCGAACATGACATTGTTGCTATCATGAACTTTTGTCTGGTGATACCAGCTGCCAGCCTGTCTCGGGAATGGAAAACTTTCCGGCCCCGGTATTCAATTTCGAAAAGATCCTTCGGGAATATCGATATTGGGCGTTCCGTATTCTCCCATCGTACCCAATTTCACCAGATGCGCGCTTGGACACGCCTCTTTCATGGCATATATAATGTTTAGTGTACTGATCAGGTTGTTCGTTTGAGTAAATACGGCGTGATTAACATCCACCATGCTGTAAGGTGCTGACGGCATCTCGCCGAAGTGGACAATCGCCTCCGGTTGGAACGAACGTAAGCAGTTGAGGACGAAGCTGTAATCCATAAGATTGCCACGGCGGAATTGCAGATTTGCCCTGAAGTTATCGCGAAAAGCCTCCAGGCGCTCCGTCATGTGTAGAATTGGAGTTGCCGACTGTGAGCCCATTTCCGCCACCCAGTCGCGGCGCAAATACGTATCGCAACCACTCACTTCATGACCTCGAGCCGTAAGATAGAGTCCGAGACTCCAACCTAGGTAACCATCAACCCCAGCCACAAATATTCGCACCATAGCCTCCTTAACTGGCAAAAAAATTTCCTATTTGATCACTTCAGACGAATTAAACTCATCATTCTTTGTATTTGGTACATTCGCAGAAAGCTAATAAATTTCCGGTCATCGTAACGCTGGCTCTTTCGAAAAAATGATGTCAAATAGCCCATAATAACGCACAGGCTGCCAGAAGATATGGGCGGTCAACACTGTGGTAAAGCGCACTACTTATAACCCAGAGGGGATGGGCACCAATAAATACATCGCTTTGCCGCGCCTGACCCGCCCGTGAAAGATGCTTTTGTGTGACGAGCCCATCTGACGAAGGTGCACTATGCGTAGATCCGGATCGGTAAAGGTTCTCGTTTCCCAGCCAAGCATTATTGCACGAAAGCAGTCGATCCCATCCCAGCCCGCATAGGGAACCAGCCCCCCGATTTCTTCATAGCACCTTCGTCGCCAGCACTTCAGTGCCCCAGTGGTCATTTCGGGTACACTCCCGCATTCTTCTCAAGCCGGCAGCGGTCGTGTCAAGCAGCTCTCCTCCAGCATACCAAGCCTTGGATTCTCACGGAATTTCGAAAAAAGCGTTTTAAAATATCTGGGCCCGAAAGTAACGTCAGCATCAACGTTGCAGAGGAATTCATGATCGTCCAGAATTCAAGTAATTTAGCCCTTCCTGAAAGGCTTGTACAATGCCTGCCCCCATATGCCGATAAACCCTATCCCTCCTCCTTACCAATCGGATCCATCCGTAGCTTCGGGTTAGGTCCTCAACGCCGCAGTATCGTCGGTGGATCCATCATCTACTATGATCCAATTAAGCGGCTGAAGGCGTTGAGCAAGCATTGATTGAATAGTATTCTTGATATATTCTGCCTCATTTCGCGCGCAAGTTATGACCGCATATCGGCTGTTAGGCATCGGGTTGTGGTCCTCCCGTCCCCTGAACGCTCCCCGCGGCCCTGCCCCCACCGTAATGCGAAAATTAAGGTACCGCACAAAATCGGGCTGAGAAATAACTTTGGAGGTTAACCAGTACAAAGCTGAGCGGATGTAACCTCTTGCGTACCAGAGTCCGCACCGGCTGTCCAGTTCCCGGCCTGGGTCAAACAGGATCTTTAGCAGTTAGGAAATGCGGGAAGTCCCGAACGAGTGCAATGCCCATCCTCAGCAATGACATCATAATTAATGCGAGGCATCCCCGATACTTCCAATCAATTCAGCGCTGGTGAAGCTGCGCTTTAGACAGATCCACCGAAGGTTTTGGTTTGCAAGCCGGGATTCAGTAATAAGATGGTACACCAAAGCTTTAGGCGCAAACCCTATCCGGCCCGTTTCTTGAAGCTTCCAAAGAAAATCCGTGTCAGAGCCGCCCTGTAAGAATGACACATCAAAGCCTCCAACCTTCCTAAAAGCCGACTTGCGGACTAGCAGATTTCCAGTCCCCAGAAGATCTCTGGGAACACCATTGTTCCCCATGCTGCGTATATCCTTTTCACCCAACAGCCTGCGAGCCTTTGGACTCAGGTCAGGACGAGAATGACCCAAAAAACGTAACTCTACCGAGTCACCGACCAATCGAATGCCCCGAATTTGCAGACGTGTACAACTCGTAAAGCCAAAAACTATCTGCCAATTGATCATCGTCAAAGAAGGCGATCCATTCGCCACGTGCCCCTTCAACACCCCTATTTCTGGAAACGGCCACGCCACTTTCCTTCTCTTTTACATATCGCAGGGCAACATCCGGTGATCTCGACTGAGACCTCCTGACCAACTCCTCCGTGTTATCCGTGGAGTTGTCGTCGACCACCACTCTTCAAACGAGAGGCGCCTTTCTTTAGTTTGGCCGCCAGCTTTCCAGGCCTTGATTCAGCATCACAGCCCGGTTGTATGTTGCCACGACGATCGTGACGTCAGGTTCTGTCATGTGTGTTGATATTAGCAATCATTATTGCGTTTTCGGTGGCTTTACTTTCCTCAGTAGGCAACCCTGATAACTTTGAATCCTTCACAAAAGCAAGCCGCGCTATTAACACCGTGCAAAGGAAAGGATGAACGAATGGCTTAAAATGGATTGATTCTAGCAACTGGTTACAGATAAGCCAGATGAGGAGGCTAAATACGAAAGCGTAATCTCGGTTACCAGTTGCCCTTAAATAAGTAACACACCGTTTGAGGGATAGAGCCAACACTAACACGTATAGTGTCCCGCCCACGAGACCAAGACCAAGAATAATCTCAATGTACCCGGAGTGGCTATGTGGCACGGCCCATCCTTGCAGCGTGGCAAACTCTGCCAGGTGCCTTGCCGTCCAAAAAGCATCGTACCCGTAGCCAAGAAAAGGATTCTTGAAAATGTAACCCAGGCAGTCAAACCAGAGGGGAATGCGATTGGTTAAAGTCAGTGCATAAGTACGGCTCTACCCATCAGCAGAACTGGCTTAACAGTAGATACAATGCCCTCATAAAAAAAAAGATAGGAGATACTCACGGCTGCAGCTATAAGACCGAGGAATAAGGCATATCGCGGCTTCACAGATGTTAGGCTGTAATATGCCAGAAGGGCCAAAACCGCGCTTCCAGATGCAGTCCGTGATCTCGCCAGGAAAAGACCAATGGCTGCGATCAAGGCCGCTGCAAAAAAAGCTGGTTTCATTCGCCGCGAACATGAGGCGAGAAACAAAGATACGAGGAGCAAAACCGCACAATTAGCCCCCTGCGCATTGGGATGAAACACTCCAGAGAATTGGTAGTCGGCAGTGAAGGGTCTAAACGTGCCGAGGCCTATTTCAACACCTATTGACAGTAGCAAAGTTAGGGACGTGGAGAAGAATGCGAAGACTAAGACATTCCTGACCGTGAATACCATAGCAACAGCGAGAGCGCCGAGTCCAAGAAATGTGAAGACAGTTAGCTTCCTCACCGTTAGAATGATGTCATCAGCCCAGGCTAGGCTTAAGATTGCCCAACAGAAGAAGAATATAAGAGCAAAGCCAAGCGCCCCGTCAACACGGAGGGGAATGCGTCCCCTCTTGATGAGACACAGTAAAGGCAGCACGGCAAGGAAAGGCAGTGCGACTCTGCGACCGATATCACCCTCTTCCGTCCCCTTTATCCGGTCCTCGACCGAGGGTACGTCTCTTAAGCTGTAGGACAGATCGTAGGGCGTGGCAAAAAAGAAAACGGCAAACAAGTAGAGAATGATCATCCACGGGGTCCGGTCAAAGACTAGTTCTGAACTATTCGCAAGTATAGCTAATTGCAAGATGTTTGGGTCCCGGAGGGCGTGTTATTAGAGATCAGGTTTTCAAAGACGATATATCGGGACAGAAACGATATTAGATTGGTCAGAAACAGAGCAATGGAAGCTCCAAAGACGCCCAGGGATCTGACTAGCCAAACTCCGCATAAAAAGCTTATCGCTAGAAGCACAAGGTTTATTTTAAAGTTAAGATCGGGCCGCTCCATGGCCCACATGCCGTAGGTAGGTCCGAGGGCGATCCCCGAGAAAAACATGCTCAGTCCTAATACAGAGATGCTTCGTCCGTTCCCCGCATACGAACTCCCATAAAATATTGCTGCCAATTGGTCGCCAAGAACCAGGAACAGGATAAGAAATGTAATAAGGGCGAGAGCAAAAAAAAACGTGATTCTTTTAACGCTACTCATCAATGCAGGAAAACCTCCTTGGGCAAAGGTTCGCGCCGTAAATGGTCCAATGATGTTTTTCGTGCCAGTCATGACAGGATTGCTTAATCCAACAACTCCCTGGCATGCTGCATAGATACCCGCGGCAGCAACACCATGAAAAATCGTCAGGACCCAGGGGTACAGCTGAGTCAGTGCAAAGGCTGACAGGTTTCCCGCGAGCACCCACCGCCCAAAAGACCAATCCCTCCCTGAAGTCGGAAATGATATGGTCTTTGGAAAAGGCAAATGTTCTGCGGTCGCGGAAAAGCCAAATCGCTAGCCAGAGCGCGCTGGTAATGCCAATGATACAATAAACTGTAGTCGCCGTAAGCAGCCCCTCGTAGGCAAAAAGAAGGACAATGCCAATTTGCGTCACACAAATGCAGAAATCCAGGGCCACTATTGATGAAAACCTAAAAGCGGCGAAACCGATGCGGCGAAGGTACTCGTGTAACTGAATAAATATCCCAACAACCGCCAGCACGCCCACAACGGAAACCAGGCGTCCTGGATTAGCTCTCCTCGTCATTACGGCGCACGCGATAGCCAACACGACTGCGGCGACGCCGGATATAACCAGCTGATGAACGAGAAACTACCCTTATAAGAGGCAAACTCAGAGTCTCGAAGGCGAGGACTATAGATTGTGTAAGGAGACCAAATGAGCACGTTTTGACACTCAGTTACCAAGCCAATAATAGTAAGGCCGAGTGCGTAAACACCGAACTCCTCTTTGCTGCAACTTCGGGCCAGAATCATACTGGTCACGAAGCTGGTTACGCTCACAATCCCTTGGTCGGCGAGGGCTAAGAAAGTCTCAACCGACATAGCCTGGAACCGCCTCAGAGATATTTACTTATGTTATCGATGGCGTTGACCATGCTCGGTAACCAACTTCAAGAGTGAACCTTTTTCATGATCCTTCATCGCCCGGGCACCAGAAGACGAACACAATTGCTCGGCAAACACTTGATCGTAAATGGAGTCTATCTGGCGATTATTATGCGGCCAAAGATAAGCAGAAGCCCTCATAATCGCTCCGCGCGACAGGGTTTCCAAATCTGACCTGTTCATCGCGACCGAAACAAGAGCATCCCGAAGGCTTTTCACAACTTGCTTGTGCCTTGTAACCCGGATTTTGAATCCGCAGTCGCAATTCACGATGTCCCCGGCCCCCTGATGATCCAGACAAACAACTGGTACACCCTCCCTCAACGCTTCCAGAATAACGTTTCCTGACGTATCTCGCAAACTCGTGAAAATAAAGATGTCGGCCTCTCGATAAAAGGAATTTACGCTCTCAAACGGCACATGACCTACCCAGCGGATCCGACCATCCAAACCGCCCTTGAACGCCAACCTTTCCCACCGTGTTCTCATGGGACCTTCCCCTAACACTGTTAACTCATACTCTAAGTGAGATGGCATCGCTGAAAGAGCTTCGATTAGCAAATGAAGAGCTTCGTGATGCTTGAGTTCACCACTCCAAAGAACTTTCAGGGGGCCTTCATGACGCTTGCGATTCGCAGGGTCAGTGGGGATGGAATGCAAACCCGTTTCAAGGAGGCAAATCGCGTTTATCTCATAGACGCGCTCGAACCACCGTTTGCCCTCGCTATTAGCTACTAGTACCGCGGATGCTCTGTGCGAACCCCGCCCTTACGCGAGGACTAAAGCGAAACTGCGCCCCAATTCATCATGGACCGTAATCCCTCCTTCAGAAGGGCAGCAAATCCGGCATGGATCAATAACCGCAGTGGATAGTTCTGGGTACCCCCTAGCGGCCCCCAAACAAACGGGACTTCGAGTCTCCAGACGAACCCTGGCTCCCGGTATCCGGAAATGGTTACTTGATGGGTAAGATCGAAATTTATTTCATCGTGCAGTCGTTGTGCAACTTTAAATGCTCTCCTTTGCCAGAGGTAATAGGATAAATAATCGACGGCATACAAAGGGCGGCTTCTCTGAAAAAATCGGGCGAACCTTGAATTACCAACGAACACGAAAGTAAGCCCAGTTATATCCTTATGATCCAACAAATAGGATTTAATATCTGCCTCATCATCGCTGCTACAAATGGTCCAGACATCACTGTAACGTGATAGGCCGACCGCTCTGCTCCACCCCGCACCAGCCTCTGACCGACCGTACGGATTACACTTGGCCGTCATTAAAAGAATCCTTTTTCGCCGGCCCACAGTAGCTTTGGGCTGCATAGGCACCTTCATTGTACTCATATTATAATTTGCACTCTAAGGTGAAACCGCACACCTATTAGAATAACTAGATTCGTTCAGGAATAGTGAAATTGGAAAGTGAACCCTACGCCCCTACCATCTATCATAAGGCAGTGTACCTTTTGGACCACTTTCATATGATGAAATTGGCCATATTTCGCCATCAATGAAATTTATTCGCACGGATGTCTCTCATGAGTACAATGCTTCACCGCACAGGTCACGCATCTTTGTAATCCATAACCCATATCAGTGCCACCACAATATGTTCCCTAGTCTTAAAAGGCCATTAGAACACTCCCAACTACAATAACCAAGTGCAACGTCGCTCCCAAAAGCCCATTTAGCAATGTATTCCATGTCCAATTTCATCCATCACCGTTGTAACTGTCCCAGGTTTTAAATCGCATGTTGCAGATTCACGTCCCAGGCCCATCTCACAAGTCACAGGTACAGGTTCAAAGGCCGTCCACAGCAATCAGTCCACGGTCCACAGACTACGGGAACGGTTAGGATGCACCCGATCCCTTCACAACTGCCGGAATAGTTTTGGCCAGAATCCTCAAATCAAACAATAAGGACCATTTATCGATGTATTCCATATCGAGCTTCATCCATTTTTCAAAGGACACATTGCTGCGGCCGTTGACTTGCCAGAGGCAGGTGATGCCCGGGCGGACGCTGAAGCGGCGGCGGTGCCAGTCCTGGTCGAAGCCGTTGTAATCCCGGACCGGGAGCGGTCGGGGGCCGACCAAGCTCATGTCGCCCTTCAGGACGTTTATGAGCTGGGGCAGTTCATCAATGCTGGT
Source organism: uncultured delta proteobacterium (assembly GCA_963712535.1). Classification (GTDB taxonomy): domain Bacteria; phylum Desulfobacterota; class SM23-61; order SM23-61; family SM23-61; genus CAVQIK01. Next base: position 223,784 of record CAVQIK010000006.1, on the reverse strand, counting down.
TTTGCGGAGAAATTTTCCAGTTCGGGTAATTCTGGGATCGTCTTTTATTTTGAATACCGGGCCGGATACCTCGTTCAGGTGCTCTATTTCTTTCATCCTCTTCTCCGCATCTGCTACCATGGTGCGGAATTTGTAGAGACGGAATCTTCTTTTCCCGAGCCCTACCCTCTCCTGGATGAAGAACACGGGTCCGGGGGAATCCCGCTTTATAAGCAGAGAGACAACCAGGAAAAGAGGGGCAAGTGAAATCAGCAAAATCAAGGAGCCCGCAATATCGAGAACCCGTTTGATAAAAAGAGATAAGGGATCGAAGGCCGCGGTGTAATGGGAAATTACTGTCTTGTCCTCAAAATGTCCCGGTTCTAAATGGGCCAACCTTGTATTGAACAGATCTGAAAGATACCGGCAAATAACTCCCTGCTCTTCGCACTGAGTCACAATCCGGGAAGCCTGCTGGTAATAGACTTTTCATCGGAAGGGCAATCATTACCTCATCGACTACATTGTTTCGAAGATACGCGGGGAACTCACCGAAATCAGCCACCAGTTTATAGCCATTCTGTTGAAATTCATCGATTCCATGCCATTTGCTATCCACAAATCCCAGGATTTGATACCCAAGCTCTTTTTGGGCTTCGATCTTCTGGGCAAACTGGATAGCCCGTTGGTTCGTGCCTACGATAAGCATGTTCCGCAGATTTCTTCCGCGGAGCCTGATCCACTCCAAAGTATTGCGGAGCAGCAGTCGGCTCAGGATGGAAATGGCGCTGCTCACACCCCAGAAGGTAATAAGGAAAACGGGGGAGGCCATTTTGATCCTGAAAATAAAAGCTGCGATTATCAGGGTTATGGTTCCCAGAGAGGTAGCCTTGAGGACATCAAAAGCTTCTTCCCTTCTGCTCGACAGGCGCCGGGAATTGTAGAGCCGGAATGAGAAAAAGATAACGTGCCAGAGAAGGATAAAGCCAACGAAAATAGCAAAATTCTGAACCTTGATCCGCATCCCGAGGAAGTCCTCAAGGGAGATCCTCTCCACCTTGTACGACTCCACCGCCGCTGCCAGCAGAAATGCCCCGGTCATGACCAGCAGGTCAAAGAATTTGAAAAACTGAATGAGTAATTTTCTCTTTGAAGAAATCATAACGAATTAGCAATTTAGCAATATGGCAACATAGCAATTAAGTTACGGCAACACAGCAACTCGGCAACTGTGGCAATTCAGGGAGGGAAAAAGCTGTCCACGGTCCACAGACCACAGTCAACGGTAAGAACATAAAGGCAAGCAATTCGGCAACTCGGAACTGCAGCAGTTCAGGAAAGGAAAGCCACGCTGTCCATGGTCCACAGTCCACAGTCAACGGGAACTACAGGTCTCAGGCGTCAGGCCTCAGGTTTCGGCTCGGCGACTACAGTCGGCGGTAAAGCCAATTGGGAAATGAAGCAATTTGGCAATACGGCAATGCGGCAATGGGGCAATACGGAATGCAGCTTACGTTCCACAGTCGACGGATTCCATCAGCTCTATGCGCTTGGCCTTTCGGCCTTCATTCGGTGGTTGACAAGCTTTGGCGGATGAGATACACTAAGCAACAAAGCGATACAGGAGGACGATGTATGCCGATCAGCCTGAGAATCCCGCCGGAAAAAGAAAAGCTAATCCACCGCGCGGCAAAGAAAGCCGGGAAAACCAAAACCAGGTTCATCCTTGATGCAGTGGATGAGAAGCTGCGATTGGTTCTAAACCGGGAAGAAACCATCCGGAAGACCGCGGGATGGCTGAGCTCCGAACAGGCATCCCGGTTGAAAGATGATGTAAACGTCTTCGACCAAATCCAGGAAGAAGACTGGCGATGAAGATCGTCCTAGACACCAATATTTATATTGACTTCGCCGCGGCACAACCGGACGTCGTTGATTTCTTGGCGATAAAGAGCAAAGAAATTCTCCTGCCCGCCGTCGTCATGGGAGAACTCTTCTATGGATTTCTGAAGGGAACCCGGGCCGCCTACAACGAAGAGAAATTCCACCAATTTATGGCCCTCATGGATGTCGCTATTATCGCTATCGATGAAGAGGTCGCCCGCAAATATGCCGTCATTTTTCTCGACCTGAATAAAAAGGGGGCCCGGATTCCGTTGAATGATGTCTGGATCGCCGCCTGCTGTATGGCCTCGGGAGGCACCCTTTTAACAAGAGATCGGCATTTTGAGCAGGTTGACCAGGTCGACAAAATCATTTTGTCCCCGTAACGGTTAACGTCCACAATGCGACAAAGGGTACACGGTCCATAGTCCACAGTAGGAGCATAAAAGCAACACAGCAACTCGGCAATACGGCAATTTAGGGAGGGAGAAGCTGTCCACGGTCCATAGCAACGCGGCAATGTGGCAATAGGGCCGGACCAGACGACAAATCTTACAATCGTCGGTACAACCAACCTGGAATATGGTAACGGCGCTTATTCAGCACAACGCCAAGGACATTTCCATTTCCGCTCTTGATCCATTTCCTGGCGCTTTCGGCTACTTCCCAGCGTGTTTTCTCGGATTCGACCACCAGGATCACGCCGTCCAGTGCCGGCGGCCAGGGCGGCGGCATCGTTGCAGGAGGTGATGGCCGGGGAATCGAAGAGAACCCAGTCCATCTCGGCTTTCATGGATTCGACCCGGTCCTTGAAACCATTGGATTCACACACCACGAAACGGGTTCGAGTGATTGGCGCCGCTGGTGATCACGGAAAGGTTCGGAACAGGCGTCTCCTTTATGACTTCCCGGAGAGACTGCTGATCCATGAGTAACTCGGTCAAACCATTTTCTCTCGGTAAGCGCGAATGTCGAATGAAGAGACGGGTTTCTCAAATTGGCATCGACCAGGAGCACCCGATCCCCGTCAGCGGCCAGAGATGCGGCAAAATTGATGAGGACCGTGGAAGTCCCCTCTCCCCGGGTGGGGCTGGAAAAGAGAAGAGCCTTTATCTTCTTTCCCGAATTCAGCCGGAGGATGTTGTATTTCAACCGGTGATGCTCGATCACGGTCTGAGGAGTGACTTTCAGAGTTCCGGCGAAGTGACCGTTGGTACCCATAATTTGCTCCCACATTAACAATTCAGTGGCCTCAGTCCACGGTCCACGGTCCACAGTCCACGGTTAGAATCACACAGACCACAGTCCATGGTCCACAGTCCACGGTTAGAATCACACAGACCACAGATCTGTAGGGTGGTGCACCGCCGACGATTCATTTCATTTGTCCAAAGTTCTTCTGAGTGCCTGGATTTGTTTTACAAGTACTTCAATCTTGATGTATAGCTTTTGAAAGTCTTGTTCATTTATTATTTTTCTTTTTCTCGCTATAAACATGCAGGATACGACCTCAATTGCGGATCTTATAGCGTACCCAAGGAATTTACTGAATTCAGGATTTGTCTGGCCTGTTGAACCTTCGGCGATATTTAAAGCAATAGAATCTACCGCACGCTTGATCTGGGGAGTCAATATATACAATTCATCTTTGGGAAACTTTTTCGTCACTTCATGAACTTGAAATCCAAGTTCTATTGACTCCTGCCATACCTCTAATTTCTCAAATTTGAAGGTCATGGGTTAGAAGACTGTCCACGGACCATAGTTCACGGTCCACGGTTGGAGCACTACCAGCGTTTACGGTCGACTTTCCACGGACCAGGCTGGACTTTTGAGGCCTTTTGTCGATGGGCGATGTTGCTTTTCTTAACCGTGGACTGTGGACCATGGACTGTGGACCGTCTCATCCTTTCTTCAAATACGGAATTGATGCCAGCAGCTGCAGTTGCAGCTTTTCTTCCACGTCCTCCGGGGTTTTGATCGAGTGGTCCAGGTACTCGGAGAAGAAGGCCAGGCCGAGGCCGCCGAAAAGGCCCAGGAAGAAGCCCAGGGCCAGGTTCAGGGCCTTTTTTGGCTTGACCGGTTTCAGGGAGGCGGTCGCCTTCTGGATCACGCTGATATTGGATATCTTGGTCATCTCCATGGCCTGGTCGATGCGGGCCTGCTCCCGGTTTTCCGAATACTTGCGGTACTTCGTGTCCTGCAGGCCCAGTTCGCGCTGTAGATTGACCAGCCGGAGCTCGGTATCGTTAATCGTCTTGACCTCCCCGCGGGCGGCATTCAATTGATCATTGACGACCCGGGCCTTGGCCTCCAGGGATGAAAGGGTGGCCATCTCCGAAAGCATGGCCAGGTCCAACTGCTGATGAGTAGTGTTGATCCCGGTCGTAACGTCTGTTCGGGTGGGTTCCTCCTTAGCCAGTTGGGCCTGGGCTTCGGCAACCTGCCGTCGTACCTCCTGCACCGGTATGCTGGTCTCGGTATATTTGGAGAGGAGTTCCTGCTCTTTGAGCTTCAGCTCGTAGAGCCTGGAGCGCATGAGCTCCACTCCCTGATTGGAACTGCTCTTCATCTCCAGGGTCACCACGGTTGGAGAGAGGCCGGAAAGTTTCTCTTTTAGCGCCGCTACTTTTGCCCTGGAGATGGCCAGCCCAGCCTGGGTCGCTTCAGACTCCTGCTGGAGGGTTCCGATCCGGCCGAGGAGAATCTTTCGCTGTTCATCGATGGAAGCGACTCCGGTTTTGTTCTTGAGGGTCTTGATCTCTTCCTCAGACTTGGCCAGTTGGTTTCGCAAATCCTGGCTTTGCTGATCAAAAAAATCGTATGAACCGGCTGTCCGGTGGATGGTGATGTGCTTATCGAGGTAAAAATCGATCAGCCGGGATAGAACGGTCTGGGCAAATTTCGGACTCTTGGAATCGTAAGTGAGGGAGAGGGTGTTGGTATTCTTCTGGGTCTCGATCTGCAGGCTCTTCATCAATCCAATGATGGCCTTTTCCCTGTCGTCCAATGGGGTCACCAGGCCGATATTTTCCAGGAAATCAACCGGCGCCCCCATGACTGCCTGCCCTTTTTTCTTAAGCACACGTTTCCACTCCGGAGTTTTTGCGCCGGAAGATCCGTTTGCGAGATTCTCCTCCTCGGGCGGATTGAGGAATTTCTCCGGACCGATGTCATCCACCACTTTCTCGGCCAGTTCCCGGCTCCTCAATATGTCCAGTTCCGAGTTGATTTCACTTTCCCGGGTCTGCCCCATCTGAATGACCTGGCCGGTCGTGGCCGTCGGGTCCAGGCTGACATTCTCCCGCCCGATCTTCACCAGGAGCTTGGCCTCCGCCCGGTAGGTTTCGGCAAGCATAAATGTCCCCAGGGTGACCGTGACCACAACCGCAAGGAAGAAGACGATCACCTTCCACTTGTGGCGGAAGAGGATGTAGTGAAAGTCGCGGAGGGAACGCTGGGGGTAACTTTCGTTAGCAATTTGGGTCATGGGGGTTTAGCTCCAGAAGACGGCGAACTGTCCATGGTCCACAGACCACGGTCCACGGTCACGGAAAGGCTAATTCAGAAAGCTGTCCACGGTCCACATGCAACACGGTCCACTGTTAACGGAAAAGCAACAGAGGCTGGTCCACTACAAACTTTTCTGATTTTGCTGTAAGGCTATGTGGCTACGTTGCTGTATTGCTGTCGCTGCCGCTTCTCGGCTGGATACGCTTCCGCCCTCTCGGTTACATACCGGTGAAAAAAGCAATTTGGCAATTTAGCAGTTTGCTGAAAAACCCAACTCAGGAGGTCATTGCGAGGAGCGCAAGCGACGCGGCAATCTGATTTTCTTTGATTTTTTTCTGGATCAGATTGCTTCGCTTCGCTCGCAAAGACAGCTCAAAGAGTTTTTCAGCAAACTGTTAGCAACGTAGCAATTTGGGAAGGACCACAATTAGAGAACTACTTTCTTGTTTTTCCTATATTGCCACGTTGCTGAATTGCTGTCTTATGGAGGCGATATTACCGTTGTGGGCGGGATGATTCCGATCGTTCCGCTGCCCACCGGTGTCGTGTAGGTAAACCCCACGCGCGGGACCATCTGATTTATATACTGGTCGATCCAGAGGCCCACCTGGGAGATTTTATTGCGCGGAACATAGACGATGTCCTGCGGCTCCAGGTAAAACGGCTGATCCTCTTTCCCCTTCAAGGCTTCCCTGAGGTCGAGGGCGCACCCGTAACGCTGTCCGTCCTTATGCCGGACGATCACCACATTGCTGACTTCCGCCCGGCGGTAATCGAACCCGCCCGCCATCATGATGGCTTCCAGGGCGGTGATCCTGCGGGGCATCTCGATCATTCCCGGCCGGAGGACATCCCCCCCGACATAGATGCGGCGGTTCATCAATGAACGGACGATGACCGCGAGTTCGGGAACCCTCAACTGGCCCGTGTAAGCCTTGACCAGCTCCTGTTTCAGTTGATCCGGGGTTTTTCCGTTTACATCCACCTCCCCGATTAACTGAAGGCTAATCCTTCCATCCGGCCGCACGGTCTGGCTTTCATTAATCTCGGGATTATTAAAGAATTTAACGTCCAGGGCGTCTCCGGGGCCCAGGGTCACCTTCGGCTCCGGCTCGGCAGCCATTTGGAGGGCCGTCTTTGCAGGTGTTCCGGCGCACCCCAGCAAAATGGAAAATAGTATTAAGCCTGGCAAGGAGATAAACGATCGGCCCATCTTTCCTCCTGCTCTCTTGTCCTCCGGATTTTTCAACAAAACTTTGCCAGGCGTTAAATCGGATTATCGTTTCGGACTCGAACTCCGGCCTCGTTTTCAGCAATATGGCTGTACCGGATTTCCGATTTGGCGCACAAAATTTCAAGGGCTCCAAGCAATACCCTAAATTTCTCAGCCCGCAAATACCCTTCCAAGTCCTTCCGGCTCTCCCATTCCGTAATGAGACGGAAGCCATGAGGGTCATTCACTTCCTGGTACAGAGTGGATTTCATAAGCCCCTCTTCTTCCATCTCCTGGTTGTATAAGGAGCCAATAGCCTGGCGGAATTCCTGCTGCTTGTCGGCTTTAACTTGCGCAATAACCGTCATGGTTAACATGGTCGCCCCGTGTTCCCGGACATTGAATCCTCTTTACTGCGATTCCAACGCTGGATTTGAGACGTCAGACTTGAATGTACATCAGACATGGGGGTCTTCCTCGTTGGCGTGTTCCCCTCACCTCGCCCACTCCCCCGGGGTGGACAGTGAACCTAAATGATGCAAAAATTCCCCCCTTTAGAAAAGGGGGGAAAGGGGGGATTTTCTTGGAGAGCCTGGGTCAGAAATCCCCCCCGCCCCCCTTTAATAAAGGGGGGGCCAAATGTCACCAGCGGTGAATTCCTGCAAGAATGTCGGAACGCTTTTTGACCCAATGAAACCGGGACTGCGGAAGCACTTGCATGGAATATTTTTGCACTTGTTGAGTGAACAGGAAGACTCAGTAGCATAGGCAGGTTTTGTGCCTAAACGTTCCGCGATAGGTGAGAATTGAATATCGGCCGAATTTGTTGATGGTTTCTTCAGATACATCTCAGGAGGTGAATTGATGGGCGGATTTGGCCGCGAGATTTCGAGGCTTCCCCGCGATATTTCGCAGATGGCCCTGTATTTCGCGGTTCTAAGGCTGACGAACCTCTAACAGTTTGCTGAAAAACTCTCTGAGCTGTCATTGCGAGCGAAGCGAAGCAATCTGATTCAGAATAAAATCTAACAAAATCAGATTGCCGCGTCGCCTGGGCTCCTCGCAATGACCTCCTGAATTGGGTTTTTCCGCAAACTGCTAATTGCGGAATGCGGAATTCGGTAACACTTTAGCGCTTTGAAAAAGATGACATTTTCCTCTGAAAAGAGCTTCCAGAAATCCCCCCTGCCCCCCTTTGCAAAGGGGGGTTGGGGGGGATTTCAGCGGTGGGTGTTCTAAATCGGCATGATTTTCAAAGGGCTAAATTGATACGGAATTCGGAATTCGAGTGCGGAGGATTGAAGAATTGCGGATTTTGGGTTGCGGAAGGAATGGAAAAATTACGGATTCCGGATTACGGGGATTTGCTGTCCGGACGCTTTATGTGGTTTCCGGATGCCCAGCTTTTTCATTCGAGACCGCAGGGTACTTGGGTTTATTCCCAGGAGTATAGCGGCTCCATTGCTTCCTTCTATTTTCCAGCCGATTTCTTGAAGCATGGCCAGGATGTGTTCCCGTTCTATTTCGAGAAGGCCCTTTCTTTTTCCTTCCTCCTGACCATTGAGGGTTTCCTGCTGTAAAGGATCAAAGGGCATAACCTCCATCTGCTCTTCAAGCCGGAGCTCGGGACCACGACTCATGATAACCGCCCTCTCGATTACATTGATCAACTCCCGAACATTCCCCGCCCAGCAATAATTTTCGAGGGTTTTCATGGCGTTCTCGGAAAGGTTCGGTGTGTCTTTGCCGTGCATCCTGCTGAATTTTTCCAGATAGAAGTTGACGATGAGGGAAATGTCCTTTTTCCTCTCCCTAAGCGGGGGAATGGTAATCGGGAATACATTGAGCCGGTAGAAAAGGTCCCTCCGAAATCTCCCTTTTTGGATCTCCTCTTCGAGATTCCGATTGGTGCAGGCGATGATGCGAACATCTACCTTGATCGTCCGCGGGCTGCCCAAGCGCTCAAATTCACCGCTCTCGATCACCTTCAGCAATTTGGACTGAAGGTCGAGGGACAGCTCGGCGATCTCGTCCAAAAAAATGGTCCCCCTGTCCGCCAGTTCAAAGCGCCCGATCTGCCTCGCCGTCGAGCCGGTAAAGGCGCCCTTCTCCCGGCCGAATAGCTCGCTCTCGATCAAGTTCGGTGCCAGGCCGGCGCAGTTCACATTCACAAAGAGCTTGTCCCTTCGATTGCTCGCCTCGTGAAGCGACCGGGCGAAGAGGCCTTTGCCGGTGCCGGTCTCTCCCATCAAGAGGACAGTGGTCTTCGTACGGGCGACCTGCTCGATGCGGTAGAGAACATAACGCAGAGGATCGCTCGCCCCGATAATGTCGGGAAAGCGATCTTGAAATTTCAGATCCTGCCGGCTATTTGCCTCTTCCCCGTTGAACTGTTTCCGAAGATTTGACACCTCCTCCAACGCCTTGCGCAGGTCCCTTTGAATCTTCAACCCGGCTTCGCGCTCAGCGCGGTCAAGGAGCGCCCTGACGATTAGTTCGCCGATGAGCCCCAAACGCCGCGGGCAGTTTTGGGGCCATTCGAAGCCGTTCGTGCTGTTAGCGAGGCTGATCAGGTGGGTGACTGCTCCCTTGAAGCGGAGGGGAATCAGGAGCATCGCCTCTATGCCTGAATTTTCCCAGAAAGACCTTTCCCGCTCTGCCTCGGGCGGAAGCCCTGCCAGGGAGGAAAATATAATCGGCTGACCCATTTCCACCACCCGCTGGTAAACCCAGGGAAACGCGTTGATCTCGGGCATGGCCCGAGCCAATTGCTCCGCTTCCTCCCGCCGGCTCATACTAATAATCTGGATCTGCTGCCGGTCGCGCACTTCCATCAGGGCGGTGCAATCTATGCGGAAAGAATGACGGATGGAGTCCAGGGCGCGGGCGATCTCCACGTTCACTTCATCGGAAGGGACATTCGCCAGTGTCGAAGAGAGGTTCGTAATGAGGTTTTCAAAAAACATTGGGAGTGAACCTTTCCGATTCAGGTTGGAACATAAAAAAACAGGGCTCGGCTTCAAGTTGGAAGACAAATAGAAAATATTCGGCTCGCAACCAAAGACACTGGCCGAAGGTTCCAGGATTCAGCTTTCAGGTGAAAAGACGGGTCTGCGGATTCCGAAGGTGATCAGTTCCCGTGCAAAAATCTCCCCCAAACGAATGACGCTCCACGGCATATGGAGGAAAGACGCAATATCTTTTACAAGAAATGAAAAGAATTTTCCCCCATCTGTTTGGAGCCGAGGCAAAAGGAGCCGATCAGGATACGCGGCAAGCGGAACAGGACGGAGACAGGGTTATGGATTGGGATCATCCAGCCAAATGTGCGGTGTGAAAACCACTGGCCCATACACTGAACTCCAATACGGCTGGTATAGGTAGGTACTCATTAAAAGATATTCATGTTATCATATTATATTGAAAAATTTTATGTTGTCAAGCATTATTTTATAAATTTACTTAATTGTATTTAATTTTAATTAAATTAGCTTAATTTCTGTCGCATAAACAGCTTGGTGTAAGCGAATGCTTCCTTGGAGAGCGGCGGCTTCGTGCTTCATGGCAACAATCATTCAAGAATATGAAAGGCTTTGGCTTTACCTAAACGATGCAAAAATTCCCCCCTTTGGAAAAGGGGGGAAAGGGGGGATTTTCTTGGAAAGCCCGGTCAGAAATCCCCCCCGCCCCCCCCTTTAATAAAGGGGGGCCAAAAGTCACCAGCGGTGAATTCCTGCAACAATGTCTGAAACGCTTTTTCACCTAATGAAAACGGGGCTGCGGAAGCACTTGTAGGGAATATTTTTGCACTTGTTGAGTTTACTATTTGATTTATATTTTAAGTTTCGAACCACGCCCGGCAGAACGCATTGATTACACTCCGTCATTCTCCCCTGCCCCGCCGAAAGGGATATTTTCGGTCTTTCCGTACTCCTTGGCCGCCTCGATGAAGAACCGGGCCCTTTCGATTGTGGCGTTGTAGGGGAGTTCGCAGCCCGAGGAGATGATGAAGGCGCCTCCCGGCGCGGCCACCCGGATGCATTCTTTTACCGAATCTTCAATCTCCTCCCGGCTCCCGCTCACGAAGAGAGAGGGGGCGACGTTCCCCACCAGGGCGATCTTCTTCTGCGACAGAGCGACCATCTTTTTCAGCGAGGAGGGGCTGTCCAGGCTCAGGGCGGTGATGCCCAGGTCCAGGATGTCCCCCATGATGGGGTCGATGTAGCCGCACACGTGCATGGACAGGCCGGATTTCTTCTCGCGGAAAAAACGGACGATCTCCTGGTGGCGGGGTTTTATGAACCGGCGGTAGATGGCCGGGGAGATCAGGCTGCAGGAGGAGGCCGCCTCGCCCATGGTCAGGCCGATGCCCGTTTCGAGGACCCTGGACCCGAGAATCTTGGTCACCTCCGTCGTGAACCTCATAAGCTCATCCACAAAAGCCGGGTCGTCCATCGTGTCCAGGATCAGCTGCTCCGCCCCCCTGAGGCCCGTGGCGGTCGTCCATGGGCCCGTGACGGTGCCGGAGAGAACGGGTTCCTTCAACCGGCTCGCCACATCCTTACAGGCCTCGATGTACCGGGGAAACCTCCCGCTCTTCTCCGGGTCGGGAAGGACGAGGGATGAGAGCGCCGACTTCTCGGATAAAATGTGCTTTCTCACCTGGGGCACGGAGTCGTCGGAAAACTCCAGCTCCGCGCCGGCCGTTTCGGCCTCCATCATGATGTCCCAGCCGACATCCACGCTGTCCTGCCGGAAAAGCTCGAAGCTGGCCACCGTTGAATCCGCCAGTTTCTTTGGGTCCTGAAAGTAATCCCCCAGCGAAGATTCGAGAATCGCGGCCCGAAAAGGGCCCACGATCAGCCCGACGGGGACCCTGTCGGCGTAAGTCCGCTTCATGCAGGCACGGATGCGGTCACGGCTTGAGATGGTTGGCATAAGAAAATCCTCCTGATGCGGTCACGCCAAGGACGCAAAGGCCGCCAAGGCTAAAAAGATGAATGGTGAATCTCACTGGCACGGGAGTGTGCCACTTAAGGGCGCACTCGCTTGGTGCGGTAAATATAGATAGGCGAGGTGTGAAAAGTCAACCGGAAAGGGCATATCCCGGCCCAATGTCTCCTCGCGCGCGAACCCCGGGCAGGGCCTCAAATCCGCAGTTATTTTATTGGAAATCTATGTTGACAAAAGAAAACCCTTACGATATTAGTGGATAGATCTTACACCTTCCCGCCGGGTCATTCGGCAGGAAGGAAAAAACCGTCAAGCAAACCTCTGAGTGCGCTTCCCGCGGTTTAAAAATCCCAAGAAAAGGAAAAGGAAAGGAGACTGTATATGGCCCATAATGTGACCGCCCCAATGGTTGGGAAGATCGTTGATATCAAGGTGAAAGTCGGCGACCAGGTGAAAGAGGATGATGAGATCGCCGTCCTGGAAGCCATGAAGATGGAGATGCCCATCGTCTCCCCGGCATCGGGAAAAGTGAAGGAGATCAAGGTAACCGTCGGCCAGACCTGTGAGACTGACATGGTTTTGGCGGTTATTGAATAAGAAGAAATTGCAATTTAGCAATTTCGCAACTTAGCAATTTGGAATTAGCGATTTACCATTACAATTGAGCAATTTGGCAATCTAGCGGTTTATAGTGCCCGACGAAAGAAAGTGGACATTGCATGTTAGGCAATCCCGGTAAATCCCCCCACCCCCCCTTTATCAAAGGGGGGCAAGGGGGGATTTTGCGGGTCAACCAGAGGCCAACAGCATGTCAACCTATTTAAGTCGTTCACTATAGTATTCGGTGCAGCTTAGGTCTGAGGAATGCCCACATGTCACAGGTTGCATGTCGCAAGCCCGAGGCTTGGGACCGATCTGAAGCTCGAAACTTGTGGTCCGGACCTTTCATTATGGAGGGAAAATGGATTTTAAATTGAGCGATGAACTGCTGGCCATCCGGGAAACGGCCCGCGATTTCGCCGAGAAGGAGATCGTCCCCTTCGCGGACAAATGGGAAACGGAAAATTATTTCCCCCGGGAGGTCATCAAGAAGATGGCCGACCTGGGTTTCTACGGCACCCTGATCCCGGAGCAGTACGGGGGAAACGGCATGGGCTTTCTGGCCGGAACGATTATCACCGAAGAGATCGCCCGGGCCAGCGCCTCCCTCCGGGTAACCTTCAACATGCAGACCTTCGGCCCCGCCCTCTCTATCCTGCGGTACGGGACCGAAGAGCAGAAGAAGAAGCACATCCCCAAGCTGGTCTCCACCGAGCACATCAGCTGCTTCGCCATCACCGAGCCGAACGCCGGCTCCGACGTGATGTCGATGAAGACAACCGCCATCCCGAAGGGGGATTATTTCCTGGTCAACGGCTCCAAGACCTGGATCTCCAACGCCCAGGTGGCTGACCTCTGCATCTTGTATGCCTACCACGACCCGGCCGCGAAGAGCAAAGGCCTCTCCACCTTCCTTTTGGACATGCACCTCCCGGGGATCTCCACCCGGCCCCTCGACAAGATGGGGCTTCACGCGGCTCCGACCGGCGAGATCATCCTGGAAGACGTTAAGGTGCCCAAGAACGCGGTGCTGGGCCAGCTGGGCGAAGGCGTGAAGCACGTCTTCGGCTCCCTGAACCAGACGCGCCTCTCCTGCGCCGCCGGAGGGCTGGGCATCGCGCAGGCCTCTCTTGACGCGGCCGTCAAGTACTGCAACGAGCGCAGCCAGTTCGGCCAGCGGATCGGAGAGTTCCAGATGAACCAGGACATGATCGCCATCATGGCCACAGAGCTCGAAGCCGCCCGTTTCCTGGTTTACCGGGCCGCCCTTCAGAAGGACGAGGGGATGCTGAACAACGTCCTCGAGACCTCCATGGCCAAGTACTACGCCGGGGAAGTTGCCGGGCGCGCCTCGGACTTCGCCATGAGAATTCTCAGCGCCTACGGGTACTCCACGGAATATCCCGTCGCCCGGTACTTCAAGGACGCCAAGTCCATCCAGATCGTCGAGGGGACGGCGAACATCCAGAAGACCATCATCGCTCTCGATCAGCTCGGCTTCCGCAAAGCCAATCGGTAAACGGACGCAAGGCGCGATAGCGCTGGGCGTAAAGACCGGCCCCTCCCCTGCACAGGGGAAGCTGTGAAAATCGGTTTGCGGGTTTTTCACATCATTCCGGAGGCCGGCGAATTGCTGAACTTCCCAGATTTTATCACCCCCACCCTCCCCCTCCCCCGTCAAGGGGAAGGGGGAGTTTTGGGTTACGGTTGAAACTTAAGTGGGCATTTCCATAAATATCGTATCGTATTTTTTCGCTTAAAAGGGTTCACAGTACGGCAGAGTCAGAGACAAGCAAACGAGTTCCTTGATACGTCCCTTCCAGAAATCCCCCCCGCCCCCCTTTATCAAAGGGGGGAGGGGGGATTTTTGAGGCTTGTTCTCATGGCCAGGGTTTCCTTTTTCCAAACTTCAAGAGCCTGCAACATAGTACAGAAGCAGGCCGCTGCGTAACCTGAATACGTTAGTGAATTTATGAACTACTGTACTAAGTAATAGGCGGTAAGTATTTCTTTCATTGGCTCCGCAGGACTGATTAAATTTTGACCCTAAAGGAGGATTCTCTTCATGGAATTTAAGGAGAAGGGATTTCAAGCCATATACAAGGATTATGAGGATCGGCGAAACAAAATAAAGCAGATGGGCGGCCCCAAGGCCGTCGAGGGGCAGCACAAGGAAGGCAAGATGTCCGCCCGCGAGCGGGTGGAGGATTTCTTCGATCCGGGGACTTTCACCGAGACCGGCATGTTCGTGCGGCACCGCACCACCGCCTTCGGGATGGAAAAACGGGACGTGGCCGCGGAAGGCGTGATCACCGGCTTCGGGAAGGTCAACGGCCGGATGGTCGTAGTGGGGGCCGAGGATTACACCTCCATGGCGGGGACATTCGGCGAATACCACGGGAAAAAATTCTCGCAGGCCATCGATTTCGCCAAGGAGAAGGGCTGGCCGTTCGTGGGCATGAACGACTCCGGCGGGGCCCGCCTCCAGGAGGGAATGGACACTCTCCAATCCTACGCTTGGCTGTTCCGCTCCCAGATCCTTGCCTCGGGGATCGTACCTCAGATCGCCCTGCTCATGGGGCCCTGCCTCGGAGGGCAGGCGTACCACCCCATCATGCAGGATTTCGTGTTCCAGACCCGCAAGACCGGGTTCATGGGGATCGCCGGGCCCGCCTTTGTAAAGACCCAGACCGGGGTGGAGATCTCCCTCGAAGAACTTTGCGGGATCAAGGCCCACGCTTACAAGACCGGCCAGACCCACGTCGTCGTAGAGGATGACAAGGACTGCCTCGAGAAGACCCGAGAGCTGCTGGGTTTCCTCCCGAGCAACAACAAGGAGAAGCCGCCGCGAAAGGCGACCGGGGACGACCCCGGGCGAGCCATCCCAGAGCTGGACACCCTGGTGCCGGAAACGCCTTCCAGGCCCTTCGACATGCACAAGGTCATAAACCACATCGTGGACGACGGGTACTTTTTCGAGCTGTTCAAGTATTACGCCACGAACGTGATCATCGGGTTCGGCCGTTTCAACGGGCGCACCGCGGGCATCGTGGCTTCCCAGCCCATGTCCAAAGCCGGGGCGATCGACTGCGATGCGGCGGACAAGGTCGCCCGGTTCGTCCGGTTCTGCGACCTCTTCGGGATCCCCCTCGTGAACCTCCACGACACCCCGGGGTACTGGATCGGGCCGGAGCAGGAATGGAAAGGCATCCTGCGCCACGGGGCCAAGATGCTCTACGCCTACATCGACGCCACCGTGCCCAAGATATCCATCATCCTGCGGAAATCCTACGCCGGCGCCTACCTGGGCATGTGCTGCAAGGACACGGGGGCGGATTTCATGTTCGCCTGGCCCCAGGCGCGGGTGACGATCGTCGGCGCGGAGACGGCCGCAAGCGTGATCTTCGCCAAGGAGATCAAGACCTCTCCCAACCCCGAGCAGACCCGCAAGGAGCGCGTCCAGATGTACAGCGACCTGTACGAGAACCCGTACCGGGGGGCGGAGCGCAACTACCTCGACGACGTCATCATGCCCCACGACACCCGAAAGTGCATCAACCAGTGCCTGGACGTCCTGGAAAACAAATCAGAGGTAAGACCCTGGCGGAAGTACTCCAACATTAATCTGTGATACCGGAGAGCGGACGGCCGAGAAACCAATAGATAAGAACATTGGCCCTTGGCTCCCCGCTCCCAGCCTCTGCCCGTTGGGGGTTTCATGCCGCAAGGCTTGGAGGGTACGAAGGTTCTGGATCTTTCCCGGAAACGGACCATGCCCCACCGCAGCATAATGCTCGGCGACGCCGGGCCCGCGATGGTCATGGCGGAACGGCCAGCGTTGGCCGATGAGATCGGGCGCCTGGGGCCTGCCAGGGCTTGGGAACGGAGCGTCTGTTCCAAACGCACACACCGCAATAGCAATTGCATCACCGTTGACCTGAGGAATAAAGAGGGGCAGGAGATCCTCCGGCCCCTTCCCCGCCGAAGCGCCATTCTCCCGGAAGATCTCTTACCCGCTAGCCTCGTTTCCATCCGGATACTCCCTCCCTCCTCGCGGCAGGGAACGGTAGTGACCCGGCATTCAGAAATAAAGTTTTGGAAATTCAAATTCTATTCACCCCCACCCTTCCCCGTCCAACAGACCGTGTCGGAATTAGAACAGAACCGTCATTCCCGCGAAAGCAGAGATTTTAATGGGGTACATAATTTTACATTTCTGAGGCCGAAGTGTCAGATGTATTCAGACAACCGACCACTCCTGAGTAAATATGTTAAATAAAATATGGCGGTCTTTCCGGTGATATGCGTTCAATGGAGTGGAAGGATTTCTCAAAATAAAGGATTCTTTAATCAGATTTTTGGCTATACCGCCATATTTCATTTGACGCGTCAATTTAGCGGCTTGAAAGGTGTTTCCCAGAAATCCCTCCCAGCCTCCCTTTTCCAAAGGGAGGAGATAGGGTTTCCCCCTTTGAAAAAGGGGGATTAAGGGGGATTTCTGGGGTTTTCCTGGCAATTTTGGAACACTTTACGAAGGGCTAAACAGTTACAATTTGATGAATGCGGTGAGATCCCATTGCGAAAATTAAGAAACCTAAGGTAAAAACGTAAAATAAAATGCGCCATAAAAATCTCTGCGAAAGCGGGAATCCAGGAAGAAATAAAATCGGAGAATACCCAGATTTACTCTCAGGAATTTCCTCAGATACGATACGGAACGGATCGCCAGTTGGAGCAAGAAAAGTCATTCGAACAAAGCAATTTGGCGGTTTCGCCGTTTAGCAATTTGAACTGATTGCCGGGCGTGTGGAACCGCGGCTCTGTCGGCCAGGCACAGCCGCGGGATGAAAGGGAGAAAAATTTCCGAGCGCCTAGGTCTCATCAGATACCTGCACCAAAATCTGGATAGAGGAGGGGGAGAAATGAGGAACCGAAACGGATGGATTTTGTTTTTCTGCGTGGCTCTCATCTTTTCAACCGCAGCGGGAGGGTGGGCTCAAACGAAAACGGCCAAGAGCCTTTCGCTTCTCACCGGGGGGACAGGGGGAGTTTATTACCCCTACGGCGGGGGGATGGCCCAGGTCATCTCTAAATACGTCCCCCAGGTCTCCTGCACGGCGGAAGTTACCGCCGCGGCCGTTGACAATATCAAGCTTCTCAAGGCCGGCAAAGGCGAGCTCGCCATGGTCATTGCCGACGTGGCCGTCGACGCCATAAAAGGCGAGGGGAGGTTTGCGAAAGACGGGAAAATCCCCCTTCGCACCCTGGCCGTCCTGTACGGAAACCTCAATCACATGGTTGTCATGAAGGACGGCGGAATCTCTTCCGTGAGTGAACTCAAGGGGAAACGGGTGTCCGTCGGGGCCCCGGGAAGCGCCACGGAGGTGAAGTCGCTGCGCATCCTGGAGGCTTTCGGGCTGGACGTGAAAAAGGACATCAAGCAGGAACGGCTCAGCGTTGCGGAATCAGCCGGAGCCCTGAAAGACCGGAAGGTGGACGCCTTCTGCTGGGATGGGGGCCTGCCGACCGCGGCGGTGATGGACCTCGCCGCCACGCCGGGAACCTCGATCCGCCTCCTTCCTCAAGACAAAGCCCTCCCCAACCTGAACCAAAAGTACGGGCCTGTTTATTACCGGGCGGTCATCCCCAAGACGACCTACATGGGGATGGAAGCCGACGTGCCCGTCATCGGGGTCGCCACCAAGCTCGTTTGCCTGGAATCCTTCGACTCAACTCTGGCCTACCAGATCGTCAAAGCCCTCCTGGAGCACAAGCCGGACCTGGTTGCCATACATAAGTCAGCCGAACTTCTGTCCCTTCAAAGCGCGGTAGTCGGATCTTCGACCCCCTTCCATCCCGGGGCGATCAAGTATTACCAGGAAAAAGGGGTCAAGGTCCCCAATTGAAGCCCGCAGCCTGGCTCCTCCTCATTCCGGCCCTGTTTTTGACAGCCGCGGGAGGAGCCTTTTCCATGAAAGAAACTTCTTTCCTCGTCGTTACCAACACCGACCGGGGACGGGAACTCCGAATTCCTTTGGCTCCCCCCCGCAGATTCACCCTCTCTTATATCCATTCCATTTACCTCGCGCCGGCAGCGGAGGATTTCGAGGTGGGGGAGAGGAATGAAATCGTGCTCAAAGGCGTGAGCACCCCAAGCGCCGGCGTGGCTCAGTATTACGGGTTTGAAGACGGCCGGGAGTACTATCCTCTCCGCCGGAGCATGGAATCTTTCTCCGTGCGCGTCGGAATGACCCATCTCCAAACCGTGGATTTAGCGGGCCGGAAGGTTTCCCTGGGGCAACTGGGAGAGCCGGGAGAGCGTCTGGAGCTCAGGGTGGAAAGCCTTTCTCGAGCCCGCATTTGGTTTTCCCGATTCATGCGTCTCGTGACGACGAATGCCCGGGAGGGGCGGCAATCGTGAAATAGAGGAGGGGGAATGGAGGGGGAGAAGAAATCGGCGCAGAAGCCGCAAGAGGAGTTCATCACCGAAGAGCGGCTGAAGAAGGCCGAAGCGTACATCGAGGAGGAGGAAGGACCTTCCCGCCGGCTCGTCGGACGCATGGACACTTTCACCACGGCCGTGGCCGTGATCATGTCTTTGATTCATCTCTATGCCGCGGTGGGGATCATCATGACCCAGATCCTCCGGGGCATTCATGTCATGTTCGCCCTCTTCCTGATCTTCCTGGTCTTCCCCTCCCTGAAGCGTTTTCGCAACCGCATCCTCTGGTACGATTATCTTCTTTCGGTCCTCTCGGTGGCCTGCATCGTTTACACCTTCCTTGATTTCGAAGAGTTCATTTACCGCTCCGTGACCCCGACGACCCTGGACCTCTTTTTCGGCAGCCTTCTCATGTTCCTGGTCCTGGAGGCCACCCGCCGCACTACGAGCTGGATCCTCCCCTGTGTGGTAGGTTCGTTCCTGGTGTACGCCTACGTCGGCCCCTGGCTGCCGGCCCCCTGGACCCACCGCGGCTACGGCCTGGAACGTTTGATCGGCCACATGTACATGACCCTGGAGGGGATCTTCGGCGTCCCCATTGACGTCTCTTCCACTTTCATCATTCTTTTTACCATCTATGGGGCTTTCCTCGAATACTCCGGGGCCGGGAAATTTTTCATCGACTTTTCCCTGACCGCCATGGGCGGGAAGCCCACCGGCGCCGGCCGGACGGTGACCCTGGCTTCTTTCCTCCTGGGCGGCCCCTCCGGAAGCGGCGTGGCAACGACCGTGACCCTCGGCTCGGTAGCGTATCCCATGCTGGCCCGGGCGGGCTACAGCAAGGAAGCGGCCGGCGGCCTCCTCTCGGCCGGGGGGATCGGCGCCATTCTCTCCCCCCCTGTACTCGGAGCCGCGGCCTTCCTGATCGCCGAATTCCTGAAGATTTCATACCTTGACGTGATCGTCATGTCCATCATCCCGACCATTCTTTTCTACTGGGCCATTTTCCTCATGGTGGAGTTCGACGCCAAGAAGTTCGGCGCCAAGGTCGTCGCATTCGACCGGACTTACTCCCTCTGGCAGCTCACGCTCCGGTACGGATTCCATTTCACCTCCCTCATCGCCATCGTTGCGATCATGGTGGTCGGGTTCACCCCCATCATGGCCGTGTTCTGGTCCACGGTGATCGCCTTCGCCGTCAGCTTCATCCGGCCGGAGACCGCCATTTTCCCCAAAAAGCTGGTTTCCGCCCTGCGCGCCGGGTCGATCGGCGTCCTTTCGGTGGCCGCCACCTGCGCTTCTGCGGGAATCATCGTGGGGGTCGTCACGTTGACCGGCCTGGGGCTTAAATTCAGCTCCATCGTGATCGACTACGCGGGGGGCAGTCTCCTTCTCACCGCCGTGTTTACCGCCATGGTGGTCTGGGTGATCGGGCTCGCCGTCCCCGTCACCGCCTCTTACATCATCTGTGCGGTTATCGCCGCGCCGGCGCTGATCAAGCTCGGCGTTCCCGATTACGCCGCTCACATGTTCATTTTCTACTACTCGATCCTCTCGGAAGTCTCGCCCCCTACGGCTCTCTCGCCTTTCGCCGCCGCCGCCCTGACCGGCGGGGACCCCTACAAGACCACGATGCAGGCCTGGAAATACACGCTCCCGGCTTTTCTCGTCCCCTTCAACTTCACCCTCCACCCCGACGGGGTGGCGCTCTTGCTCAAGGGCGATCCTCTCAGCATATTCTGGACCTTCATCACCGCACTCGTGGGGATCTTTGCGCTGGCGGCAGGAATGGACGGGTGGATGTTCAAAGAGACCACCTGGTACGAAAGGATCATCCTGATCGTTGCCGGCGTGGCGCTGGTCTATCCTTCTCTCGTCTTCGACGTGAGCGGCCTGGCGCTTGCCGGCGTCGCCGTTCTTTCCCAGAAGGTCCTCAGGAAGACGGATCATAAACTCACCGCGGCGCCCGAGGTTTGAAAACGTTCCCGAGACGCAACTGCTCAACATGGGCAAGTACATTTTTGAGTCATCATTCAGTTGAATGCAATACGGCGGTACAGGTAAAATAGTGAGGGATTCGAGGAGTGAGGCTTTCACCGAATATTCGATCCTGTAAATTGATGATTCCGTAAAAAGTCCTGGATCCGTCTCCAATTTAGTTGAAGGAAAATACGGCGGGACTGGTAAATTGTGCTGGGATTCCAGGGGTTCGGAAGGGAAGACCCATTCCGCCACAATCATGAGGCACCTATCCGTTCTTGGTTCTGGCGGGGGTGTTCTTCTGTCCTTTGAAGCAGGCCCGTTCAGGCCCCCGCTGCGCATTGCGGAGAGCCATTAGGTCCTTGTAACCCAAGCTTTATCCCGCCAAAGCTTGTGGCGGAATGGGTCTTCCCTTCCGAACCCTTGTTAGGTTTTTAGAAGAATTCGATCAACTAAATTGGAGATGATCCTAAAGTTAAAAAATCCCGGAGAAATCAAGAAAGGAGGATCTCATGTTCAAGAAAATTCTGGTCCCTCTGGATGGCTCTAAACTCGCCGAGGGGATAATCCCGCGGGTCGAATGGCTGGCCAAGATTCACGACGGCGAAGTGACCCTCATTCGGGTGGCCCTCGCCTACACCTTCCCCGGAGCGGACCCGGTCCAGCACCAGGTGAACGTCGTCCGCGAAGCGGAGGAGTACCTGGCGAAAGTGGAGGCCAACTTGAAAAGCGTGGGGGTCAAGGTGACTTCAGTGGTGCGGTACGGCCATGACGCGCAGGAGATTGTGGACCACGCGCGCGACCGGGGGTTTGACCTCATCGCCATGTCCACTCACGGGCGAACCGGCGTGGCCCAGTTCGTTCTCGGGAGCGTGGCCCAGAAGATCATCCACACCGCAACGGTCCCTATTTTGCTTTGCAGGGTGTGCTAAAGACGGGCAATTGGCTAGAGGCTGTGGGCTATAGGAAAATCAAAAGGCAAAGGGCAAAAATATTGCCCATTGCCTATTGCCCATTGCCAATTATTCTTGAAAGTTTCCATTCCGCCGGCAGCCGGACCAGCCGGCCCGCCTTCGTCTCGTAGAGGAGATAGCCGTTGGCCAGGGCGAATAGGAAGAGGTCTTTGGTGATCTCCACGTCCTTGCGGCAGTAGGAGATAATCTCCTCCATTTTGCCTTCTTTGAACCACTGGAGAGACTGCAGCCCGTCGGCCGACTTCTCCGGTCCCGAGCGTCTTGTTGGCGAGGTGGCCGAGGGATACCCGGTAACCCAGCTGCCTGGCGATATCCTGCAGGAGGTCGAAGGTCTTCAGCTGGCCCAGGCGGAAAGAAGTGTACCCCTTCAGGACGTGGTAGTCGAAATCGGCAATGTTAAAGCCCACGACCAGGTCCGCCGTCTTGAGCTTCTCGATCAGCTCGTGAATTCGATCCTCTCCGAAAACGCTGAAGCAGCCGTCCTTGGAATCGTAAACCACGGCCGCCGCGACGCGCATGAGATGTTTGTTGTGCCAGCCGCCCACCTCTTCCGCGCTCCGCTGAGTCTCGATGTCCAGGAACAAAATCCGGTGGCGGCAAATCTCTTCCAGGACCCAGGAGGGTGGCGGAGAAATTCGGGCTTCCCGGCATTCGGCCGGCTCAGAGTGTTCCGGCGCGGCAACTGCGGCGTCGGGCAACAGGCCGGGCTGAACCCCGTGTCCCGCTGTTCTCTCCCTCCCCGGCTCTCCCAAGAGGCACTCCAGGACAAATTCCGCGGCCCTTTTGTCCAGGGGCTTGTTCCCCGCGCCGCACTTGGGCGAGTGAACGCACGAGGGGCAGCCGTCCAGGCACGGGCAGTCGCGGATCAGGGAAAGAGTCTTCCGCAGGAGCTCCTCCAGGATTCCGTAAGCGTAATCGGCCAGGCCGACCCCCCCGGGGTACCCGTCGTAGATGAAGATCGCGGGCTTCTCCAGTTGAGGATGGAGGGGGTAGCAGATTCCCCCGATGTCGTTCCGGTCGCAGAGGGCAAAGAGCGGAAAGAGGGCGATGGAGGCATGCTCGACGGCGTGAATCCCTCCCATGAAGTGCAGCCCCTCCTCCTTCAGCCGGCGGGACATCTCCCCCGGGAGGATCATCCAGAGCCCCATGGTCTCGAAGATGTGGGAAGGCATCTCCAGCTCGTGAACGGTGAGAAGGTCCTGGCCGAAGATGCGCCGCTTTTCGAAGCCCCGCACGCGCTCGGTCACCTTCAGCTTCCCATAACAGGCGGTGAAGTGGGGGAAGGGCTGGGTCTTGACCGTGGAGAGGATCTCCGTCTCTTTCTCGGAGAGGGCCCGCGTGTAATAGTCCACTTCCGCCTGCTTCGCCCAGACTTCCCGCTTCCCCTGGTCGAGGTGGGTGACCAGGTAGGTTTCGGCCCGGTGGAGATAGACGGCCCCGGGGTGGCCTTCGCTGAAAACCCGCGGGACGCTGACTTTGCCGATGAGCCGCTTCGTCTCCTCCTCGAAAATCGTGTACCCTTCCCCGGCCGAACGGATGTCCACGAAGCGGTGCGGGTTCAAGCGGTGGGAAAACCATTCCCGCCCCGAGGCGCTCCGCAGGAGGTCCCCGTCCGAAACGAGCTGGTCCAGAAGCGGCGCGTATTTCTCCAGCGGGAAAAACGTCTCATCGAGGCGCAAGGGGATCTCGGCGCGCGGCGCAGACGAGATGCTTGGAGACGATCACGGAGTTGTCCGGATCGACCACCGCGCCCTCGAATCCCCGGCCGAAAAAATCCCCCGGGTGGCGCATGAAATACTGGTCCAGGGCGTCCTGCTGGGCGATCAGGGCCACCAGGGATTCCCGGTCGGCCCGGCCCACGCGTCCTCCCCTCTGCCAGGTGGCCGTCACGGTCCCCGGGTAGCCGACCAGGAGGCAAACATCCAGCCCGCCGATGTCGATCCCCAGCTCCAGGGCGCTCGTCGAGATCACCCCCAGGAGCTCGCCGGAGACCAGCTTGGCCTCGATCTCCCGCCGCTCTTCGGGGAGGAACCCGGCGCGGTAAGAGCTTACCCTTCCTCGCAGGTCCGGCCGGTCTTTCAAAACCCAGGCGTGCAGCAGCTCGGTGATCTTCCTCGCCTGCGTGAACGCCAGGGTGCGAAACCCGGCGTCCAGGCATTCCAGGAAAAGTTTGGCGGCCACCGTGTAGGGGCTGGTGTTCGGGTTGAAGAACAGGAAATGCCTCCCGGAGCGGGGCGCCCCGCTCTCCCTCACTTCTTCAAAAGGAAGGCCGGTCAGCTTCTCGGCGAACTCGCGCGGGTTCGCGATGGTGGCCGAACAGGCGATGAACTGAGGGCTCGCCCCGTAGAAATCGCAGACCCGCTCCAGCCGGCGGAGCACCTGGGTCAAATGAGATCCGAAAATCCCCTTGTAGGTGTGGAGCTCGTCGATGACCACGAAGCGGAGGTTGCGGAAGAACGTCTCCCACTGGGCGTGGAACGGGAGGAGGCTGAGGTGGACCATGTCCGGGTTGGTGATGAGGACCTGGGGAATGGATTCCCGGATCTTCCTGCGCCGGTAACTCGAGGTATCGCCGTCGTAGATCTCCGCCCGGAAAGGGGCCTGCAACTGGAAGGGATGCACGAACTCCCGGAAAGCCTTGCACTGGTCCTGCTCGAGGGCTTTCAGGGGGAAGATGTACAGGGCCTTCGATTCCGGGGATTGAAGCAGGGCCTCCACAACCGGGAGATTGTAGATCAGCGTCTTCCCGCTCGCGGTCGGGGTGGAGACGACCACATGTTTGCCGCCGCGCACTTTCTCGATGGCCGCAGCCTGGTGGGCGTAGAGATCGGGGACGCCTATCTTCTGCAGGGCCCGGGCCAATGCCGGCGGGAATTCCTTTTCCAGCCGGGAAAACCGCGCCCCTTCCGGGGGAAACGGCTGGTGGTGGACGAATTGAGGGGCATAGTAGCGGTGCCGCTTTAGGTTTTCGATAAATTTATTCATAAAATATTTGTACGGAGCAAGAAACCTAGAACATCGGCCGAGAATCCCGAGAAATCTATGGAGTGCGGCAGTCCCGCGAAGCATGCCGCTTTTAAGGCGCAACCCCGCCTCCGGCGGGGTTGCGCACTCCTATTTTTTGGTTGAAATACCATAGCAGACATGTTACTAAATTTCAAATAAATCAGGTTTTTTCGGAAGGAAACTCGGATGCGAGGCAAGAGAGGCCAACTGATCGGGGGGCTTGCGCTGCTCACGCTCGGGGCCTTGTTTATTCTGGACCGGCTGCTCATCCTGGAGATATACATCAGCTGGCCGCTGGTTCTGGTGGCCCTGGGAGTGGGCTTATTCCTATCCAATCCTTACAGCCTGGCAAGTTGGATCGTGGGCGGGATCGGGGTGATCCTGTTCGTGGTTAACTTCGTCATCGCCTTCTTTCCCGAAGTGGAAGCCTGGAGCGACCTCGTCTGGCCGACGATTCTGGTCATCATCGGCGTCCTGCTCCTTTACCGCTACTATCACACGGGACAGCCGCCGAAATCGAAAAAGAGTCCCGAGTCCAAGGCCGCGATCCCGGGGGCGCCGATACCTCCCGGGTCCCCCTTACCCCCTCCGGAGGCGAAGATCAGCCCCGAGGCCGCGGTCCCCACTTCCAAGGCGGGAAATAATCCGGAGCCACCCGTCCAGGTTCCGGAGTCGAAATTGTAATTCCGACCAGCCCGCGTCGATCCTCGTTCGTCAGCATTCTGCGTCGTATCCATGCTGGAAATCCTTCGGCGCCTTTAACAGAGGAGAATAGTGTCCCCCAAAAAAAAGGAGGCCTTCAAAGCCTCCTTTCGTTCTCCTCACGAAGGAATCTCCGGTCAGCCGCCTTGCGGCTCATTAATAAAAGCACTGGTATCACCCCCACCCTCACCCTCCCCCGTCAAAGGGGGAGGGCCGTTTTGTTCCCGATGGAAACCAACTATAGTGAACGTCATAAATAATTTGTCATCGCCAACTCAACTCCAATGACCTGTGGGCTGCAGAAATCCCCCCGCGCCCCCCTTTATTAAAGGGGGGTTGGGGGGATTTCGGGAGATGACTGGGTTGATCCCCGTGGTTCCCTGTTAACGTCGACTTACTTCTGTCGTCTCCTATAATACCAATGTATTTTGTTTGGTGACAATTTTGTAGGGCCTGATCCCCGATCAGGCCTTCAAACGGTGCGTTCGGGGAACGCACCCTACATTTTATGTAAATTTAGTTATTTCGTTTGTATTAGCTCCATCACCGGCAAAGGAAGTAATCGGCCTCTTCCACGCCGCGATTGCGTTTGCGCCACTCGTCCAGGGGAATGGAGAACTGGCGCTCGATCTTCTCCCGGAAGACGGGGCCGGAGTTGTAGGTGCAGAAGGGGTAGATCCTCCCGTTGGGGGCGGAGTAGTGGATGCAGCAGCGCTTGACCCGGTCCACGTTGTAGTTGTAGGAATCCTGGAAGTGCATTCCCCCGACCAGGAGCATGTTCCAGTTGTAAACGAGCTCGACCCGCTGCTGGGCTTCCTTGTCCACGACCCCCTGGAAGAGCTCCAGGCAGATCTCCGCGAGTCATCCCGTCCTTGGCCTCCTCCTCCCGGAAGAATTTCTTCAGCAGGTGCTGGGCGCTGAGGGCCGTCAGGGCGCGAATGTGGGAAATCTTCTGCTTCACCAGCTTGTTCAGCTCGTGGGTGAACCCCTCGATGTCGATCACCTTGGTGATCGGGCTGACGCTTCCGGGTCTTGGAATTCACGAAGATGTAGGACCCGATGCCGCAGTCGGAATGGGAGGTGATCTTGGCCACGTCGTATTTCCAGATGGCGGTGAGCAGCTTGGAGAAAGGCGAAGTCACCGAAAGGGGATACCAGTCTTCCCGTGGCTTTCAGGTAGCCGGTCTGGCGCTCGATGTCGAGGGCCAGGTCCGACAGCGTGTATCGCTGCCGCTCCCGCTCCTCGATGGAGATCCTCCCGGTGAAAGCCACCGGCTGGTAGCTGATCCCGCTGATCGACGTCCGAATTGTCGATCGCGAACTGCAGGATGTTGCCCACCTGGTCGTCGTTGACGGTCTTGATGATCGTGGGCACCAGGACGATCCGCAGGCCGGCGGCCCTGGCGTTCTCCACCGCCTTCTGCTTCAGATTCCCAGAGGCCTGAGAGGCCGCGGGTTTTCCGGTACACCTCGTCCCCCGTCCCGTCGAACTGCAGGTAAACGGTGTAAAGCCCGGCCTCCTTGGCACGCCTGCGCGAACTCCGGGTCTTTGGCGATCCGGATGCCGTTCGTGGCGATCTGGAGATGGCTGAAACCCATGGAGCGGCCGCCTTGAGGATGTCCAGGAAGCGCGGATGAATCGTCGGCTCTCCCCCGGAAAACTGGACGGCCGGGAGGAAAGACGGGCCTGAGGTTGCGGACCCGCGTGAGCATCTCCACCACCTGCTCGTAGGTTGGCTCGTACACGTAACCCTGGACGTTGGCGTTGGCGAAGCAGATGGGGCACCGCAGGTTGCACCGGTTGGTCAGGTCCAGGTTGGCCAGAACGGGAGGGCTCACGTGGAGGTCGCAAAGCCCGCAGTCGTCCGGGCAGACCTTGGCTCCCGTGACCTGGGGGTTCAGGATCCCGTCACCGTCCTCGTAGGTCCACCGTTCGCACTTCTTGTAGAGCTCGGCATCCGAATAAACCAGGTCCCGGATGAAGCCATGCTCCGGGCAGTTTTTCTCCATCAGGACCTTCCCGTCCCTTTCCAGGATGGTTGCGGAAATGATCTTCCCGCATTCCGGGCAAAGGCTGTCCACCTTTTTGGGAAGGCCGATCGGGACGCTCTGGGTTGGCGGATAATAAGGCTCCACCCCGACAGCATCCTTGATCCCCGCCTTCTTCTTGAGGCCTCGAATTAGCTCTCCGATTGCCATTTGCCCCTCCTAATAATGGTTTTTTGGCCTAATAATGCTTTTTTGACCTGAAGAGGCAAAATTCAGGCCATAAATTTTCCCGCAGATATACCTGTAACTAGCTTAAAACATTAAAAAATTTTTAAAGGGATTTGGTGGCGGGCGATTAACTTCAGGAAAATTGAAGGGGACAAGCGGGAAATTTTAGATTTATTTTAAGAATTAAATACTTATATGTGCGAATGATTTCTTCGCATTTCTGAATGGGTTTACTCGCATCAATTTTTCAAAAAATCCGGTCCGGGAGATCCCATATTTTTTCACCAAATTTTGAAATTGCCGCCGATCCATACCAACCTTTTCCGCGGATCGGAGGATGTTTCCTTCTCCCTGCTTCAGCGCTTCGATAACGAACCTCTTTTCAATCTCTTCCTTCGCCCTCTGCTGGGCCTCTTTCTTCTGGCTCTTCAGCTCCTCGCGATCGAGCGGAGTTTTTTTCTCTCCGCCCATTTTCTTCTGGGTCAACTCTTCGGGTAAGTCCCTGGCCTGGATGGTGTCGGACCCGCAAAGAATCATCGCTCGAACCAGCGTGTTCTCCAGCTCCCGGACATTTCCCGGCCATGCGGCTTCGGCGAGGAACTTCATGGCCTCGGGGGTGACCCGGACCGCCCTGCTCTTGAAGACCTCCCGGTGCTTCTTGAGAAAATGTTCGACGAGCAGAGGGATGTCTTCCTTGCGCTCCCGCAGGGGAGGCACCGAAATCGTGAAGACGTTCAGCCGGTAATACAAGTCGTCCCGGAAGGATCCGGCTTCCACCGCTCCCTTGAGGTCCTTGTTGGTGGCAGCGATGATCCGGTTGTCCACCTCCACATACTCCGTCCCTCCCACGCGTTGAAACTTCTGCTCTTCCAGCACCCGGAGGATCTTTACCTGGAGCTCGCGGGGCATCTCCCCGACCTCGTCCAGGAAAAGCGTTCCCTCGTCCGCCAGCTCCAGGCGCCCCCTTTTGGTCTTGACCGCGCCGGTGAAAGCGCCCTTCTCATGGCCGAAGAGTTCGCTCTCCAGAAGGTTTGCGGGGATGGCCGCGCAGTTTATGACCACGAAGGGTTTGCTCGAACGGTCGCTCCGGTAATGGATGGCGCGCGCGACGATCTCCTTGCCCGTCCCGCTCTCCCCCTGGATGAGCACGGTAGCCTTGGTGCCCGCCACCTGGGAGATGAGCTGGTGGATCTTCTGCATGGCGGGGTGATCGCCGATGATATTGTCCGGCCCGTAAAGGGATTCCAGCTCCTGGCGGAGATTGCGGTTCTCATCCTTCAGGCGCCAGACGGAAAGAGTCTTCTCAATGAGGATTTCCATCTCCTCCATCTTGATGGGCTTGAGGATGTAGTCGACCGCCCCTTCTTTCATGGCCTGAACGGCCCCCTCCACGGTCCCGTAAGCGGTCATGAGGATGACCGGAAGGTCGGGCATGATTCTGCGGACTTCCTGGAGGAGGGTCATCCCGGTCATCCCGGGCATCTTCAGGTCGGTGATGAGGAGAGTGACGCCGCCGGCTTTCAAAATTTCCAGGGCTTCTTTCGCCCCGCCGGCGGTCAATACTTCATAATTGGGGGTCAGGTTGATTTCGAAGAGCCGCTGCATGCGGACTTCGTCATCCACGATCAGGATTCTTGGCTTCATAAAACCTCAGAACATTTTCACCGCAGAGGACGCAGAGTACGCAGAGAAAATCCCACTTGTCAAAAGGCGAATAATGGGTAATTGGGCTCTGAAAGTCCCTTCCCACTCGAGGGAGAGGGCGGGGGCGAGGAGGAATTGAGTATAAAATGATTGGATTTCAAAATTCTATCACCCCCACCCTCCTCTCCTCCGTCAAAAGGGGGAGGAAATTTCTGAAAGCTCCGTTTTTTTTACTGCTCTGCGTTCTCTGCGCTCTCCGCGGTGAATATTCTACTTTTCCCCCGGATCCACCGGCCCGACTGCGCCGAAACATCCCATGATCCCTTTGGGGACTGGAAGGGTCAGGAAGAAAGTGGTTCCGCCCCCGGCATTGTTCAGGACCGAAATGGAACCTCCGTGATTTTTTACCACGGAATGGACGATGGAAAGACCCAGGCCGGTGCCCTGCTCTTTGGTTGTAAAGAAGGGGTCGAATATCTTTGATTCCTGGCCCGCGGGGATGCCTACCCCCGTGTCGCTGACCCGGATCACCACCTCGCGCGCTCTCTTTCCGGGAGAGCCCGATCCGCAGGGTTCCCCCCGTCGGCATGGCTTCCAGGGCGTTCATCTCCAGGTTCACCAGGGCCTCCCGAATCTGCCCGGGGTCCAGGAAAATGGGCACACTTCCGTTCGGGTATTCTCTTTGAATCCGGACCCGTTGTTTTCCGGCCGGGAGAGAGAGCAGGTCGACCGTCTTTTCCAGGATCTCCTTCAGGTCCACTTCCTGGAAGTTCGGGGGCTTGGGTTTTGCAAAATCGAGGAAGCTGGTAAGCATGTGGTTGATTCGTTCGCATTCCTCACCGATGAACTGGATCATCTCCGACTGGACCGGCGCCGAATTCCTCCTCTTCAGGGTCTCCGCGGAGCCGAGGATGATCCCCAGCGGGTTCCGGATCCCGTGGACAAAGGAGGCCGCCATCTCGCCGAGGGCGGCAAGTTTTTCCGATTGCATCATCTGCCGGTCCTTCCTCTTCAAATCCTGGAAGAGGAGGGCCCGGGAAATGGCCATTGCCACGGCCGGGGCCAGCGCTTCCAGGGCCTCGATCTCCCTCATGGTAAAATTTTCGCCGCCCCGTTTTCCCCCGATGAGGATAAACCCCAGCAAACCCTCTTCCCCCTGCAGCGGAACGACCAGGGAGGAGTGGCCCGCGATGATTTCCCGGACTTCAGGCTGAAGGAGGCCGATGTTCTTGATATATTCCAGCTCGACCGCCCGTTCGGATATTTGCAGATACCCCACCAGCGGGCTGTCCCGGGGGAAAGACTTTTCCCAGGGCACACCCTTCTGGCTTCGAAGGCGGTAAGCATCCGCCTCGGCGTCCAAGACCCAGATCCCCACTTGATCCGCGGCCAGAGCCTGGGAAATGAAATTCAAGGCGGCGTCGACGAGAGCGGATAGGTCCAGGAGGTTTGCCAGGGTGCGGGTGAACTCGAAAAACCTCAGGCGGAACTGGTACCTCTCCGGGTAGAAGAACCGGTCGATGAACTCCTCCACTTTTCTTTCCAGGGGCCGCAGGAGAAAGACGAGGACGAGGACGAAGCTGCTCTCCAGGAGCAGGGAGGTGGTCTCGAATTTCTTGGCCAGGATATCGCAGACGTTCTTGATGAAGAGCACGTAGATCACCAGAACCATCCCCGAGAGGAGCGAATAGAGAATGCCCCCCCGGATGATGAAATGGATGTCCACCAGACGATACCGGACGATCGCGAGGGCAAAGAAGAAGCTGATGAGAAGAGAGTACAAGCTGGCCACGAAAAAAAACGAATACCCCAGGTCGAAAAGATAGTTGGCCACATGCAGCACGAGTCCGATGACGAACATGGAGATGATTCCCACCAGAAGATACAGGATCTGCAGCCGCCGTCTTGCGATCTTGGTCTGCCGGTAGGAGATGATGAAGTTCACCACGCCCCATGAAAAGTAGCCCAGGCCGACCAGGCTCAGGACCAGGGCGAGGACGTGCGACTCCAGCGGTCCCTTGAACTTGAAAACGTAGTAAAAAATCGACCCGATCTTCAGCACCCGCCCGATGTCCACCTGCAGGAGGAGGATGAAAGGGACGAGCAGTGCGACGGGTCCGGCATAAAGAATGGCGCTGCGCCAACCGTCGAAGAAATGGGTGAGCTTGTCGGGGAAGACATAAGAGAAATGGAGGAAGAAGACGGGGAAAAGGAAAACCCCGGCGAAGATGATCTTCACCCCCACCAGGGCCATGGAATGAATGTCGCTGCTGATCATGATCAGTTCGCCGGCGTTCCAGCCCACGAACGAGAGGATCATGAGAGTGAAAACCCTGCTCACCACTCCCTTCGGACCGTTGAAGAAAACAATCAGGCAGAGAGTCAGGTTGATGGCTAAAGCCAAGGCGGCGGGAAAAGCATAGACGCTCATTTTATCCTTCCCAAGAAAGGATAGAAGGGGCGAGACAGGACAATGGGGAGAGGAAACTTACGGATTGACGCATTTTGGCTAATTTACCACAAATTCGCCGGAGAATGAAGTCTGGAGTGCGCAAGCCACGCTTGCGCCTTTTAAAGCGGCAGCCGTGCTGCCGCACTCCAAAACGGCGCAAGCATGGCTTGCGCACTCCTAGTGGGTCTCCCCCAGGTAGGCCTGCTTCACCGCGGGGTCCTGGAGCAGATCGCTCCCCTTTCCCTCCTTGGTGATCCGGCCGCTTTGGAGCACATACCCGTAATCCGCCACGGCCAGGGCCGCCATGGCGTTTTGCTCGATGAGCAGGATGGTCATTCCTTTCCCGTGAATGGCGCGGACGATCGCGAAGACGTCGCGGACCAGTTTGGGAGCGAGGCCCAGGGAAGGTTCGTCGAGCATGAGAAGATCGGGGCGGGACATCAACCCCCTGCCGAGGGCCAGCATCTGCTGCTCCCCGCCCGACAGGGTCCCCCCTTTCTGCCCGGCCCGCTCCCGCAGGCGCGGAAATAGTTTAAAGACTTCCTCCAGGTCTTGCCGGATCTCTTTCTCGGAATTTCGCTGAAAAGCCCCCATGAGCAGGTTTTCTTCAACAGTCAGGTTCACGAAGACCCGTCTCCCCTCCGGAACCATGGCGATCCCGGCCCGGGCGATTCGATGGGCGGGCCAGTTTTGAATCTCCTCTTTCCGGAAGTAGATTTTTCCCCGGCGCGATTCGATGAGACCGCTGATCGCCCGGAGAGCGGTGCTTTTCCCGGCCCCATTGGCCCCGATCAAGGTAATAACCTTGCCCCCGGGAACGGACAGGGAGATTTCCTTCAGGGCGTGGATTCCCCCGTAAAAGACGCTCAGGGCGGAAACCTCAAGCACCCTCCCCTCCCCCCTCTTCGCCCAGGTACGCGGAAATGACCCGGGGGTCATTCTGGATCTCCCGCGGCGTCCCTTCGGCGATGGCCGCGCCGTAATCCATTACCTTGATCCGCTGGCAGATCCCCATGACCACCCGCATGTCGTGCTCGATGAGGAGAATGGTGAGCCCGAAATCTTCCTTGACCCGGAGGATGAACTCCATCAGCTCCTGCGTCTCGTTGGGATTCATCCCTGCCGCAGGTTCGTCGAGCAGGAGGAGTTTGGGGCTGGCCGCCAGGGCCCGGGCGATCTCCAGCCTGCGCTGCTGGCCGTAGGAGAGGGACCCGGACCGCTCCCCCGCCAGTTCCCGCAGCCGGACACGGCCCAGCAATTCCAGGGATCCTTCCCGCATCTCCTCTTCTTCCCGGAGGTACAGCGGCGTCCGCGAGACCGCCCCGAGAAAAGAGGACCGGAGCCGGCCGTGATAGGAGATCATCACGTTCTCGATTACACTTAAATCCTGGAAGAGGCGGATATTCTGGAAGGTCCTGGCGATTCCCCGCCGGGTCACGGCGTTGGGGCGCAGGCCGGTGGTCTCCTCTCCCCGGAAAAAGATCGTTCCCGAAGTCGGCCTCAGGCTGCCGGAGATCATGTTGAAGACCGTGGTCTTGCCGGCCCCGTTCGGTCCGATGAGGCCGACCAGTTCTCCCGCCGCGATCTCCAGGGAAAGATCGGCGACGGCGGTAAGCCCCCCGAAACGCATGGTCAGATGTTCAGCGGAAAAAAATTTCATCTGGGATTAAAAGAAATATAACCGCAGAGGTCGCAGAGAACGCCGACATAAGAAATCAAAAGGAAAAGGGCAAAAAGCGAAGATCAAAAATTCTCCTCACCGGAGGGCTTTCACTTTTTTGTCCTTACCTTTGCCCTTTGATTTTTGATTTCCTTGACATTGTTTCTGCGTCCTCCGCGCTCTCGGCGGTGAAATTTGCTATTTTTTTACCCGGCGTAATCCATGGATGATCGCCTCCCAGGAGATCTCCCTTCGCCCCATGATCCCCTGCCGGGCGAAGATCATCACCCCGATGAGCACCAGCGCAAAGATGACCATCCGCATGCCCGGGATCCCCGGGATCTCCAAAGCCCCGAGGGAAAAAGGCTCTTCCACGACCCGCAAGGCCTCCCCTCCCAGGACAAAAAGAACGGCGGAAATAACCGAGCCCGTCGTGCTCCCCAGTCCCCCGATGACGATGATGATCAGCAGGTTGAAAGTTAAAAAAAACGTGAAGAGCACCGGGGAAATGGTGGTGATGAGATGAGCGAGCAGGGCTCCCGCGATCCCCTCGAAAAAGCCGCTGATGGTGAAAGCCATCATTTTGTACCGGAAGGACCGGATCCCCATCGCCTCGGCCGCCGTCTCGTCCTCCCGGATGGCTTTCATCGCCCGGCCGAAGGAGCTGTGAGTCAGCCGCCAGATGAAGAAGAGGGTAAAAATCATGAACCCGTAGCTCCACCAGAGGTTCGTGTAGGGAGTAAGGCCTTTCAACCCCAAGGGTCCATTGGTGATGGTCTGGAGGTTGTTGGCAACGACTCGCACCACCTCTCCGAAGCCGAGCGTGACGATGGCCAGATAATCCCCGCGCACCCGGAAAACTGGGAACCCCATCAGGAAAGCCAGGAGGCCGGTGACCAGTCCCGCGGCGACAAGCGAGAGCCAGAACGGGATGGAAATCACGCTCAGGGGCCAGACCAGGGGTTCGATGATGAAAGAAAGCTGCTTTTCAGCGGGGCTCATGGTGAGGAGGGCGGAGGTGTAAGCGCCGATGGCCACGAACGCGTTGGGCTCCAGGGAAAACTGGCCGCAGATCCCGTTAATGAGGTTATAGCTCACCGCCAGGGTGATGAAGATGGCGCAGTTGTTGAGGAGCCGGATATGGTATTCCGAGGCGTTTCCGTCGGCCCAGTAGAGGAATGCGAAAAGGCCGAGCTAGAGTGATCCCTGTAAGGATTCGGTCGCGAGGTTTAGACATTTCAGGACAATATTTTCACCGCAGAGGTCGCAGAGAACGCCGAGAGGCAATTAAAAAAAATGTAGGGGCGGCCCCCCGCGGCCGCCCGTAAGAGGGGCAACCATCACGCCATGGCGTGATTGCCCCTGCAATCAAAAAACCAGCTGTCGTGGTATTGGGTTGTTGTCTCGGTAGCCTCCGTGTGTTCCCTGTGGTTCAAAATAAAGGATCATCTCCAATTTAGTTGAAGGAAAATACGGCGGGACTGGTAAATTGTGCTGGGATTCCAGGGGTTCGGAAGGGAAAACCCAATCCGCCACAATCATGAGGCACCTATCCGTTCTTGGTTCTGACGGGGGTGTTCTTCTGTCCTTTGAAGCAGGCCCGTTCAGGCCCCCGCTGCGCATTGCGGAGAGCCATTAGGTCCCTGTAACCCAAGCTTTATCCCGCCAAAGCTTGTGGCGGAATGGGTCTTCCCTTCCGAACCCTTGTTAGGTTTTTAGAAGAATTCGATCAACTAAATTGGAGATGATCCAAAATAAATCAATCCGGCAGCTTTTCCCCCATGATCCCAATCGGCCGGAAGAGGAGGATGCCGATCAGGATGAGGAAGGCGAAGGCGTCTTTGTATCCGGCCAGGCTGGGCAGCAGGGCCACAAGCAGGATCTCCAGAATCCCCAGCAGCAGCCCGCCTACGGCCGCCCCGGTGACATTGCCGATTCCGCCCAGCACGGCGGCCACGAAGGCTTTGATCCCGGGGATAATCCCCATGTACGGATCGATCTGCGGAAACTTCAGGGCCCACATAATCCCCCCGGCAGCGGCCAGCGCGGACCCCAGTGCGAAAGTGACGGAGATGACCCGGTTGACGTCCACGCCCATCAGCCGGACAGTTTCCATGTCCCGGGAGATGGCCCTCATCGCCCTGCCGGTGCGCGTCCGGTAGATGATGTACAGGAGGCCCATGACAAGAAGAAAGGTGATGAAAGGGATCCAAAGGGTGAGAGTGATCATGCGGATCTCCCCCCACTCGAGCACGCCCCCGAACAGGGCCGGCCGGAAAAAGGGCTTGGCTCTGCCCCCGAAGATCACCAGCGCGAGGTGCTCCAGCAAAAAAGAGACGCCGATGGCGGTGATCAGGGCGGAGATCCGCGGCGCCTTGCGTACCGGCAGATAAGCCCCGCGGTCGATGGCCACTCCCAGAATCGCGGTCAGCCCCAGGGCGGCGGAGAAAGACGCCCACCAGGGCAGGGAAAAAATAAGAATTCCGTAAAAGGCGAAGTAGCAGCCCATCATGAGAACATCGCCGTGGGCAAAATTAATCAGGCGCAGAATCCCGTACACCATCGTGTAGCCGATGGCGATCAGCCCATAAAGGCTTCCGAGGGAGATTCCGTTGATGAGCTGCTGTAGAAATACAGAGGGAGTCATAAACAGATAAGCATCGGATGACGGTATCCGGCGAGCAGACCAGGAGCCAATTTGATGGATTCGTAAAAAGTCCTTTTAGCCGTCACCCGGCGAAAGCCGGGGTCCAGTTTAGAGGCTGGATCCCGGTTTTCACCGGGAACCCTGGATTCCGGCTTTCGCCGGAATGACGAATTTCGGAAAATTCGACTTTTTACGAGATCATCAACTTTTGCCTTGGATTTAGCCCTTCGCCTTGGGCCTCACGCCTCGCGGTCTCTCACGGGTTGACCGTGGTCAGGTACTCAAACTTGCCTCCTTTGACCACATTGATCACCATGGGCTTCACCGCGTTCCCGTCCTCCCCGATGGAAAGCTTTCCGGAGATGGCCTCGAAGTTCTTCGTCGAAGCCAGGGCAGCGCGGACCGCTTCGCCCTTTGTTGACTTGGCCCTGCTGATCGCGTCCAGCAGAACGAAATAGGCATCCGCCCCCAGGGCGTGGAAAGCGTTCGGCTCGGCGTTGTATTTCTTCTGGAAACGGGGGATCCATTCTTTCGCCAGCGGGGTCGTCGCCGCCTTCATGTGGAAATGGCCGGTGAACGCGACCCCCTCAACCTCTTTCCCGCCGATCTGGATCAGCTCGTCCGCCTGGGCGCCATCCCCGGACAGGACCGGGGCCTTCACCCCAAGCTCCCTCGCCTGTTTTGTGAAGAGGGCGACCGGCGAATAATAGTTGGGGGCGTAAATGACTTCGGGGCTCGCCCCCTTGATCGTGGAGAGCTGGGCCGAGAAATCCTTGTCTTCGGTGACGCAAAACGTTTCGGTCACGATCTGACCCCCCAACTTGGTGAAAGCGTCTTTGAAAAACTTGGCGAGTCCCACGCAGTAGTCCTGGGATTTGTCCACGATGAGGGCCGCCTTCTTGGCCTTCAGGGTGTTGAAGGCGTATTTCGCGGCGATGTCCCCCTGCACCGGATCGATGAAGCAGACCCGGAAGATGTACTTCTTCCCCTGGGTAACGAGCGGATTGGTGGCCGTGGGAGAAACCACCGGGATCCGGGCCTTCTCCGCGATGGGGGCCCCCGCCATCGTATTCCCGCTGATCATCTCGCCGATCACCGCCACGACCTTATCCTTCTCGATCAGCCGGCTCATGGCGTTCGCCGCCTCGATCTTGTCGCTCTTCGTATCAGCGATCACAAAAGCAGTCTTTTTCCCCAGAACGGTCGGCTTCATTTCCATGGCGATCTTGATGCCGTTGCTGGCATCCTGCCCGTAAGCCGCCACCGCGCCGGTCATGGGCAAAAAGCCCCCGAACTTGATGGTGTCCTGGGCCAGGCCTATACCGGCCGACAAAAAAACGAATGCGGCGATCCCCAGTACGCAAATTTTCTTCATGGCTGTCCTCCTTTCTATACGAAGAGAAGATGTCAAAGGCCGACGAGCGGCACCCCTTGAGCCGCTGTTTATGCGGCGAACAGGAAGGAAATATGTAGAATAGTACGCAGATTGGAATGATAAGTCAATAAACGAAAGCCTGAATTGAGAGGGGGAGGATCAAAATCCCCCACGAAATGGGGACTTCTTCAAATGCAGGGGCGGGGTCACCCCGCCCCTGCAGGCAAAGGAAAATACTTTTCTCGGGCCATGCTAAGTGGGCATTTCCATAAATATCGTATCGTATTTTTTCGCTTAAAAGGGTTCACAGTACGGAGAGTCAGAGACAAGCAAATGGAGTTCCTTGATACGTCCCTTCCAGAAATCCCCCCCGCCCCCCTTTATCAAAGGGGGGAAGGGGGGATTTCTGAGGCTTGTTCTCATGGCCAGGGTTTCCTTTTTCCAAACTTCAAGAGCCTGCAACATAGTACAGAAGCAGGCCGCTGCGTAACCTGAATACGTTAGTGAATTTATGAACTACTGTACTAAGGCTGTTTTGGGGCGCCGGCGGAAAAGGTAGTCAGCGCAATAATTCTTGAGGCTTCGGGAAGGATATTCTATAGTGATCCGAAACCGGGAGGAGTTCCATGAAAATCATCCGTTTGAAAGACCTTGCCTGGGTCCCTGCCAGTCATGAGGACCCGAAAGCCGCGGGAGTGCTGAAAAAGGTGCTGCTGGAAAAATCCGACTTCACCGAAGGTCGTCCCCAGATGATCAACTGGTGCGCCCTGAAGGTGGGCATGTCTTTTCAACCCCACTACCACGAGGATCTGGAAGAAATCTTCATCCTGCTGAAGGGCAAGGCCAGGATCCGCTTAGGATCGGAGGAAGCTGAGCTGGGAGAGGGAGAGACGGTCGTGGTTCCGCCTCTCCTGGTCCATGAAATGAAGAACGTGGGGGATGAAGAGGTGGAATATATCGTCGTCGGGGTTTCCGGGGGAAAAGGCGGAAAGACCGTGAATGTCTGATGCGGGGCGCGCTTCGTCTTCCCCTCCTCGCATGAACCGGAGGAATGTTGATGGAATTTGAACTGTTGCCCGGAGGTCCCTATCATCTCACCCGCTGCGCCTGGGTTTTAAGGCAACTTCCTTCGGACGGAACCGACGTCTGGATCCCGGCGAGGGAGGTTCTTCCGGCCGAATACAGGCGCCTGCATATCATCGACGACACTCCTGTTCTGGTCATCGTTCGACAGGATCCCGTGGAACGGGGCTCCCGGCTCGTCGTTCGCACCCAACCGGCACGTTTGGGGAATTTCTCATTGCTCCGGGAAAGAGTGGCCTGGCAGTTCCATCTCGACGCGCCGCTCAAGCGGTTTTACGCCCGCGCCCGCAACCACCCTGTCTTCCGCCCCATTCTGAAAAATCTATACGGGGTGATGCCCCTTCGCCCGCCCACCCTTTTTGAGATGGCGGTCATCGCGATTTCGGAGCAGCAGCTTTCCTACACCGTGGCCGTTAAGATGCGATCTCGCCTGGTCAATGCCCTTGGGGAAAAAATGGTTTCCCAGGGAACGGAGTACCGCGCCTTCCCTACACCGCACTCCCTGGCGGGTTGCACGGTAAACGACCTTCGGTCCCTGACTTTCTCCACCCGGAAAGCGGAGTACCTGATCGATCTTTCCAGCAAGGTGACGGCGGGAGTTTTCAATATCGAAGCCTTGCGGGACCGGCCGAACCAGGAGGTGAGGGACGCCCTCATCTCCCTTCGGGGTTTCGGAAGATGGAGCGCGGAGTATTTTCTGGCCCGCGGCCTCGGGCGTTCGGAAGTGGTTGCCGGGGACGACCTCGGCGTTCAAACGCTGGTGGGCAAATATTTAGGCCCGGGACACCGCGTCCCCGAGAAGGAATGCAGGAGGATCATGGAAGAATGGGGGCCCTACAAGCGATTGGCGGTTTTTTACCTATTCTGTGCCTCCCGATTAGGTTTGTTGCAGAACCCGTCGCCCGCCGCGGACGTCCGCATGAAAGTGAAAATGAAACCAACCGGCCGGGTGAATAGGTAGCGTTCAATGGGTCCCGGAATTCAAAGGGGTCCGTCCCTCAATAATGCGCCAGCCCCACCGTTATTCCGCCGCAGATAAAGACCGCCTGGCCGGTTATGAAGGAAGATTCATCGGACGCGAGGAAACAGACGAGATTGGCCACGTCTTCCGGCTGGCCCATCCTTTTCAGCGGGATGCCATTCAGGATCGCCTTCGTCTTCGGGCTGTCTTCAGGGTTGGCAGCTTTAAACAAACCAGTGGCAATCGGCCCCGGCCCGATGTAGTTCACGTTGATATTGTGCTGGGCAAGCTCCAGCGCCCACGTCCTGGTGATCCCGATAAGGGCTGCCTTCGTCGCTGAATAAACCGTCCTGAGCTCTTTCCCCAGGCTGGCCCTTGAGCCCATGTTGACGATCTTACCGTAGCGCCGCTCTTTCATCCCGGGGAGAACGGCCCGGGTGCAGAAGAACGCGCCCTTGAGGTTCACGCCCACCACTTGGTCCCAATCGCCTTCTTGTACGTCTTCAAGCAGGGCGGGCTTGACGATTCCGGCGTTGTTTACCAGGATATCGACCCGGCCGAACTTCTCCAGAATTTGTTCCATCGCAGCTTGCACTTCTTCTTTCCGGGTAATGTCCGTTTTGATCCCCAGGGCCTTTCCGCCGTTGGCCTGCAGCTCCTGAACGGTCCGGGATATCTCCTCGGGAAGGATATCCAGAATAGCCACGGATGCCCCTTCCTTTACCATCTTGATACATGTCGCCTTTCCGATTCCCCGAGACCCGCCGGTGATCACAGCAACCCGATCATTCAACCTGCTTTGATGCATGGAATCCTCCTTGTTTGTTGGATACACATATTCAAGAGA
This sequence comes from uncultured delta proteobacterium, assembly GCA_963712535.1. Lineage (GTDB taxonomy): Bacteria > Desulfobacterota > SM23-61 > SM23-61 > SM23-61 > CAVQIK01. The sequence continues at coordinate 183,652 of CAVQIK010000006.1, read as the reverse complement.
ATTGTAGGGGCGGGGTTACCCCGCCCCTGCAGCCGTTTACAATGACCTGACGTTTTTCAGCTTCGGGTCCAGCCAATCCCTCAGCCCATCTCCCAGCAGGTTAAAGCCCAGGACCGCCCAGGCGATCGCCAGGCCGGGGAAGATGGCCAGCCAGGGGGAGACATCCATGAAGGTCTGGGCCTCTCCCAGCATTCTTCCCCAGCTGGCATGCGGCGGCTGGGTGCCCAGGCCCAGGTAGCTCAGCGCCGCCTCAGCGAGAATGGCGATGGCAAACTGGACCGTCCCCTGCACGATCAAGGGGGAAAGAACATTCGGAAGAATGGTGGACCAGATGATGGAAGGGTTGGTCTGTCCGGCCGCCCGCGCGGAGATCACGAAATCCCTCTGCCACACGGATAGCGAGGCGCCCCGGGTGAGGCGGGTGAAGATCGGGATGTTGAATATGCCGATCGCCACCATGCTGTTCACGATCCCCGGTCCGAAGATCGAGGTGATCAGGATGGCGCTGAGCACGGCGGGAAAGCCATATAGGACGTCGACCAGCCGCATCACCCCTTCGTCTTTCCAGCGTCCCCAGAACGCCGCCAGGGAACCCAGCAGGACCCCGAATCCCATTCCGATCCCTACCGCGACCCACCCGACGACCAGCGAGTTCACCGCCCCCTTCATCACCCGGCTGAAAATGTCCCGCCCGTACTGGTCCGTTCCCAGGAAATGTAAATAATTGGGAGATTGAAACCGGATCGAGAGGTCCATGCGATTGGGGTCATAAGGGGTATAGAAGAAGCTCAGGCCCGCCGTGGCCACGATCATGAAGACCAGGACCGCGCCCAAAATGACGTTGATGTTCCCCCGCAGCCGCCTCATCTCGCGGACCCTCCCGCCCCGGCGCGGATGCGCGGGTCCACAACTCCATAGATAAGGTCAACCGCGAAATTGACCAAGACGATAAAGAAAGCGATGAGCAGCGTCACTCCCTGGACCACGGGGAGGTCCCGCTGCCCGATGGCCAGGTACACGAGCCGGCCCAGCCCGGGAAGATGGAAGACATTCTCGATGACGATGGCTCCCGCCAGGAGTTCCCCCATCTGCAGCCCGATAATGGTCACAACGGGGATCAGGGCGTTCCGAAGGGCATGTTTGTACACCACCGCCTTCTCGGCCAGCCCTTTTGACCGGGCCGTGCGGATGTAATCTTCCCCGAGGGCCTCTAGCATGCACGACCTGGTCAATCGCGCCAGCACGGCGGCCCGGATGAGGCCGAGAGAAAGGGCCGGAAGGAGGAGCGACTTAAGCGCCCCGAACGGGCTTTCAGTCCAGGCCTTGAATCCCCCCGCGGAAAACCAGTGGAGGTGCACGGCAAAGAGCAGAATCAACAGAATCCCCGCCCAGAACGCAGGGACCGCGAGGCCCACCTGGGAAAGAATCATGACCCCATAATCCCCCGGCCGGTTCCGGCGAAGCGCAGCATAAATTCCGAGGGGGATGGAAAGAACCACCGCAAAGAAGATGGAGAGGAGAGAAAGCGGGATGGTCACGGCCATGCGCGAAAGAATTAGGGAGCTGATGGGAATATCGTAGGTGATGGAATTCCCGAGGTCACCCCGCAGCACACCGGTGATCCATTTCCAGTACTGTACAGCCAGGGGGAGGTCCAAGCCAAGCTTGTGACGCAGTTCGCTCAGGTTTTCGGGAGTGGCCTGAATCCCCAGGATGATCTGGGCCGGGTCCCCCGGGATCACCTGGAGAACCAGGAAGATCACCGCGGAGACCAGAAGGAGGGTGGCGATCAGGATGAGGAAGCGCTTGAGGAGTTGAAAGACCACGGGATTCGCAAATTTATAGTGAACGGCTTAAGTAAGTCGACATCCAGTTGCCTCTTATTGACTTATGTCTCGCCGTAAAATCCCCCCTGCCCCCCTTTGATAAAGGGGGGTTTGGGGGGATTTACCAGGGATTGCCCATGCAATGTCCACTTTCTTTGGTCGGGCACTATAGTTTGAGCCCAAAGAGCCGTGAGTAGGGTTTAATTGCGGAAGTTGTCGTCTTATCCCAGGTCTAGAGGCCCTTACGGTCTCATTTTTGAATATACACCTCGGTCGCATCCACGACGATGGTGGGGTAATCCTTCCACCAGTTCATGACTTCCTTCTTCATGGCGGGCAGGGCGGGGTACACGAAGAGATAGACGTTGACAAAATCGTCCGCAAGCATCCGCTGAGCCTGCTCGTAGATCTTCTTCCTCGACTGCTCGTTCATCTCCTCTTCCGCCTTTTTCAGGAGCTCGAGGAATTTGGGGTTGTTGTAGCGGAAGTAATAGCCCGGCCGGCCGTAAATTTCGATGTCGAAAGGTTCGGCGTGGCCCATGACCGTCAGGTCGTAATCCGCATTCTTGAAGACCCGGTCCACCCACTGGCCCATCTGGATCACTTCCAGCGTGAGCTTGATCCCCACCCGGGAAAGCTGGTCGGCGATGACTTCCCCCGATCTTCGGGCATAGGCGTAAGGTTCGGGCAGCTTGAGAACCGCTTCAAACCCGTTGGGGTACCCCGCCTCCGCCAGGAGTTGCCTGGCTTTCTCCGGGTTGTAGGGGTGAAGACCGCTCAAGTCCGCGTAATACGGGTTGGTCGGGTCCATATGGCTGCCGATGGGCGTCCCATAACCGGAGACGGCGCCCTGAATGACGGCTTTCCGGTCGATCGCCTGGGTGATCGCCTGCCGGACTTTCGGGTCCTGGAAAGGTTTCCTCGAATTATTCATGGCCAAGATTACATCCGTGGTGGTGTGGCCCTTCAGAACCTTAAATCGGGGGTCCTTCTCCAGGGCAGGGACGTTTTCCGGGGAGAGGTCATAGGCGATCACATCCACGTCCCCGGCCCGGAGCGCGGCGAGCTGGGCGCTCGGGTCGGGTATGAACTTGAAGATGACCTTGTCGAGGTACGGAATCCCCTTGCGGTAATAGTCGGGGTTCCTGACCATGACCACGCTGTCTCCCCGCCTCCACTCCGCCAGCTTGAAGGGTCCCGTTCCCACGGGGGCGCTCTTCAATTTATCCACGGCGTCCCGGGGAACGATCACCGCGTCTCCCCGGGCAAGGTTGAAGAGAAAATTGGAATCGTATTTCTTGGTCTTGAACTTCACCGTTTGAGCGTCCACGACCTGAATCGACTCTATCCCCTCATAGTACATTCGATACGGGGCGGCGGTTTTCGGGTCCAGGATTCTTTCCAGGGAGAACTTCACATCCTGCGCGGTACACGGTTTGCCGTCATGGAATTTGATCCCGGGGTGGAGATTGAAAGTGTATTCTCTGCCGTCTTTGGAGATGCTGTAACTCTTGGCCAGGGAGGAGACCACCTTTCCGTTTCGGTCCACCTTAAGCAGGCTCTCCAAAAGGTTGTAATGGACGACCCGCTTGATCGTGGCGGCCGGGCTGGTGGTCGGGTCCAGCCCGGGGGGCTCGGCGGAGAGCGCGATGGTGAGGGTACCGCCGGATACCGGCTTTTGGGCGACTGCCTCGGAAGAAAGGACTCCTCCGAAAATCAGGCTGAGCGCGACCAGCCATCCCATCTTTTTCAAATGTCCTGTAAACATGATTTCATTCCCTTCGTGTTAAACCTCAGGCGTTCAGGAAAATATATAAACGTAGGGCGACCCGGCGGGTCGCCCCTACACCCCCCGGAGAGGAGGTAGGGTGATTATAGTGCCCGACCAAAGAAAGTGGACATTGCATGGGCAATCCCTGGTAAATCCCCCCAAACCCCCCTTTATCAAAGGGGGGCAGGGGGGATTTTACGGCGAGACATAAGTCAATAAGAGGCAACTGGATGTCGACTTACTTAAGCCGTTCACTATGGTTCCAGATTAAACGTGATTCGTTGCGCCTCGCGCATTGGCACCCCAAAAGTAGAGGCGAGGAAAACAACTCCTAACTCTCTAGTGCCGGCCGTATTTAACTTCGCCCCCGACGATGGTCATTTCCACGGGAATATCTTTGATCTCTTCCGGGTCTACCTTCCGGGGATCGTCTCCGAGAACTACCAGATCCGCCAGCTTCCCCGGAGTGATCGACCCTTTCAGGTTCTCCTCGAAAGAAGCATACGCGGAGGCCATGGTGTAAAGATAGAGGGCCTCCTCGACCGAGATCCGCTGGTTCGCTCCCAGGACTTCCCCGCCCGCGCTCTTGCGGGTCACGCAGCTCTGCACCGCGAGGAGCGGCTGGTAGGGACCGCAGGGGTTGTCGGACGCGCCCGAAACCGCGATTCCATAATCGAGGAAAGAGCGGTGGGCAAACATCATCTCCACCCGTTTCGGTCCGTAATAAGGATTCATCTTTTCGCCGTGGTGGTAAATGTAGGACCCGAACGGGGTCACCAGCAGCTTGAGTCTTCTGATCCGCTTTAGAATATCCGGGTTTACCACGGTGCAATGCTCCAGGCGGTGGCGGTGGTCTTTCCGGGGAAGTTCCTTCAGGGCTTTTTCGAACCCGTCCAAAGTCATATCGATCACCCGGTCTCCGTTTGCATGGACGCATACCTGGAAACCCGCCTGGTGCCCCCGCCGGATCAAGTCATGGAGCGCCGCCTCGGATTCCACCGCCAGAATGCCGTAATCCTCCGAGCCGGCGTAGGGCTCGGAAAGATAAGCCGTCCGGCCGGCAATGGCCCCGTCGGCCAGAATTTTGATGCCCCCGATCTTCACCCATTCGTTCCCGAAGCCCGTCCGAAGATTCAATTCCCGGAGATGGGGGAGGTACTCGACGGAAACGAGCAGGTACGCCCTTATGTTCAGTTTTCCGCTTTTAAAGGCTTCCTGGTAAGTCTCAAGGGTCTGGGCCGATACCAGCGCGTCATGCACGCTGGTGATGCCCGATGCAAGGTAGCGGCCCGCGGCCAAACCCAAACCCTTGATCCGGTCCCGCAGGGAAAAAAGCGGCATGAGCGGCGGCTGGCCGGTGGTCCCTTCGAACACGTAGGCGAACTCCGCCTGCTCGTACAGGATGCCGTTTAACCTTCCGGTGGATGGGTCTCGTCCGTAAGCGCCCCCGTCGGGATTCGCGGTCTCCTCATTGACACCGCCCTTTTCCAGGGCCCTGCTGTTGACCACCGCCCAATGGCCGCTCACGTGCTGGATGAAGGCCGGGTGGTTTGGAGCCGCCTCATCGAGGTCGGCTCGGCTCAAGATCCTTCCGTCGCCGGTCTTGCTGTCGTCGTAGGCCACGCCGCGGATCCATTCTCCCGGCGCTTTACGTTTTGCTTCGCTCCGGACGGCTTCTTGAATCTGGGCGATTCCCTTGCACCTTCGGGGACTGCAATCGATCTGCAAAAGATCCGTTCCGTACTGGGACATATGCTGGTGGGAGTCGATAAAACCCGGAGTGACCGTCCGCCCACGCAGATCAATCATCACGGTTTTGCGCCCCGCCAGGGCCTTGACCTCGCTGTCCCTCGCCGATTCCCAAAAAACGCCCGTCTTTGACGGCCACGGCCTCGGCCGCGGGTTTTCGCGGGTCCATGGTAATGACGTTCCCGCCCCAGAGAATCATGTCCGCCGCGGCCGCCGGGGGTAGGGGCGCGGTCACCGCGCCCCTGCAGGCGTTCTTTCCGGCTCTCTTCATGAAATTTTTTCCTTTCGATTGGCGGGCGCGGTCACCGCGCTGACGCTACCCTACGGTTCCACAGGTGTCGGCGTAATCCAGGACCTTATCAATCACCCGGAGGCCTTCCCGCAGTTCCTCTTCTTTGATGCAAAGCGGCGGGGCCACGAACAGGTAGTTCCAGCGGACGGTCGTGTAAACCCCCCCTTCGAGAAGCCGCTTGTTGATCTCTTTCGCGGTCGCCGCATCGGCGCCCATCGCATTCCACTTCACGAGCGGCTCCCGGGTCTTCTTATCCTTGACCAGCTCGAGCGCCCAGAAGAGGCCGATACCCCGTGCGTCTCCCACACTCCGGTGCTTCGCCTTCATGGCTTCCAGTTCCTTCCTGACCACCTCGCCCATCGCCACGGTGTTTTCCATCAGCTTGTCGTCCTTGTACACCTGGAGAGTGGCGATCGCCGCCGCGCACGCAAGGGGATGGGCGTTGTAGGTCAGACCGGCCCAGAGCATCTGTTTGTCCAGGACATCGGTGATCTTCTTTGAAAGGGCCACGGCCCCCAAGGGAATGTACCCTGAGGTCAGGCCCTTTGCCATGGTGATCATGTCCGGCACCACGTTCCAGTTGTCCACCGCGAACCACTTCCCCGTCCGGCCGAAGCCGCTCATCACTTCGTCGGCGATGAGGAGGACGTTGTTCCGGGTGCAGATTTCCCTCAGGCGCTGCATGTAGCCGTCCGGCGGGACGATAAGCCCGTTGCTTCCCACCACGGATTCCACCAGAACGGCGGCGACGGTCTCCGGAGTTTCATACTGGATCACTTCTTCGATGGAATCGGCGCACCAAAGATTGCAGTTCTCCCGGGTTTTCCCGAAAGAACAGCGGTAGCAGTAAGGGTCGAAGACGTGAACGACCCCGGGCATGGCGGGCTCCACCGGAGGGCGCCGCGGGTCGCCGGTCAGGGCGATCGCCCCGTAGGTCGCACCGTGATAGGACCGGTAACGAGTAATGATCTTCCATTTCTTGGTGTAGGCCCGGGCCATCTTCACCGCGTTCTCGTTCGCATCCGCCCCCCCCAAGGTGAAGAAAAATTTCTTGAGATCCCCCGGGGTCACCTCGGCCAGAGACTTCCCCAGGAAAGAGCGGGACTCGTACGCCAGACCCGGCGCCACGAAACAGACCTTCTCCGCCTGCTTCTGGATGGCCTCCACGACCTTGGGGTGCTGGTGGCCGATGTTCTGGTTCATGAGCTGGGAAGTCATGTCGATGTATCGCTTCCCGTTCTCGTCCCACATGTGGACCCCCTGGGTTCTGGTCACCACCATGGGGTCGAGGGCTGTCTGCACGCTCCAGGAGTGCATCACGAACTGCCGGTCGTAACGTTTTGCCTCGCTCTGGTTCATTTTTTTCCCCCTTCAGCGGAATATCAAAGTCCAAAATTCAAAAGTCAAATGAATCTCAAATTCCAAATGTTCGAAATTCGTGCTGGGTCTTTCTTTGGAAATTTGGGCTTTATTTTGCGATGATTCTTATAGGTTATAGCATTAAGGATGGATCATGGCAAGAACCGGTCAGTATTTTACCTCCACCAGGAAGAGGCCTCGCGCCGGAGCGGTCATCCCGGCGAGGCGGCGGTCCCTGGCCGCGACCACCCGGCTGAATTCTTCCGCTGAAAGTTTCCCCTTCCCCGCTTCCACGAGCGTCCCCACAATATTCCGGACCATGTGCTTCAGAAAGCCGTCGGCTTCAACGGTGAAGTAGAAGAAATCATTTTCTTCCGCCGACCATTGGGCCAGAAGCACCTCGCGGACGGGGTCTTCGGTATCCGCGTCCGCGCCCTGGAAGGAGGAAAAATCTTTTCTTCCTAGAAGAATCGTTGAGATTTTTTGCATGGCCGGAAAGTCGAGGGCGAAGGGCACGTGCCAGCAGTAGTTGCGGCACAGGGCGGAGGCGACTTTGCGGTTGAGAATGACGTAACGGTAGGTCTTTCGCTTTGCCCCGTATTGGGCATGGAAGCCGGCCTCCGCGTCTTCGGCCGACTTCACGATGATGTCGGGCGGGAGAAGGCTGTTCAGCCCCCTCTGGATTCCTTCCGCCGGAATCTTGGAGGTGGTTTGGAAGTGAGCGACCTGACCCAGCGCGTGCACCCCGGCGTCCGTCCTTCCGGAGGCGATCAGGCGGACACGCTGCTGGGTCATGATTGCGAGCTTCTCTTCGAAGACCTCCTGGATCGTGAGCGCATTGGGTTGAACCTGCCACCCGTGGTACCGGGTCCCGTCGTATTCGATCAGGAGCTTGATAGTGCGCATACAAGGGAAGGAGGCAGGGCCGCCCTCTACATTCTTTCCACGATCATGGCCGCGCCCATGCCCCCGCCGACGCAGAGGGTGGCGATCCCGTAACGAGCCCGGCGCTTCTGCAGCTCGTACAGCAAGGTCACGAAGATCCGGGCGCCGCTCGCGCCGATGGGATGGCCGATGGCGACGGCTCCGCCGTTCACGTTCACCTTCTCCGGGTCCCAGCCCATCATCCGGTTCACGTAAACCGCCTGGGCGGCGAAAGCTTCGTTGGCCTCGATGAGGTCCAGGTCTTTTACGGTGAGCCCCGCTTTCTTGAGGGCGTTCTGGCTCGCGGGTACCGGACCGGTTCCCATGATATCCGGCGAAACGCCGGCCGTGGCGTAGGACACGATCCGGGCGATCGGCTGGAGGCCCAGGGACCTGGCCTTCTCCGCGGACATGACCACCAGGGCAGCCGCGCCGTCATTAATGCCGGAAGCATTTCCGGCAGTGACGGTCCCGTCTTTTTTGAATGCCGGCCGCAGGCCGCTCAACGCTTCCATCGTCGTGTTCGGCCGGGCATGCTCGTCGGTGTCGAAAACAACCGGGTTCCCTTTCTTCTGGGGAATGGTGACCGGAACGATCTCTTCCTTGAACCGTCCTCCCTTGATCGCCTTCCCGGCGTTTTGCTGGCTCCGCAGCGCCAGGGTATCCTGGTCCTGCCTGGACACCCCGAACTTTTCCGCCACGTTTTCAGCGGTAATCCCCATGTGGTAGTGGTTGAAGATGTCCAGGAGACCGTCGTGGATCATCCCATCGATGATGGCCCCGTCGTTCATCCGATATCCCCACCGCGCCCCCGGGATGTAGAAGGGGGCCTGGCTCATGGATTCAATCCCGCCCGCAAGGACCACGTCGACGTCCTCCGCCTTGATCGCCTGGGCGGCCATCATGACGGACTTCAGGCCGGACGCGCAAACTTTATTAATAGTGGTGGCCGGGACCTCCTTCGGGATTCCGGACCGGATCAGCACCTGCCTCGCCGGGTTCTGGCCCTGCCCCGCCTGCAGGACGTTCCCCAGGATCACCTCTTCCACCTGCTCGGGTTTGAGGTTGGCCCTTTTCAAAGCCTCCTGCACGGCAATTTTGCCGAGTTCAATCGCCGGAATGTCCTTCAAGCCCCCGCCGAAGGTACCCACGGCGGTGCGTACGGCACTGACAATCACAACTTCTCTCATTTGTTGCCTCCGTTTTTATTTAATAAAGAATGAACCACAGAGAACACAGCGCGGCAGAGCCGCAACCAAAAAATCCGACCTGTGATGCCTTCCCAGAAATCCCCCCTGCCCCCCTTTGCAAAGGGGGGTTGGGGGGATTTCTGAGGCGGGTTTCCCAATTCGGAATTTCTTAACAAAAATTTGAGAGTCCACAAATTAGTACTACAGAGCACACCGAGAAAAATCTCCCGGCCGAATTCTTCATCCTGGAAGCCGAACTGGTCATCAACTGGCGATTATTTCCGCCGTTGAAGCGACCCCCGCTGGGGGCGGGATTCACATCGGCGATGAATTGTCTTAGGCAATGCCTGAATCCCTCTGAATTCTCTGTGCTCTCTGTGGTTAATTCTTTGGTTCTTGTTTTTCCGAAATTCTGGCCAGCTTCTTCGCCATCTTCTTCTTCTGTTCGATATTGCCGGAACGCATGTACATGACCTTCTGGGCCTGCGGGGACCCGGCCCCGTGCATGGCTTCCACGAGGGCCGTACCCCCGGTCATGTTCTCGATGAGCCGAAGAAGGCGGATGCGGTCTTCGGTGGAAACGTTGTTCACGCCCTTCATGTATTTCTCGATGTGCTTGCTGGTTTCCGGGTTCCTCAGGTCATCCTCAAACGGCAGGGTAGCGATGATCCCCCCGGCGAGATCGTGGGCCAGGCGGGCCACCTCATAAATGTTTTTGGAGACGTTGTACTTGGTCGTGTTGGCCAGCAGGGTGTCCGGCTCCCAGTTTCCCGCTTTCGTCTTGTGGCCCATGGCCGAGCAGGCGATGCTGCCCGTGTAGATCGTTTCGGCCAGGTGGGTCATCTCGGCGAGCTTATCCCGGACGTGAGAGGCCTGGGAAGTCCCCTGGTAGTCGGCGGCGAGCGCGCTGGCGCCCACCAGGACATCGGTCAGCCCTCCCTTGCATCCGCCGTAGTTCTGCCGGTGCAGAGATGCGAATCTCTCAACCAGAAGCCCGGCGAATTCAACCTCGCCGCACATGAAGACCCGGTCCCAGGGGACGAAAACATCCTCCAGGACGACCAGCGCCTCCCCGCCCACGAGCCCGAACTCCGGGTTCCCGGCGTCGATCCCGATCTCGGTCTTGCGCTCTTCGTTGGTCTGCCGGCCGAAGATCATCGTGACTCCCGGGGCATTGACCGGCACCGCGCAGGCGATCGCGTAATCTTTATCTTCCGGCCGCAATGCCTGCGTAGGCATGATGAGCAATTCGTGGGAGTTCACCGCCCCGGTCTGGTGGGCCTTGGCTCCCCGCAGGACAATCCCCTCTTCCGTTCTTTTCACTACATGGGTGAAAAGATCCGGGTCGGCCTGCTGGGTGGGCCCCTTGGAACGGTCCCCCTTCGGGTCGGTCATGGAACCCACCACCATGAAGTTGGTCTCCTGTATGTACTGGATGAATTTCTTCATGCGCTGATGATAGGGGGTGCCGTATTTTTCATCGATCTCGAAGGTCGTGCTGTACAGGGCGTTCATGCCGTCGAAGCCGACGCAGCGCTGGTAGCAGCTGCCCGTCTCGTGGGAAATCAAACGGAGCATCTGGACCTTCTTGATGAGGTCATCGCGGCTCTGGTGGACGTGGGTGAAGCGGTTGACTTTCTTTCCCGTCAGGTGGGACGTGGCGGTCATGAGGTCTTCATTCTCCGGGACGAGGGCCAGCTCGTACGTCTTGGCCGCCGCGTTGATATGGGGAACAAAAGCCGAATGCGCGGTGACGTCCTCCACCCGCTTCCCTTTGTAGTAAACCACGGCTTTCAGTTTTTTCAGGCTGTCGAGGTAATCCTGCTTTGTCTTGATCATTTCAACCCTTTCGGTAAGCGGAATAGAGTAGTTTAGTTCGGAGTGGAGTTCGGAGTAAAAGCGGAAACAGAAGCCGGCTCAGAGGAATGAGTAGTAAATGAATAATGCTCCGAACTCCGAACTAAATTACTCCGAACTCTATTCATTATCTTCCCTTAAGTACATTGCTAGATATGACCAATCGCATGATCTCGGAGGTGCCTTCGTAAATCTCGGTGATCCGCGCATCCCGGAAATGGCGCTCGACGTTGTACTCCTGGATGTACCCGTACCCGCCGTGAACCTGGATGGCCTTGGTGGCGATCCGGCTGGCCGCTTCCGATGCGAACAGCTTGGCCATGGCCGCCTCCTTTTCGTACCGCTGTTTGTGGTCCTTGAGGGAAGCCGCCCGGAGAGTCAGCAAACGCGCCGCGTCGAGCTCCGTAGCCATGTCGGCGATCATCCATTGGATCGCCTGGAGCTTCGAGATAGGGTTCCCGAACTGCACCCGGGTTTTGGAGTACTCCACCGCCGCCTCCAGCGCCGCGCGGGCGATCCCCAGGGCCTGGGAGGCGATCCCGATTCGGCCTCCGTCCAAGGTGTTCATGGCCACGTAAAATCCCTGCCCCACCTGACCCAGCAGGTTCTCTTTGGGGATGTGGCAATCCTCCATAATCAGCTCGGCGGTCCCGGAGGCCTTGATCCCCAGCTTCTTCTCCACCACCCCCACGGAAAAGCCCGGCGCCTTGCAATCCACGATGAAGGAGCTGATCCCCTTGTAGCCTTTTCCTTTGTCGGTCATCGCCATGAGCACACAGTAATCGGCAACGTTGCCGTTGGTGATGAAGTTCTTCTTGCCGTTGATGACCCACTCATCCCCTTTGAGCACGGCTACCGTCTTCTGGCCGGCGGCATCCGATCCCGCTTCCGGTTCGGTCAGCCCAAAACAGCCCAGCTTCTTCCCCGAAGCAAGCGGCGTGAGGTACTTCTGCTTCTGCTCTTCCGTGCCGAAGGTGTTGATGGGGTCGCAGACCAGCGAGTTGTTCACCGACATGATGACGCCGACGCTGGCGCACCCCCGGGAAATCTCTTCGAGGGCCACGGAGTAGGAAACCACATCGGCTCCCCCGCCCCCGTACGTGTCCGGAATGGCAATCCCGAGGAGGTTCAGCTCGGCCATTTTCTGGATGATTTCAGAGGGGTGGCGCTCGGTCTTGTCCAGTTCGGGGGCCTTGGGTTTGACCTCCTTTTCGGCAAAGTCCCGGGCCATCTCCTGAACCATTTTTTGTTCATCGCTCAAGTCAAAATCCATTCCCCGCTCCTTTCCTGAGCTCTAAAAACTCAACATTTCAACGTTTTTGATTATTGCGCGGCTATTGTAACCAACTATTATTTGGAATGTCAAAGGCATTTTCTCGCCAGGTGTCCTTGACTTTTTTACGCTATTTTACATACTTTTTCTTTTCTGGCCGAAAAAAAGAAAGATACCCCGCCCGCTAAGTAATTAATTTTAATCAAGATGATGGGTTGACACCTTCTTCCCTGCTGAATTTAATTGAGTATTTCCGCGATTCCGACGATAAGAAGATAAAACCGAGACCGGAAGACGCGGCAGGGGGCGTTATCACGTTATCCTTAATTTTCCTTAACAAGAGACGGAGATGAAAGGTGTCCAGGTGTGCCCGATTCAGGCCTGGATTTTTCGTACCTTAATTTCAAGCTAAATTCGGGGGGTCAAATGAAGCGCAAGAAGAGAACCTTGAATGCGGGGCTTATCCTTCTAATTAGTGCTTGGGTCTTCACCGGCGTTTCGCTGGGCCACGCTCAGTCCGTTCAGACCCTGGACTTTTCCGACCGAATTGTCCGGGACCAGGTCCGATCGAGCGGCTTTATTGCCACCGCGCCCGTTCCATCCCTGGGATCGCTCCAGGGAAGCCGCGACGAACGAGGGAACCTTAGCGAAACGGACCTAGTTTATATCAAACTCCACCCGGGGCAGGTAGTAAAGCCCGGAGACCGGTATTACCTGGCCCGATGGGGAGAGGAAGTCACCCATCCCGCGACCAAGCAGAAAATGGGAAATATTGTAAGGGTAGCCGGGATAGTGGTGATCCTGGACGGCAATGGCCAGGTCGTGCCGGCCAGAATCGAGAAATCGTTCTTCCAGATCCGCTACGGGGATATGATCCTTCCTCCTGGCCCGGACCTTCCAACCTCCATCGCCCTCCGGCTTCCGGCAGAGATCCAGGGCACCGTTGTAGCTTCCTCCGAGGGGGAGGAAAATATTACTCAGCAGGTAGCCGTTTACATCGACCGGGGAAGCCGGGCAGGGGTGATCACAGGCGACTTATTTTCCATATACCAAGTGCCCTATTACACCAAAGAGGCCAAAGAGAGCGGCGCGAACCTGCCCTTGCTGAGAGTCGGTGAAGGAGTGGCTATCCTGGTGAGCGCCGAAACGTCCACCATTATGATTACTGAATCGGTCGAGGCGGTTCACGTGGGAGACACCGTGATCGGCGGGAGGGCGAGATAGCCCCGGTCAATGATCTTACTCTTCCGGGCAGTCGCCCGGTGAACCTGTACGCGCAGGGATTGCGGGTCCGTCAGCCCACGATCCCTTTTTTATTTCCCTCTTCTGATTGTTCTTTTGTTTATTCCAAACATTAACAATCTGGCCGATGGAAACCAAGGATCTTTACCATTGGGTAGCTCTATCCATGGCCCCCGGGGTTGGGAGCGTCCTGTTCAAGCGTCTGACCGAGGCTTTCGGCAGCCCGGAAGGGGTATTCCATGCCACGGCCAAGGACCTGGAACGGGTCGAAGGGATCGGACCCAAGGTTATATCCTGTCTGAAGCGATTTGGATGGAAAGCTCAGGTCGCGAAGGAGTTGCGGGGTCTGGAAAAGGCCCGCGCCCACCTGGTCACCTGGAGTGAAGAAGAATATCCCCGAAGCCTGAAAGAAATCTACGATCCGCCGCCGCTCCTCTACGTTCGAGGATCGCTCACCCCGGAAGATCAGAAGGCGGTGGCGGTTGTGGGGTCCCGTTATCCCACGACATACGGCCAAATGTATGCCCAGAGGATCGCCATGGGGCTGAGCCGGAGGGGAGTTACGGTCGTGAGCGGTCTCGCCCGGGGGGTTGACTCCGCCGCCCACGGGGCGGCGTTGACCGCCGGCGGGCGGACCGTCGGCGTCTTGGGCTGCGGAATTGACGTCATTTACCCGCCCGAAAATGGGAGACTCCTGGAAGCAGTCGCCTCATGCGGCGCGGTCATTTCGGAATTTCCATTGGGGACGCCCCCGGACAGCGATCATTTCCCAATACGCAACCGGATCATCAGCGGAATGTCGCTCGGGGTCGTGGTGGTGGAGGCCACTTTGCGCAGCGGTTCATTGATCACCGCCCGTTTTGCCCTCGAGCACGGCCGGGAGGTTTTTGCGGTTCCCGGAAACGCGGACTCCGCCCGTAGCGCCGGGACGAACCGCCTCATTCGCCAGGGTGCCAAGCTGGTCACCGGCATAGAGGATATCCTGGAGGAGATTCGCCTGCCTGTGGAAACCGAGATCGTTCCCCCGGTGCCCCGGCTGACGGAGGAAGAAACTACCGTGTACTCGGCGCTGGGCCCGAAAGCCATGCATATAGATGGGGTCATCGCCTCAACCAACCTCCCGAGCGCGCGGGTTTCGGCCGCCCTTCTCTCCCTGGAGCTTGCCGGCCACATCCGGCAGCTGCCCGGGATGCGCTTCATAAAAGCTGAATGAAAACGGGAAAAGCGCGGAAATCTTGCAGTTATTTGTCACATAGTTGTTGACAGGAAAAATTTATAGATTATTTTATTTAGATGCTCCGTGTTCTATGCGGACTGTGCGGTTACTGCTTTGAGGAGAATAGATGGCCAAGTCATTAGTTATCGTCGAATCGCCGGCTAAAGCCCGGACGATCGCCAGTTACCTGAAGAACGGGTACGAAATCAAGGCCTCGGTCGGCCATGTGAAAGATCTTCCCGAAAGCCGGCTCGGGGTGGACATAGAAAAAGGGTTTACCCCCGAGTACCAGGTGATAAAAGGTAAGATAAAGATCCTCCGAGAGATAAAAAAGGCCGCCCAAAAGGCGGCCGAAATCTATCTTGCGACAGACCCGGACCGCGAAGGAGAGGCGATCGCCTGGCATATCGCGGAGGAACTCAGCCAGCCGCCTGAAAAAGTCCATCGGGTCCTGTTCAACGAGATCACCGCGAAGAGCGTCCGGGAGGCGATCTCCCGCCCCGAGGAGCTGAACCAGAACAAATTTGAAGCGCAGCAGGCCCGCCGAATCCTCGACCGGCTGGTCGGCTACAAGGTCAGTCCCCTGCTCTGGGATAAAGTCCGGCGCGGCTTGAGCGCCGGCCGTGTGCAGACCGTCGCGGTCCGGCTTCTTTGCGAACGGGAGGAGGAGATTCGGGCTTTCGTCTCCCAGGAGTACTGGACCATCGAGGCCCTCCTGGAGGCAGCGAATCCACCTTCATTCCACGCCAGCCTGGCCCGGATCGACTCCCGTAAAGCCGAAATCAAGACCGGGGATGAAGCCCGGATCATTGTGCAGGATCTGGCCTCCGCATCATTTTCAGTCGCGGCCGTTGAGCGAAAGGAGCGGAGAAAAAACCCTTCCCCGCCCTATATCACGAGCCAGCTGCAGCAGGAAGCCTCGCGCAAGCTGCGGTTTACCGCAAAAAAGACGATGGCCGTCGCCCAGCGGCTCTATGAGGGGATCGAGCTCGGGGCGGAAGGTCCCGTAGGCCTGATCACCTACATGCGTACGGATTCCGTTCGGGTGTCGGCCGACGCCCTCCAGGAAGTCCGGGAGTTCATCCGGGAGAAGTTCGGCCCCCCCTATCTGCCCGAGAAGCCCAATGCGTACAAGAGCCGAAAGACGGCCCAGGAAGCTCACGAGGCGATCCGCCCCACCTCTGTGAAGTACGAGCCATCGAAGGTGAAATCTTTTCTCAACAAGGATCAGTACGGCCTCTACGAGCTGATCTGGAACCGATTCGTGGCCTCCCAGATGACCCCCGCCGTTTACGATCAGACCGCGGTGGATATCAAGGCCGGTAAATATACCTTCAGGGCCACGGGTTCGATTCTCCTCTTCCCCGGCTTCATGTCTCTGTACGTGGAAACCCAGGAAGAGAATGGAGGGAAAGAAGCCCAGGAAGGAAGGCTGCCTGAGCTGACCTTGGGTGAAATCCTGAAGGCTCTGGAGATCAAGCCGGACCAGCACTTCACCCAGCCGCCCCCCCGGTACACCGAGGCCACGCTCATAAAGGAGTTGGAGGAAAAAGGGATCGGACGGCCTTCCACGTATGCCGCAATCCTGGACAACATCCAGCAGCGAACCTACGTGTCCAAGGAAAGAGGGCGGCTCTTTCCCACGGAACTGGGCTGCCTGGTGACGAACCTCCTGGTCTCCAATTTCCAGGGGATTTTCGACGTCCAGTTCACCGCGCAGATGGAAGATGAGCTGGACAAGGTGGAGGAAGGCCAGCTCCTGTGGAAGCGGGCTCTGGAGGAATTTTACGATCCCTTCCAAAAAGAGCTGGAAAAGGCGAAGGAAGGGATGACCAACGTGAAGTGGGAAGGAATACCCACCGATCTGAAATGCGAGAAATGCGGCGCGCCCATGGTGATCAAGCTGGGCCGGCACGGCCAGTTCCTGGCCTGCTCCACCTATCCTGAATGCACGAACACCATGGAATTCAAGCGCAACGAGGCGGGAGAAATAGAAATCGTGAAGCCAGAGGCTATCGAAGAAAAATGCGACAAGTGCGGAGCGCCGATGGTGCTCAAGACGGGGCGTTTCGGCAAATTCCTGGCCTGCTCCAGGTACCCCGAATGCAAAAACACGAAGAAAATGCTGGTCAACGGCGCGGGAAAGCTTGAGGTGGCCCAGGACGAGGCGAGTTTGGAAGTCTGCGAGAAGTGCGGCTCCCCTATGGTCGTTAAGACCGGCCGTTTCGGAAAGTTCCTGGCCTGCTCCAACTATCCGGATTGCAAGAACACGAAAAAAATAGGCGGCGGTGAACAAGGCAAAGGCGAACCGGCCCAGGCTGCCCAGACCGGGGAGAACTGCGAAAAATGCGGGTCCCCCCTTGTTTACCGGAAGGGCCGCTTCGGGCCGTTCATCGCCTGCAGCAACTACCCCAAATGCCGCAACACCAAAAAAGTAGCCCCAGCGCCGAAGGACGGAGAAGGCGCCGAGGGCGACAAAGTCGGCCAGGCAACCAGAGCTGGGACAGGTGGAGCCGTCGAGGGAAAAAAGATGAGAAGAGCGGCGAAAAAAGATGAAGGCTGAATATAAGAAGAGCAATTTGGCAAATTGGCAATATAGCAATTTATAGTGCCCGACCAAAGAAAGTGGACATTGCATGGGCAATCCCTGGTAAATCCCCCCAAACCCCCCTTTATCAAAGGGGGGCAGGGGGGATTTTACGGCGAGACATAAATCAATAAGAGGCAACTGGATGTCGACTTACTTAAGCCGTTCACTATAGCAGTTTGCGGGAAAACTCAAAAATCCGTCACTCCAGCGAAAGCGGGAGTCCAGAATGCCTTTAATCCCGCCCGAAGGCGGGACTGGGTTCCGGCTTTCGCCGGAATGACATATCGGGCATCAAGGTCAGTTTTTCCGCAACCTGTTAGGAAAAAAAAGTCTAAACTTTATATCATCAAGAATCGAAACTTGGCCTGTAATTGGCCTCATCCTTCTTATTTACTTTACCAGCCAAACTCCCATCACAATCAGACCCGTCCCGATGACCCGGGGAACGGTCAAGGCCTCGTGCAGTACGAGCCAGCTGAGTAGAACCGTGATCAACGGGTAAGTCGCGGTAATCGGCACCACCAGAGAGGCCCCTCCCAGCCGCAGGGCATGATAGTACGCCCAGAGCCCGGCCACTCCTCCGCAGATCCCGCTCAGCCCGAAAAAGAAAACGGTGCGCCCGTCGAGGGACCCCATGCCCCCGAGCCGGCCGCTCACGGCCCCGACTCCGACAAGGACTCCGGTCAGAATGAACTGCCGGACCATCATTCCCGTGATCGGGCTCGTTTTGCCCAACGCCAGCTTGTCGAATATGGCGGCCATGCCCCAGAAGAGGGTGGTCAAAAAGAGATACATCATGAGTTTCATCGAATAAGCTCCTCTTGGCTGTCCGCTTCTTCCGCCGCCGACCGTACCTAAATACCGTAGGGGCGGGTTACCCCGCCCCTGCATACAACAAGAAGTGAGGGTTCCTATTTTAACCGGTCGCCGGGCACAAAAAAAGAGGTGATCGTTTCGATGATCACCTCTTCGAGTTAGGAAATTTTACCCGAAAGCCGCTCCGGGCCCGCGGCAGCTTCTGACCTAGAACGCCGCCTCGGGAATCACCAGCGCGCTGCGGTTCCCGCCCAGGATGGTCATGGCGGTGGCCTGGACCCTGGGAAGAATGTTGCTCGCGAAAAACTCCGCGGTGTGAACTTTCCCGCAGTAGAAAGCCGCATCGGCCTGGTTTTCGACGACTTTGGCCTTGGCTTCGTCCGTCGTCGCCCCGGCGCTCTGGTACATGGCCTGGAGCTTTATCGTTGGCGATGATCGCCTGGTCGAGGAGGAGGTAAGCCAGCTCGACTTCGCCGAAAAGATCGAGGTAAGGAGAAGCGTTGAGCATGGGATAGAGCGTATCCCCGCCGGCCGCGGACTTGGCAAAATGCATGGACACGTTCACCAGGGTGTTCTTCGCCTGCTCCAGCTGACCGACGGCGGCGCCGAAAACGGGGTGGCCTTTATGTTTCTCGATGAACTCGTTCACTTCCTTCATCCATCCCATGATGAGCGCGCCCTTTTTCATGCCGAGCTTCCGGCCCACCAGGTCCATGGCCTGGATCCCGTTCGTCCCTTCGTAGATCGAGGTGATCTTCACGTCGCGGCAGAGCTGCTCGACCGGGTATTCGCCGCAGTACCCATATCCCCCGTGAATCTGGATCGCCCACTCGGTGAGGCGGAACGCGATATCGGTGGAATAGGACTTTACGATCGGGATCAGGAGGTCGATCATGTTTTCGCAGTATTCTTTCTCCTTGGGGTCCGTGGCCACCTTCGCCAGGTCCGCATAATATGCCGACCGGTAGATGAGCGCCCGGAGCCCTTCGGCGTAAGCCTTGCTGGTCATGAGCATCCGGCGGACATCCGGGTGTTTGATGATCGGCACCCGGGGGGCGTTGGGGTCCTTCATCTTCGTGATCTCCACGCCCTGGATGCGCTCCTTGGCATACTTCAGGGCGTACAGGTACGCGAGGTTTCCCAGCGCAAATCCCTGGAGGCCGACTCCCAGGCGGGCCTCGTTCATCATCTGGAACATCAGCTGAATCCCCTGGCCTTCCTGCCCGAGGATATAGCCATGGCACTTCCCCTCGTCCCCGAAGTTCAGGGTGGCGGTGGATGAGCCCTTGAGGCCCATCTTGTGCTCGATGCCGCCGCAATTCACGTCATTGGGCTCTCCGAGGGAACCGTCCGCGTTCACCCGGACTTTGGGGACGATGAAGAGGCTCAACCCTTTGATTCCGGGAGGGGCGTTCTCCGCCCGCGCGAGGACCGCGTGAATGATGTTCTCCGTGAGGTTGTGGTCCCCGGCGGTGATGAAGATCTTGGTGCCCTGAATGACGTAATGATCCCCCTGTTTCTTGGCCGCCGTCTTTACGTCACCGACCGCGCTCCCGGCCTGCGGCTCGGTCAGGCACATCGTGCCGGTCCACTGTCCGCTGTACATTTTTTCCAGGTACAGCTTTTTCTGTTCGGGGGTTCCGAAACTTTCAATCAAATTGGCGCAGCCCCGCGTGAGGCCGGGGTAGGTCGTGAACGAACAGCACGCCCCGACGAACATCTCCGCCGTTGCCAGCGCCACGGAGTCGGGCAGCCCCTGTCCTCCCGCCTCCGCGTCCACCGAAGCAGCCATCCATCCGCCTTCGCAGTACTTCTTGAAGGCTTCATGGAACGCTTCCGGAACTTTCACCTTCCCCTTCTCGTACACGCACCCCTCTTTATCGGCGACGGAATTCAGCGGAGCGATCACCTCGGAGGCCAGCTTGGCCCCCTCCTCCAGGACCATGTCAAACGTTTCCCGGGAGAAATCCTTGAATTTGTCGAATTTGCAGAGCCGCTCGATCCCCAGCTGTTCGTACAGGATGAATCGAATATCTCTCATGCTGATTGGGAAAGTTCCGTTGCTCATGGGGTACCTCCTTTTAAATTTGTGTGGCTCGACCCTCGCCCTTTTCGAGGCCATTCTAAGAAAAAGTCATGAGTACTGTCAAGAAAATTCGTATACGGACTATTCGTGGGAGTAATATAATCAGGAAATTTCAAAGTGTGTTCAGATACCCGGTATTCGGATAGAATAGATCAAAGGAATTTTGATCCTGGAGAAATTGGAGGTTGACCCATGACAAAGACGGATTATCTGCGGGAACCCGTCCGGCACATCGATATAACGGCGCACAACGTGGTTTCCCTGGTCGAGGCGATGGGGGCGATGTCCTATAGCGCGCGCGACCTGACGCGTGCGGCGAAAATCTACGACCGCATGCTGCGGGATGGAGAGTGCGGGGTCATTCTCTGCCTTGCCGGGTCTCTCATCAACGCGGGGCTGAAAAAAGTTTTTTCCGAGATGATCCGCAGCCGCATGGTGGACGCGGTAGTCAGTACGGGAGCCAACATCGTGGACCAGGACTTCTTCGAGGCCCTGGGTTTCCGCCACTACATCGGGCTGGAGCGGCTGAAATCAGGCCTCGACGACGAGGAGCTGCGTTCGGCAAAGATCGACCGGATTTACGATACCCTCATCGACGAAGACGAGCTGCGGGTCTGCGACGAGACTACGAAGAAGATCGCCGACAGCCTGGAGCCCGGTCCCTACTCCTCCCGCGAGTTCATCCGGGAGATGGGGGCTCACCTGGAGCGGGCCGGGCTGCCGGCGGAGGACAGCATCGTCTTCCAGGCGTACCGGAACGGGGTGCCCATCTTCTGCCCGGCTTTCAGCGACTGTTCGGCGGGCTTCGGCCTCGTCGCCCATCAGGCGGAACGGCGAAGGAAACCCAGGGTCAGCATCGACAGCGTGAAGGATTTCCACGAGCTCACCCACCTCAAAGTGAAAACCCCGGTCACCGGTCTCTTCATGGTCGGCGGGGGAGTGCCAAAAAATTTCGCCCAGGACGTGGTGGTCGCGGCCGAATTCCTCGGGAACGATGCGCCCATGCACAAGTACGCGGTCCAGATCACCGTAGCCGACGTGCGCGACGGCGCCCTGTCCTCAAGCACCCTGAAGGAAGCCCACAGCTGGGGCAAAGTGGACACCGATTTCGAGCAGATGGTGTACAGCGAGGCGACAGTGGCGGTTCCGCTCATCGTCGGGTATGCCTACCACAAAGGCGGCTGGCAGGACCGAAAAGCGAGACGCTGGGGCGAGGTTCTGGACAAGGCCGGGCTGTGATTGCGCCCTAAGAACAGGATTCCGCCATACCACGAAGAACGGAATCCAGATTCTTAGACGCGAAAAGCGACCGCGGTGATGTTCCTGCTACTCCTCATTCTTGCTTCCCAGCCGGGAAATCCATTCCGTCCCGATGCAAAGCCTTGCGTACGATATTTCTGACTATTTCGGCAACTTCAATCGCATGCACGGATTCCTTTTCCGTAACCTTCTCATCTTCACCGGGATAACGCGCCGTAATCGCAAAGGGCGTCAATTCTTCTGCTTCGCTCACTTCGATGACCCAATCCCCCTTCTGCGCGCAAAGCTCAAGGAGCCTTGCAATATTGCGAGTATAAGGGAAATCTATACCGTGGTACACAAGGTACGCCTTCAGATATTTTTCCGCGCATTGCTGGGCGTGGAAGGCAATCAGCCGGTAGGGAACGCCACTCGTCAGAGTTAATCCATGACGGGCTAACCGGAGATCTTCTTCGGCAAATTCCAGCCAATGGCTTACTTTCCGCAAAATCTCCGGATCAGGCTTCATACAAAACCCTTCCTTCCCTCCATGCCGGACGTGCCACGGTTCCTGGTATATGCCGGTCCCGTTCAAATTCCTCCGGGGTAAGCACCATGATATCCCGAGCAATGGGCAGCCCTTTCAAAGCCCGATCCATCGCGACCATCAGTTGACGGCGATTGCCCTGGACGGAGCATAGTACAAGCAGGTCCACATCGCTATGCTCGTCGGCCGTTTCCCGCGCCTGAGAACCAAAGAGGATAATCCGATGAGGATGAAATTTTTCAACCAGGCGATTCTTGACTTCCCTAAGAACTTCTTCATTGATCATCCATCCACCTCTAAGACATTCCTGTTCTCAGTTCCCGTGGAATTGAGTAAAAAAAGAAGGATCATCTCCAATTTAGTTGATCGAATTCTTCTTGAAAACCTAACAAGGGTTCGGAAGGAAAGGCAAATTCCGACACAAGCCTTGGCGGGATAAAGCTTCGGTACCAAGGACCGAATGGCTCTCCGCGATGCGCAGCGGGGGCCTGAACGGGCCTGCTTCAAAGGACAGAAGAACATCCCCGCCAGAACCATGAACGGATAGGTGCGTCATGATTGTGGCGGAATTTGCCCTTCCTTCCGGACCCCTGGAACCCCAGCACCATTTACCAGTCCCGCCGTATTTTCCTTCAACTAAATTGGAGAGGATCCAAAAAAGAATAGGAAATTTCACTCAAAGTGTAGTGATTTCCAACCCCATGGTCAAGTCATTCATTGAATCACGCAGTGAGTATTCCCTCTATTTCTCTTTCGTAAAAAATTCATACAATTCCCGGTTTAAATCCTCGTTCACCTCCCCGCTCTCGATCCTCTGGAAGAAGAGCGACTTGATCGGGTCCGCGAGCAGCCGGGTGAATTTTCTTCCGAATCCCGGATCCTTGTACTGGAAGAAATCCTCCATGTGGGAGAAGACCGAATAGAAGAGGTTGCCGAAGTAGTAGTTCTTGTCCAGCATCCCGAAGGCCCCCATGGGGATGACGTCGGTCACGTTGACCCAGTCCGGATACAAGGCCCGGTCGCCGATCACCTTGATCTGCGGCTTGCCGAAGGCCTCGACTGCCTGCTTCATGTAATCGCTTACCATGGGGTCCAGCCCCATCTTGGCCGCGCCGATCCAATCGACGGCTACGGGGTCATCCCCGCCGATGATCGTCTGCGTGTGGTTGGGTTTCTTGTCGGCGAAGATGCCGAAAGGTCCGTCGGCGCTGATGAAGGCGTCGATCAGCGCAAAGTGAATGGGGAAGCGGCGGAGAAACTCTATCGTAGTGGAAAAAATGTCCCTCTTGTGGTGGTACTCCAGGAACTTGTTCTCCATGGGGAGAGCCCCGTAGATCACTTTCAAGGTCAGGGTGTACCGGGAATAGGAGTGAGTCTTATTCTTGGCGAAGGCGATGCGGAAATCCGCGTTCTTCCACTCCCGGTTGACATAATGGTCCCCCAATTTCCCTGAGAAGAAGTATTCCTCGAGGTCTTCGGAAAGGTCGATGATTCGATAATTTTTTTCGGTAAGCCCGATGTGCCGGGCGACCGTCTTCACCTCCCGATTCGTGAAAAAAACTCCGTAGGTGCTGCGGGCTTCGGCGCAGGCCAGATTCCGGTAGCCCCGGTCGAACATGCGGTCCATCAAGTGCTCGATCAGCTGCGGGTCTGTGTAGGTGGACGGGTCCTGGGTCGAATACATGAACATGAAATTGGGTTTGACGATTATGGAGAACGCCTCCCTGCTCTTGCCGGATGCTTCCCTGGCGGCGTCCAGCGTTGGAAAGAACGCACGTCGCATCGAGCACCTCATCCAGGTCCTTGAACTTGTCAGGACCTCTCACCGACGCCACCTTCACGACCCGGTCCGAATCGATAGCCCCCAGGTTCAGCGGGTCCATGTCCTCCTCCATCGCCAGGAAGACCTCCCCCCGTTCGTCCTGCAGGGATACGACGCGGCGCTGGAAAACGGCCGTTGGAAAATGATCGTTGTTGATTTCCAGGAGATTGTCGTCCACGGTCCTGAACGGCCTCTCTTCCGGTGAGGATCTCCGGGCCGTGGGGGCCGATGTTCAGGTCGAGGCGAACCAGGCGGCTCACCACTTTCCCCAGCGTCTCCTCGATTTTATCCAGGACGGCGTCCTTGCGGTTCGCCCGGAGGGCGTCCGAACGGACTTTCACCGAGATCTCGTCCCTTTCGGGGTTCAGGGCGCAGAAGTAGTTGTAATAAAGCCGCGGCCAGCGGAGGTTCATGAAGAGTCGACCTTTCCGCTTCGCCCAGGGTCCTTCCGGAACACGGAAAATATTCCTCGGAGGAGGAACCCTCCTGCAGGAAAATTCTGCTTTCCTTCAGCAGCACTTTGTGGGGGATCATGTGCCACCCGAGGGATTCCAGCTGGGGAACCCACTCGCGGACGTTCTGCACCAACTCCCGCGGAACAAACCGCCCGTAGTTCGGGATCAGGGAAAAGGGGACGTCGACGGGATCATACGCTTCCGTTTCGAAACGGAACTCGATCTCGGCCCGGACCTCCCGGAGGTGTCCGGGGAGAGGGGATCTCTTCATTTCGCTCCGGGAAACCTGGTACCCTTCCAGGATCCGGTATATCGGCCCGCTGTAACGGTACCGGCCTTTTCCCACGTCCAGCTCGAGGCCATCGATGATTCGGTCCGTAAGCGCGTACCTTTCCCAGCCGCCGTCATCTTTCTCGACCATCAGGGCGACATCCCAGAAGACCTCGTCATCCCCCCACGGGAAATCCTTGTCGTGAACGCCGGAGAAGAAAAAGAAGTTCCGCTCTTCCCCGCCCCCGGCGGAAAGCTTCCCGCGAAGGACCAGGTTTTCGTATTCCGTATGGTAGACGGGGGTGTGCTTGGAAACGTAGGTGTCCCTGAGTTCCCCGTAGCAGAAGGAGAAAAATTGGGACACCGCCTTCGTCTTGGCGATGAGAGAGGAAGTGTTCGTAACCTCGAAGGACGCCAGCATGGAAGGCAGGCTCTCCATCCGGAAATGGAGGATGCCCGACCCGAAGAGGGGGGCGTCGGCCGAGGTCCCCCGGTAAATCCGGGTGAACAGCCGGGTCATGTCTTCGACCAGGTCGACCTCATAGGGGTCGTCGAAGATCACTTTGTACCCGTAGAGCGAGTAATCCCGGCCGTCGGAAGACTGGAAATCAAAGGAATAGGTCATATGCCTTTTCCCCGTCGCCGCGTCGGGCCGGAACAGGCCGAATCTACCATTCCGGATGGGGAGGTTTTCCCCCAGCGGCCCGCAGGAGACAGTGCCGGTGAGTGCGGCCTGGTGGCCGATCAGCTTGCAGAAATCGCTCACGTCTCCGATGTCGATCGTTACCTCGAAAGACAGCGGACTGTTCTGAACCTTTCCCGACTTCTCCCCCTTCTCGAAATCCGTCTCCCCCTCCAGGAAATAGCCGGACATCTTTTCGGAGAAGCGCAAGCCGATCCTTTTTCCATCCCTGTCGTTCGCCATATCGCCCTCCTCCAATTTCGCTACCGGATTCTTCCTTAGCTTCTTCACGTCCGCGGACTCTCCGTTGACGAGGGGGAGCTGTGAAAAAATCAAATCGGAAGGGTTTTGGAGTGCGGCAGTCCCGCGAAACGCGGGACTACCGCTTTTAAGGCGCAACCCCGCCCCGGCGGGGTTGCGCACTCCAAATCGCAGAAAAAGATGGACGGCCTCCCCCTGATCTTCAACGGTCCCACGGCGCCGGATGGGCCACCAGCCGGGCACCCTGGTGGGCCTGCTCGGCGTTCACGGCGAAGAGGCCCAGGATTCCCGGCGCGTGTTTGACCTCCCGGGGAGTCCAACGGGCTTTCCGTTCTTTCCACTCCCGGTCTCCGATTTCCGCGTTGAGGCTGCGGTTCGGAAGGTCGATGGAGATCATGTCCCCGTCTTCCACCAGGGCCAGGGGACCGCCCACCGCGGCTTCCGGCGAAACCTGGCAGACTCCCAAACCCCGCGCGAACCCGGAGAACCGCCCGTCGGTGACCACCGCCAATTTCCCTTCCAGTCCCATTCCGACCACCGTGGCCAGAAGGGCATACGTGTCCGGCATCCCCGGGGCGCCCCGCGGGCCCGAATACCGCACCACGATGACCTCTCCTTCTTTGACCTTCTTCGATTTCAGTGCGGCCACCGCCTCCTCCTGGGAATTGAAACAGCGGGCCGGTCCCCGGTGGGAAGGGATGGTGTTGTTCAGCATCCGGGCGAGGGAGCTGATGGGCGCGAGGTTTCCCTTGAGCACCGCGATCCCCCCGTGGGGAAGCAGGGGTTCCTTCAGGGAGAAGATCGACCGCCTCTCTTTTTTCAACCGCGGAGCCCCCAATTTGAACCAGTCCGGAGAGAACGCCCGTCCACTCCCCGGGCCTCGGAATGCAGGAGAGGTTTCAATTCGGCCATGAGCGCCGGGATCCCGCCGTCTTCGTGGAGGTCGGGGAGAAAATACTTCCCGACCGGTTGAACGTTGGAGATGCAGGGAGTAGTGCGGCTGAATTCGTCCACCGTATTCGATATTGATGTGCTTCTCCAGCCCAAGCTCCCGGGCCAGCGCCAGGATGTGCAGGATGCCGTTCGTGGAACCCCCCAGGGCCATGCACACCCGGAGCATGTTCTCCAGGTTTTTCGGCCCCAGGATCGAACGGGCTGTCTCTCCCTTGAAAACCATGCGCACGATCGCCTCTCCCGAGGCTTTCCCCAGCCGCAATCTTTCAGCGGATACGGCGCGGGCCGTGGCGGCGAAAGGCAGGGTCATTCCCGCGGCTTCGGCCAGGCACTGCATGGTGTTCGCCGTGCCCATGATCGAGCAGGCCCCCGGGGAGGGGCAGACGACGTCTTCCATCAGCTCAATTTTCCCTAAGTCGGCCTTCCCCTGGGGAAGAGCCCCAAAGACAAGCTCGTCCAGATCCGACAGGGTCACCTGCTTCCCGTCGCAAACCCCGACTTCCATGCACCCTCCCGGGAGAATGACACAGGGGAGATCCAGACGTGCGGCCGCCAGCAAAGCCCCGGGGACAACTTTGTCGCAGGAGACGAGGATGACAAGCCCGTCGAAAATCTGCTGCTCGACGATGGCCTCGATGTCGAAGGCCAGGAGGTCGCGTGTGGGAAGGTCGTAGCGCATCATCGCCTCCCCCAGGCTCGCCGTGGGGCACTGGGAAATGGCGTTAAACTCGAGGGGGGTGCCGCCGGCTTTCCAGATGCCGTCCCGCACGGTGCGGGTCAGGTGGTCGAGATTGTAGTGGCCGGGGCAGATTTCGCCCCAGGTGTTCACGATGGCGATGAGCGGCCGGCTCAGGTCATCGGTCGTGTATCCCATGGCCTTGTAAACGGCTCGCCGGTGCGCGCCGGACGGCCCGTGATAATACTTCTGAGTTTTCCAGGCAGTCTTTTTTGGCATAAGGTTTTCCTTTGCAGTGGGGTTTGAGAATGGGAGCTTCGGAATTCCAACCTCGTTCGATTACCGCGATTATGGCACGCAAAAAAGAATACTTCAACTCACCCTCCGTTGGCTCTAATTCGGAATCGCTGAGGAGAACCAATGCTATGCCCTTTCCGGCGGGGGCCCGGATTGCCGGTAACCCTTCTGGTCCGGAAACTTTTATGGTATAAAGAATCAGATTCCCGGGCCTATCTCATCTAAAATCACGAAAGGAATGCACGATGCCCGACCTCAGCGTGAAAATAAAGAATGTCACCCTGAAGAACCCGATTATCATCGGCTCGGGCACTCCCACGTATGGTCCGACGAACGTAAAAAAATGTATCCGCAGCGAGGCCGGCGCCTTTGTCACCAAGACCCTCTGCTACACCGACTGGCTGCGGGAGCAGCCCCGGCCGCGGTTTCACGTGGAGTACCCCCAGGCGATCGACGAAAACGGCTACTTCTCGCTTTATTCAACCGAGCGCCTCAATCCCACCCCTCCTGATGAGTATGCGCGCAAAAAAATGAAAGAATATTCCAAGGAGGCCCGCGACTTTGGCGTGCGGGTGATCGCTTCCATCGCGGGTACAGACCCGGAAACCTGGGCCCGGCTGACGGACCTGGTTACGGAAAACGGGGCCGACCTGATCGAGCTGAACCTCCAGTGTCCCCATGTCGAAAAAGGCCAGCCCACCGGGATGGTTGCGGGGCGGGACCCGGAGCTTTGTTATTCCATTCTGGAGCTGGTTCGGCGAATGACGCCCCTTCCGCTGATCGGAAAAGTGGTAGGCGAAGGGGTGGACCCGATCAGGGTCGCCGCCCGCATGATCGACGGGGGGGCAGATGCCGTCGTCCTCACCGGCAGGTTCCAGGGGCTTTACCTGAGTATCGAAACGGAAAAGCCCGTCCCCTGGGAAGGCATGGGCGGATACGGCGGTTTCTGGCAGGCCCCCATCGTCCGCAAGTGGCTCGTCCGCGCATCCGAGGAGAACCTCCCGGCTCCCGTCATTGGAGGCGGCGGGATCGGCTCCTTTGAAGACATCATTTCTTACATCCTGTGCGGGGCCGTCGCGGTCGAGAGTTGCGCCGGCATCATGGTGTACGGCCACAGGATCGTCAAGCGCTGGCTCCGGCAGATTTCCGGTTGGATGGACGCCAAGGGGTATTCTTCGATCTCCTCTTTTTCAGGCCGGGCTGTGAACAACATCCTGTCTCCGAGCCAGATCCGGGGCGATATTCCCTATGCCTCGCGCATCGATCCGGAGGCCTGTCAAAAATGCCTGAAGTGCATGGATGCCTGTCCTTACGACGCGATCTCGGTGGCTGATCAAAAGCTGGTCGTTGACCCGGAGAAATGCGACGGCTGCCGCCTGTGCGTGGCCCTATGCAAGAGTGGAGCGGCGGAGCTTTATCAGAAATAAAATTGGGACGCAGATTTTCGCAGATTTACGCGGATAATAAAAAATGAACCACAGAGAACACAGCGCGGCAGAGCCGCAACCAAAAAATCCGACCTGTGATGCCTTCCCAGAAATCCCCCCTGCCCCCCTTTGCAAAGGGGGGTTGGGGGGATTTCTGAGGCGGGTTTCCCAATTCGGAATTTCTTAACAAAAATTTGAGAGTCCACAAATTAGTACTACAGAGAAGAATAGAATCAGGACTCCCCAGAAAACAAACCTCGTTAGGGGAAAAGCAGTCAGTGCCGAGTTAGAATCCTGTAAATCTGCGTCAATCTGCGTCCCAATAAAAATAGATACGAGAATAAAATGTCCACTTCAGTCGCCATTGTGAAAGGGAAAAACGGAAAAGATCTGGACGAAGTGCGGCGCATGATGCGGGAGCTGTTCTCTCTCATCGGTCCGGCTTCGAAAATCATCCCGGCGGGCAGCCGGGTTCTCATCAAGCCCAATCTTACCGTTGAGGAAAATCTCTGGGAACAGGGGACCGTAACGGGGCCGCTGTTCATGCAGGCGCTCGTCGAAGAGATTCAGAAGGCCAGCCCCTCGGAGATCGTCATCGCCGAAGCCATCGCGATCGGGCTGAACACGAAGAAAGCCTTCGAAGCCAATGGGTATGTGGAAATGGCCCGGGCCATCGGGGCGAAGCTCCTGGACCTTTACGACGGGGAATTCGAGAGGATCAAGACCCCCGAAGGGGGGCTCCTGAACGGTGCCTGGGTCTCGAAGGAAGTCCTGCGGGCCGATTTCTTCATCAACGCCCCCGTCCTGAAGACCCATTTTGCCAGCACCCTCACCGCGGCCATGAAGAACCTGAAAGGGACCACGACCTACGAGGAGAAGAAGAGGTTCCATTATCTTGGCCTCAACAAAGCCGTGGCGGAGCTCAACGCCGTTCTGAAGCCCCACCTGATCGTGGTGGACGGCCTGATCGCCATGGAAGGGGACGGCCCGATTTCCGGGACCCCGGTCGGCCTCAATCTGATCATGGGCGGGACGGATGCTGTGGCCGTGGACACCGTCGCGGCGAGAATCATGGACATCGACCCATCCGAAGTCCTCGCCCTTTGCCTCGCCCACGGGATGGGCTACGGCATTTGGGATGAAAAGGAAATTCAAGTTCTCGGAAATTCCATCGGGGAAGTCCGCCGCCCGTTCGCCCGCGCCTGCGCTCCGCTCCAGCTTCAGGCGGAGAACATTCGGTTCCTGGACGGCGGCGCGTGCGACGCCTGCCGCAACTCGCTCCGGATCGCCCTGGAGCGCCTCAAGGCAGCCGGGGTTCCACTGGAGAAGCTCCCGCGGATCGAGATCAGCATTGGATCTCAAGCTACCCTGTCGGGGTCTTCGGATTGTCTCGAATTCCCCATCGGCAAATGCCAGAACCAGTACAAGCACCTCCCTAATTATGTCCCGGGCTGCCCGCCCCAGTCTTTTCTCGTTGCCGATCAGGTGAAAGAGATTCTGGGAATGCCGAGGAAGTTCGGGTCGAAGAAAGATTTTCTAATCGATTAAGAAAAGGCTTTAAAGAGTCCTGGGGCTGGGTGTTTTCTTCATTCAGTAATTCTTCGACCGTGGGCCCCTGGAGCCCTCAAAAGGTTTCTTATGCAGCACCCTATGGCCGTCGTAACTTCCCCCGGGAAATTGGAATTCATCCAAAGAACCCTCCCTTCTCTTGGCCCCACAGACGTTTTGCTCCGCGTGAAAGCCTGCAGCATTTGCGGCGGGGATATTCATCTGTACAAGGGGAAACATCCGCTGGCGTCTCTTCCAATGGCGATCGGGCACGAGATTTCAGGCGAAGTCATGGAAATCGGCGGAGGCGCGTCAAAGATTTCCGTGGGGGACCGGGTCGCTGTCGAGCCGGTGGTTACCTGCGGGGACTGCTATTTCTGCCTTCGGGGGGAATACCATCTTTGCCAAAATATTCGCTACCAATACAGCGCCGGTCAGGGAGGCTTCACGCCCTACTTTGTCGTACCGGAGAGATGGGTCCACCGGCTTCCCGATTCCATCTCCTATGAAGAAGGCTCTCTGCTCGAACCCTTGGCCGTGGCGGTTCACGCGGCCCGCAAGGCCGACTTGGGTTTGGGTCGGAGCGCGGCCATTTTCGGGGCCGGCGGAATAGGCCTTTTCCTCCTCCAGGCGGTCAAGGCAGCGGGATGCGGAAAGGTGGTCATCTCCGACCTTCTGGAGCATCGCCTGAAAACCGCTTTGTCCCTCGGAGCCAGCTTGGCCGTAAACGCTGGACAAGAAGATCCGGTGGAAAGGATTTTCAAGGAGACGGGCGGCCTGGGAGTGGACCGTTCCTTCGAAGCCGTGGGTCTGGAAAAAACCTTCCAGCAGAGCGCCCAGGTCCTGAAAAAAGGCGGGATCTGCGTCCTCATCGGCCTTTTCGAAGATCCTCTGAACGTGCATTTCCCGGTGAACTTGTTCGTTCAGCGGGAAATCCAGATCCGGGGCTGCCGGGGCTACTGCTGGGACTTCCAGGCAGGCCTGGAATTGATTAGGGCCGGACAGGTACAACTCAAACCCCTCATTTCCCACCAGCTTCCCCTGAGCGATTTACCCAAGGCATTCGATATCCTTCTGGACCCTCAAAGCAAAGCCATAAAGGTTGTGATTCAGGTCTGAGAGGGTATTTCCGGCGGCGCGTGAGAAATTGCAAGCGGCCTCACCCTGCCTCTCCCCGGAAACGATAAACCCTTTACCAGCAGCGATTCGCCAGCAGCTGGTAGCCAGGTAACGCGTAACCGTTCTGGGAGAGGGTAAATATTTTCCTCAAAATAATTTCCCTCCCCCTTGACGGGCATAAGCGCTAACTTAACCCCCCTTTGAAAAAGGGGGGGAGGGGGGATTTTCAGTGGGAGCCGAGCCGTGTTGAAGTACTGTGCAAATCTCAAAGCCAAATCCCGCCAATTGCGAAGTAATTTGACAGAGAGCGAAAGAGCTCTTTGGTCAGGATTGCGGAGTAAACAGGTCCTTGGTGTCCAATTTTATCGTCAGAAACCCATTGGCGAATATATCGTGGATTTCTTCGCGCCACGGGCAAAGTGGGTCATAGAAGTTGATGGATCACAGCACGTGGAAGAAAAACAAGCCAAGAAAGATAAAAATCGCGATGACTATTTGGCCTCTCTTGGGTTCAAAGTCTTGCGATTTACCAGCAGAGAAGTTCTGAAGGAAAGGGAGGCTGTGGCGGAGGTTATCTACCGTACCCTTAAAGAGAACCTATCAGCAGAAATCCCCCCTGGCCCCCCTTTGCAAAGGGGGGAATTGAAGAAAAAAATCCTAAGTTAGCGCTTATGCCCTTGACGGGGGAGGGCGGGGTGGGGGTGATTGGATAAGAAGGATTTGGTGGGGTTTGCAACACCCCCGCTCCCTGGCGTCTCGCGCCCCCTACATCAGGGATGCCTCGGCTGCGAGTCTATCGATCCTTTCCGGAGTCAGGGGCAGTTCGGCGTCTTCGAGAATCGCGGTAAGGGCGAGTAAATTTTCATTGGAAACGATATTCTCCGTTGACATGGAAATCACCAGGCGTTCCCCCGACCCGGCCTCGCGGAGAAGATCCAGCATGTACTTTTGCACCTCAGCCGGCCCGAGTTCGTAGATCGCGCCGGGAAACCCGACCCAGATTACTTTGTCTTTCCACACGCCGAGCGCCTCGCCAAGAGGAAGGTCCCCCATGGGGGGCGGATGGAAAGCCTCGATAATGTCGATGGGCGTCCGGGCGATGAGTTCCTTCAGGACGTTCAACCTCCCATCCATATGCACGGCCATCAGCTTTCCCTGGCCGTGAAAGATCCCGGCCATTTTCTCATATTCGGGCATGAAGTATCTCTCGAAGAGGGGCGGGCTGATCAACAATCCTTCGATATTTTCGCCGCAGAAGATGACATCCGCCGGCGATTTGGCCACCACCTCGTAGAGCGACTCCATATTCTTGCAAAATGCGGCGTACAGGTCTTCAACCTTGTCCCGGAATTTTCTATGGTGAATGTAAAACCGGCCCTCTTCACTTCCTACCCATTCGATCATGATCCGGGCCATGGGGGTTTTGGGAAGAGCGGCAAAGACGACCCCCTCCTCTCCCAACCATTCTTTTACCTGCTCCAAGGGAAAATAATCGGGAACATACTCGGTATTTTCCACGATGTATTTCATGACCTCGTAATCCTGGGGTTCCCGGATCAGCCGTTTTAACGCCCAGGGGGTTACATCTTTCCAGCTCCGGTCCGCGTGCCACTGGAAAGTCCCCGGCTCCCTCTTCTCATCCATGAAGACGCTGCCCTTGGGGGTGTGGTAGGTGATTCGGACCACTCCCGGCCCCCGTTGGGGGTCTTTCTCTTCAGTGACCACCACGTTTTGCATCTTCACTCCAAAGCACGGCCGTGCCCAGGCCAGCCCCATGCCCCGGTTCCGGCACTCCCGCTCCGCCCAGCCGATCTGGAGGTGCCGCCACCAGTGCAAAAAGGGCAGTTGGTCAGTCCGTTCCTTCCGGCTGGCCTTCAGGATTCTTTCCCTGCGGGTCATCTCCTCCATCCGTTCACCCCCCTTCTCCTTCTTTTACCCATTCCAGGCATTTCGAAACCCCTTCGGCGGCATTGTTCGTCGCATGGTCGGCGCCGATCCTCCGAGCGAACTCCGGAGTCACTGCCGTTCCGCCTAGAATGACTTTTACGCTGTCCCGCAAACCCGCCTCCCGGAGGCCCTTCAGGACCTCCGCCATCTTGGGCATTGTGACCGTGAGGAGAGCGGAGAGACCCACGATGGCAGGTTTATGTTCCTTCACCGCAGCGACGATCTTATCCGGAGAAACATCGATTCCCAGATCGATGACTTCAAACCCATGGACGGAGAGCAGGGTCCCGGCGATATTTTTCCCGATGTCGTGGTTATCGCCCTGTACAGTGGCGATCACCAATTTTTTTCTGCCTTTTTCACTCTCCCCTTTCAGGTAGGGCCTGGATGATCTTCAACCCTTCTTTCATCACATCGCCGGCAACGATCAGCTCGGGCAGATAATATTCTCCGGATTGGAACTTTTCACCGACCTCCGCCATCCCCGGCGACATCCCTTCCAGGATCGCCTTCAGGGGGTCGACGCCCGCCTCCATAGCCTCCCGGGCAGCCTCCGACATCAGGTCGTAATCCATCCTCAAGACGGCTTGTTTCAGAGCCGCTATGTATTTATCGTCCTCCATAATTCCTCCTCGAGGTGCGGCCAAGCCGCAAGGAAAAGAACAACAACATAAGAATTTCTCGCGCAGAGACGCGGAGGCGCAGGGAAGGATCGAAAAGCAGAGCGGAAGAATAATTCTCTGCGCCTCAGCGGCTCTGCGGGAGAATAAAAAAATGTGGCGAAACGCCATTCTACTTGATCATTACATTTGGCAGCCAGGTAATGATACTGGGGAATAATATCATTAGAATGAGCCCCAAGGTGATCAGGCCGATAAAGGGTATGCAACCGCGGATGATGGTATTCGTCGTGATGCCGTATTCCGGCCGGCAGACCCCCCGGAGGAAGAAGATCGCCGGAGCGTAGGGGGGACTCAGGTAAGCGATCTGAAGGCTGATGCAGACCATCATGGCAAACCAGAGGTCGTCAAACCCCAATTTCTTGGCGATGGGAGTGGCGATGGGGATCATGATCAAGAGAATTCCCACCCAGTCGATGAACATCCCCAGGATGAAAACGATGAACATCATGATGAAGAACGACCCCCACCGTCCGAAGGGAGCCGCCAGGATGAATTTTTCCACGATCTCCCCGCAGCCCAGGCTCATGAAAGCCCCCGAAAACATGAATCCGCCGATGACGAGGAGGATGATCATGCTGCTCACTCTCAGAGTGTGATAAGTGGTCTCCTTTAGGGTTTTCATGGTTAACCCCCCGTACCCCGCGGCCAGGAGCATGGATGCCACCGCCCCCACCCCCGCCGCCTCGGTCGGGGTTGCCACCCCGAAGAAGATGCTCCCCAGCACGGACCCGATCAGGATGACCGGGGGAATAAAGGTGGTGAGCAGCATTCGCATTTTTTGCGCAAAGGGGAGGTATTTCCTTTCTTCTTTGGATGGCGCAGGGCAGAGATCCGGATTGATCCAGCAGCGGATGACCACGTAGGCAATGTAAAGACCCGAAAGGGTGAGTCCCGAAGGAATCGCGGCCATGAACATCTTGCCCACCGAGATCCCGGCCATGGGCCCGTAGAGAATGAGCATGATGCTGGGCGGGATCAGGATCCCCAGACACCCGGCGGCGCAGATGGACCCGCAGGAGATTTCCTTCTGGTATCCCCTCGCCATCATCGGCGGGAGGGCCGCCAGCCCCAGCATGACCACGGCCGCCGAAAAAATCCCCATCGTGGCCGCCAGCACCGTTCCCGTCAGAATGGTCACGATCGCCAGGCTGCCCCGGATCCTGCCCATCAGAATGAAGAGAGTGTTGAAGAGCTTTTCCGAGACCCCGGACCTTTCCACCATAATGGCCATGAAGACGAATAAGGGGATCGCGAGAAAGGTGTACTCGGAGATGGCGGCGTAAGACCGCAGGTAAAAAGTATCCAGGATCCCCCAACCGACCCCCAGGAGCCCCATGATCAAAGCCGAACCGCCGAGGACCAGGGCCAGGGGAAACCCGGTAGACAGGAAACCGATGAGCAGGAGGAACATCAGGATTGTGGCGGTCTCCGGGCTGAATTCAATCATCCTTCCTCCCTTTGAAGAGAGCCGCAGCGGTGCGGATGAACCAGGCAATCCCGGCCAGCGTCAGAATGACCCACGAAATGAAGATGACCAGCCGGAAGGGGATCAGGGTAGGCTCCCAGATGCCGTACCCCGAACGCTCCCCGCGGGCCCAGGAGATGAAGAAATACTGGGCGGAGGTATACAGGAAAACGGCCATCACGGGAAAAAACAGTATCAGGGTTAGGATGAAATCCAGAAGCAGCTTGGTTCGCGTGGAAAATTTGTCGTAAAGGATGTCCACGCGCACGTGCCCTTTCTGGAGCAGCACATACCCCATGCCGAGGGTTACCATGGACCCGCCGATCATATACCCCGTATCGAATACCCAGACGGTCGCCGCGGAAAAGACATATCGCAGGATCACCTCGTAGGTGATGATGAACATGAGCGGGAAGATCATCCAGCTCACCGCCTTGCCGCTCCACTCGCTCACCCGGTCTATGGCTTTCAAGAATTTTTCCACCGCGGTGTCTCCAAAAAAGGAGGTTCATCATAAGGGGCGCCCCTGCCGAGGCGAAGGCTAAGGCGCTGCCGAATCGTTCATGGGGCCCTCTACTTCTTTTTCATATACTCCCGAATCTTGGTGAAATCGGGCGTGATTTCCCCCATGAGCTGGCGGTAATTCTCCAGAAAGGCGTTCTGGTCCTTGTAGGTCTTGGCGTACAAGGGATCTTTCCCGGCGAATTCATTCCACAGCTCTTCCGATTTCTTTACGATGAAAGCCTGAACTTCCAGGGAGAGGGGGACGAACTTCACTCCCTTGGCCGCCATCTTCTTCCGGGCATCCGCCGATTCCACCGCCCCCGCGGCGTAATTCTCCATCGCCGTGGCCAGGCATTCCTGCCTGACGACCGTCTGAATGTCGGGAGGAAGTTTCTCCCACGATTTCCTGTTCACCACGATGTAGTGAACGTTGCCGGGCGAATGGACCCCCGGGTAGTAGCAGATCTTCGTAATCTCCTCCAGATGGATGGCCAGATTATCCGCGGTCGTCCCGTATTCCGCGGCGTCAATCACCCCGCGCTCCAGGGCCTGATAGAGTTCCCCCCCGGGTATGGTGACCACCGACGCTCCCATGCCCTGCAGGATCTGGCCCCAATATCCGAAGGTTCGGATTTTCAGGCCTTTGAAATCGGTGGGCTTGTCGATCTTCTTCTTCGTCCAGAGTTCGTCCTCGGCGACCGAAAGATTTGCCGGAGCGATCAGGAGCACATCCTTGAACCCGACTTTATCCATGGCCTCCCGCATCAAGGCCCCCCCGTTTCCATACATCATCCAGGAAACGGTCTCGATCGCGGTAGGCCCGGCGGGATATTGATTGAAGAGGTCCCCCACAGGACCAAAGATGCCGCGAACGTCCGCGGGAACCGTGAAGGCGCCGTCCAGGGTTCCCTTCTGCATGGCATCCCACTCGGCGTAAGCGGGGACGATGCTCCCGGGAGCGTGAAACTTCGCGTCCAGCCGCCCCCCGGTCATGACCTTGATCCGGTCCCACATCTTCGCGGTCCTGGCCACGTAGGGAACCGCGATCGGATAGGGGGTTTGGATCTTCCACCGGATGGTTTTGTCCTGAGCGGAAGCCAAATTCGCGGACAGGGGAGAGAATGAACCAGGCCGATGCCCCCAGAACGATCCAGGCCAGAAATGTCGGTTTTTCTCTCATCTTTTTTTCCTCCTTGAGGTCGGATGGATTTTCTCTCCTTCAGACAGGCCGAAGAGCCAATCTCTCTTCCTGTGCTCCTCTATAATAGTATCTCAATATACCGCTGACAAAGGTCAAAAAAAGAGGTGGGACTTTTCTGATGAAGGCCTGGTGCAAAGCTTCAGGGTTTGGCGGGGCGGAAAACAAACGGGACCACGTGGGGATCTTGCGCCAATGCCCTTGACAGCCATTTCGTATGAATATATCTCTGGGAGAGAAACTTGGCAGTAACCCTTGGGAAACGCATGATTTTGCGGATGGTACAGCTATTTTAAAGGAGGAGTTGAAATGCAAGACAAGAGAACCGGTTTGCTGATTTCCTTCCTCACTCTGACCCTGGCGACATCAATCTTCTTTGCGGTCCCCGACTCCGAAGCGCAGGCCCAGAAGGCGGGGCAGAAGATCACCTGGATCTTTGCCACCAACCCCGGGCCGGCGGCCAACACCTGGTCTTTCTATCCGTACCCCCGTTTTCAGAAGCTCCTGGAGAAAAACTCGGGCGGGCGGATCGTGGTGGACACCAAGATGGGGCTGTTTCCGGTGAATGAAGTCGTTCACGCGGTCATCGCCGGACGCGCAGATATCGGCTGGGAGAGGATCCCCTGGGTCGCGGGAACCTTCCCCCAATGGGACTTCGCCCTCCCCTTCTTCTGGGACAGTATCTTCGAGTATGAAGCTTTCCTGAACGACCCCAGGATGGTGGAGATCGAGCGCAAATCTTACGGCGAAAAGGGCCTGGTGAAGATCGCCGACATCCCCTCCGAGGCCCTCGACGGGATCTGGGGCAAGAAAGCGGTTGCCACGGTGGATGATTTCAAAGGATACAAAGTCCGGACCTCCGGGCTGATCACTACCCTGTCCATGAAACTTCTGGGCGCCTCTCCCTTGACGATTCCGACGGCGGAAATCATGGAGGCTCTGCAGAGAGGCACGGTGGATGCCATCCAGACCTCGCGCGGGTGGGGCCTGGGGTTCGGGCTTCCCGACGTCTGCACCAATGTCAGCTTCTGGAGATTTCAGTCCGTCTTCGGGGGGATGCTGGTCGTGAACAAAGCCAAGTTTGACGCCCTTCCCGCCGACCTAAAAAAGATTGTCCTGGATACCGGCAGGGAGATGCAGGGGCAGACGATGTTCGGCGCCAAGATCGAAGAGCTGGAAGCGGAAGTCGGCCTGAAGGTCAGCCGGATGAAAGTGACTCAACCGACCCAGGCCGAGATCAACAAAGCAAGAGAGATCACCCGGCCCGCCATTGACAAATGGCTGGAGCTCGCCGGGCCGCAGGGCAGGCAGATCCTGGACATCGCCGCCCAGTATGCCGGCGGCGCTAAGATCATGCTCAAAAAATAATTCCGCTCTCATTCGGGTCCTGACATGATAAAGCGACTAGGATACTTCATAGAGAAGATCGCCTACCTGGGAGGCTACGTTTCGGGGTGGCTGGTGCCGCTCATGATGATGCTGGTCGTCGTGGATGTGTTCATGAGGTATGTCATGCGCCAGCCCCTCATGGTAGCCGATGAGTTCAGCGCGTACATGCTCGTGGCCCTCTCCTTTCTCGGTCTGGCCTACACCTGGAGGGAAAAAGGGCACGTCAGGATCGAGATATTCGTCAACCGTTTATCGCGCAAAACCTACGGCTGGGTACGGCTGCTGGGGCTCGTATTAACGTTCATTTTTCTCATTGAAATGGACCGGGCTGCCTACAAGATGATCGCCTACGCGCGGGAGATCAACCTGAGGTCGTCGACCTGGCTCACCTTCCCCCTATTCTGGCCGCAGCTGACCGTGTTTATCGGGTTTGTCCTGCTCACCCTCCTGCTGGCGGTGGACATTGTCCGGGCCATTCGTCAAGGTCCGGGCGGGCGAAAGAGTGGAGGTATAGCGGTGAGCCTGGAATTCATGTCCCTTACCCTTCTAGGCGGCCTCGTTGTACTCCTGGCCCTGGGGATTGAGATCGCCCCGGCCATGGGGATCGTCGCCGGCCTTGGTCTTCTCCTTTTCGTCCACCAACCGCTGGACTACTTTGCCCGGGCGGCCTTCGAGATCATGAATTCTTTTACCTTTACTGCCATCCCCCTCTTTGTCTTCATGGGAACGATCTACGCCAACACGGGAACGGTTAAGTCCCTCTTCGGAGGGGCGGAGAAAATATTCGGGAGTCTGCCGGGAAGCCTGGCCTCGGCCATGATCGTGGCCAACGCCATCTTCGGGGCCATCTCCGGGTCCAGTCTTGCGGCGGCCGCCACCTTCGGAAAGATCTGCTTCCCGGAGATGGAAAAGGCGGGGTATGACCCCAAGATGTCCCTGGGGGCGATCGCCATCTCCGGCACCCTGAGTGTGCTCATTCCGCCGAGCCTCATCATGATTGTCTACGGCGGCTGGCAGGACGTATCCGTGGCCCGACTCTTCGCCGGGGGAGTCATCCCCGGAATCATCCTGACCCTGCTTTTTATCATGACGGTTACCATTCTGGTGATCCGAAATCCCAAGCTGGCTCCCAGGACAAACAAAAAATTCACGACCAGAGAAAAACTGACGGCCTTCTGGGATTTGCTGCCTTTCGCGATCGTCATCGGAATCGTTTTGGGGACGACGTTCGGCAGGCATTATGACCCCCACGGAGTCTGCCTCCCTTGGGGCCTTTCTCAGCATCATCCTCGCCCTGGTGTACCGGCAAATGACCTTCCAGGCGCTCAAAGACAGCATGCTTTCCGCGGTGAACATCAGCGCGATGATCGCCTTCGTCCTGTTTACGGCAAGGATGCTGGGGCAGGTCTTTCAATACATCGGTCTTACCGAGGCGACCTCTGCCTTTATGATGAACCTGGATTTGGGCAAGTACACCGTATTGGCGATCATTTGCATCATGTATATCATCCTGGGTTGTTTCTTCGACTCCCTATCCATGCTCGTTCTGACTCTTCCCTTCGTTTCCCCCATTGTCAAAAACCTGGGCTTCGACTTCATCTGGTTCGGCGTCCTTTATGTCGTGCTCGCCGAAATCGGCCTAGTCACCCCTCCGTTTGGTCTCAACCTCTTTGTTCTCAAAGGCGTCGTCCCGAAATATGAGATCACCTACATATTCGCGGGCACCCTGCCTTTCCTCATTCCCACGGTCATTCTGCTCGCTCTGCTGATCCTTTTCCCCGATCTGGCCCTGTGGTTCCCCAGATTCCTCTATTCGAGGTAAGATTCTTAAAACCTCTTTAATCGGAAGCTTCCAATGACGTGCAAGGGCAAGTCAGGAATTGCCCGGCGTTGACGCGGACTCGAAGAGGAATCGCGCTGGCGTCAGTGATGCGGAAATCAGAACTCGACGTCCGATTCGGCCTCGGAAGCCGGGACTCCCCGTTTCGCGGCCCGATGCCGCTGCCAGAGGGAGTAGCCGAAGGAGAGCACCGCCAGGGCCATCATCGCGCCCGACCA
This sequence comes from uncultured delta proteobacterium, assembly GCA_963712535.1. GTDB lineage: Bacteria > Desulfobacterota > SM23-61 > SM23-61 > SM23-61 > CAVQIK01. The sequence continues at coordinate 142,920 of CAVQIK010000006.1, read as the reverse complement.
CGGGCGGGTGAAGAAGAGGGTCCAGTCGGAGTCGGTCATCACCGCCCGGATGTAGTTCGTCTCGATCTGGTCGCCGAGGATGACCCCCAGGATGAGTGGCGCCAGGGGGAACCCCGTCTTCACCATCAGGTACCCTATAGACCCCGAAGATGAAGAAGGTCCAGACGTTCTCGATGATGTTGTTCAGGGCGTACGAACCCACGACGCAGAGGACGAGGACGACCGGGGAGAGGATGTGCTGGGGAAGGTTGACGATCGGCATGGCGAAGCGCAGACCCCCTCCTTCGATCAGCACCATGAGCGGGTGGGCCAGGAAGTAGGCGGCAAACATCCCGTAGGCGATGGGAGCATTGGTGGTCACGAAGAAAGGTCCGGGCTGGATTCCATGGATGATGAGGGCCCCGAGCATCACTGCCGTGACCGCGTCCCCGGGGATGCCGAAGGCCATCATGGTGATCAGCGATCCTCCCACGTTGGCGTTGTTGGAGGACTCCGAGGCGATGATCCCGTCCGGGATCCCGGTGCCGAACTTCTCGGGATGCTTGGACCCTTTCTTCGCCTGGTCGTAGGCCAGGATGTTGGCGGCGCTTCCCCCCACCGCCGGAAGGATTCCGATCCAGAGGCCGATCAGAGTGGAGCGGATGAGGTTCACGGGCTGGGCGAAAATCTCCCGGATGACCGCCAGGTGCGACACCTTCATGCCGGCTGCGGAGATCAGGCCATGTCCTTCTTTGCCCGCCCCGGATTTCTCCAGGTCGGTCATGATCTGGGAAAGGCCGAAGACGCCGATGAGGATGGGCAGAAAAGGAAAACCCGTCCCAGGAACTCCCACCCGAAGGTCAGGCGCGGGATGGCCATCAGGGGATCGGTCCCGAAAGAGGTGACCAGGAGGCCGAAGACGCCGGAGATCAATCCTTTGACCAGGGACTGCTCCGAGAGGCTCGCGACGACGGACAGGGTGAGGATGAAGAGAGAAAAGTACTCCCAGGGGCCGAAATTCAGCGCCAGGTAGGCGAGCTGGACCGCCCCGACGATCAGCGGGATCCCGGCCAGGAGACCGCCGATGCAGGAGGCCCAGATGCCCAGCCAGACCGCCCGGCCGGGCTCCCCCTTCCGCGCCATGGGAAACCCGTCAAACGTCGTCGCGATGGCCGAAGGCGTTCCGGGGATCCCGATGAGGCAGGCGGAGACCAGCCCTCCCGCCGATCCCCCCACGTACACCCCGATCATGGTCGCCAGCCCCTGCAGGGGGGCATCCCGAAGGTGAAGGGCAGGGTGAGGATGATGGTCATGGTGATGGTGATGCCCGGAATGGCCCCGCCCACGACCCCCGCGAAGATCCCGGCGCAGAGGGAGAGAAACATCTTGGGTTCGAACAAGGCAAAAAGGGCTGGAAGCACCAGGTCCATGAACACCCTCAGAAGAAGAGTCCCCGCGGGAGGAAGACGTACAGGTATTTCTCGAAAATGAGGTACGTTGCGATGGCCGTTCCCGACGGCCATGAGGGCGAGCTTCGGCAGTTCCCCGGCGCGGCGCGGACCGATGGACCAGCTGAGTCCCAGGACAAAGAGGAACGTAGCGGCGAAATAGCCGATGAGGCTGAGGCCGACCACGTAACCGAGGAAGACCAAGAAGGCAAGGAGGACCCGACCGTAATTCGACGCGTGGCCCGCCGATTTTTTCATCTCTTTACGGGGAGGCCGCGCCTCGAAGGAGGTCCTCCGCAATCAGCCATACCGCCAGGCCCGCAAGCAGGATGGTGACCACCCGGGGGTAGAAAGAAGGTCCGATGGGCACAAAGGGAGGCACGGAGACGAGCCCGGCCTGCCAGTAAAGCACGCCGCAAAAGACCAGCAGACCGAGCCCGATGGCGGTGTCACGCCTCATCCCGTAGCGCCTTATTTTCGCTTGTAGCCGAGAGCCTGGGCCAGGTCGGCGTTGGTCTTATCGTTTTTTTGCAGGAATTCCGCGTACTGCTTGCGGTTCAGGAACTCGATAAACGTCCCCTGATTCTTCATCGACTCTGCCACAGCCGGGTCCTTCGCCGCTTTCCCGCAGGCCTCCTCCAGTCTCGCCAGCACGGCGTCCGGAGTGCCCTTCGGAGCCAGGACGCCCCGGTTCACCGCGTAGACGATGTCAAGCCCCAGCTCCTTTAACGTAGGTACATCCGGAACTTCCGAAAGTCGTTTAGCGGTCGCGATCGCCAGCATCTTAATCTGCCCCGCTTTGACCTTGTCGAGCTGGGTCAGGTTCGTCTCTCCGACCTGGACGTGTCCGCCCAGGAGCGCGGTCATCCGAGGTGCCGTACCTTCGTAGCTCACGAACTTCCACTTGATGCCCGCCGCCTGGGCGATCATGGCCGGGAAGAAATGGCTGGTGGACCCCAGCGTCGCTCCCACGGTGATCTGCTCGGGCCTTTTTTTGGCATCTTCGAGAAGCTCTTTCAGCGTTTTCCAGGGAGTTTTGCCGTACGCTGCGAGGACGGACGGGGTGGAAGTCATGAGCGCAACGGGCTCGAAGTCCTTGTAGGACAGCTCGCTCACCCCGGTGTAGTAGGTCGTGTGGATGAAGTCGTGGACGGAAAGGATCGTATACCCATCCGGAGCCGCCTTCTTCACCTCACGCGCTCCGACGGTTCCCGAGGCGCCGGTGATGTTAACGATGACCACTGGCTTCCCGAGGTGCTTCTCCATGCTGCTCGCGATCACCCGGCAAATGGCATCCGTATCACCCCCCGCGGCCCACGGCACGATCATCTTGATCGGCCTCTCCGGGTAGGCTGCCCCGGCAGGCGCCGCGCCCCAGGCCAGAAGCCCCACGGAGGCCAGCAGGCAGAAAACCCCGAAAACCAGCAGCAATCGACGCGAAGAAGAATTTCGAACCATATCCTTCCCCCCTCTGCTTTTTTGCGAAAGAATACGCAGGGCAAGCCGGGTTGTCAAGGGGAAATGTCTCTCAGGGCCGGGAGAGCGTATGGGCGGGGTCACCCCGCCCCTACAAACCCTCCGCTTTGCATCCCCCAGGGGGACTTCTAAGGTTTTTCTGGCAATTCTGGAACGCTTTGGCAGGGCTGAACAGTTGCCAGTAATCACATTGCGGGGCAGAACATAAAAGATTTCCCTCAAGCGACGAGGTAAGGAAGATTCACGGTGATCGCCCCTGTCGGGCAGTCCATTTCGCACGCGCCGCAGTACCAGCAATCCTCCTCGTATCTTCCCTCGGCCAGTCCGGTCTTATCCTCCAGGCGGAATACGTCGCAGGGGCAGATTTCCACGCATATCCCGCAGCCGTTGCATTTTTCTCTGGTCACCTGAATCTGCATCTCAACCTCCGATCACCGGTTCGGTGGATGTCACCGGGCCGCCCGAGGGGCCCCGCTGCACGATCACGAATTTGCGCCATTCCTCGGCGTTCCTCGCCGGGTAATCGACCCTTTGATGGTACACTCCCCATCGGCTCTCCTTCCGCTCCAAAGAAGCAGCCACGACAATCTCGGCGCAGTCCAGGATGGCCTGGACTTCCATCGCTTTCATCGCTTCGTGCAAATCGGCGGCTTTCAGCTCCGACAATTCCTCCCGCAGCACAGCCAGACGCTTTTCCGCCACGCGCAACTTGGGTTCCGACTTGGGGTTGTCTACGTACTGGTTGACGGTCAGCCGCAACTTTCGCTCCATCAGCGCCGGGGGGATCCCATGGGTTCGCTTCAAGGGGGCAAAAATCCTCTCCTTCTCAACTTCGATCTCCGCGGCCCCGGGGGAAAGAGCATCCGCTTTCCCGGAAAAGAATGCCGCCTCTCTCCCCGAAATCCTGCCGAGGACAAAGGCTCCCATCAGGCTGGTTCCATTGGCCGCACCGTCTCCGGCAGCATAGAGGCCGGCCACATTGGTCTCGCCCCGGACGTTTACCTTCAACCCGTTGATTCCATGGCCCCCGCACAGGACCGGCTCGCTCAAATTGATCTCGATCGGATCGCGGCCGATTTTGATCCCCTTCTTTTCAAAGAATTTTTTAAAGGTGGGCCTTTCCGTGGTAAAGAAGCACCGCTCGAGCTCTTCCGCCATGGCCGGCGTGAAATGGCCGGTCTCGATGTAAACCGGCCCCCGTCCCTCCTGGTATTCCCGGAGGATGGATGAAAAGAGGTCCATGAAGTTGTTCAATTCCAGGCCGACGCCGGAAGACCGCTCCAGGAAAGCCTGACCGAGGCAATTCACCAGCCTGCCTCCAAGAGAAAGCGGGGCCAGGCCGGGCCCGTTGAAGTGTCTCACGGTGATATAGTGTTTTACGCATTCCATGTTGACCAGACGGGCCCCGGCCCGATACCCCAACGAATAAGTATCGCCGGCGCAGGCCGGGCAATCGAAAGTCGCGTGCAGGATCCCGGTCTCGGGCAGGCCGAAACGCGACCCGCTGCCTGCGGCCAGGATCACCGAACGCGCCGGTAGGACCAGAAGCTCTCCCCGGCGGAGGTCAAGCGCGCTGACCCCCGTCACACGTCCGTCGGCAGAAAAAACGCGGGTGACCGGCGCATGCTCCACCCTTTTCACTCCGCGCCTCGCAACCTCCCGGTCGAGGATCCCCTTTAGATCTCCCTGCATGGCAATGCTGGTCACCCCCGCCCCGGTGTCCCGCGCAGACCACTGACGGAAAGTCCGGTATTGCCCGTTGTCGTCATGAGGGAATTCGACCCCCCAGGATTCCAGGTCCTGGAGGACGGCGAAACTACCCTCTCCCACCGCCCGCACCACGGCGGGGTCGAGGATCCCCTGGGCCGCGGACATCTGGGCCCGCACCAAATCCTCCACCTTGCTGATCCCCGGGATGACGACCACATTAATCGCATCCATGCCGCAGGCGATGGAACCTCCTCTCCGCACCGAGGATTTTTCCACGATTACGACCTCGGCATCCGGGCGCGCTTCCTTGGCCGCAATAGCGGCCAGACATCCGGCCGCCCCTCCTCCGACGATGGCCACGTCGGCGGGTTTTAATTCTTGCACCATTCCCAAATCCTTTCCTCTTAACCTCGCACAGGTCAACCGAGAAAGCCTATTGCCAGTGCGGAACACAGTTCCCAGAAATCCCCCCCAACCCCCCTTTGCCAAAGGGGGGCCAGGGGGGATTTTCTGAAATTCGTTCGCAATTTTCCCCCAACCTGTTTTGGGGGACTAAGAAACATTCGGATCCTCCCCCGGAACCCGGGTCACGCTTTTTTTCCCAAAGGCTTTGCGGCCGAGGGGAACGGCCATGATGCCGGCGGCGATGATCAGCATGGCCAGGGAAATCGGCCGGGTGAAGAAGACGTCGATCTCCCCCTGGGAGACCGTCAGCGCCTGCCGCAAGGCCCCCTCCAGCATGGGGCCGATGACTAATCCCAAAACCACCGGGGTGGCCGGGAAGTTTCCCTTGCGCATGAAATAACCCACGACTCCGAAGATGAGCATCAGCCAGATTCCGAAAACCTGGTTGTTCACCGCGTAAGCCCCGATGAGGCAGAAAAGGATGATAAAGGGAAGAAGAATCCGGTAAGGGATCAGGAGCATGCGGACGAAAAGGCCGACGAGAGGCAGGTTCAGAATGAGAAGAACGAAATTGCCCAGGAACATGCTGGCCACGACCCCCCAAAAGAGCTGCGGCTGCTCCTGCATCAACATCGGGCCGGGCCTCAGGCCTTGAATGATAAACGCGTTGAGCATGATCGCCGTGACTACGTTGCAGGGCAGCCCGAGGGCGAAGAGGGGGACGAGCGCTCCCCCCGTACCGGAGTTGTTGGCCGCCTCCGGGCCCGCGACGCCTTCGATCGTTCCCGTTCCGAACCGCTCCGGATGCTTGGAAATGCTCTTCTCCAGGGCATAGGAAAAGAATGAGGCCAATAAAGGACCTCCTCCCGGGATGATCCCGGTGAAAAATCCGAGGATGGACCCCCGGGCAATCGGGCCGGTGGACTGCCGCAATTCCCGTCGGTTGGGCCAAAGCCCGGCGATCCGAGCCTGAAAGACCTCCTGGCGCGCCCAACCCTCCACGCTGACCAGGATTTCAGGAATGGCAAAGAGCCCCATCGTCACCGCGACGAAGTCGATTCCGCTCCAAAGTTCGGTAACCCCGAAGGTGAACCGCACTTTGGAGGTGAGAGCATCCATCCCGACGATGCTGATGGCCAGGCCCAAAAGGGCCATCAGCACGGCCTTCACCACGGAGCCTCCGGAGAGATAGGCCACCGTTGCAAGGCCGAGCACCATGAGGGAGAAATACTCGGGGGGACCGAACTTCAGGGCGAGGGGAACGACCAGGGGGGCAAGCAGCATGAGCCCCAGGACGCTGAAGATCCCGGCGACAAAGGACCCGATGGCCGAAATCCCCAAGGCCGCTCCGGCTTTTCCCTTACGGGCCATCTGATACCCGTCCATGCAGGTCACCACCGAAGCCGCCTCGCCGGGGACATTGATGAGGATGGAAGTCGTGGAGCCGCCGTACATCGAGCCGTAGTAGATCGCGGCGATGACGATGAGCGAGGTCGTCGGGTTCATCCCGTAGGTCAAGGGCAGCAGCAGGGTGATCCCCACGACGGGCCCGATTCCCGGCAGCACGCCGATGGCGGTTCCGGCAAGACACCCCAGGAATGCGGCAAGCAAGTTGACCGGAGTGAGGGCCACCGAGAAACCGAGGTAAAGATGTTGCAGGACTTCCATGGGTCAATAGTGATGTTGAGTTGAATAATTATCGCCCTGAACGCCACCCCCCTCACCCTGTCCCTCTCCCCCCAAAAGCCGGGGAGAGGGGAAAGTGAGGAAGCACTCGCCCTGTCCCTCTCCCCCGAAAACGGGGGAGAGGGGAGGGTGAGGGGGCGTTCACAAGGCGCAGAGAAGGGGATCAGACCCCTCGGCTCAAAAAGCCAAAAGCCCCGGCGGCAAAGGCATATCAAAAACCCCGGCAAAAAGCCAGTACGAGCCCAGTACGGCGGCGAGAGACAGCGCCGCGGCCATCCACCACCTCCCCCGCTGGTAAAACTGCAGGAGAACCAGGAAGAGGAGAAAGGTTGCGATGATGAATCCGACAGGTTTCAACAACGCGGCGTAAAGGATGAGCGCGCCCAGAACCCACACCACGCGCCTGGCTTCATCCCCGCGGGGGAGGAGACTTCCAAACGTCTGTGCCCCTTGCGGCCGGAGGAACAAAATGGAGGAAAGGAGAATCATCCCCGCCCCGATCCACACGGGGAAAAACCCCGCGCCGGGAGCCCCCTCCTTTCCCGGCGGCAGCTTGATTCCCTGCCAAATGAGGAAAGATCCCAGCATCAAATTGAGAATCGCTGAAACCCGGTCGGATTTCATCCCGGCTATTTTTTCCCCAGAGCCTGAATGATCTGCCCGAACCTCTGGTAATCCTTCAGCCAGACAGCCTTGAACTCTTCCCCGTTCTTGTAAACGACGTCCTGCCCCAGCTTCTTCATGGTTTCTTTGTACTCATCGCTTTCCGCCGAGATCTTCCGGAAAACCTCCTGGAGCTTGTTCACCACCTCCGGCGGTGTTCCTTTTGGGGCGAGAACCCCGTTCCAGGCGGTCATCACGATGTCGTATCCCTGCTCCCGGAATGTGGGGATTGTCTTGCCGGCGATCCGGATCGGCTGGGCGCTGCTGGCCGCCAGCACCTTGACCTGGTTGTTCGCCAGAAATCCGGCGACCCCCGCCGGCTGCGCCGGAACCGCCTGGAGGTGGCCTCCCAGGAGCGCCGTCATCGCGGGCGCCGTTCCGTTGTAGGCCACGTAACGCATGTTCGCGCCGCTTTTCAGCTTGAACTCTTCCAGGGTGAGGGTGAGAACGCTGCCCGAGGTCTGGCCGAAGACCAACCCTTTCGGCTCCTTTTTCGACCACTCGATCCACCCCTTCACGTCATTGCAGGGAGCATCCGCTTTCACCGTGAAGACCATGGGGAATTCACAAAGGTAGCAGACCGGGACGAAATCGTCGGGAATCTTGTAAGGGACTTCGTTCAGATGGGGCTGCGAGGTGAGGGGCCCGATCGCGGCGAGGAGAATCGTGTACCCGTCGGGTCGGGCCTTGGCCACTTCCGCCGTGCCCACGGTCCCTGAACCGCCCAGTAGATTCACCACGGCGAAAGATTGCCCGAGATACTTGGGCGCGACCTTGGCGATGGCCCGTCCCACGATGTCCGTGTCCCCTCCCGCGGCGAAAGGAATGACCATCTGAATGGGCTTCCGGGGGTAGTCCTTTTCGGCGCCCCAGGCCCAAGGGGCGGCAGCCGAGAAAGCGGCCAGGGTTAGAATGATAGTCAAAATTTTCATCATTTTCATAGGTTCAATTCCTCCTCTTCAGATCAGTTCTTAGCTTTCGACGAGCTTTTGATAGTCCCCCGGGTCAAGGAATACTCCCCCGGACGTCCGGTAAAAATCATCGTCCAGGTGAAAGAATCCATGCCTCGGTTCGATCCACGCCGCCCCTGAAAGGGGATGACCGAGGATCATCCGCCGCCAATCGCGGTAATTCTGCTCCCCGTTGGCTTCGATGATCCCGACGTCAAGTCCGGGGAAGGGACCCAGGCGTGCGGCGATATTCTTGTTCCACTCCAGAAGCAGGGGGATGCAGGAGTTGTCCGCGACAAAACAGGTCATTCCTTTGCCCAAGGCGGCCTGAATCATCTTCAGGGACATGCTTAGCGTCTTCCCCGCAGGCTTGATCGCGATGGCCTTGTACCCCAATGCAAACCGGTCGCAAACCCCCGCCGCATCTTCGACCGATTCGTCGGCAGCAACACGGACGGGAACATCCGAGACATCTTCTTTCACCTCACCCGGAAAGGGTTCTTCCACCAAGGCGATCTGATCCAGGATTCCGATTTCCTGCGCCGTATGCATCAGCATCATCAGGCTGCGTTTATCGGGGTATCTTCCGTTGAGATCGAGATAGTAGAGGACTTTTCCGGATGGAGACTGAGGGATCTTTCTCCCCCGGAAAATCCCGTCGATCTCGCCGGAGCCGCGTCTGATCTTTCCGGATCATCTCCCCGGCCGCCCCCCCCTGCCCCAACTTGATTTTGAGGAAAAAATGGCCGTCCTCCACCAGCTTCTCCAGCTCTTCCTTCGAACAGTCGTAGGAAATCACCGGGAGGCGGGCGAGTCGGGGCAGACGATGTTTCAGCCCCGGACGGTATTCGGCGGGAATCATCTCATCGAACGAGGAGCAGCCGTTCTCCTTGAAAGTGAGTTTCCAGAGCGCCAAATCCAGCGCCACCAGGGAATTCAGGGTGAGGGTTTTCTTCAAACTGCGGTTCCCGGTGAGTTTTACCCCGTACGCGTGGACCCGGGGAATGATCCTTTCCATGAGCTCGATGGGATTCCGGAAGGCTTTCCCTACGGCCAGCTGCGCCCCTTTTTCCGCCATGGCGGCGAGGACGATGTTGCCGCCGGGTTCGGAATACGCGGAAAATACGGCCGGGTCGGACCACAGCACCGCCGTCCCTCCAATTCCCGTGCTCCGTTTCCCGGCGGAAGATTTCACCTCCAGGACGAGGGTCCACTTTTCCCGGAATGAACTGCCTTTGAACTGGAAAGGCTTGGCCAAAGGCTCCCGCTGGAAATTAAACCGATACCCCTGGATTTGAATCCTCTTCATCTATCACTCTGGAAAAAGACGGTGCTTTGCGGCGGCGAAAATCATGAAGGGTCCCGCAGCGGGAGCTTCCCCGCCGAATCCCGGTCCAAATAGATCTTGACCCGGGAGTGCCTTCTCAGGGCGGAGGATGGACAAGCCGGCGAGACCGGGCCTTCCCACATCTTTCTTACCGCTTCCGCTTTCTGCGCCCCGGGGACGATGGTGAATATTTCCCGGGCCGAGAGAATGGCGGGTACGGTCATGGTGAAGGCGCGGCGAGGGACCGCCTGAGAAGAGGAATATCGGGCCTTGGGGTTGGGGTGATCTTTGTAGTCCCGGAACTGCTGCCTGACCGAGCGGTCGTTGATGCGGATAACGCGGATCATCTGCGGGTCGTTCAAGTCGGATCCTGGCTCGCAAAAGGCGATGTGGCCGTTCTCTCCGATCCCGATGCAGGAAATATCGATGCCGCCGCTGCGCCGGATTTGCTCCGCGTATTTTCGCGACACCTCCACGGGATTTCCCTGGAGGGCCTTCAGGAAGTAGATCCGGCTCGGGTTCACGAAATCGAAAAGGTGCTCTTTCAGGTACATTTCAAATGTATTCGGGTGGAAACGCGGGAGATCCACGTAATCATCGAGGTGAAAACAAATCGCCCGGGACCAGTCGATTCTCGTGTTTTTCGAGAGGTGGGACAGGAATTCGTCCTGCGAAGGGGCGGCGGCAAAGACCACCTTGACCTTGCCTTTTTCCCTGATGAACCGGGCCATGGCCAGGGAAACATCCACCGCCGCCGCTTTGCCCATTTCCTCCCGGGTGGGAAAGATGTTCAGCTCCAAAGAACGGCTCTCGGGTAAGGAATTTCTTTTCAATTCTCCCTCCAATGGCAGGCGCGCGGAGTCTCCCTCCGCTAAACGCCGGCTACCCGGCTCATTTTTCCTCCAACAACCGGTAAATCTCCAGGCACAGCTGCCCGAATTCTTTTTCGGCCTTGACTTCCATCGTCCTCGGCCGGGGGAGGTTCACATCAATGGCCGCCACCATGCGGGCCGGCCTCGCGCTCAGGACGACGACCCGATCCGCCAGGAAGACCGCTTCCTGAATTCCGTGGGTGACGAAGAGGATGGTCTTCTGCGTCTCCTCCCAGATCCGCAGGATCTCCAGGTTCATCTTCTCCCGGGTCAGGGCATCCAGGGCCCCGAACGGTTCATCCATGAGAAGGAGCTGTGGCTCGTGAATCAGGGCCCGGCTGATCGAGGCCCGCTGCTGCATTCCCCCGGAGAGTTCGTTCGGGTAGCTTTTTTCGAACCCTTTCAGGCCCACGAGGTTCAGGAGTTCCATCGCCCTCGGGATGTAGGGCTGCCGGTTCAATCGCAGGATTTCCACCGGCAGAAGAACGTTTTCCAGGATGGACCGCCACTTCAGGAGCACCGGCTTCTGAAAGACCATTCCCACTCCCCGCCTCGGATCGAAATCCCCTCCGGAAGAAAACGCCAGTTCCCCGTCCGTCTTGGTCAGAAGGCCCGAAATGATTTTGAGCAGGGTTGTCTTCCCGCACCCGGACGGCCCAACCAGGGTGATGAATTCCCCGCGGTACACATCGAAGGTCACGTCTTGAATGGCGCAGATCTCCCCCGCCTGGGTGGGGTAGATTTTTCTCAGGTTTCGAATGCGGATAAAAGGGGTTCGGTTATCCATTTAGAATCCGGATTCACCGCGGAGGACGCAGAGGAGCAGAGGGTATACATTTCATCCTATGAACGAAAATCTCGACCAGTTTCGGGAAAATCCAACCGTCCTTGCAGAGAACGCAGAGGGTTACAATTGACACCGCCAAAGCATTCCCAGCACAAAGGGAATAAATAAATTTACAGAACCGGTCTCAGGGCAGGAAACTCAATCCCCCCGCCCTCCCCTCTCACGGGGGAGGGTTGGGTGGGGGTGAAATCGCCTCTGCGTTCTCCGCGCCCTCTGCGGTAAAAAGTTCCTTATTTCACCGCAATCGGCAGCGGAATCTTGGTCAGGAACTCATTGGTGTAAACTTCCGCCGGCTTCATGTTCACTTTCAGGTCCCGGTACTGGGAAATGATCTTGATGGAATCGGCCATCTTCTTGTCATCCACCCAGCCGATCCCGTTCTGTTTGTACCGTTCGGTCCGGAAGAGATCGATGATCAGCTTCAGGTTGGCCAGCAGGATCGGCTTGTCGATCTCCGGCCGATGCTTGGCCATGATCTCGATCGCCTCTTCGGGATTCTTCAGGGCAAATTCCCACCCCCGCAGAGAAGCTTTGACGAAACGCTTGATCAGGGCGGGTTTCTCCTTGATGTACTTGTCCGTGGCAACGAGCGCGTTGGAATAGACGTCCACCCCCCAATCCGCGAACATCATGTACTTCACGTTCTCCTGGCCCATGGCCTTGTGAAAGAAAGGTGCCCCGGAGTAGTAGTCGAAACACCACATCGACCTGTTTCGCGGCGAGGGCGGTGAATTTCGCCTCCGGGCTGATGTTGACGAAAGTCACCTTATCCGCGTCGAAGCCGTTCACCTGGGCCAGCGCCGGAAAGATCGTTCGCTGGGCGTCTCCCGGGGGCGCGCCGATCTTTTTCCCCACGAGGTCCTTGGGGCTGTTGATGCCCGAATCCTTCCACATCCACATGCAGTACGGGCTCTTGTCGAAGAGCATGGATACGATCTTTACCTTCGCCCCCTGCGCCCGGGCCACGATCAATACGCCCGTGTCGACGATCCCGATGTCCGCCGAACCCACGTCCACCCGTTTGACCACGTCGCCGGATCCTTTCCCGGTGAGGATCGTCGGCTCGATCCCCTCCTCCTTGTACCAGCCTTTATCCAGGGCCACGAAATAGGGGGAGTGATCTCCCACGTAAAACCAGTTCAGGTTCAGGGTCACTTTTTCGGCTGCCATCCCGGACCCTGCCAAGAGCAGGATTACGAGGCTGACAGTCAGGGCGACGAATCTTTTTTCTCTCTTCATGTCTGTCTCCTTTTCGAGTGCCGGATCTTTTCCGCTCCTGATCCCGCTCCATCTTGCTTAAGCCTCTTCTGCCCGCTCATCCCCTCGCCTCCTCCTGCCGTGCCCTTCTCATTTTTTCTCCCAGGGCATGAGAACTCGCTCCATGATCCCGACAAACCCGAACAGGAGCATCCCGATCAGGGTGATGAGAATGAGGGAACCGAAGATAACCGGCGTAGCCAGGGTCGTCTGCGAAGCGATGATTACCGACCCCAGGCCCTTGTCGGAAGCGACGAATTCCCCCACGATGGCGCCGGTAACCGCCGTAGTGGCCGCGATCTTCAGGCCCGAAAAAATATAGGGGAGTGAGTTGGGCAGCTGGATCTTCCTCATCTTCTGCCATTTGGTGGCGTGCAGGTAGTTTACCAGGTCCAGCAAGTCTTCTTCCACCGCGACCAGCCCCGTAGCCGTGTTGATCACCACCGGGAAGAAGGAGATCAGGAAGACGATGAGAATATTGGGCAGAATGCCGTAGCCGAACCAGATCATGAAAAGAGGCGCCACGGCGATTTTAGGCAGGGAATTCAAGAAAACGAGGAAAGGCAGGATGGACCTTTTCAGGAATTCCGACCAGACGACGAGGATGCCCAGGATCACCCCCACGAGCCCGGAGATCAAAAACCCTCCCACGACTTCATAAAAGGTGGCCATGAAGTTCATGGGCCAGCGATACTTGGCCTGGAAGAGAGTCCGGATGGCGGAGACCGGGGAGGGAAGGATAAACTCTTTCAGCCCGAAAAGTATCACCCCAAAGTGCCAGATCAGCAGCACCATCAGGAAGGTCATGATGGTTTGGCTGTTATTCTTGATCCATTCGGAGATTTTCAACCCCCACCTCGGCCCGCCTACCGCAGAAAGTCGAATTCCTTCATTTCGACGCCCCGCCGGATCATAGCTTCGGCGAGTTCCAGGCAGGACCCCATGTCCGCCAGATGGCAGACGGAAGAAGGAGCGTGCGAGTAGCGGATCGGGACCCCGAGAGAGATGCAGGGGATGCCCGCGCCTTCCTGGGCCGCCGCAGCCGCGTCGGTGTAGGAATTCCCGTAGATGGCCTGAAGCTGGACGGGAATACTCCTCGCCCGGCTGACCTCGAGCGCGGCGGCCTTCAGGCCCGGGTGGATGAAATACCCTTTCTTGGGCGACTCGAGGAAATCTCCAAGGTCTATGACCGCGCCGGAGCCCAAACGGGCGGGCCGGCTGCTCGCCGGGCTCTCCGGCGTATCACCGGACAGGGCCACATCGAGAGCCATGAACCAATCGGGGCGGGCAAACTGGGCCGCGGTGCGCGCGCCGCCCAAGCCCCTCTCTTCCTGAACCGTCCCCACGGCCCAGAAAGTCCCGGGGAATTCCCCGCTCGCCAATCTTTCCACGAGCGCGGTCAAGACCGCGCAGGCCGCCCGGTTATCGATCGCCTTTCCGCAGCAGTAATCGGCGTCCGCCCACCGGCCGAAGGGCACGTCAAAGGCGATGGGGTCCCCGATGGAAATCCCCAGGGAGTCCGCATCCTCCGCGCTTTTAGCCCCCACGTCGATGTAAAGGCTGCGGTGGGGCAGTACCGTCCGCTTCTCTTCCTCGGTCATGAGGTGCCCCGATTTGATCCCCACCATCCCGGGAACCCGCCCGATCCGGACCCTCGTGCCGGGGAGCCACGAGTCGCTGAACCACCCCAGCTTGTCGAAGCGGATCATTCCGCCCGGATCGACATCCCGAACGACACAACCGATCTCGTCCATGTGGGCCGCAACGGCAACCGTTAAGCCTGGCTTCTGTCCCACTTTCTTAGCGTAAACATTCCCGTTTACCCCTACGTGTACTTCACCTGCATGAGGGGTCCATTGATCCCTCAGATAACGGGTTAGTGCTTGCTCGTGCCCAGGAAGTCCATCTAATACGGAAAGTTCTTCCAGCAGTTTACCCAGCCGCTCCTTCAACTCTTCCTCCAGCATGTCAGTTCATGGATTTTTCTACAAAGGATTAATACCATGGGAGAACTTATTGGTCAATCTTATTGACCAAGGTCCCTGACCCCGGTTTTCCCATTTGCCCGAAGTAGCGGGGAGCAGGGCCGGCGCAGCGGGGGCGAGAAAAGAGAATTTCGGAACACGGGAGGACACCCTGCCAGGCATTGGAGGAATGCGCGCTTTGTGATTCCAAGCAATCGGGCTTTCCCTCCGGGCCCTGATACCACAGAGCATTTCCTTCAAAGCAGCCTTCTGTGACTTAAGATTGGGAGACGATCTTAAGATTTTGGGATCATCTCCAATTTAGTTGAAGGAAAATACGGCGGGACTGGTAAATTGTGCTGGGATTCCAGGGGTTCGGAAGGGAAGACCCATTCCGCCACAATCATGAGGCACCTATCCGTTCTTGGTTCTGGCGGGGGTGTTCTTCTATCCTTTGAAGCAGGCCCGTTCAGGCCCCCGCTGCGCATTGCGGAGAGCCATTAGGTCCTTGTAACCCAAGCTTTATCCCGCCAAAGCTTGTGGCGGAATGGGTCTTCCCTTCCGAACCCTTGTTAGGTTTTTAGAAGAATTCGATCAACTAAATTGGAGATGATCCAGATTTTGAATCAGGGTAGGCAAGCCGCCAGAAAAGTGATGGACGGGAAGATGGTGTCCATTAGGATGGGGAAATATGCTACTGGACGTTATCCCCCTTGCCCCGCAGGGCTTTCAAAAGGGTCGGGGCGACCACCACAAAGACGGCCAAACCGAAAAGCGTCTTGGCAATGGCGCTCTGGAAGAGAATTCCCACCTCTCCCCCGGAGATCATCAAGGCCTGGCGTATCGACTGCTCCAACAGGTCTCCCAGGACCAGCCCCAGGATGACGGGGGCCAGGGGGAATTCGAACTTGCGCATCAGGTAGCCGATCAGGCCGAGCAGGGTGGCCAAAATCAGGTCCAGGCCTGAATTATGGACGCTGTAAATTCCCACAAAGGAGACCGCCAGGACGATGGGGAAGAGCCAGCGGGGAGGGATGCTCAGAATGCGGATGAAGATGCCCACGAGGGGCAAATTCAAAATAAGGAGCATGATGTTTCCCACATACATGCTGGCCACCAGACCCCAGACGACATCCGGGTTTTTCTGAAAGAGGAAGGGGCTGGGCTTGATTCCCACCATTAACAGCGCCCCGTAGAGAACTGCGGTTACGGCCGATGCCGGAAGGCCCAGCGTCAGAAGAGGGAGCAGGGCCCCGGAAGCTGCGGCATTATTGGCTGACTCCGGTCCCGCGACTCCGCGAATCTCCCCCTTCCCAAACCGCTCCGGGTTCTTGCTGAATTTTTTCTCCAGGGTGTAGGAGAAAAAGGAGGCCGTGACGTGGGCGGCCCCGGGAATGGCGCCGACCACAAACCCCAGGCAAGTTCCCCGGAGGATCGCCCCCAGGCTCCGCAGGAAATCCTGCAAGGAAAGCCAGATGCGTGAGACTTTCACCCGTTCCAGCGTCCCGGCGGTGACCTCTTCCAGCCCCATGAAGATTTCCGAGATCGCGAAGAGGCCGATAGCCGCCACGATGATGTTAAACCCCTCCATCAATTTATCTATGCCGAAGGTGTAGCGCTGCAGCCCGGTGGGAAGGTCCAGGCCTATGGTGGCTAACATCAAACCGAAAATGGTAGAGACTGTCCCCTTGATGAGGGAGCGGCCCGCGAGGCTGCTTACCGTGGAGAGTCCGAAGACCATCAGGGCAAAGCTCTCCGCCGGCCCAAAGCGCAGGGCGAAATGGGCCAGGGGCGGGCCGACGAGCATCAGAAAAATCACGCTCATCGTCCCGGCGATGTACGACCCGATGGCCGCAATACAGAGGGCGGGCCCTGCCCTCCCCTGCCGGGCCATTTGATATCCGTCCAGCGTGGTGACAACGGAGGCAGCCTCCCCCGGAAGGTTCAGCAAAATGGAAGTGGTCGATCCTCCATACATTGCCCCGTAATAGATGCCCGCCAGCAAAATGACCGCGCTGGCCGGCGACTTCCCGTATATTAAGGGGATGAGCAAAGACATGCCCCCGGCCGGCCCGATCCCGGGAAGGACGCCGATGAGGGTCCCCACCAAACACCCCAGAAAGGCATACAAAATATTGATGGGCTCCAGGGCGATCGAAAAGCCGAATAATAAATTTTGGAGGGTATCCACGATTTTTTGCCCCTCACCCAAAACCGAGGGTCTTGAGAAGACCCAGCGGCAGGGGGATGGTCAAAACCCGGGTAAAGAGAAAGAAGACCCCCGCGCTGAAAACAGCGGAAATCACCAGGCCCCGAATGAAGGAACGGTCCCCCATGAGGATAGCCGCCATCCAGACGAGCAAAAAAGTTGCCAGAAGGTAGCCCAGCCAGTGAAGGCTGATGGCGTATACGAGTAAAAGGGCACAGAGGATGAGAACCTGAATAAGGGGGCGTCGAACCAGAATCGGCTGCGCCCCTCGGGGTTCAGGTTTGATGAGGAGGAAAGCTCCGCAGGCAGCCATCGAGATCCCCAAAATCGTGGGGAAAACCCGTGGCCCCAGAGGGTCCCCGAAGGCTGCCGGCGGGATGCGGATTCCCTCAATTAAATAGGCGCCGCCAAGGATCAGGATGACGATCCCCCAGATGCGGTCTCCCGAGATCATTTGATGATCCCTAAATCTTTGAGGATCTTTTGTTGCGTCGCCAGTTCATTGTTGATGAACGTTCTCAGGGTTTCTCCGGTCTGAAACAGTTCCACCCAGGCGTTCTGTTCCATCACCTTTTTCCAACCGGGTTCCTTCACCATCTGGGCCAGAGCCTTTTCCCAGAAGGCCAGCGCGTCTTTGGACATCTCCGGCGGTCCATAGAATCCACGCCAGTTCCCCGAGACCACATCCAGACCCAGTTCTTTGGCCGTGGGAGTATCCTTGTAGATTCCAGGGAGGCGTTGAGGGGAAAGAATGACCAGGGGCTGAACGGTGCCGGCCTCGCTGTGAGCGGCAATTTCGGCGGCATCTCCCACAAACCCGGCCACATGCCCGCCCAGCAATGCTGCCAGGGCTTCGGCCCCCCCTTGAAAGGTAACAAAACGAACATCCTTGGGTTTTACTCCATACGCCTGGGCGAGAAGGCAAAGCTTGAAATGATCCAGGCCTCCTGGAGCGGAGCTTCCCGCCCAACTCACCGCTGCGGGATTTTCCTTCATGGCGCTCAGGATCGATTTCAAATCTTTATATTTCGAGTCCTTTTTCACGGCCAGGACGCCGTAATCCACCACCATAGAGGCAACGGGAGTGATATCTTTGTAGGTGCCCTTAATATTCCCCAGGGCAAGCTGAGAGGTGAAAACCGATGAGAAGGCGATAAGCAAATGGTCATCTGCACGGCGGTTGCGCACGATATCGTTATACGCCACAGCTCCCGACCCGCCGACTTGGTTGAGCACCGTGATCGGGACATTCACAATTTTTGCCTCTTGCAACACTTTGGCGCTTGCCCGGCAGGTAAGATCCCACCCTCCTCCGGGGCTGCCCGCAGCGATAAATTGAATGGGCTTGCTGGGGTAGGAAGCGGCCAGGGAAACCCCTCCGCCCACAACCAGTGCCAGCAAAAAAATCCCGGCCTGCAATGAAAATCTTTTCATCCTCCACCTCCCCTTTTGGTTTAGTTAAAGAACCGCCTGCCGCAAAGAGCAAAGCCCTGCACCGGACGGTACAGGGCTTTTCCCCGAGCCTGAATACTAAAAAATAATTTTCAAATCCCTCCTGGCTCGTCTAAAAGTAACATCCCCTCCCCTGTTAAATATTCCACTTCTGTTCATACCCTTCCTTGGTGATGGCTCCTTTAGGGACGGGAACTCCCACCTCCAGGATGCTGCTCTCGTAGTGAACATCCTTTTTCACACTCTGGAAGTACCGGGATGCCTCTATCAGGCCCTCTATCTTCACACCGGTGTTGATTCCCATCTCTTCAAACATGAACACGAGGTCTTCCGTGGAGGTATTTCCTTTGGCCCCCGGGGCAAAGGGACAGCCGCCCAGCCCGCCGATGGCACCATCATGGATGCGGATTCCAGCCTCGAAGGCAGCCAGGGAATTGGCCAGACCCAGCCCGCGCGTGTTGTGGAGGTGGATGGAAAAAGTGACATCCGGGAACTCCGTCACGCAGAGCCTGGACATCTCCTTTATCTCTCTCGGGTTTCCAAATCCCACGGTATCCGCGATGGACATGTCCCGGATCCCGAGCTGGTAGAACTGGCGAAGGAAATGTAAGGTCACCTCGGGTTTGATCTTCCCTTCAAAGGGGCATCCAAACACGCAGGGCATCCCGGCTTTGGGTTCCATGTCAGGGTATTTCGCTTTCAGCTCCAGGATCTTCTTTAGCTCATCCATCGATTCTGCCCGGGTCCGTCTTACATTACTGATATTATGGGACTCACTCACGGACATGAAAAAACCCAGCTTGCGCATGCCGCTATCCAAGGCAAGCTGGGCCCCTCGCAAGTTGGGGACCAGGGCTGAAACTTCGACCCCTTTCAGGTTCATTTTCAATACGGCTTGGGCCATCTGGTGCGCATCTTTAAATTGCAGGATGGCTTTGGGGCTGACGAAAGAGGTAATTTCGATGTTTCGAATGCCGCTGGCGACGATCAGCTGGAAAAGCTTGATTTTCGCTTCGGTGGGGATAAATTCGGGTATGTTCTGCAAACCATCCCGCAGCATCATTTCCCGGATCACTATACTGGACTTATCCATCTGTAAACCTCCTTGGGATTTCGGACGTTTTTTTTATAAGAACGAAAATATAAAAATCAATTTAGGGGATCAGACCACGCCTTTCTCTTTCAATTCTTTGATCTTCTCTCCGGAGTAACCGAGTTCCGCGAGGATCTCCTCGTTGTGCTGTCCCAGTCGAGGGGACGGGCGGCCAATCGCGCACGGGGTATCGCTCATCTTAAGCGGAAACCCGAGAGTTTTCACTTTTCCGGAAGGTTGCTCCAGCTCCAGCACCATCTCCTGATGTTTCACCTGGGGATCCTCGAAGGTTTGGGCCAGGTTGTAGATGGGACCGCAGGGGACCCCTTCTTTGTTCAGGTATTCGATCCATTCCGCCATGGTTCGTTTGCTGGTAATCTCGTTTATGATAGCATTCAGATCTTCCCGGTGGGCCCGCCTCTCATCATTGGTTCGAAATTTGGGGTCCTCGAGTAGCTTTTGAAGCCCCAGGGCCTTGGCCAGCCTCTCCCACATGGCGTCTCCAGCGGGGGCAATATTGATATAGCCGTCCAGGGCTTTAAAAGTTCCGTAGGGAGAGGCCACCGGGTGATCGTTGCCGCCTCGTCTGGGGATTTCACCCCGGGCGAAAAACCATGCCGCCTGAAAACTCAGAATGCTGATCATGGCATCTACCAGGGAAGTCTGGACTTCCTGCCCCCTTCCGGTCTGCTGCCGGGACATCAAGGCGGCCAGAATTCCAAGGGCGGCGTAAATCCCAGCCACCGAATCGGAGATGGGAATCCCCGTCCTCACCGGCTCACGGTCGGGAAATCCGGTCACGCTCATGAAGCCGGAAACCCCCTGGGCGATAAAATCAAAGGCGGGGCGAAGATGGTAAGGGCCGTCTTTCCCGAAACCCGAAATCCCGCAATAGACGATCCCCGGATTCACTTTTTTCAAGACGGGATAATCGAGACCCAGGTTGCGCATGACTCCGGGTCGAAAATTTTCAACCACGACGTCGAATCTTTTCACCATGCGGAGGAATATCTCTTTACCCTCCGGGGATTTAAGATCGAGGCTCATCCCTCTCTTATTCCGGTTCATTCCAACAAAATAGGCGCTTTCACCGTTGATCATCGCCCCCTGATACCGGGCATCGTCGCCGTGCCGAGGCTCCTCAATTTTGATGACTTCGGCGCCCATGTCGGCCAGAAGCATGGTACAAAACGGACCCGCGAGAAACCGGGTCAAGTCGAGAATTTTAATATGAGAAAGGGCCATAGGTTCCTGCCTGCTTTTTTGAGGGTATTGTAAAGAATGGAGCGGCTTTGTCAACAAAAAAACAGTTTTCAGTGTCAGTGTCAGTGGTTTTAATGCCGCATTCCGCAATCCGCATTTCGATTCCCCGATGTTCTCCCCATTGACAAACAGGCCCAAGCCCATTAGCGTAGAAAATACCACCGTTTTTCAGCCGTTGCTTGCAATACTTTACCAGGAAGGATGAAGAATATGGCGAGGCCGGTCAAAGTTGGGATCGTGGGGGCGGGGTTTGCGGCAAGTTTTCACTTGAGATGCTACCGGCAGGTACAAGGGGTCCCAGTGGAAATCGGGGCCATCGTCGACATCAATAAGTCCCGGGCGCAAGACCTGGCCGGGCGGTACGGGATTCCCCGGGTGTATGAAGACTACCGTTACCTTCTGGACGACAAATCCATCGAGGTAATTGACGTCGTCGTCCCCAATTCCCTCCACCTTCCTTTGGTCCTGGAAGCCGCCCGAGCGGACAAGCACATCATCTGTGAGAAGCCTCTTACCGGCTATTTCGGCGAGGGCGAACCGGACGAAAAAGTGGGGGCCACGCCCAAGAGGAAGATGCTGGAGAAAGTCCGGGAGGACCTGAGAAAAGTGACCGAAGTCATGGCCGGCTCGCCCGGTGAAGTTCTGCTACGCCGAGAACTGGGTCCACGCCCCGGCTTTCCGAAAAGCCCTGGAGCTCATGCAGGGATGCTTCGCCTCGGCAAGCATTCTGGAGATGCGAGGCGAGGAGTCCCACAGCGGCTCTCACTCGGAATTCGCCAAATGGTGGCGCCATTCGGGAGGCGGAGCCCTGGCCCGGCTGGGCGCCCATCCGCTCGCTTCCGGACTTTTCGTGAAACGGTTTGAAGGGGAAAAGAAATTCGGCCATCCCATTCTGGCGAAGGAAGTCTGGGCCGACGGGACGGACCTCACTAAGATCCCCGCCTTTGCGGGGACCCAGGGCAGCCCCCTGGTGACCGGCTGGGGGGATGTGGAGACTTGGTCCCAGATCACGGTCACTTTCACCGACGGCAGCAAAGCCACCTTTTTCGCCGCCGACGATCTCTTGGGGGGCATGGAATCGAACATGGATATCCGCCTCTCCAATGCCCGGCTGAAATTCGACCTGTGCCCGGTGAGGGTCTGCCAGTTCTACACCGTCGACCCGACCCCGGTGAAAGATGTTTACTTCAACGAAAAACAGGAGACCAAGGCCGGCCTCTCCTTCCCCAACCCTCACGAAGAGTGGCTCCTCGGGTATCCCCACGAGATTCAAAATTTCATGGAGGCGATCGCCTTTGACCGCCAGCCGCTGACCGGGTTGGAGCTGGCCAAGCAGGTTGTCGAGGTCATGTACGCAGGCTATGTTTCCATGGAAGAGGGCCGAAAAATACAAACTGACGTAAGAGGTAAATGGTAAAAGGTATTAATTTTTTCCACTTACGACCCACCCCTTACGCCTCACGCCTTTCAGGAGGAATTCATGGCGAAAGATGACTTATTTTATCTCCCCGTCAAAATCGGCAATGTGGAGCTGAGGAACCCTTTTATTGTGGCTTCGGGTCCAACCGCCAAACGGGTGGATCAGCTGGAGCTCGCCGAGAAGAGCGGCTGGGGCGCGGCTTCCATCAAGCAGACCTTCAACCCGGTGCCCTACATTAATTATCAGCCCCGTTACCGGTGGTTGAAAAAAGAGAAGCTCCACACGTTTACAGCCGAATTCCGCCTGGACATGGAGAGCGGCCTCCGGCTGGTCGAAGCAGCCCGGAAGAAGTGCCGGGAGATGGCCGTCATCGCCAACTATTCTTATGTGGAAGGCGACCTGGAGGGCTGGCAGGATGCCGCCCGGCGCTTCGAGGCCGCCGGGGCCCAGATCCTGGAGCTGAACTTTTGCTGCCCCAACATGTCCTTCAACGTGGACGTCTCCGCCAAAGAGAGCAAGGAGAACCGGCCCTCCTCGGGAGCCAGCATGGGGCAGGATGAGAACTCCGTCCGCCTCGTCCTGGAGAAGATCCGGGAGGTGACCCGCCTCCCCATTATCGCCAAAATCACTCCCGAAGGAGGGCGGATCGCCGAGGTGTCCAAAGTGGCCTTTGAATCCGGGGCGGCCGCGGTCTGCAGCGTGGCCAACCGCCTGGGAATTCCCCCCATCGACATCTGGAATTACAAGAAACCCATTTACAACCTCCAGGCCCAGAACACCATGGGCTGCCTTTCCGGGCCGTGGATCAAGCCGCTTGCCTTACGGGATGTATTCGAGATCCGCAAACTGGTCGGCCCCGGGCCTCACATCAACGGGACGGGGGGCGTCGCTTCCATGGAAGACGCGGTGGAGATGATGATGTGCGGCGCGGACTCCATCGGGGTATGCACCCAGACGATGATCGCCGGTTTCGGTTTTCTCGAGAAATGGATGAAGTCCCTCAAGGACTACATGAACAAAATGGGGTTTCAAACGCTGGGGGATTTTCGCGACCTGCTGATCCGGGAGATCAAGTCAGCCGCCGACCTGACGGTCTGGGCGGGATACGCCCAGGTGGACCCGGAAAAGTGCTCATCCTGCGGGATGTGCGCGGAGATCGGCCACTGCAACGCCGTCGTTCTCACCGACGCCTCGGCCGAGATCGACTCGGAACTCTGCCAGGGCTGCTCAACCTGCATCGACATCTGTCCCAAAAAGGCGATCCGCATGGTGGAGAAAAGGGGGTAGAGGCAGGGCGCACTTTTTATGGGATGAGGAAATCGGAGAGAAAAACAAGGAGGGAAAGCACAAAAGAACGGTTATTTCTTTTCTAAGAATTCTTCAACTGTGAGCCCAATATCTTTCGCGATTTGCCGCAACAAAATTGGAGAAATATCCCTCCCTGGGTGAAAGGGAACTGTAGTGTAACGATTGTCGGGGTGGCGAAACTGCTTGTGCGATCCCCTTTGCCGAACTTCTCGAAAGCCAAGTTTCTCAAGTAAAGCGACCACCTCCCTTGGCCTCAGCACAGGAACTCTGGGCATAACTATGTCACCACCACATTTTGGGTACCCACAAATTCCCCTTCAAGTTCAGGCTCACCGTCTTCCAGCAACATCTCAATGACTTCCTTTAAATTCTTATTCAACTCATCAAGCGTCTCACCTTGAGAATGAGCGCCTGGGAAACCCGGAACAGATCCCACATAGAGCCCTGTATCGGGGCATCTTTCAATTACTGCCGTAAAAACTTTCATTCTTTCCCTCCTTAAAATTCCGCTGGGGAATAAGAGGCAGCTTGAATATCCCCACAAAGATTTAATTATACAACCATCACGCGAGCTTCGAAAGCCTCCACTCACCTCCTCTGCTGTATTGCTCCTTCGCTAAATTTTCCCATTTCCCTCCCTCTCCACAATCCCGAACGTATTCCCTTCCGTGTCCTGGCAGGTCACGATGGTTCCGAAACCCGGGATCGCCTGCTTGGGATGGATGACCCGTCCTCCGTTCGCCTGGATCTTTGCCACGAAATCGTCTACCGAGGGGACCTCAATGGTGTTGATCGTGGATAGGGAGGGGTCGCCTCGCCTGGCCAAGCCGCCGTCGATCCCCGGCTCGGTCCCCTCCCCGGTCTTGATGATCCAGTAATCAAAAGGTCCTTCCCACTTCTCGAACTCCCAGCCGAATACGTCGCAATAAAAACGGATCGCCCTCTCCGGGTCGTCCGCGCCGATGTCGAAGTGAACGACTCTTGGCATGTTTCCCTCGATCGACCGTAGTGGATCCCTACACTAATTTTTATGTCCAACGAACCCCGCGTATTTATGGATCAGGCTCACCACCCGCGAAGTCTGTTCCGGCCACTCGAAACAGGGGATCCCGGCTGACTCCAGGATCTCCATATTGGGGATGAATTCCCGGGAAGAGGCCCAGCAGACGTAGGTGGGCTTCCGGATCCCCTTTTCCCCCTGGCACCGCCGAACGGCGTCCCGGACGGCGGCGGACACTTCCCGCATCATGGCCGAGCGGTGCAGCATGATGGGCACGACGATGTCGATCTCCGGGGATTCATAGAAGGCTTCGATGCATTTCGGATAAACTTCGACGAACCTGGGCCATATCGTCGTCATGTCCACGGGATTTTTCACCGTGGCGTAGGCCGGGACCAGGGGCTTGATTTTGTCCTGAAGGGCCGGGGAAAACTCGGGAACCCCAAGCCCCCGCTCGGCGCAGAAATCCGTCAACTCGACCGCCGTTCCCCCCGAGTTGGTGACGATCGCCACTCGATTTCCCGGAGGCAGAGGCTGCCAGGCCAGGGCTTTGGCCACCTCGACCATTTCCACCCCGTTGGCCACGCAAATCACCCCGGCGTCTTCCAGCAAAGCGCGCTGCCTGGCGAACGATCCCGGCGGGGTGGCGGTGTGCCACTGAATGGCCCGCCTCCCCTCCGGCGTCCTTCCCTGCTTGCACAGGATGAGGGGTTTGCGGCGGGATAATCTTTTCGCTTCCGCGAAGAACGCCCCCTCCTCCTCGATGGATTCGAGATAGAGAGCGATGACCTCCGTCTCCGGGTCCTGGGCGAGGTACCGCAGGATCTCGTCGTCCTTGAGGTCACACTTATTCCCCGGGCCGATGATCTTGGCCACTTTCAAATGATGGTCCCGCGCCAACGCGCAGACCGCCATTCCGTAGGCCCCGCTCTGCACGATGAAGGAAATCCTTCCTCCCCCCTCCGGCATGATCACGGCGATCGAAGCGTTGAGGCCCGTGCTGCAGTTCAGAACGCCAAAACAGTTCGGCCCGATGACCCGGACCCCGTACTTCCGGGCCTGCTTGGCCAACTCGTCCTGGAGGGCTGCCCCCGCGGGGCCGGCCTCCGCGAACCCGGAGGTAATGACGATCGCTCCGGGGATCCGGCTGCGGCCGCACTGTTGAATGATCCCTCCGACGGCCTCGACGGGAACCATCACAAAAGCCAGGTCCGCCGGGCCGGGAACCCGAGAAAGGTCCGGATAGGCGGGGAGACCCAGGATTTCCTTTTCCTGGGGATGGATGGGATAAATTCTCCCGCGGTAGGCTTCCTTTAAATTTTTCAGGCAGACATACCCCACCTTTCCGGGCTGGTTGGAAGCACCGAAAAGGGCGATACTCCGGGGATTCAGCAGCGCGTCCAGGGGTTGCGGCATCGGTATTTTTTCTCCCGGCGAGGGGACAAACGGCATCTCCTCACGGATGCGTTCAGAAGATGACCCATGACTGGAGTGCGGGGATTCCAGGGGGGAGCGGGACAAACGCTCCCCGGCCCCAGGATCTTATTTGGCCAGCACTCCCAGTTCCTTGGCCACTTGAAAGAGCATCTGGTACTCATTCCTGAATTTCTGCAGGGTCTGTTCCGGAGTCAAGGGGTTGGACCAAACTTCGACCCTTCTCATCCCTTCTCGAATTTCCTTGCCGTATTTCTCAAAAGCCAGATTCTGGGCCTTGAACAACGTCTGTTCGATTTCCTGCGGAGTGCCCTTCGGAACACAAAAAGTGTAAGAAGCCGCCAGGGATATCGGATACCCCAACTCCTTGAAGGTGGGGACGTCCGGCAGGCCTTCCAGGCGCTGATCGGCTGCGGCACCCAGAATTTTCAAGGTCCCCGACTCCAGCAGGCCCCCGGCACCGGTCACAAAAGCGGCTTGGGCGTGCCCTCCCAGCACGGCGCTCATCGCTTCCGCCGTGGATTTGTAGGGCACGTGGGTGAATTTGATTCCCGCCTCTTTGCTCAGCATCTCGATTACGAAGTCGGCGGCCGTAAGCTTTCCGTAGGAGGCGACGGTGATCTTCCCGGGGGAGGCTTTGGCCTCGGCGACCAGGTCCTTCAACGTTTTCCACGGGGAATCTTTTTTGACGGGAACCCAGATCGGGGTCTCCCCATACATCCCCAGCGGGATGAAGTCTTCCAGTTGATAATCCATCTTCTTCACGATGGGCGACAGGACCAGCGGCGTGGAGCTTCCGACCAGGACGGTGTACCCGTCGGGCTTGGTCTTGGCGACGAGCGCCGCGCCCAGGGAACCTCCGCCGCCCGGCTTGTATTGGCTGATGAAAGGCTGTCCCAGGAATTCAGCCATCCGGTCCGCCAGGATCTTGCTGGCCAGATCCGAAGCCCCGCCGGGGGCATAAGGCACCACCAGGTTGATAGGCCGGTTTGGGTATTTCTCCGCCCCCGCGGCCGGACCGACCAACGTCCCCCAAACCA
The DNA here is from genome assembly GCA_963712535.1 of uncultured delta proteobacterium. Taxonomy (GTDB): domain Bacteria; phylum Desulfobacterota; class SM23-61; order SM23-61; family SM23-61; genus CAVQIK01. Next base: position 116,117 of record CAVQIK010000006.1, on the reverse strand, counting down.
GCAGAATTGCCGGAAGGGCCCAGGACGTTCTGCCCAATCGAATTGCGGGATGACCGTTTCTCATGCTTTTTCCCCCTTTCTTCCGATACGATTTTGATCCAACCCTGGCGGTGTCTCCTTGAAAACTGCGGATGATTCTCTGGATCGGGGACTCCCTCTCCTGCCCGCAAAGAAATTCCGGTTCGTGAGTTCGTCCTCGTTTTTCAGGGATTTTGCGGATTCTCGCGGGAAGGGCAATGTTAAGGAGCTTCGAAGGGCAACAAATCTGCCGGGCGGGAAAAAGGACGCTGCGGCAGTCCCCCGCGTACTCAGGTGCGCCCGGGCGGTTTCCGGAAATGATGGCAAGAACTCTCTCACACGGTTGCTGAATCGGCCGGAAAAGCTTTTTTCACATCATGAAACGTCCGCCATTCACGTCAAGGATCGCCCCGGTAATATAACTCGCTTCCTCCGAGGCCAGAAAAACAACCGCGGGGGCGACTTCCTCCGGTTTCCCCAGCCGCCCCAGCGGGATGGACTTGAGCATCTCCCGGCGGTCCTCTTCGCTCCTCTGCCGCCACTTCTTTTCCATCCGTTCCCCGCTCTGGACGACCCCCGGAGCCACGGCGTTCACCAGGATCCCGTAGGGGGCGACCTGCCGGGCGAGTTGCCGCGTGAACCCCAGGAGCCCGGCCTTGGCGCTCGCATAAACCACCCCGGCCAGCTCGCTGCCGCTTCGGCCGGCCTGGGAAGATATGTTGACGACGCGCCCCCAGCCCTGCTTCTTCATGGGCCCGATGACCGCCCGCGAACAGAGGAATGCGGCCGTCAGGTTGAGCCGCATCTCCCGTTCCCAGGCGGCCGGGTCGATCTCTTCCAACGGGATGCGCGGCCCGCCGCCGCCCGCATTGTTCACCAGAATGTGCACGGAGCCAAAGCAATGGAGAGTCTCTTCCACCAGGCGATGCACCTGTTCCTCTGCGGTCACATCGGCGACAACCGCGAGCGCCTTTCCCCCGGAGGATTCGATGGCTGCAGCAACGTCGCGCGCTTCCTCATTCCGGCCGTTCACGGCCACGTTCGCGCCTTCCCGGGCCATGGCCAGGGCAATCGCGCGGCCGATCCCCCGGGAGGACCCGGTCACGATCGCCGTTTTCCCGGAAAGCCGCCCGGAGTTCACGGGGAGACCGTCTGATCTTTGGCCCCGGGCTTCTTCCCCGCGGGAGGCTTTTCCCCCGCGGCCTCGGTCTTCACCGTGGGTTGTTTGACCCCGGCGATGTCCCGGGCGAGCCTCTTCTTCGCCTCCATATCCGTGTATCTTCCGATCATCATTTTATTGGCGAACGGAGAGCCGGCCCCGTGCATGCAAACCAGAAGCGTCCGGCCGCAAGTCATCCGCTCGATCAGCCGGACCATCCGCATACGGTCTTCGGTGGGCACACCTTCCACGCCTTTCAGGTACTTGTCCAGCATCTTTCCCACTTCCGGATGACGGTAGTCTTTCTCCGAAGGCATGGTTCCCAGAAGGCCGCCGCAGATATCCTGGGCCAGGCGGGCGATCTCATAGGGGAAGCGGGTCACGTTCAATTTGGTGACATAGGACAGCAGTTTGTTCATGACCGCCACTCCGGAGGGGGTCATTTCCCCCTGGGAAGAACAGGCGAGCGAGCCCTGATACATCGTCTCGTTCAGGGCGCACATCTCGATGATCTTGTCCTTCACGTGGGAGGCATTGGCGATCCCGTTGTATTCGGCGATCAGAGCGGTCGCCCCGATGAGCACATCCATGCCGCCGGCGGAGCAGGCCCCGTAGTTCTGCCGGTGAAGTCCGGCAAACCGTTCCACGATCATGCTGGCGAACTCCGACTCCCCGCAGAGGAATACCCGTTCCCAGGGGACGAACACGTCGTCGAAAAAGACCCACATGGCGTACCGGCCGAATTTCACGTTTCCCATGTCGAACTGGGTCCCCTCGAGGAGCCGCTCGTCCATGGAATGGCGCCCGAAGACGTAGGTGATGCCCGGGGTGTCCACCGGCATGGCAAACGAGACGGCGTAGTCCTTGTCCTCGGGCCGCAGGGAAACCGAGGGCATGGCGATGAATTCCTCGTGATTCAGAATCCCCCCCTGGTGGCTCTTCGCGCCGCGGACCACGATGCCGTCCTTCCGCCGCTCGACGATCCGAAGGTAAAGGTCCGGGTCTTTCTGCTGAGCCGGTTTCAGGCTCCGGTCCCCCCGGGGGTCGGTCATGGTGCCGTGGACCATGATGTCTTCCTTCTGCACGCGCTTCAGAAAATCCGTGAAACGCTCGTGGTACCGGGTGTCGTATTTCCGGTCGGTCTCGTAGCTCGTGCTGTACAGGGCATTCAGGGCATCCCAGCCCATGCAGCGCTGGGCGCACTCCCCGGTCTTCTGACCCACGAAGCGGATCAGCTTCACCTTGTCCATGAGATCTTCAATGGTGTTGTGAACGGAGACGTACCGGTTGACCCGCTCGTTGACCAGGGGGGAGTGGACGGTGAAGAGGTCCCGGTATTCAGGGTCGTTGGCGTAGCGAAAGGTCAGGGCCGCGCCGTTTGCGGAACCCTTGATGAGGGGGTGATCGATGACCTCATTCACTTTCTCCCCCATGATGTACACCTTGGGTTTTTGCTTTCGGATGCTGTCCCAGTACTGCTGCTCGGTTCGAATGCCCATGAAACCCTCCTTATTTCAATTTCGGCGGCCGGTGAGATAGGGTGAATATACTGGAAAGGGAAGCGCCCGTCAATGGCGGAAAACCGCGCTCGAAAGGATGTGACCCACGGTTTTGGCCGATAAACGCCGGGGGATTCGCAGGGGCGCTTCATGAATCGCGGCTCCGTCCCCTGCCCCGACTCCGGGGTCTCCCAACCGGTCCTACAATAAAAAACCCCATTTCGATCCGGAAATGGGGTTTTTTCTCCGCGTCATACCGGCCGCGTCTTCGTTCGGCAACTTCCAGCCGATTTCGCGCGAAACGTCACCCTGGACGCACAAGCGGGTTCTTGATTGGAATGATTCATTTCAAACCCAGCACGTCCTGCATGTCGTAAAGGCCGGGCTTCTGCTTCACGACCCAGCCCGCCGCCCGGACCGCCCCCCGGGCGAAGTTGTCGCGGCTGTGGGCCCGGTGGGTCACCTCCAGCCTTTCTCCCATCCCGCCGAAGATCACCGTGTGCTCCCCGACGATGTCCCCCGCGCGAATGGTCTGCATGCCGATCTCGGTCTTCTTTCGCTCCCCGATGAGTCCCTTGCGCTGGTAAACCCCAACCTGCTCCAGGTTCCGGTTCAGCGCCTGGGCGAGGATCTGCCCCATCTTCATGGCCGTCCCGCTGGGAGCGTCCTTCTTCATCCGGTGGTGGGCCTCGATCACTTCCACGTCAAAATCGTCGCCGAGGACCCGCGCAAGATCGGCGATGACCTTAAACATCACGTTCACTCCCACGCTCATGTTGGGAGAGAGAACGCAGGGAATCTTTTTGGTCAGCCCTTTCACCTCCTCCATCTGCGGCTGAGAAAACCCGGTGGAGCCGATGACCGCGGCTTTCCTCGCCTCTGCGGCCGTCTGCAAATTTTTCAGGGCGGATTCGGCGTTGGTGAAATCGATGATCACGATCCCCGGAAGAAATGACCTGCTCTAGATCTCCCGAGAGAGGAACCTCCCATCTTTCCATGCCGGCTACTTCCCCGGCATCCCGTCCCAGGCTCGGATGGTCTTTCCGTTCCACGGCGCCCGCCAGGTAAATGTTGGGGGTCTCGTGGATCGCCCACAGAATGCGGTTCCCCATTCGCCCCGCCGCGCCGATCACGATCGCCTTCACGATGTCCATGAATCACCTCTTCAAATAGGATTCGGAGTTGTAGAGGCAGATTCCAGCAGCATCGCAGAATACTCGATGCCCCTACGTTCTGCCGGCAGCGTAGCGGTTCCAAGTTAAAATCATCGCCTCTGCCGGTTCGGATATCTAAGGCTGTGATCCCGCCGCGTGCCGGAAGGGTGCCGGGGATTTCGGCAGGTCTTGTCAATCGCCCATCACCTCGTTCCTCGAGCGACCGAACGCTTCTAGTCCTGATAGGCCTCTTCCCAGAGATCCCCTTCATAAACGACCCGGGTGTCCCCCTCGAGGTAAACGCGGCCAAAACCTTCTTCTTTAGGCTGGAAATAAATTTTGAGAACTTCCCCTCCGGTTGTCTGGACTTCAACCGGTGAGTCGGCCTGTCCCAATTTCGCAGCAATCAGGGCCGAGGCCACTGCGCCGGTCCCGCAGGCCAGGGTCTCGTCCTCCACCCCGCGCTCATAGGTTCGAACTTTCAAGCGTGTCCGGTTTACAAGCTGGACAAAGTTGGCATTGGTCCCGGCGGGTTGGAAACGGGAGTGGAACCGGATTTTTCTCCCTAATTCCTTTACCTCCACGGCGGCCGCATCATCGACCACCTTCACCGCGTGGGGGACCCCCGTGTTAACCGAGTGCAGCCGGTGCGCCTTTCCATCGATGGTGACATCAACCTCGAGCTGGACTCCCGTGGGCTGGACCATCTGCAGCTTTACGACCCTGCCGGAAACCTCGGCCTCGATCACCCCGGCCAGAGTCTCGAAAGCCATTTTGGCGGGCGCGATTCCCTTCAGCACGGCAAAACGCGCCGCGCATCTCCCGCCGTTGCCGCACATCTCGGCCTCGCTGCCGTCGGAGTTGAAGAACCGCCACCGGAAATTCACCTTTTGAGAGGGCTCGATGAGGATCAGGCCGTCAGCCCCAACGGACACTTTACGGGTACAAACCTTGCGAATGAAATCGCCCATGCGATCCGCGTCAAGGATTTTGCGGCGGTTGTCGATGAGGATGAAGTCGTTCCCGCTGCCGCTCATCTTGGAAAAAGGAATCTTAGCCATTTTTTCCTCTCTATTTCGGGACGCAGATTAACGCAGATGAAAAAAGAATTAGACTTGTTCCTAGAAATGAATCCGGCGCCAAAAATGGCAACCAATTTCAGAAATCCCCCAACCCCCCTGAAGCTGTGAAAAAATTCAGCGGAGGGAAAATCGGAGAGCATTACCATGTCCAGGGGACGGCAAAAATTTGCAGGCCAAAAGAGGCACTGATTCCTTTAGCCCGTGCTGTATTGAACTTATGGAACAGGAAATGGAAACTTATTGCATTTACCGGGGCTTACCTCAGTTTGCCGGCGTTCCCTTGCGGAACTCAGGTAAACCCATTGGACATAAAAATGTCCCGCCGATTTGCCGCAATTTTTGCCGTCCCCTGGACAACAAGACAGTCATGGGTCCCATAGGTATATTTTTTCACAGCTTCCCTTTAACAAAGGGGGAGGAGGGTTGAATCTTTATCCGTATTTTCTGCGTCCATCTGCGTCCCAAAAAATTAAACCAGAAATTCGGGAACCGCTTCTCCCCGGATCAGGTCTTCGTAATCTTCCCGCTGCCGGATGACGTGGAATTTGTCCCCGGAAACCAGAACTTCCGCGGCCCGCGGCCGGGAATTGTAATTGGAGGACATGGAAAACCCGTACGCCCCGGCGCTCATCACGGCCAGAAGATCTCCCGGCTCCACTTTCGGGAGCTTGCGGTCCTTGGCGAGAAAATCCCCGGACTCGCAGATCGGACCGACCACGTCGGCAACCATCTCCGGCACGCTCTTCTGACGAACCGCCTGAATCCTCTGGTAAGAGCCGTACAGGCTTGGGCGGATGAGGTCGTTCATGGCCGCGTCGACGATGACGAAATTTTTTTCATCTCCGGTCTTGGTGTACAATACTTTGGTCACCAGAGTCCCGGCGTTTCCAACGATCACCCGGCCCGGCTCCAGGATCAGGGTGCAGTCGATGCCTTTCAATTCGTTGAGCAAGGCCTCCGCGTATTCCACCGGATGGGGGGGTTCCTCCTGGTCGTAGGTAATCCCCAGCCCCCCTCCCATGTCCAGGTAGCGGATCGTCATTCCTTCCGCCCTCAGCGCCCGAATCAAGTCTTTGACCCGCTGCACCGCCTCCACAAAAGGGCCGACCTCGGTGAGCTGGGATCCGATATGGCAGCTGACGCCGATGACCCTCACGTTGGGCAGGCTGTTCGCCAGGCGGTATTCTTCGAGGGATTTCTGGATGTTGATCCCGAACTTGTTCTTCTTCAGCCCCGTCGAGATATAGGGGTGGGTGCGCGGGTCCACATCCGGGTTCACCCGCAGAGCGACCGGGGCTTTGGTCCTCATCCTCCCGGCGATCCGGTCCATGAGGACCAGCTCCTGGGAGGATTCCACGTTGAACATGAGGATGGGAAGCTCGAGGGCGTACTCTATCTCGTCCGGCCTTTTGCCGACCCCGGAATACACAATCTTATCCGGCCGGGCTCCGGCCTTGATCGCCCGGAAGAGCTCTCCCCCGGAGACCACGTCCACCCCGCCGCCCATCCGGGTGAAGATGCGGAGGATGGCGATGTTTGAATTGGCCTTGGCCGAAAAGCAGATCAGGTGTTCCACGTGGGAAAAAGCGCTCTGGAAGGCCCGGAAATGGTTCTCCAGCGTCTTCAGGCTGTAGAGGTAAAAAGGGGTTCCCAATTCGGCGGCAATCGTCTTGACGGGGACGTCTTCGCAGTAGAGCTCGTCCTCTTTGTACTGAAAGTCGTTCATCGACCCTCTCCCTGAAATGATTTTCATTTTATAACATAGGCTTGAAGAGAAGGTCAAAAGAATATTGCGGATTTCATTGCGGATCGGCTGGCCGGGGAGCGGGTCAGGGTTGGATTCTTAATTCCTGGCCGCAGTTGGGGCAGAACTTGGGCTCTCCTTCATAGGGCTTGCCGCAATAGAAGCAGGGAGTCCAAGAGGCGGGAGGCCGAGCGATGCCTCCCGCGGAGGCGAATTTTTTTCTCTTGTTTCGGGCGAAGAGGTAGAACGGAAGAACGATAAAGAGGACCAGGAAAACTCCGACTGCCCACAGGAGCCCTTGCCAGAACGTGTAACCGTGCTTCTGCGAGTCGTAGTAAACCCAGAGGGCGATGATCAGGTTTATGGCCAGGAAAAAATGCATAAATCGCTCTCAGCTTTTCTTGGTCTAAGTTTGGGGTAATTATAGTGAACGGCTTAAGTAAGTCGACATCCAGTTGCCTCTTATTGACTCATGTCTCGCCGTAAAATCCCCCCTGCCCCCCTTTGATAAAGGGGGGTTTGGGGGGATTTACCAGGGATTGCCCATGCAATGTCCACTTTCTTTGGTCGGGCACTATAGCAGGTTGCGGGAAAAAACTAACCGTCACTCCAGCGAAAGCGGGAGCCCAGAATGCCTTTAATCCCGCCCGGCGGCGGGACTGGATTCCGGCCTTCGCCGGAATGACATAATGGGCTACAAAGTTACTTTTCCGCAAACTGTTATAGTGAACGTCATAAATAATTTGTCATCGCCAACTCAACTCCAATGACCTGTGGGCTGCAGAAATCCCCCCGCGCCCCCCTTTATTAAAGGGGGGTTGGGGGGATTTCGGGAGATGACTGGGTTGATCCCCGTGGTTCTCTGTTAACGTCGACTAACTTCTGTCGTCTCCTATAGTTTGCAGTTCGGAGTACCCGTTTTGATGTGCATTGCTGGCAGTTAGCCCTACTTCTTTAAACCGTCATACCACTCCAGATTCTGTTTGATCAGCTCGGGAATCGGCAACTGGTACGGACACCTGGGCAGGCAGTCGCCGCACTCGGAACAGTCGCGGGCTTTTTCCGCCACCCCTTTCACCCAGGCGATTTCGTCCGGGTTCCCAAACCGGCGGATCACCGACTTGATCCCCATCATGAGCTGAATGTTGATCCCCTGCGAGCAGGGCTGGCAGTAATCACAGCGGCGGCAGAATTGGCGGTCGAACTGCTGCCGGATGACTTTGATCCGCGCCTCGTCTTCTTCCGAAAGGGGGCGCCCCTGGGCGAAAATATTCCAGTTTTCCCGGACCCTAGCCAGGGTCTCCGAGCCGGGGATGGGAACGATGCCGGGCGTGGAGAGGACGTATCTCAAGGCAACACCGGAGTCTTCGATCACTCCGCCAGAGAAGGATTTCATGGCCAGCACACCCACATCCTTGGCCCTGGCCAGGGGAAAAATCCGCCCGGCGGCCTCGGGCTCGAGAAAGCTGTAACAGGCCATGATCACCTCAAAGTGATCTTCCTGAAGAACCCTTTCCAGAAGGTCCAGGCTGTGGCTGGTCAAGCCGATGTGGTCGATGAGCCCTTCGGCCTTGGCCCTCTTCAGGCCCTCGTAAGCTCCGCCCGGGCCCATTACCTTCTCGTAATCTTCGGCCTTGGAAACGTTGTGCAGGTGGTAAATGTGAATTTTCCCCACCTGTAGCCGGCGAAGGCTTTCCTGAACATCATCATAGATCTTGTCGGTCCGGACCGGGGATTTCGAAGAAAGAACGACCGCTTTTCCGGCATTCTTGATCGCCATTCCAATCCGGTGTTCACTGGTTGTGTATCCGCGGGCCGTGTCGATCAGGTCCACGCCCAGGTTGATGGCCTCCTGCACGACGGAAACCGCCTGCGCCTCATTCACCCGCTGGATGGGAATGCTGCCCCATCCCAATTTCTTCACCGTAAGATTGGTCCGCCCAAGCCTGACTGTCTCCATTGCATCTCCAGAAAAGAAAGGCGGCCACAGGGGCGGCCTCTCGAATGAAATTTTTGGTCCTACGTTCAGGTGGAGGAACCGCTCCACCGCAAGTCTGACTGGTTACCGCAGGGCGCGTCCCGGCATGGCCGGCATAGTCGTTGCGGTCTGCTGTCCGCTCAAATTGTCCGCTATTAACTCGAAACTGGCCAGCTTCCTTTTGGGGTCCCATTTCCTCGGGTCCCACTTCCTGGGCTCCCACTTCCCCTGGAGGAACATCAGAAGGAGCAGGATGACGATTCCAATGGCCACATACAGGACCGTTCTCCCAAGGCTGGATGCCGGGTGTATGGGTTCGGCCGAGTACGGCCCGGGCGCCGAAGAGTACGTCATCCCTGAGCGAGGCGTTTCCGGCGTGGAAACGCCGTAAGAAACCTGTGAGTGATCTTCCGGCAGGGCCGTGAGGATTGTGCCCGTGGCGATCTGTTCTTTTTTCACACCCTGGAGGAGAAGACTGGCTTCGTTCCCCGCTTCGGCTGTTTCCACCAGCCGCCGGGAGACCTCAATCGCGGCGACCTGGGCGGGGATGATTCTCCCTTCGAGCCCCAGGAAGCCGATCTGGTCTCCAACTGAAATGAGGCCCCTTTCCACCCGGCCGGAAGCCACGACTCCGCGGCCGGGAATCGAATAGACCTTTTCAACCACAAACCTGAAATCCTTCCCCTGGTCCACTCTTCCTCCTGCCTCAAATTTCGCAAAGCCCGGCTTCGGACGTCCGGACTCCAACTCCAGACTTCAGACCTCAGACTCAGGACTTCCCGTCGCCTCCGGTCCCTTTGGAGTATGGGATGAATTTTAGGGGCGCGGTGCCCGCGCCCCGGTCTGAAGTTCGGACTCTCATCCTTTCTCCACGGTCACGCAAGTCATGGTGCGGGAGACGCCCTCCGTCCCGCGGATCTTGGAGAGGATCACCTCCCCAAGGTCATGAAGGTTCTTGGCCTCGACCAGAATGATGATGTCGAAGGGGCCGGTCACCGTATGCGCCGTTTTGACTTCTTTCAGCCTGGTCAGCGATTCGAAGGCGCTCTTGGTCTTATCCGCCTCCACCCGGATCAGGACATAAGCTGAAACGGCCATAGATCCTCCTTTCTAATGCGGAATGTGGAATTCGGAATGCGGAATACAAAGAATGAACCACAGAGAACGCAGAGTACGCAGAGATGAATTTGCGATCAGAACAACGTTGAAAATGAAAAATGAACTGTAAACAGTCTTTTCTTTGCGTCCTCTGCGTGCTCTGCGGTTTATGTCTTTTATCGAATGACTCCTTCTTTTCTCAGCCTTTCGATGTCTTCCAGGGTGAACCCCGCCTCACGAAGAATCTCCTCGGTGTGCTGCCCGAATTCCGGGGCGGGATCTCGGATTTCCCCGGGGGTTTCGGAGAACTTGATGGGGATCCCGATCTGTTTGACCGGACCGGCCGTTGGGATGCTTCGTCTCCACCAGCATCTTACGGTAGAGGACCTGCGGGTCGGAGAAGGTTTCCTCCAGGGAGTGGACGGCGGTGACGCAGGCATCGACCTTCATCAGGAGGTCCAGCCATTCCTCCCGGGTCCTGGTGAGAAAGATGCGGGACATCTCTTCCTTGATCTCGGCGGTTCGCGCCTCTTTCTCTTTCGGGACCTGATCGGCCCATTCGGGTCTGCCGATCGCGCGGGCCAGGTTGGCCCAGAACTTGTCTTCCAGCGCGCCGACGGCCAGGTATTTTCCGTCTTTGGTGCGGTAAGTCTGGTACTGGGGCAGCCCGCCCCTGAGCCTCCTCTCCCCCATCCGGGGCGACTCCCCTTCGGCAAAATACAGGGCGGCCGCATCCGGGACCAGGGAGACCACTCCATCCAGCATGGAAATATCCACGAATTGTCCGCGCCCGATCTTCTCCCGGGCCATGAGGGCGGTGAGGATCCCGAGAGCCGCGTAGAGCCCGCCCGCCACCAGATCAGCGATCTGAATTCCGGGGATGGAAGGCGGCCCTCCCTTTGGCCCGGTAAGGCCCAGGATCCCGCCGATCCCGATGTAGTTGATGTCGTGCCCGGCGACATCCCGGTAAGGGCCGTCCTGCCCGAAACCGGTGAGGGAGCAGTAAACCAGGCGGGGATTGACCTTTTCCAGGTCCTTGTACCCCACCCCCAGGCGGTCCATGACTCCGGGGCGGAACTGCTCGATCAGAACGTCCGCTCCATTCTCCACCAGTTTCAAAAGAATGGACCTGCCCGCCGGCTTCTTGAGGTTCAGGGTGACGCTCTTTTTGTTCCGGTTCAAGAGCAGATGGCGGGACCCCACATTATTTATATGGGGCGAATACCAGCGGGCGTAGTCCCCCTGTTCCGGCTCCTCGATCTTGATCACCTCCGCCCCGAGGTCCGCGAGGAACATGGTCCCGTAGGGCCCCGGAAGCAGCCGGGTGAGATCCAAAACCTTTATCCCTTCCAAGGGTCGCATTTAAAGCTCCTAATACGTAGGACGCAGATGGACGCAGATAAACGCAGTTCAGCCAAACGAATTCAGACCCCAGACCCCTGGCGCCAAAAATAGAACGTCACCTATTTTTGGGCAAATTTTTGTTGTTGCTTGATCCTGAAAATCTGCGTTCATCTGCGTCCAATAAAATTAAACCGTCACAATCGGTTCGTACTCTCCGAAAACTCCTCGAAGTACGTCGCAAATTTCGCCGAGGGTGCAATAAGCCCGAACGCATTCCAGGATCGGGACCATGACGTTCCCGTCGCCCTGGGCCGTTTTCTTCAAACTCTCCAAAGAGGTCTGGACTTTTTTCCTGTCCCTCGAGGCGCGGAGCTCCGCCAGCCGTTTGATCTGCACCTCGCGAACCTTGGGATCGACCTTGAGCAGACCCTTGACCGGAGGCTCCTTCACCTGGAATTTGTTCACCCCGACGAGGACTCGCTTTCCCGATTCGATCTCCCGCTGGTAGCGGTAGGAACTCTCCTGCACTTCCTGCTGAATGTATCCTTTTTCGATGGCCGCCACCGCCCCGCCGATCTGGTCGATCTTGGCGATGTACTCCGCCGCCCCCTTCTCGATTTCGTCGGTCAGCTTCTCCAGATAATACGACCCGCCCAGCGGGTCCACGGTGTCGATGAGCCCCGACTCGTGGGCGATGATCTGCTGCGTCCGCAGGGAAAGCCGGACGGATTCTTCGGTGGGCAGCGCCAGGGCCTCGTCGTAGGAGCAAACCGCCAGGGACTGGCATCCGCCGAGGACCGCGGCCATGGCCTGGAAGGTGGTCCGGATCAGGTTGTTCAGCGGCTGCTGGGCGGTCAGCGTGCACCCCCCGGTCTGGGTGTGGAACCGCAGCATCCAGGAACGCGGGTCTTTCGCCTGGAACCGTTCCTTCATGATCCGGGCCCAGAGCCGGCGGGCGGCCCGGAACTTGGCCACCTCTTCGATGAAGTTGATGTGGGTGTTGAAAATCCAGGAGACTCGGGGAGCGAAGTCATCGATGTTCAGACCCGCCCTCACCCCTGCTTCCAGGTAGGCGATGGCGATGGCGAAAGCGAAAGCAACCTCCTGGACTGCCGTGGAACCCGCCTCCCGGATATGATAGGCGCCCACGCTGATCGTGTTCCACTGGGGGACTTCCCGCGAACAATATTCGAAGATGTTCGTGGCCAGCCGCATCGAAGGCTGAGGGGGAAAGATGTAGGTTCCCCGGGCAACGTATTCCTTGAGGACGTCGTTCTGGATCGTTCCCCGCAGGTCCGCCGGTTTGACCCCCTGCTTCTCCCCTACCGCGATGTACATGGCCAGGAGAATCGCCGCGGTGGCATTGATGGTCATGGAAGTGCTCACCTTGTCCAGGGGGATGCCCTTCAGCAGCAGCTCCATGTCGGCGAGGGAATCGATGGCCACCCCGACCTTGCCCACCTCGCCCGCGGCGAGAGGATGGTCGGAGTCATACCCGATCTGGGTCGGGAGGTCGAAGGCCACGGAAAGCCCGGTCTGCCCCTGCTCGAGCAGGTATTTGTAGCGGCGGTTGGATTCCTCCGCCGTGGCAAACCCGGAGTACTGGCGCATGGACCAAACCCGCCCCCGGTACATGGTCGGCTGAATCCCGCGGGTGAAAGGATACTCCCCGGGGTAGCCCAATTTTTGGGGATAATCGAAATCGCCGGATGTCCGCGGGCGTGTACAGGATATCGATATCCATTCCCGAAGTGCTCTGGACCTGCTCCGGCTTTTTCTTGATGCACCGGTCTTTCCAACTTTTCTTCTCTTCTATGATCTTCCTCGAATCCATCTCGCCTCCTTTTCCAAATATCCGCGGCCCCGCCGCACCGGGCGCGCCGCCCGGCCTTCATGAACGTATAAAATCACTTTCGCATAGCGTAAAACATCCCGCCAAAAAACACAAGCGCTGCGCACCGGTGTCATTCAGGGACTCCAGAGGTCGGAACCGGACCTCAGGCTATCCGGGACTCCCTCTCCCGCCGCGGGAGAGGAAGGGGGTGAGGGCAGATTAAAAATAATGAAATTTGAATTTTCAAGCTTTATCACCCCCAACCCTCACGCTCCCCCGTAAAAGGGGCAGGGATTTTTTGGTTTCAAATGGATATTTACTTTACATGGGCAAGAACGTATAAATGAACGCCACTACAATAAACAAGGCAACGGTTGTCACGATGCAGTAGCCCATGATCGTGCGCATTTCCGTCTTCGTGGCTCCCAGGAGTGGCAGCGCCCAGAAGGGCTGGATGGCGTTGGTAATGACCTCGCCCGCGGTAAAGGCCATGGCGACGCGGTTGAAGGGAACCCCCAGCTGGGCGGCGGCCATGATGATGGGCGGCCCTTGCACCATCCAGATCCCCCCGGAAGAGGGGATGAAAATATTGATGATCCCCGCTGAAAGCATGGTCACCATGGGGTAGGTCATCGGGCTGGAAATGCTCACAAACCACTTGGCAATCTCGGTCAGCAGTCCCGTGTAGGCCATGATGCCGAAGATCCCGGCGTAAAACGGGAACTGGAGAATGATCCCGTAGGCGGCTTCGGTGGCCCTTTTGACCGATTCGACAAACCGGGGAATGCTTCCGTGAAAAATCAGGGCAGAGCAGGATGAAGAGAAAGTTGAACATATTGAGGTCGAGCTGCAGGAAGGATTTGCCCCGGAACCACAAGACGGCGGCCGCCACGACCAGCAGGCACACCAGGACCCAGAGGGTCCGGCTCCAGTTCAGCCGGTCGGCGATTTCGGTCCCGCGGGTGATGCGGCTCTCGAAATCCGCGACGGCGGTCAGGCCTTTCAAAGCCTCCGGCGTGATGGGCCGGGTCTTTTCCGGGGTGGGGTGCATGAGGAAACACAAAAGCGCGCACAACAGGGGGGAAACAATAATCGCGGCGATGCTCGCCGGGGCGTAAATAGTTTTTTCAAATCCCATGGGCGCCAATTTCTGGCCGATCGCTTTTTCCACCGTGGGCACCACGTCGGCGGCCCACCCCCAGCCGGCCTGGTTAAGGAGGAGCGGCTCGGTGATGGACACCGAGTAGGCGGTGGTCGCCATACACCCGATGTAAGCGCTGGCGACGAGCAGCGGCCAGTGGACCCCCTTCACCCGCCTGGCCGTTCCCAGGCACAGGAATATGCTCCCCGCGAGCCCGAGCCCCCAGTTGATCAGGCAGAGCATGGACGCAAGGAATGAAACCCAGGCGACAGCCCCGGCGGGCGTCTTGGCCACACCGGTCAGCTTGTCCAAAACCCAGACCCCCGGCCGGGTGATGGCTACGGAGTATCCGAAGATCAGCAGGATGGTCATCTGCATGGAAAAGAGGAGGTAGGCCCAGAACCCCTTGTGCCAGGCGGCCACGATCTGAAGGGGGGTGGCCCGCACGACGATCAGGGCCAGCACGAAGACGATGAAGGTCAATAAGATGGCGAAGATAAACGAATCGGGAGTTACTTTTTCCATTCCGAAATGAAGCTTTTCCGAAATCTTACGTATCGGGTTGGCCATTTTGCCCTCCTTTTATTTTTTCGGCCCTCAGGCCTTTAAAACCTCGAGTGTTATTTTTTCCCGGATGGGTTCTTGGTCCCCTCCGGAAGCGGAATGATGAATACCGGCTTCCTCACCCGGTGCAGCACTTTTTCGGCCACGCTCCCCAGGAAGGACTGACCGATCCGCCCTTTTCCATGGGTTCCCATCACCATGAGATCGCAGTTTAGCTCCTCCGCCTTCTGCAGGATGACGGGCGCGGCCTCTCCCTCCACCACCTCGATCGAAGCGATCCGGTCCAAGCTCTCCGCGTCGCCTTCGAGCTCCCGCCGGGCAAACTCCCGCAAACGTTCCTCGACCTCCCGGACCCGCTCTTTTTTCTTCTCCTCCCACATCTTCACGAGTTGCTCGCGATCCAGGTTGGGAAAGATGAGGTTCAGGTACTCTCGAAGCGGCCTCTCCAGGGCATGAACGATATGGATGTGCGCGTCGTGTTTCTGGGCGGAGTTGATCGCGTACCGGAAAGCGTAAGCCGAATTCTCGGAAAGGTCGGTGGCGTAAAGAAGGCTCTTGATCTTTGGTATCATCCTATCCTCCTTTTTATCCGTTTTTGGAAATAGGTGGCGAGGAGAAGCCCTGGATCCCAATAACCATTAGCACAAGATCTGAAATGTTTTCAAGTAGGAGAGCCCCTCCGGGCCTAAAATTTTCCTTTCCTGCCCGATGAAAATTAGGTCTTGTAAACCGACATGAATTAGGGTAAAAAAAGCCGATTTTCGCGAAAAAAACGGATTGCGGAGGAACAGACTTGCGGAACCTGCTGTGGATCTCCTGGATCATTGTCTCCCTCCTGGCTCTCGCCCCCTCGGGAATAGCCCAGGCGGCGGAAACCGCCGCGGAAAAATCAATCGGGTCTCCTGCCGGTCATGGGACCTCCCAACAGCAAGATCGCGCCGCAGGAGAAGCAAGACACGACGTCCAGGAGGAGCTGGGCAGGCTTTTGCCCTATTGGACGGTCGCGCCTTTTGTGGTCATTCTCCTGGGCATCGCTCTGATCCCGCTGGTTCAGGGCCACTGGTGGGAGTCGAACCTGAACAAGAGCGTGCTGAGCACTCTCTGCTCCCTTCCGATTTTAGCGTATCTCGTCTGGATAGGGCCCTTGGGAATGGAGGTCCTGGCGGAGATCCTCCGCGATTATTACGCCTTCATCATTCTGCTGGTCGCCCTGTTTACCATCTCCGGGGGCATTCACCTGGAGGGAAACCTCAAGGCCAGCCCGCTGGTGAACAGCGCATTCCTCGCCGTGGGGGCCGTCCTCGCCAGCTTGATCGGAACGACGGGAGCGGCCATGCTCCTGATCCGCCCCCTCATCCAGACCAACCGGGAAAGGAAAAACAAGAACCACGTATTCATCTTTTTTATCTTCCTCGTGGCCAACATCGGCGGATCCCTTCTGCCGGTCGGCGACCCGCCCCTTTTCCTCGGTTATCTCTTCGGCGTACCTTTCTTCTGGACGCTCCGTCTATGGCCGATCTGGCTAACGGAAGTCGCCCTGCTCCTGATCATTTTTTATCTCTGGGATACCCGGGCTTACTCCAAGGAGAGCAAGGAGGACATCCGCCGGGACATTAAAACCCAGAGCAGACTCAGGGTGCACGGGCTGGTCAATATCGTCCTGATTCTCGGCGTCCTCTTTTCGGTTATTTTCTTCAAGGATTACCCCATGGACCGGTTTACGATCAAACTCGCCTGGATGCAGCAGCCGGCCATGATGCTCCTGGCCCTGATCTCTTTTGTCCTGGATCACAGAAAGAAGGAGATGGCCCACAAGCATGGACACCTTCAGTTCAAGAGCCCGCGGGAACACAACGCCTTCACCTTTTACGCCATGATCGAGGTGGCGGTCCTCTTCATCGGCATATTCATCACCATGACCCCGGCGATCTGCCTGCTCAAGGCCCACGGAGCCGAAACGGGAGTCCGGCACGCCTGGCAGTTCTTCTGGATGTCGGGCATCCTGAGTTCTTTCCTGGACAACGCTCCCACCTACGCCACGTATTTCGCCCTGGGACAGGGGGTGACAAAAGGACTCCTCGTCACGGACCCGGGCCTCTCCGTGGTCGCCGCTCTCACCGGGCCGATGGGCGAGCAGATCCTCATGGCCATATCGGCCGGGTCGGTCTTCATGGGGGCGAACAGCTACATCGGCAACGCCCCCAATTTCATGGTAAAGTCGATCTGCGAGGAAGCCAAGATCAAGATGCCCAGCTTCTTCGGATACATGATGTACTCCGTGGGGATCCTGGTCCCTTCCTTCTTCATCATCACGTTCATGTATTTCATGTAGCTCCGGGAAATACGGCTCCATCCTGCCGGAAGGAATGTGCCGGTCATCCGTTCTGTGTCGAAATGGATACTGACCGCCTGCAGGCTCTTCGGCCGCCTGGAAATCTACACCCTTCTCATTCTTCTTTTTCCCGAGTTCTGGCGCAAGTAGATTGTGTTTCGCCCGTTCCCGATGTATATTAGAACCGCTGCGGCGGCGCGGGCCCGCGGGAGCCCCGCCCCGGCTCCTCGGGCAGGAACACGAATGATGGCCGATAGGAAAAAAAGCCGCCTCCTGGAAAACCTGCAGAACGAAATCCGGCAGCTTCAAGGAAAATTTCTTTCCTTCCGGGAAGAAATGGCAGAGCGGGTTCCCGAACTGGAGGGCGCCCTGCGGCGAAGGGGCCTTGAACCCTTCCGCCGCAACCCGGCCCAGCACCTGCTGTTTCCCCCTCATTTCGCCCCGAAAGAGAGGGAGAAATTCTATCAGTTGTTCAAGAAATACTCGTTTCGCCTGTTTCTCCGGGAGATCCTGATCCGCAAGGGGCTCTTCCGGGTATCCGAGGTGGTGCGCTTCTCCACTGTGGAGACCGGCAGAAAGTACCTGGAGTCCCTCATCGATCTGAACCTGGCGGAACCCGCCGGAAAATCGTATTACCGGCTGCGCCACTCTTTTCCGGCAAGCGTGGGGCCGACCCTGGAGTGGTTCGTGGCGGAGACCCTCCGCCGGGAGTTTGCCTGCCCCGCCCTCTACGGACTGCGCTGCAGGGGGAGCCGGTACGGGGGAGATTACGACGTCGTCGCACTGCTGGAAGGATGGCTGGTGTACATCGAGGTAAAATCGTCCCCCCCGAAGAATATAGAAGGGGACGAGGTCCACGCGTTCTTCGCCCGACTGAAAGACCTTCTCCCCCACCTGGCGCTTTTTTTCGTCGATACGGAACTGCGGCTCTCCGATAAGATCGTTCCTTTCTTCGAGACCGAGGTCCTGGCCCGGGGCCTCGGCGGGAACGGGCGCGCCCCTTCCCTGCGGGCGATCGGGGACGAGATCTACTTCCTTCCCCCGGGGATTTACATTTTAGGCGGTAGGAAGTCGATAAGCAGGAATATAGCCGCCTGTTTCCGAAATCATTTTGCTTTTACCCTTTCTCCTGAGCGGTGGAAGGACCTCCCGGAACCGATGCGAGGCTGACGTGGTCCGTTTCCTGATTTTTCTTCTCAGCGCTTTTCTTCTGGGGGTCCTTCAGTCCACCCTGGTCAGCCTCATCTTCCCGGTTTTCTTGAAACCGGACCTGATGATCCTCCTGGTCGTCTTTTTGGGCCTTTCCTTCCCCCTCCTGCCCGGCGCCCTCCTGACCTTGTTCAGCGGCCTGCTCTACGACACGTTTTCCGGGCAGTCCCTGGGACTCTTTCCGGTTATTTATCTCCTGATCTTTTTTGTCCTGAAGCTGCTGCAGACGTTTTTGATCCTTGGAGAGGCGCTGCCTTTCCGCATGGTCCTCGTAGCGTTGCTCATGGGCTTTCAGGTGCTTCTCCTGATCTTCCTCCCGCTGGCCGTGGGTGCGATCACGGAGCCCCTCTGGCCTTTACCGGGATGGATTCTGCCCCAGGTCCTGGCAACCTGCGCGGCCTGCTGGCCGCTCTTTTACCTTTTCCGGAGACTGGACGTCCCCCCCGCGGAAGACATGTCGGCTTCGATGGAATAGAATGATCTCATTGGACACGGATGAACACAGATGAACACAGATACGGAAATTTCTGAGATTCGAAGGAAAAGGGCGGCCGCCCGCAGGGGCTGTCATTAGGTTATGAAGAGGTTTTTCTACATCCGCGTTTATCCGCGTTCATCTGCGTCCAATAACTAAATTTTAGTATTTCGATGAAACTGAAACTGGACAAAATCGGGGCCCCGGAGATCGACAAGGCGTTTCTCTGCGCCAACATCGTCATCATCGTGGCCTTCTCCCTGATCTTCTCCCGCCTCTGGTATCTGCAGATTTTGAGAGGGGACTACTTCAAAGGGCTGTCGGAGAATAACCGCATCCGGATTCAGGAGATTGCCGCTCCCCGGGGAATTCTCTTCGACCGCAGCGGAATCCCCCTGGTGGACAGCTTCCCGTCTTTTGACGTCTCTCTTTTCCGGCAGGACGTCCCCGACATGGAGGCCCTCGTCCCGGTCCTCGGCTCGGCCCTGTCCATGGAACCGGAAAAGCTGCAGGCCAGGCTGGAGGCCGCCCGGGGCACTCCTCTCCACCAGCCGCTGAAAATCAAGGGCGACATCGCCCGCGAGGAGCTTGCCGCCGTGGAGACCCGCAAGCTGGACCTCCCCGGGGTCGTCGTGGACGTGGTGATCCGGAGGAACTACCCCTACAAGAATTTCGCCTCTCACCTCATCGGGTACCTGGGGGAGATCAGCCAGGACGAGCTGGAAAGAGAAGAGTTCTCCGGGCACAAACTCGGCTACCTGGTGGGGAAATACGGAATCGAGCAGATGTTCGAGATGGACCTCATGGGGGAAAACGGCGGGCGGCAGGTCGAAGTGAACGCCATGGGTCAGAAGATCCGGGTTGTCGGGCAGGTAGAACCCAACCCGGGGAACAACCTGGATCTGACCCTGGACGTGGAGCTGCAGAAGGCGGCCGAGGAAGCAATGGCCGGCAAACGCGGCGCGGTGGTGGCCCTGGACGCCCGCAACGGGGATGTCCTGGCGATGGTCAGCAAACCCGACTTCGATCCCAACCTCTTCGCCCGGGGAATTACTCCGGAAAACTGGAAGAGTATCGTGGATAACCCGGCCCGCCCCCTGCAGAACCGCGCCATTCAGGGCCAGTACCCTCCGGGCTCGGTGTACAAAATCATCATGGCCCTGGCGGGCCTGGAGGAGAAGGTCATCACCCCCGACACGGGCTTTTACTGCACCGGGGCTTACCCCTTCGGGAACCGGGAGTACCGGTGCTGGAAAAAGGAAGGGCACGGCCCGGTAACCCTGCGAAGGGCCCTCGTGGAGTCCTGCGACGTCTACTTTTACAACGTGGGGATGCGGCTGGGCGTGAACCGGATCGCCAAGTACGCTTCCGCCGCGGGCCTGGGGAATGCGACCGGATTTCCCCTGGGAAGGGAGAAGCCGGGGCTGGTCCCCACTTCGGCCTGGAAACTGAAACGGTTCGGGATCCCCTGGCAGCCCGGTGAAAATCTCTCGATCGCGATCGGCCAGGGGTACAACCTGGCCACCCCCCTCCAGATCGCCTGTTCCATTTCCGCTCTGTTCAACGGCGGCCAGTACTATCAGCCGCGCATCGCCTCCAGAATGCGGGCGCCCCACGGGGAGGTCCTGAAAGAATTCCCCCCTCAAATTCTGCGCGAAATCCACCTTTCACCGGAAAACGTGGAATTCGTGCGCGAGGCTCTGTGGGGGGTGGTGAATGCTCCCGGCGGGACGGGCTCGAAGGCGCGGGTGGAAGGTTTCAACGTGGCGGGGAAGACGGGGACGTCGCAGGTCATCCAGAGAAAGGAGGGGAGGGCGGAGCCGACCTCTCCCGAACTGCAGGACCATGCCTGGTTCGCCTGTTTCGCGCCGGCCTTCAGTCCGGAGATCACCGTGGTTGTGCTCGTCGAACACGGCGGCGGGGGAGGCGCGACGGCAGCCCCGGTCGCCCGCCAGGTCATGGAAAATTATTTCAAGCGGGAGAAGAAGCCTTCCCCCTCCCCGGGCCAGTTGGCTTCCGAACCGACCCCGCCGAAATCGGATGAAGGTTGATCCATGCTGGACCGCCGTTTGATCGTCAACTTCGACTGGGCTACCCTGGTGACCGCGATTTTCATCTCGGCCATCGGGGTCGCGAACATTTACAGTTCGACCTACCCCCACACGGGGAGCGGGACTCCCCTTTTTCTCAAGCAGGTCTACTGGCTGTTCATGGGTTTCGGCCTCCTCACCCTCATCCTCATGCTGGATTACCGGACCCTCGTTCGCTACGCTTATCCATTCTATCTTTTCTGTTTTCTCCTCCTGGCCCTGGTCATGATCGTCGGCCGGACAACCTCAGGCTCCCAGCGCTGGATCCAGCTGGGGTTCATCTCTTTCCAGCCTTCCGAGCTGAGCAAGATCGCCTTGATCCTGGCGCTGACCCGGTTTTTCACCGAAAAGGAAAATGTCCAGGGTTACAGCCTGAGGGACCTCGCGGTTCCGTTTCTGCTCACGGGCCTCCCCACGCTCCTCATCTTCAAACAGCCCGACCTGGGCACCGTCGCCCTCCTGGTGATCATCTTCACCTCGGTGCTTATCTTTGCGGGCGTCCACAGAAGGACCTGGCTGATCATGGGCTCGGGAGTGGCCGTCGCGATCCCCGTCCTT
Organism: uncultured delta proteobacterium; assembly: GCA_963712535.1. GTDB lineage: Bacteria > Desulfobacterota > SM23-61 > SM23-61 > SM23-61 > CAVQIK01. The sequence continues at coordinate 94,838 of CAVQIK010000006.1, read as the reverse complement.
TGGCATCTCATGAAAGAGTATCAGAGGAGCCGGCTCCTCACCTTCCTGAACCCCGACCTCGACCCATTGAAAGCCGGATACCATATCAACCAATCGAAGATCGCCGTCGGGTCCGGCACCCTCTTCGGCAAAGGCTTTCTCCAGGGGACCCAGAGCCAGCTGCACTTCCTCCCCGAACAGCACACGGACTTCATCTTTTCCGTCCTCGCCGAAGAGTGGGGGTTCATCGGCTGTTTCGTCCTGCTCTTTCTTCTCCTGCTCCTGATCTCCCGCGGCCTGAAGATCTCCCGGACCTCCAAGGACCGGGCGGGCGTAATCCTGGCCGCCGGCATCACCGCCATGGTTTTCTGGCAGACCTTCATCAACGTTGGGATGGTCGTGGGGATTCTTCCCGTGGTCGGGGTGCCTCTCCCCCTGGTGAGCTACGGGGGAACCTCCCTGATCACAACGCTCATCGGGGTCGGCATCCTCATGAACATCAGCATGCGAAGGTTTATGCTGAGCTCCTGACTTCCCCATTCCAAATTCCAAGCACCAAATCCCAGATATGCTTCAAACCCGAAAGAACCATCGGACCAAAACCGGGGGCGCAGGCGCATCCCCGTTGCGTTCCACTCCATCAAGGCCGCGGTTCGCCGCTGGCCAGGATTCGGCCGGGGCCCCCTTCCGCCGAGAAACCGGAGGGGTGATTCGGGATTCCCCGATCCTACGGGCCAATGAAGATGTTCTGCTGCTGTCCGGCTTTCTTCTTAAAAACTCGCGGCTCTTTAAAATCAATCGGCAGACCGCCGATTTTTTCTAGGGGCTTCAGACCCGGTAAGCTCGGCCGCCTACCCAGTAGGTAACACAGCCCGGGCTGGAATGAGAAGGAATCACTAAAGATATTTTGTTCGGTGAGACTCCGGCCAACGTAATTCTTCGATTGGTTGGTTCAACCTTCTCGCCATTCTTTAACACGGACTCCACGTTCCCATTCTCGACATCTAAATTGATGGTCATGATCGTCTTTGGCCTGGGTTTGGAAGTCGTACGGGCGCTCCTTGTCATGACCGTCTTTTTCTTGGCTTTGGCAGGCATACGGACACTCCTTTTCATTCGATAATTTTGAGCAGAATTTGGACGCCTGAAAAACAGCCGCTTCCCTGCAAGGTGTCTTTTCAATCACCTCCTCTCTTCTCAGAGAAAAAAAGCAAATTTGAAAAGAACCAGGCGTTTCCTGTCGCTCTCGCTATTCGGCCGGTCCCGGAGCCTCTTTCTTAACCTCTTTTCCCACGATTTCGAACTTCCCCGAGACCTTGGTCTCACCCTCTCTCCGTCCGATCCCATACGGCACGACACTAATGACCCCGGTCGGGTCCCTTTCCATCATCGTGGCACCCTCTTTGTGAGCCACGCAATACCCACACCATATCACCTTCTCACTCGCCTTCTTCGCCATAACCCCCACTGCTGTTTCGATGAGCACCGCGACGGACTCGTTGTTGAGTGAGAACCAGTTCGCGCCCCGGACAACTCGACCGATCAGTGAACTTATCAAACCTTCAACCTTGTTTGCGTAATCGTTCACGTTGCCAAATTCTTCCATCGTAAGCTTTGTTGCCGTTGCCGGGTTTGCCGGGTTGCCAGGATCGAACTCCTGCAACCGCTGATCCAACTCTTCGATCTTACAGCCCGTTGCCTCGGTAACACCGGGAACTCCGGCCAGCGCATCTCCGACCGCCTCAAGAAACACCCGGACCAGGTCCGCACCTACTGCTATAAAGTCAACCTTAGAAACAGTAATGAACTCTCGGCTACCCGGCTTCAGCGTTGCGGTGATCGCTGGAAACTTGTAGTCGGCGCCACCGCGGGTCTTGAACGATGTCTCGCTGATCTTCCCGATGAGACGGTAGTTCCCATTGTCTTTCGGTAATCCGGCCTTCATCTCCTTGAAGATTTCCTGAAACTGGGGGCCATTGATGTCAAGCCCGGGAAACGAAGCGCTGAGCCTGCTCTTAATGGCGCTTTCCAGCAAAGTGGAGTCTAGGGTCATTTTGGCGAAATGACCATCCCGAAAGTACGCCTTGGTGTAAGAGGCTATGTATGCCGCCACCTTCTTGCCAAATTCCAGCTTTGCCAGTTGTGATTCCAGTTGTGATTTCTCTGCTCCGCTTGAGCTATTTTTTTTGTCCTTGAGTCTCTTTATCGCTTGGTCTGTCCCTGCATAAAGCGCTTGAAAGGCATCGAATCTGACAGCGTCCTCCATATCCTTCGAAAAAGAAAGGAATTTTTCGAGTGGGAACTGAAACAAGCCGCCCTTTGCCACCAATAGTTCGTTCCCGGAATGTCCGCCGACAAAATTGAAGACATCTTCCAACTTCGCATACGTGTCGCTGGTAAGGACTCTCTCTGCCAAACGGACCGTTGGATCGCTCATGAGGCCTGACAGTTCATCAGGTACCATCCTACCCTCATAACCATGGAAGAGCTCTCGAAAGATCTTCGCCGACTGAACGAACTCGCCAGGCTTGGCTTCCTCAGTCCTGGCATCACACGCGCCGCCCCAAGTCGTAACGCACTTCTTAAAGGCATCCACATTGACCTGTACGAAATCCAACTGTGTTTTTTGGGTCTCCGCTAAGAGCTGCGATTGACCGCTCTGGACTAATTTCTTACCGATCCAGCCACAACCACTTAAGAGTGAGACCAGAAAAACGATAACGGCTCCCGAAACGAGCGTATTTCGCCGCATGGAATCTTCCCTTCTTTGGTCTCTTAACCCATCATCCTTTTTGCCGTAGGGGTCACAATCTTTTGCTAAAAGGCTTCTTCTAGGGAAATTACGAGGGATGACCCATATTCAAAATAGATCGGCAGACTGCCGATTCGTTCCTAAATTCAGATCTGATAATATCGCCCGCCTACAATGTACGTAACGCACCTGGGATTGGTTTTAGTAGTGATCATAACAGATGGACTTTGCGTGAATCCTTTCAGGTCAAGATCACTGATGGGACCTTGCTTAACTGGTTTAAGTTCAGTCGTTTGAACCACCTCTCCAACGTCTTTTACCTGTCCAGTTTCCAAATCGATGGTAATACCTAATGTTTTTATAGCCATGATTACTCTCCTTTTAAGTGTTAAGCTCAAACTCGGTTAATAGAATCTCCCTCGCCGGCAATGTACCTCCCTCACTTCTTTCCGATCACCTCCCTTCTTCGTCAGAACGAAAGGGTAATCTTAAAAAGGACCATCCGTTCTGGTTGTACCGTCGGGCTCACAGGATCGGGGTCCTGATATCTGAAGGATTTATCAAACAGATTCCTTGCCTCGAGAGAAAGAATTCCGTACCGCCTGGGGAGTCGGTACCCAATGCCTGCATCTACGGTCCAGAAATCATCCTCCCCCGAAATACTCACTCCGGGCAAAGAACCCTGGGGTTGAAATTCTCCTTTTTGATGTACATAAGTAGCTTTCAATTTGGCGATGAACCCGGAAGGGTGAAAAAAACTGATTCCCAGGGGAACGCGATGTGTTTTTACTTTTTTTGCCGTGTTCGCAGTGAAGTTGCTGTCCCTTTCCAACTCCTCATACTGATATTCAGCGTTTAATGCGAACCAGGGATGGGGAGTCCAATACAAATAAGCCCGGCCCAGCTGCTCTTCCCAATCCACCGTGCTTACGACAGGCGCCGTCGGATCGGTAAAGTCCTTGAAGGGGACTTCTAAATCACGCTTCGAAATTTCAACTCCTCCATAGATGTTTCCGGTGAATTTCTGGTCCACCGCCAGGCCGTACCGCCAGGACTCCGTCCCTTCAGCGTCGTCGAAGAACTGGTTGAAGCCGGCCACCTGGGTCGGCTCAAGGGTTTGATTGGTGATGAGAGTTCGTTTGAAGGTCCTGAAGACGGCGCCGCGAACAGCTGTGCCGGGGAAAGGAGTCCAAATCAATCCCAGTTTGGGGTTGACCTGGTTTTGGTCGATGATTCCCCCCTGGAAAAAGTCTGCGCTGCCGCCGACGGTCAGGGAAACAGGCTTCAGATAATTGATCTGCGAATAAACGTACACATTGGTATGGTTCACATCGGAGTGCGTCTCGGCCGACACGCCCAACGGGGTAAAAGTCTCAACGTCCCGGCGATTGATGTGGAAATATCCGATCCCGCTCACGAGGTTGAAAATTTCCGAGCGGAACAGGTGCTGAAGCTCGCCGTTGTAATTGTCGGAATTCGTTTTAAACCTCACCCCAAAGGATGGATCGGGCATATCCGAAACTTCATTCTCCCCGCTCTGATACATGGCGTTCCCGATTAAGTCAGACCGGGGGGAAAAGGCATGATGAAATCCCAAGCGGACCGATCGGGTCTCGGTCTCGTCCCGCAGATTGGGCAAAAAATCGTCCGGGAAGAAACGGAGGGTCAAATCGCCCTTCTTGCTGTCTGTGGATCGGAGCTCCGCCTGAATGCTGGTCCTCTCCGAGAGGCTGAACTGCCCAAAAACGTCATAGATATTATTTTTCAGGTCGTTGTCTTCCCTGAACCCCGTGGTCTGGTAGTGAAACTGGCCGATGCTGTAAGAGAATTTCCCCAACACCCCGGACTGGATGATCTCATCCCCGAAAGTGTCCTGTTCCCCGGCAACCCCGCTCACCTGAAGAGCGAGGCGGTTCCGGCTGAAGAGGGGATTGTACTCATTGAAGGAGAGGTCTTTCGGTCCCGCCCCGCTCAAAATAAAGAGATTGCTTTCGGCCAGGAGGGGCGGAACCGGATTGATATTGATCGGCTGGAGCAACTGGAATTGAAGGGTCTCGCTGACCCTGGCGATCTCATGCCGGGGCTGGGCCAAATAGGACTCGGCTAGGAACCGGTGGGCCGAAAAGTTGGCCGGATCAATGTTCACCGACTTCCAGCCTTCCACCAGCGCAAGCTGCTGAAAATCCAGGTCGCGGTAAATTCGCCCCAGGCTCGCGCTCCGGGCGGCCAGGTCGGAATCGAGCAAGAGACGTGAACGGTAGACGGCCCGATGGTCGTTCAAGGAAATCGACTTTTGAAGGTCGCGCAGCGCTTCAACGGGTTGATTGACGCTTTGCTTCCGGATCGCGTCGTAGTAGAACGGCGTGGGGTCCAAGGGGTCGAGTTCCTTCGCTGTTTCCAATTGGCTGGAAGCCAGCTGGTCGCGTTTCTCCTCATAATACGCTTTGCCCAGGTAGCTGCGGATGAGGGAGTTGCCCGGGTCCAGGCCGGCCCCAATCTCGATCTCCGCACGGCCCTCCGTGAGGTCCCCTTCCCGGATCTTGGCCAATCCCAGGCCGAGCCGCGGGAGGGGGTCTGCTTGATCAAGCTGGATGGCTTTTAGGAAAGTATCCTTGGAGCGCTTCGTCTCGATCTGCGTAAGATAAGCGAATCCCAAAACAGTCTGGGTCCGCGCCAGGTCGGGATTAATGGACACGGCTGTATTCGCAGATCTAAGGGCTTCCTTGAGTTCCCCAAAGGACAGCCACAGCTCGGCAAGTCTCGCCCAGGCAAGCCCATTTCCAGGCTCCAATTTCACTGCTTCCTTGAGGGCGGCCAATGCCCCTTGGAGGTCAAAATTAGCTTGCAATGCGTAGGAAAGAGCGATCCGTGCTGAAGCGGAATGAGGGTCCGCTTCGACGGCCTTTTTGGCGAGGCTTAGGGCTTTTTCCTTCTCATTTTGGGATACAGCAATGATCGCTTCCAGCGCTATGGCCTGGCTGTTCCCGGGCATCAATTGAAGTGCCTTTTCGATATCCACTCGTGCATCGTCAACCCTTCCTACGGAAAGGAGCAAAGATGCCCGATAGGTGAAGAAGCGTGGATCGCGGATATCTTCAGCCGCCTCTTCAAGGCTTGCCAGAGCTTTCGCAACATCGCCTTCCATATAAAACCCGATCGACTTTCGAACCAGATTTGCCCATTCTGCCGCGGAAGCTTGAAATTCGTCCGGACCATAATAAAGGATGGGTGGGTAATAAAGCGTCCACTGCACGGCATCTCGGGGCCGTACGACAGTGGTGAATACGGGTGCCCGATTGGCCTCGGCCACTGCCGATTGGCCCTTTGCAAGGGTGAGGCTGCCGGACGGATTGGTGAGGGCCACTCTTCCTTCGAATATCGATACGATGGCCCTATCGCTCTCCACCCTGGTAAAGAATTCCGTGCCCTCCACGATCGCGTTCACGAAAGGGGTAAACAGCTTCAGGCCCCGACGAATCCGGCTGAAGAAATGGGCCGCCCCGTTGAGCAAATTGACGGGAAACGTGTTCTCCCCTTCCGGTTCCGAAAACTTCACGGTGGTATTCTGATCGAGCCGAAGGATGGCACTGTTGCTGAGAAGGATCTCCGCCCGGCTTAGCTTCAGGATCCGAACCGTGTCACCCGGGCAGAAGGGGTCGTCGAGCTTCACCGGGGTCCACGCCTTGTCCTCTCCTCTGAGGCGCTGGACATCTCCCTGCACGGACACGGCCCTCGCGACCCAGCGCTCGCAGGTCTGAGCGAACGCCCCGCCCGCGAAGGAGGAAGCGAGTAGAACGCTTGCCGCGAGCATGAAGATCCTAAAGCGGGTTCGAGGGAGGACCATAGCGGATCTCCTATTTTTGCGCCGTGCGGACAACCCCATCCCATGATTCTCCGGGAGGGTTTTCTCGGTATTGTTTACACAAGTTCCAATAGAAGAGACAAGGTCCGTCGGTCCTGGAAATTGCGGCCGCCGCTTGAAATTTCTCCATGGCCTCATCCCAGGACTGCCTTCGGAAGGCCGCGAGGCTCTCGGCGAACCTCAGGCACTGGTTCCTTTGCTGCTCGTTGGACTCTTCCGCGCGGCATACCAGCTCGTGGACCCAAAGGGGTTTTGTCTTCCCGACCAGCAGGAACTCCCCCACGCCTCGGATCAGAAACCCATCCAGCTGGCGGATCACTTCTTCCGATGCCAAAATTCTCGTGCCGAGGATTTTGTTCAGGCCTTCTATCCTCGATGCCGTGTTGACAATATCGCCGATCGCCCGGTACTCATAGTGATCGATCGCCCCAATGTTGCCGAGCAGTATCCGCCCGGAATGGAGTCCGATGCGGGTAGGCAGCTTCCGTTTCCCGGAATACTGGTTGAACTGGTCCACGCCTTTGGCAATATCCAGCGCGGCCTGACAGGCCTGATTCCTGAAAGCAAGATCTTTCTTTTCCGCCACCCACAGGGCCAAGACCGAATCCCCCACGATGCCCGAGATGACCCCGCCATGTTCCTTGATGGGCTTAAAAATCACTCCGTAATAGGAGTCCATGAACCTGCCCAGCTCGTCGGGTTCCATGGTTTCCGACAGCGTGGTGTACTGGGCCGCGTCTGTGTACAGGCAAATTCCATACACCACCTGCTTGCCGGCCCCAAAATCTCGAACATTCTTCTCCAGTTGATTGACAACATTCTCCGGCAGGTAGTAGCGGAGCGATTTTCTCATCGATTGACGTCCCTTGTTCATCTCGATGGATTTCCAAACCAGCGCGCCGAAGAAGGCGAGAGGGGACTCAATCAATAATGGAACCACGAACGGATACCAGCTGCCCCCAGTCTTAAACTGATAAGCTGAAACCGCCAAATAAAGCACGGTCAGCCCTGCCCAACTCAGGGCTGCGGCTGAGGTGGAGAGCAGATAGCAAAGGATTCCGGCGGCGAGGCCCCAGACGCAAAGGGTGGCCAGGTGGGCGCCGACACCGAGCGGCTGAATGGGAAAGCCTTCCAGGAGATTCGCAAAAGCAGTGGCGGCGATTTCGACTCCGCTGAGATCCAATCCGCTCGAGTCGGTAAACACGGTGTGGAAGCCGTCCTTCTGGTCCGGAGCGAAGCGTTCAAAATAGCCCACGAAAACCGCCTTTCCCTGGAAATCAAACCGTACTTGCCGCCGAACCGCACCTTCCTCAAGCTGCAGGGCCTCGGAATAAGGGATGGTGGGAATCGTGCCGGGGGGGCCATAAAAATTCAGGTAAGGGCTCTTGGCGTTTTGATACATCTGGATGAGCGATTTGAGGACCTGAATCTTCTTCGGGTCGGCAGGCGAGGGCGCTTCCTTCTGCAGCTGCTTCAACATCCTTTTTCCGAGAAATCGCTCCTCCTCGAATGCCCCCCGGATATTTTGAATGGTATTTTCCACGCTTCGGGTCTCAAGGATGGCCTCTTTATCCCGCAACAATTTCGCGGCCCGGGACGGGCTCACTTTCCCCATTAAGTCGATAAACTCCCGGTAAAGATGCAAGGTGAAGACCTGATACACCACGACCGGCAGGGTGGGGGCGTCTCCCGCCTCGGCCTTGAAAGCCCAGTACTGGCTTACTTTGACAGGAACCTTGGGCAAGGGGAAAGGCGCCAAAGCAACAGCAGATTCCGCCAGCGGAGGAATGGGAGGCACGATTCGCTGAATCGTGAGACTCCCCGGAGGCAATTCTCCCCTATCCGATCGGGGAGCTTTCTCCTCCTTGAGATATTCACAGAGAACCACGTTTCCTGCCTTGCGAATGGCCTGGGCGAATAGATGATCCTCCTCGTTGGATTTGGATTCCTCGAAGCCGAGATCGAAGGCGATGACCGAAGCGCCCCTTTCCGCTAAATTCTCCGTGAGCCGGGCGTGGAGAGTGCGAGGCCATTTCCTGGGTTCTTTTGGGAGTTTGAGGCTGGCGGCAGATTTATCGTCGGTAGCGACGATCATGACTTCGGGCGGGGGTTGTCTCTTTCCTCTCAGTTTAAACAATAAATCGAGGCCCAGTTTTTCCTCCAGGTCGAGTCCGAAAGGTGCCAGGCCTGCGACCAGCCCCACCATCCCGATGAGAGCGCCTAAGATCAGGGCCTTGGACAGACGGGACATAGGAAACAATTCCCGATTTGAAAATTGCTGGGCGACCCCCGCATGCCTTTGACTTTGGGGGTACTTTGGGATGCTTTAGGGAATAGACAGGTTCAACAATGGGCCTCCGAGGAGGTTCAATACGCCTTGGAGGTTCGTATCGGCACCTTCTGGAATTTTTTTTCCATGATCTCGACCAGAAGGTTGAAGTTCGGGTAATTGGGTTCCCCATCTCCTGCAGAAAACTACTTTACCATATTAGGGAAAACCGGAATGTTGTCAAGAATTATTTGGTTACCTGCGTTCCGCAAGGGGCATCTTCCCTTGGGTAACATAGCAAGACAATTTCTCCTTGACAACCCACGACAGTTCCATAGAATAAAGGGAAATTTTTTCACTCCTGCAGGGGAAGGAGGAAGGCCATGAGGAAATCGGTTGCCAGGGCCATGACTCTCGTCCTTTTCTTCGCCCTCTTCAGTGTTTCCGCCCACGCCCAGGATACGATCAAGGTCGGGGTCATCCTGCCGCTCACCGGGCCCAACGCGGTGATCGGCCAGGAAGAAAAGCGCGGCATCGATATGGCCATCGAGAAGATCAATGCCGCGGGCGGCGCGCTGAAGAAAAAAGTGGAGCTGATCGTGGAGGACAACAAGGGGGACCCCACGGTCATCGTCTCCGCGGCGGAGAAGCTCATCAACCGCGATAAAGTGGCGGCGCTCACCGGCGGCTACTCCAGCGTGGAGAGCCTGGCCCTGCTCGCGGCCATGAAGAAGTACGAGCCGGTGACGGTCTGGCAGGGCGGCGGCGCGGTCAAGATGGACCAGATGTACGGGAAAGAGCGGTGGTTCTTCATGCTCCATCCCCGGTCGCCGGATTACCAGCGCAACATCACCGACTTTCTCGCCAACATCCAGCCCGTGCCCAAGCGGATCGCCATCGCCTATGAAGACACCTCCTACGGCGTGGACCATTCCAAGGTGGCCAAGCAATACCTGACCGAGAAAGGGTTCGAACTGGTCACCGTCGAGCCTTTCAAATCCGGGACGCTGGACTTCTCTCCCCTGCTCACCAAGATCCGGGGAACCAAGCCGGAGATCTTCTACTGGATCGGCTACGCCGGGGATTCGATCCTCCTCACCAAGCAGGCCAAGGAACTGGGTTTTTCCCCCAAGATGCTGCTGGACACGGTGGGCGTGGGCTTCCCCGAGTACCGGGATTCGCTGAAGAAGGATTCCGAGTACGTGTGCGGGATCGAGGTCTGGGCCCCCTCGACCCGGTTCCCGGCTTCCGCCCAGTACCCCCAATTTTTCCCCAAGACGGAAGACTGGGTCGCCGAGTACACAAAACGGTACAACCGGGAACCCAATTACTGGTCCATCATTTCTTATGTCTCACTTTTTACCCTCACCAACGCCATAAACAAGGCCGGAACGACGGACAAGGAGAAGCTCATCGCCGCCCTGGAAGCCACCGACACGATGACCCCCATGGGCCACATGAAGTTTTTCAAGAACCAGTTCGGGGCCATTCACCAGAGCTTTCACGATATGGTCGTGTTCCAATGGCAGAAGGGTCAAAAGGTGACCCTCTGGCCCAAGAACGCAGCCGGCGGAACCCTTTGGTATCCGCTTCCTTCCTGGGAAAAACGCTAGCCAGGATCATTTCGCGTTCCAAGTAGGGGCACGATGCCTCGTGCCCCTATCCTTCTCACAAGCGGGCCTTTCTTTTTTGACAAATTGGACACTGACCAGAGCCTGTTGCAAAAATCTTAACCTGAATCGTAATCGTCATTCCGGGCACTCCCGGAACACCGGCGGCGACCCAGAATCCAGGCTTTTGCAGGAAGCTCTGTGGAAATATTTGCTTTAAGCAGTTAAGGCATTTCAGGCATTCAAGGCATTCAATAATGGATCTCGAGACCTTTGCCCAGGTCATCATCAACGGGATCTTGACCGGCGGGCTATATTCCCTGATCGCCGTGGGCCTCACCCTCATCTTCGGCGTCATGCGGGTCATCAACTTTGTCCACGGCGAGACCCTGATGATCGGGTCCTACCTTACTTACTTTCTCTTTACCCTTTACGGAATCGATCCTTTCATCTCTCTCCCCCTGGCCATCTTTGTCCTCTTCGGTTTCGGGGTCGCTATCCAGCGTTTCTTCATTAACCCGGTCATCGACGCTCCCCATTTCAACCAGATCCTCCTCACCTTCGGCCTGGTGCTGATCATTCAAAACCTCGCCCTGATCCTCTTTACGGGCAACTATCTTCTCCATGACCACGGGCTATTCAGCGATCTCCCTGAAAATCGGGCCCTTGCGGCTTGGACTGGCCCGCCTAACGGGTTTTGTCATCGCCATGGCCCTGACCGTCCTCCTTAGCCTCGCGTTGAAAAAAACAGAATGGGGGAAATCGGTGCGGGCCGTTACCCAGGACCGGGAAGCGGCCATGCTCATGGGGGTCAACGTGGACCGGGTGAACATGGTCGCCTTCGGGGTGGGATCGGCCATGGGAGGGGCCGCGGGCGTGGTCACCAGCATGATCATGTACGTTTTCCCGCTCATTGGAATGCTCTTCATCCTGAAAGCCTTCGCCATCGTGGTTCTCGGCGGCTTCGGCTCCATCACCGGCGCGGTGGTGGGGAGCCTGATACTGGGCCTGACCGAATCCCTCGTGACCAACTACCTCCCTAACGGCTCGGGATGGGCGGAGGGCGTGTCTTTCCTGATTCTGATCGTGATCCTCATCATTCGGCCCAAGGGACTCTTCTATGTCGAATAGGGGAAGGCTGACAATTCTTTCACTCCTGATTCTGGCCGGGGTTCTGCTCGGTTTTCCCGCACTCCTCAGCCCCTATTCCCTGCACCTCATGATCCTGGTTCTGGTCTTCGTGGTCATCTCCACCAGCTGGAACATCCTGGTCTGGACTCACCAGATCTCCCTGGGACATGCGGCCTTCTTCGGGATCGGGGCCTACACGGCGGCGATCATTTACAATGCCTGGCATTTTCCAATCTACTTTGACCTGGTCCTGGGAGGGGTCTTCGCCTCGCTGGGGGCGATGCTCATCGGGGTCATCTGCCTGCGCATGGCCCCCTGGGCCCTGGCCATCGCAACCCTGGCTTTTGCCGAGGCGGTAAAAATCCTGGTCATCATGCTGCCGGGCCTGACCGAGGGAGCGGAGGGGGTCGCGATCGCGCCGCTCTACGGCGGCGGGCAATCTGCTAAGGTGTACGGATACTATTTGGTCCTGGCGATCGCGTCTTTGACGGTCCTTACGGCTTACCTATTGAAACGGTCCAGATGGTATTTTGCTTTCACCGCCATCCATGACGACCAGGAAGCGGCCGGCATGCTGGGGATCAATCCTACCAAGTACAAAGTGATGGCTTTCACCATCAGCGCCTTTTTCGTGGGCATCGTCGGCGGCTTCTACGCCCACTACATTTCCTACATCGATCCGCATGCGGTATTCAACATCCACATATCGGTGGAAGCCCAGATCATGCCGCTCATGGGCGGGCTCTACACGGTAGCCGGCCCGGTCCTCGGTGCGTTCATTCTCACCCTTCTCGGAGAGTACCTCCGCATCACGGTGAAAACCGGCTACCTGATCATTTATGGAATTATCCTGGTCCTCCTGATCTTCTATCTGCCCAAAGGCCTCATGGGCCTGGCGGAGAAATGGACCAGAAAAATCTAAATTGCGGATTACGGAGTGCGGAGTGCAGAATAAAAGACCAAAAGATTCCCTCCCCCTCGACGGGGGAGGGTCAGGGTGGGGGTGATAGTTGTGGACACCTGCAATGGCAGATTTTAAGTCGCAATCCAATCCAAATTTCGCAATGGGTTGCGACCATGATATTTCGAATCTCCAATCCGCAATCCCCAATCCGAAATCCGCAATCGCCCATAGGTTTTGATTATGCCTCTCTTAGACTGCGCAGGAGTGACCAAGTACTTCGGCGGTCTCGCCGCCCTGCACGAGGTGGACCTCCAGGTCGCCCCCGGTGAAATCGTCGGACTCATCGGCCCGAACGGGTCGGGCAAGACCACCTTCTTCAACGTGGTAACCGGCCTGTACCCTTTGAACCGGGGCGCGATCCGCTTCAAAGACCAGGAGATCCTGGGCCTCAAGCCTTTTCAGATCTGCCAGAAAGGGATCGGCCGGACCTTCCAGATCACCAAACCCTTTGCTAGGATGACAGCCGTGGAAAATGTGATGGTCGGGGCCCTGTACGGCAAAGGCAAGGCGAGCGACGATCTTAAGAAGGCGCGGTCAACCGCCGAGCAACTCCTCGACCGCGTCGGTCTGGGCTCAAAGAAGAACGCCCGAGTCTCCGACCTCACCCTGGAAGACAAGAAACGCCTGGAGCTGAGCAAGGCCCTTTCCACCCGGCCCGAGCTTCTTCTTCTCGACGAGGTCATGGCCGGCCTCAACTCGACGGAGATCAAGGAGATGATGGAGCTCATCCGTAAGTTCCGGCAGGAAGGGGTGACCATGATCGTCGTCGAGCATGTGATGCACGCCGTCATGAGCCTTGCGGACCGAGTCTATGTTCTTCATCACGGGGAAAAGATCGCGGAAGGATCTCCGGAGGAGATCTCCAGGAACCGGCGGGTCATCGAATCCTACCTGGGGGAGGATTTTCTCCTTGCTGCACGTTAAAGACCTCAATGTTTTTTATGGGGATATCCAGGCCCTTCGGGAGGTTTCCCTGTCCATCTCCCCCGGGGAAATCGTTTCCCTCCTGGGAGGCAACGGCGCAGGCAAGACCACCACGCTCCGGACCATCTCCGGCCTGCTCCGCCCGAAGTCCGGCTCGGTTCTCTTTGAAGGAATAGAGATCCACCGCCTTCCCCCTCACCGCATCGTGGGCATGGGTTTATCCCAGGTCCCGGAGGGTCGAAGGATCTTCCCCAGAATGTCCGTTCTGGAAAACCTGCACATGGGCTCCCACCTGCCAAAGGCCCGAAAGAGGCGGCCCGAAACCCTGACTTGGATCTTTCAACTTTTCCCCATCCTGAAAGAACGCAAGGAACAGTTCGGCGGTACTCTCAGCGGCGGCGAGCAGCAGATGCTGGCCATCGCCCGCGGTCTCATGTGCCGCCCGAAGCTCCTCCTCCTGGACGAGTTCTCCCTGGGCCTCGCCCCGCTCATGGTGAAAGAAATCTTCGGGATTATCGCGGAGATCAACAAGCAGGGCACTACCGTCTTCCTGGTCGAGCAAAACGTCCAAAAATCCCTCTCCATCTCTCATCGCGGATACGTCCTGGAAAACGGCTCCATCGTCCTCCAGGGCGAAGGAACCGAGCTCCTGAAGAACCCCTACATGATGAAGGCTTTTCTGGGGATGTAAATCGAATGCGGAGTGCGGAATTCCGAAGGCAGAACATCCTGAATGTGTTGCGGGTTTTGCAGCCACAGGAAAGTGTCATATCACCCACGGCGTCATCTGTGTGCCTTGACTGATTGACTTTCAACATAGGTCCCACGGGTCGGATTTACACACGCCGCTTTAAGCTTATTACGTTTGGCTTCGAATAAATTGAAGTCCACTTGCTTTGGTGCTATCGTATGATAAGCAAGAAGGAGAGAATACTATGTCGATAATTATGGAAAAGGATGAAGCACACAGGATCATCGATAGGATGCCACCAAACGCTACCTGGGATGATCTCCTGCGCGAGATTTATGTCCGGGAGGTGGTTGAGCGCGGGTTGGCCGATAGCAAAGCAGGCCGAACCAAGGACGTGAAAGATATTCGCGCGAAATACAGTTTGCCCGAATGAAAGTCCACTGGACCCATACAGCCGAAGGGCATCTTGACGCAATCTTTGCTCACATCGCCCAGGATTCGCCCGAATACGCCAGGCGCATGGTCGATCGGCTTACCCGAAAATCCCAACAAATTGCCGAATTTCCCTTCTCAGGCCGTAAAGTCCCCGAATACGATGTCGACCAGATTCGGGAGATGATCGAAGGTTCCTTCCGTATCATTTACCACATAAAATCAGATTAGGTAGACGTCCTGGCTGTCATCCACGGAGCCATGGATGTGCTGGGTACATCTCAACAAGAGGATGAGTGAGCCGACCAATCGGCTCCTCCGAATCACTTATAGGGGATAAGGGACATCCATAAAAATATAAATTGCCCAAAGGAGGAGATCGCCAAAGTGAACGGACTTGCTATTCTGGGAGAGTAGATTTTATATTTTTATGGATGTCCCTTATCCTCTTGGCTTATGCCCGGAATGGGTTCATATTCTTGCCGAAACTGCGGTATTTATGAAGGTGATCATCATATTCTGAAAAACTTCAACAGATTGGCCCTAAGTCAAATCCATGTATAACAATTCACTCCAGCGGATAGCCTACCGTCACCGCTGACCTAAATCTTAGGTTCCCTCCGCTTATTATAGGTGTCCCATGGAACCAATCTTTACTCTTGCAGATACATCTCATGTCAATCTTCTCATCGATTTCATGCAAAAGTTCTATACTCTGGAACACCTGCCCTTCGATGAGCCGGCAGCCCGTCGAGCATTGCAGCAAATCTTGAGTGATCGAGCTTTTGGGAGGGTGCATCTGGTCAGCAGCAGGAATGAGGTGATCGGCTACATCGTGGTCACCTTCGGCTTCAGTTTAGAGTTTCATGGACGAGACGCTTTCCTTGATGAGCTATATCTTAGCGAGGAGTACCGCGGCAAGGGAATCGGGGAGGCAAGTCTGGGATTTGTTGAAGCGCTGTGTCAGCGGGAGGGAATCAAGGCCTTGCATTTGGAAGTAGAGCGGAGGAATCGGAGAGCGCAAGAGTTGTACCGGCAAGCCGGGTATCAAGATCATGATCGCTATCTGCTAACGAAGTGGCTGGCGGATGGTTGATCATCTGGTGGCCAGACACCCAACAAGCGATTGAACCGGAGGCGCACAAAGATGCCCTTTATCTATTGATCCGTGAAGGGGGGGACGTTGTGTGGGGAAGCGGGGACGCCTTTCATTAATTCAGTTGGGATGAAAGAAAACCGCACGAGCGGTGGAGCTATGCCAAGATCAGCCGGCCTCCAGGCTGCTGGAGAGTGGGAAATTCATTTACACCGTGGCCCTGCGCCCAGGATGAGCCAGCGGGCGTTGGCTCTGCTTTACAAAGAGGGAAGTCTATACATCAGATGAGTGGAGATCCGCTTGCCAATGCGATGTGGAATTCTTTGGGGGCTTTCCCTCTTTCTCATAACGATCACAAGCGTCTGGTTTTACGGTATTATAAAGATGACATCAATTGTCGTTCGGATTCCACAGGAGACGCCTTTGAAACTTCGACTCTTCATTTTTACAGCCATCATTCTCGGACTTAGCGGCTGCAGCAGCATGTACTACGGCACCATGGAAAAGCTGGGCGTACACAAACGCGATATCATGGTGGACCGCGTCAAAGCGGCGCGGGACACCCAGAACGAAGCGAAACAGCAGTTCCTGACGGCCATGGAGCAGTTCAAGAGCGTTGTCAATTTCCAGGGCGGTGATCTGGAGAAAGAATACAACAAGCTGAATGCAACCCTGCAGAAGAGCGAATCCAAGGCCGACGAAGTTCGGAATCGCATCCGGGCAGTCGAGGATGTGTCGGATGCGCTTTTCAGCGAATGGCGCTCTGAAATCAAGCAGTACACCAGCGACACGCTGCGGAAGTCGAGTCAGCAGAAATACGACCTTACCAGGAAAAAATACACGGAACTCATCAAGGCCATGAAGAGGGCCGAAAGCAAACTGGAACCCGCGCTGGCTCCCCTGCGCGACCAGGTTCTCTTCATGAAGCACAACCTGAACGCCAGGGCCATCGCCGGGCTGAGCAGCGAAGTGAACAGTGTTCAGACAAATGTGGACAGACTGGTCCGCGACATGGAGACCGCCATCGCCGAGGCCGATGCGTTCATCTCGTCCTTGAAGGAAGAATGAGCCTCACCCTCCTTCCTTTCCTGCTGTAAGCAGAATCTTCTCGTCGTCTCCTACTTAGTCCAAGCCCAATTCACGGCACTTTTCGCCGGTCGGAATCCCTGTATCGGGGTCCCATCCCCGCAATCGATAGTATTCGGTGAGCATTTCCTCGTACCTTTTTCTATCCAATCGCTCGCCTTGAGCAGGCCCCGTGGCGATGGGCTCTTCCAGCAGACGGCGAGGCGGAAGATCGTCTTCTCTCCTCAGCCCTTGCCGGGCATTGAAAAGACGCTCCAGATTCCAGATCCGTTCGCCAATACGCTCCAACTCCTTCACCGGTATATCCCACCCGGTGGCGGCCGCCAACATGCGCTGGAAGTGTTTCGGCAGAAGGGGCTTCAAGGCGATTCCTTCCAGCTTGCACAGCCCCAGCGAATCTACCACACAGTGCCAGTTCTCGTGCCACCGCATGAGCGCGGCTTTGGTCTCATATTGCAGCCAATATCGGGGAGTGACGTCGATGCCTATCTCCTTTTGGATATCTTGGGCATACAGGTCCGGCGCAACCTCGTAAAGGGAGAGGCCCTTCAGATGATCCCCTCCTCTCGGCGACACGGCAAAAGAGAGGGCCATGCCTTTCGTTCCCCGGATGTCCACCGCCGGGTAGTCCAGGCCTTTACTGTGGACCACGCGATCGGCGCCCCCTATCTTCTGGGCCGCCCTGTAAGGCCCTTCGGCCAGGAGATCCCCGATGCCCTCTCTGGCTGCGATTTTCTTGATTAGCTCGATCATGGCCGCATGATTTCCGAAGCGCAGATCCAGCCCGTCCAACTGATCTTGGGTCAGGATGCCTTTTTCCCGGCATTCCATCGCCCAGGCGAGAGTATTCCCCGTGGAGATGGTGTCCAGGCCCAGCTGATTGCAGAGCGTATTTGCATGCAGAATGGCCTCGAAATTATCGTTGCCGCATTTTGCTCCCAGAGCGGACACGCTTTCGTATTCGGGGCCTTCCCCTCGGGTTGAAGCATAGGGTCCTTCCGAAACCTTATAGAATCGGCTGCAGGCCACAGGGCAGTTATAGCATCCCTTGTGTTTCGTAGCGTATTTCTCCAAAAAAACTTCTCCCCGCAATTTCTCGGCGCCGTCGAACGTGGACTCCTGGAAATTGCGGGTCGGCAGAAACCCCAGGGCCTGCGCCAGAGGGGTGATCGCCAGGGTGCCGTAGGTCTTGGCCGATTCATAGAGGGGGTCGCCCAGAATAGCTCCCACAGCCTCCTCGGCCGCCTCCTGCAGGGCGGCTTTATCGGCAACCTGGATGCCGCGGTCCCCTCTCACGGCAATGGCTTTGAGGTTCTTCGACCCCATGACGGCTCCGGGGCCGCAACGCGCCGCAGCCCGGGCATGATTGCAGATGATCGCCGCAAAACGAACCAGATTCTCGCCCGCCGGGCCTATATAGGCCACCTGGGCTGTTCTTTCACCAAGATCCTCCCGAATGAGTTCGTCGGTCTCCCAGGTGTTTTTTCCCCAGAGAGGCCGGGCATCTCGAATTTGTACCCGGTCGTTGTCGATCCACAGGTAGACAGGATGTCTGGCTTTTCCGGTGATCACGATGTGGTCGTATCCCGCCATCTTCAATTCGGAACCCCAATGCCCGCCGCAATTGGCATCCCCGAAGATCCCGGTGAGCGGGGATTTGAACGTCACGGTAAGCCGTCCCGAGCAGGGAGCCAGGGTGCCTCCAAGCGGCCCGACCCCGAAGATAAGAGGCGCCTCGGGGCTGTAAGGGTCGGTTGCGGATGAGACCCGGTCGTACAGTATGCGGGCATTGATTCCGGCTTGCCCGAGATAGTGATAGGCCAAGTGTTCCGACAGGGTTCTTGTTTGAACGGTTTGATTGGTGAGATCGACCTCAAGGATCGTTCCGGTCCACCCGTACCATTTCTTACTCATTGTCTTCCCCCTTCTCGTTCATTTCCAGGGCTCCGAAGAGACAAGCACTCACGCATGCGGGCTCTTGTTTGGTTTTGTTTCGAGGATGGGTCTTTCCGCAAAACCTCTCCAGGCACTCCATATTTATGACCGGATAATCGCAGCCCCCCTCATCCAATTTCATGATTTGGATCCCCGCAAGGCGCGGATTGAGCGGCCCCGGATCGTGCCAGGAGCAGGCGACCTGACAGCGGCGGCACCCCCGGCAGTTTTCCGGAATGATCTTAATGGAAATCGCATTGGCCATATTCGTTCTCCCTCGATGACATGAATCCCTTCATTCTGTTTTCGTTCATGCCAAAAAAAATCCCCAAACTGATACTTATCAGCTTGGGGATTTACCTTCTCTCCAAGTTACCGCCCGGGCTTCGGCAGGTCTTCTGACTTATGGATCTTCCTACGTCCCGCGCCTTCCCATGCCGTTTCGTCCATCCGGGCTTACGGCACAGTGGCTCTAGGCGGGGTTTCGTCCCCATACACAGCGGCGGGTCCATGCCGGAATCACACCGGCTTCCCTTTCAGGCCTGAGGCAGGCCACCGAACGCCCGTCTAATCGGCTCTGCTTTTTCTTATGACACATCCTTAGAACATCTGTCAAGCAATAACCCATCTGTTTGCCATCCGCTATTTCCCGGATTTTGAAATGGGGAACGAACTGGCTCAGGAAAACGGTAAACTGCTGGCGCGACCTAAGCCGGAACCGGGGCCAGGAATTACGGCCACTTTGTTTGCCAGTTTCATGGGTCCACCTCCAATTATGCGGCCAGCCATCCGCCGTCAAATGGCGAAACCAAAAGTATTGATGATGGATGAACCTTCCATGGGGCTTGCTCCCAAACTGGTAACCCTTGTTTTTGACTTGATCCGCCAGCTTCGGGATCATGGAATCACAATCCTCCTGGTGGAACAAAATGCGCGGAAGGCCCTGAAGGCGGCGAATTATGGTTATGTCCTCGAGTTAGGCCGAGTGGTTTTGGAGGGACCCCCTTCAGACCTGAGCGTAAATGAAAAACTGAAAAATGCCTACTTGGGGATCTAGCCTTTGGTCTGTTCTGTACTTGCCTGGTTCCCGATGCTCATGATCGCGGTGGCAAACGGCGCGCTTGGCCAGGTATTCTTCGCGAAAATGATGGCTGAGCTTCGCGCCCATCAGCTGTCGACGCTCATCGGGTCCGTTTTTGAAGGTTTATTCATCTGGCTTGTGATCCGCCCGTGGCCGCCCTCATCCGGGCGTCAGGCGACCCTAACCGGGCTCATCTGGCTGCTTCTCACCGTTGCCTTCGAGTTCTTCATGGGCCTGGTCCTCGCGCACAGACCTCTCAGACCTCTCGCCCAGGTCCTTCACGTCTACAATCTCTTAGCGGGCCGTGTTTGGGTCCTCTTCCTCATATGGCTTGCGCTCGCACCATGGATATTTTTCCGTCTCCGCGGCGCTGCCTAACGGGGGCTTTAATACAAAGCTGAGATTGCGAGACCTTCCTGAATAAAGCTCGAGAGCTTATCGCCCGGCGGTCTTCTGGAGGAGGGGAACGTTCGTGCAGAACGTGCGCAGCACTTTCTGCACGAACGTACCCTCTCTATAGCAGCTTGGCACCTTGGAAGGGATGCTTAACACGGGTAGACATGGGCTGACCTCTTCGCTCTTCTTTTTTTGCCTTCCGTGTGCCTATAACAAAGCTGAAAAAAAATGTCATCCATTGCTATTTGCCGCATACCGAAGGCAAGTTCTGCCTTGACTTTTATGGCCATAACGAATATTTAAAGGAGGAAATAAACTGAATCCGGCAATCGGATTCAAGTATCGCTGATACGTTGCCAGTAAAAATCTCCGCCTTTCTCCTGTTCCATGCAATTTTTATGTGATCCATAACAACGAAGCGCTCGCTGAATCCTTTCACCGGAAGGGAGTTCATGAATGCAGAGCCCCGCAACCCCGGATTCACTTTTTAGCCGAATCGTCACCGCCGCCGGCCTGCTCGGGGGAGCGCTCCTGGTTTGTGTCGCGGGGATGATCACTTATGAAGTATTGATGCGGTATTTTTTTAATGCCCCAACGACCTGGGCGATGGAAATCAGCATCTACTTTTCCCTGGCCGGAATCTTCTTTTCGCTCGCCTTCGTCCTTAAGGGAAAGGCCCATGTAAGAGTGGATTTTGTCATCAACCGGCTCTCCGCCCGAACCGCGCTCACCCTGGAAATCCTCACCTCAATTCTGGCCATTATTTATTGCGGGGTGATGGCCTGGGAGGGGGCCAAATTGGTCCTGAATTCTTATCGCCTTGGGGAAGTATCTCCTACGGTTCTTAAAGTCCCATGTACATCCCCCAATTGTTTATCCCTATCGGGAGTATCATGCTCGGCCTTTCTTTTATGAACCTGATCCGGGAGCTTGTTCACCATTTAAACTCTGGTTTATCGGAACAAGGGAAAGCAGGCCGGCGGATTCTCGAGCTCCATCCCAGATTGCCGTTTGCGGCGGATTTATAGTCTTGCTCGGGTTCAGTTTGATTCTCCTGGGTGTCTCCATGAACCTGGGCCTCCTGGTTCTTTTTTTCGTTCTCCTTTTCAGCGGGATCCCCGTCTCCATCGCCCTAGGCTTGTTCGGAATGTTCGGTTTCTATTTTCTCTTCGGCGGCGCCCGCATGCTCTCTCAGCTTCCGGTCATGGCCTATTCCACAATGGACAATTACGTCATGGTCGCCCTCCCCCTTTTTATCCTGACCAGTACCATCCTCAACCGGGGAGAGGTGGGTGTCCGCATTTACCGGTTTGCCAATGTGCTGGTCCGCCATTTACCCGGCGGGCTGGGGATCGCTTCGATTATTTTTTGCGGTCTCTTTGCGGCGATGACGGGTTCCAGCGTGGCCGTTGCCGCCGCGGTGAGTTTAATCGCCCTTCCAGAAATGCTCGCCCGGGCTATCCCCGCACGCTGACCATAGGCTTGCTGGCCGCGGGGAACGCTGGGGATCCTTTTCCCACCGAGTATTGCCATGATCCTTTACGCGAGCATGACCAATGAATCTTTGGGATCGCTCTTCATGGCCGGTCTGATCCCGGGGCTGGTCCTTTCCCTCGGATTTTGCGTTTACGTCGCGGTCGTCGGAGGCCGAAACAAAAATATCAAGCGGGAGCGGCGAGCGAGTTTTCAGGGAGATCCTCAACGCGACCAGGGAGGCATCGGGAGGACTGGTTACGATTCTCATTATTATCGGAGGGATCTACTCCGGCGTTTTCACACCCACGGAATCTGGAGGTGTGGCGAGCATCTATTCACTTTTCCTATGCGCTTTTGTGTACCGGTCTTTCAACACCCGGGGGATGAGGAGCATATTGCTGGACACGGCCCGGATCGCCGGGATGATCATGTTTATCATTATTGGAGCCAATATCACCGGACAGGTGATCCTCATGTCCCAGATATCCCAGAAAATCCTGCTCGCGGTGAAAGCCATGGACCTTCCGGGCTGGGTGATCATTCTGTCCGTCAATATCTTTTTGATCATCGCCGGCGGGCCGCTGGAAGCGATCTCCATTCTGGTGATTACCCTTCCGATCCTTTACCCCCTCATTACGGGACTGGGGTTTAGTGGTTTGTGGTTTGCCGTAATTATGGTCATTAATATGGAACTGGCCCTCATCTCCCCGCCCGAGGGATTGAACCTTTTCGTTTTGCAGAATCTCGCCAAGTCCAACGCCGGCGAAGTCACCCGGGCAGTCATTCCGTTTCTGGTAATTATCGGCCTTTTTCTGGTATTCATTTCATCGGTTCCCATTCTGACCACCTGGCTCCCGCAGGTGCTGGCCCCGTGAACAAGATCATTCGTTCGAATACACTTTGAAAGATCCAAAACGAACCCGGACATTTTCCGGAAAAAATGAAGCGCTGAGAGGAGGGGTAAGATGAAGCATTACCAATTTTCCAAGAGAGTGAGCTTGGCGGGGTCTTGGTTTTGTGCTTTTGTTTTTCCTTTAATCTTCCTCCTGCCGAAGCCGCATCGAAGCCCGAGTTTACCTTGAGAATGGCCGGGACCATGCCCATCGGCCATTTCATGACCCGGGCGAAAGAAAGATACGCCCAGATTCTGGACGAAAAAACCGGTGGGCGGCTGAAAATCGAAGTCTACCCGGCCGGCCAGCTATTCAGCGACAAGGATATGACTCGGGCCTTGCCGGCCGGTTCGGTGGAGATGGGCGCCTGCAATCTGGCCCTGCTCGAGGGTCTGGTTCCGGTATTGGGAATTATGGGGCTCCCCTATTTCTTCGAAAACCGGGAACATATTCGAAAGGTGGAGCACTCTCCCAATTTTGTCCAGATCATAAATGAGGAACTGGAAAAGAAGAACATGAAGCTCCTCTTCTGGATGGATTATGGCTTGATGTCTTTCATTTCCAAGAAGCCGCTGCACAAACTGGAAGACTTCAAAGGAAAGAGAATCCGGGTGTTGGGAGATATCACGACCCAGCTCATCCAAGCCTTTGGGGGAGCTCCAGTATTCATGGGCACGGGCGAGACGTATATGGCCCTGCAGCGGGGGACGATTGATGGCGTCCTTACTTCCCTGGCTTCGGTTTATGAGAGAAAGCTCTTTGAAGTTTCCAAACAGATGACTTTTTGTGAAATCCAGGACATCCTGGTAACCCCGGCGGTATTAATCAACCTGAAAATATGGAAGGGGCTGCCCCAGGAGATTCAGAAGGTCATGTACGACGTGGGACAAGAGGTGGAGGAATGGGGATTCAAGGAATCCCTGAAGGAAACGGATGAATGCCTTTCCGCATTGAAAAAGAAGGGAGTAGAAATTTATTACCTGCCCGATAAAGAAAAGAAACGCTGGAAGGAGGCGGCCAACCAGCCCATCCTGAATTACTATTTAAAGCAAGTCGGCGCCCCGGGAAAAAAGCGGTCGAAGAGGTGGATCGGCTTCGCTAAATCTTCGGGTGTTTCCGATAACCAGGAGCCAACCTAATGCCTAATCCATTATCGAAGGTGAAAGTCATCGATGCCACTTCGGCGATCTCGGGCCCTTATTGCTCCATGCTCCTGGGCGATATGGGGGCGGAAGTCATCAAAGTTGAGGAACCCGGAGACGGGGACCTGCTGCGCAAAAGCGGACCTTTCATCGGAGGGGAATCGACCTATTTCCTTTACGGGAATAGAAACAAAAGAGGAATGACCCTCAATCTGCGGGCAGAGGCCGGAAGGGATATTCTTTTTAAATTAATTAAGGGGGCCGATGTTTTTGTGGAAAATTACCGGCCGAGAGTGAAGTCGAAATTAAAAATTGATTATGGCGCAATGCGGGAGATCAACCCCCGGCTGATCTATTGCAGCATATCAGGTTTCGGCCAAACCGGCCCCTGGGCGGAGACCCCCGGCTTTGACCAGATCGCCCAGGGAATGTCGGGTCTGATGAGCGTAACAGGCTTTCCGGAGACGGGCCCCACCCGCGTGGGAGTGGCCATCGGGGATTCGGTGTGCGCGCTTTTCGCCGTCTATGGAATCTTGGGGGCTTTGCTGGAAAGAGAAAGATCCGGGCAGGGCCAGTTCATCGAAACCTCTTTGCTCGAGGGGTTGATCGCGGTTCTGGGATTTCAGGCGGCTAAATATTTTGGGACCGGCGAAGCTCCCCTTCCACAGGGGAACGATCATGCTGCCCTGGCTCCTTACGGCACCTATAAGACCCGGGATGGGTATATAAATATTGCAGCGGGCACCACCAAGATGTGGGAGGAACTCTGCCGGCAGCTCGGCCTCCAGGACCTTTTGCATGATCCCCGTTTCCTCACGATGCGGGATAGAGTGGAGCACAAGGACGATTTAAGGGCGAATCTGGAGTCCAAACTGGTTTCTCGAAAAACAGCCGACTGGATGGATGTCCTAAGTAAAGCCGGAATTGCCTGCGGGCCGATATATACTCTCGACCAAGTCTTTCATGATCCGCAGGTCCTTCACCAACAGATGCTTTTGTCTGCGGAACACCCTACATCCGGCAAGATCAAAATGATCGGTTTTCCCGTTAAAATGAGCCGGACTCCTTGTGCCCTTTCCCTCCCCCCGCCTTCCCTCGGAAAGCATACTATGGAAATTTTGAAAGAACTTAATTTCTCCGAAGAAGAAATCAGGGCCTTGCGGGAAACAGGCATAATTTAGGGGGTTTTGTTCATAACCGGGAACGCGCCTGACTTATCAAGCGCAATTTCCCGAGCGGTCACGTCCCCTCAATGTCGCCGGCCTCGTACAGCTCTTTGAGAATTCCACGCCGTCCGGCCCACAAAGATCAAGGTCCAGAAAGGAAGGTATTCCCAGATGTGGTAGGTGATGGCTGCAGGCGGCGCCGGGGGCCGGCACACCAGGCAGGGGTAGCCTTGGAACCAAAATCGTTCATGGAACGGTCGCGGTAGGGGCGCCAGTTACCTGGTCCCCCCCGCACAGATCCGTACTTGAGGCACTACCTCATACGGCTCGTGCCTCAGGTAATAACACCAAAGCGAGCTAAAGGGTAAGGATGACAGAAACGGGCTTGGGGAATCCACCTGTTGGCAAGGCGTTTCATCCGCTCCCAGGTCAGTTTGTGCTTTTGACTGCGGCGCTTCAAGACCTTCCCCACAGCCAGCAGACCTCCTTACGGAAGGCTGCTAAGGACGGTCCATTCATGGGAACCCCATAATAGCGGACGTGTCCCATGAGGACCGACCGTAGATAATGTGACACAATATATTATAAGAGAAGCATAGAATCCTCCGGTTGAGCGCAGGGCTTATGCGAGACGCATTGAACGCCTTCGACATCGCGATCATCGGCGCGGGCTCTTCGGGCTGCGCGCTCGCCGGCCGGCTCGCCGCGCGCACCGATTTCCGGATCGCGCTCATCGAGGCCGGACCCGACTACGGGCCGCGGGCGAGCGGATCCTGGCCGGCAGACCTCGTCGACGCCCATCGCCTGCCCGACAGTCATGACTGGGGCTTCGAGCAGTCACGAGCGCGGGTCGTGGGGGGCTGTTCGGCACATAATGAGTGCGCGATCGTCCGGGCGCTCCCCGGTGACTACGACCGCTGGGGGATCCCTGGCTGGAAGGACGCCAATCTGGCAACTGCGGTGAGCGAAATGTGGCCCATGCTTCCTGTCCGCATCTGCCGCGACGAAGAGCTCGCGACCTGGCAGCGCATATTCCTGGACAGCGCGCTCGAATCGGGTTTCCGCCGCCTCGCCGACGCGAACGACGCGCCCGGCGCCCCGGGCGTCGCGCCTTTCGCCCAGAACATCAGGGATGGGGTTCGCTGGAACGCAGCCTTCGCGTTCCTCGATCCTGTCCGCTCACGCCTCACGGTGATGGATCGCCTCCTCGCCGACCGCCTCGTGCTTCAGGGCGATCGCGCAAAGTTCCTGATCGGCCGCGGGCCCGGGGGCGCACGAGAGATTCATGCCGAGCGGTTCGTGCTTTGCGCCGGGGTATACGGCTCCCCCGCGATCCTGCTCCGGTCCGGCATCGGACCCGGCGAACATTTGTCCGAACTGGGGATTCCTGTCCACATTGAGCTATCCGGCGTCGGCTCCAACCTGCACGACCATCCAGGCGTGGGCCTCGACTACGACCCGGCCAGGCATATCCTGAGAGCAGTCAAGAAGGATCTCGCCGCCGGACGCCTATACGAGTCCCAGGTCGTGCTCAAGACCGCGCCCGATCTCCACGTGCTCCCTTATCAGACGGCGGATGGTGCCGGGGAATGGTCCTTCGGCATCTTAGCCTACCACCTCAGCCCGCGCTCCCGCGGCCGCATCCGCCTGAAGGGCCGCGATCCCGAAGACTCTCCGGTGATCGAACTTGGCCTTCTTAATGATCCCGATCACCACGATCTTGGGGCGCTCATTGAGGCTGTTCGGCTTATTCACAGATTGACGAGACAGAAGCCCCTCGCCCGGGCGATCAAGCGGGGCCCGAGACGCTTCACCTCCGGCGAACGGCTCGCTCGTTTCGTTACCGCCAACGTGACGGACTATGGCCATTCCGTCGGAACCTGCCGGATGGGGCTTTCGCCCGAAGACGGAGACGTGGTGGACGCGAGCACCCGGGTTCACGGGCTCGCCAACGTATTCGTTGCCGATGCATCCGTGATACCCCAAATACCCCGCGCGAATACCAACTTCACCTGCTTCGTGCTCGGCGCCCGGGCCGCCGATTTTCTCGCTGAACGCAAGCGGCTGAATCGAGGATACCCTCCCATGGAAGACCAACAATTCCTCCTTATCCTTGACTTCTTGGGATTTTCCTGGAAAGGATACCGGAAGGTCCGGCGGGGAGCTAAAAGACGATTGGACCGGTACATGCAAGAGGTGGGGATCCGGGACGCGGAAGCGCTCCGCCTGGCCACGCAGAACGACCCGGAGCAGCGGCATGAGGTCGAGCGGTTGTTGACCGTTTCTATCAGCCGCTTTTTCCGCGACCGAGGCTTGTGGAAGGCGCTCAAAGAAAATATCCTGCTTTCCATTCCCAGCGGAACCAGCCCTCTCAAAGTGTGGTCTGCCGGATGCGCGCGTGGGGAAGAGGTTTACAGCCTCAGAATCCTCTGGGAAGAGATGGGCAGAACAAGACCTTCAAAACCGGAGCTGGAACTGTGGGCCACGGACTTTAACCCCGATGCCCTGGCCAGAGCCCGGGAGGGGGTCTATTCATCGAGCAGCCTGAAGGAGGTCCCGGAAGATTGGCGTGCCAGGTACTTCCGCCCGGTGAGGGAGAACCGCTGGGCGGTGGCAGATTTCTTAAAGGAGGGGATTCGGTGGGGAATTCACAATCTCGTCACCGATGGCCCCCCTTCTCACGAATTCCGCATCCTTTTTCTCAGAAATAATCTCCTCACATATTACCAAGAGGATATGGTAAGACCTTCTTTGAACAAGGTTATCGAAAGCCTATCCGCCGGCGGATTTCTGGTCGTCGGCGCGCATGAAAAATTGCCCCATGGAATTCAAATGCTCCTTCCTTTCCCGCCTCACCCGTCGGTTTTTCAGAAAGCCGGCATATAGCCGCCATGCATATGCGATGGATAAGAAGATATGGCCGGGAGCAGCTCGTCGTCCAGAAGATAAAGCTCCGGCCCTTGAATCGAACAGTTCTGGATTCGAGCTCCTGATTTCAGGCCAGAACGGTTAGAACGTGTAGGTCGTGCCAACGGTATTCAACAGGAATTGACCCGGCATTTCCCGGGCGAATTCGTTGATTGCCTTCCAACCCGTGCAGTGGGTAGGCACGATGTATTCCGGGGCGATCTCTTTCATCTCCCTGATTGTGGGCCCGATGATGGATTCCATCATCGGCCCGGTCAGATGGAACCCGCCGAGAACGGCATGGACCTTCGCCGTCCCGGTCACCCTCTGAGCGTGTCTTACGGTGTTGATAATCCCGGCATGGGAACACCCGCCGACCACCACCAGCCCCTTGTTCTTCACCTTGAGCGCCACGCCGCGGTCATCCGGGAAAGGGTCTTTCACCCACTCCCCGTTTACTTCCGCCTCGGCCCCCGGCATTCCCTTTTCAAATTCCGTTACCCGGTCGATTTCACCCAGGACCAGCACGCGGTTTGATGCCAAAAGTGAATCGTCCCGGACTTTTCGGATTTCCATCCCGGATCCTCTCAGCATATTCTCATCGGGGGAAGGGACCGGCACCCGAAGTTTGAGGGCAGGAAAGTTGAGACGACGGGAAACGAAGGCATCCGGATGAAGGACGACAGGAATGCCTTTAGGCAACTTAGGCAAGACTTCCTTCGGCCCCCAGCAGTGATCGAAATGTCCATGGCTAAGTGGGCATTTCCATAAATATCGTATCGTATTTTTTCGCTTAAAAGGGTTCACAGTACGGCAGAGTCAGAGACAAGCAAATGGAGTTCCTTGATACGTCCCTTCCAGAAATCCCCCCCGCCCCCCTTTATCAAAGGGGGGAAGGGGGGATTTCTGAGGCTTGTTCTCATGGCCAGGGTTTCCTTTTTCCAAACTTCAAGAGCCTGCAACATAGTACAGAAGCAGGCCGCTGCGTAACCTGAATACGTTAGTGAATTTATGAACTACTGTACTAAGGATCAAAGCTTTCACCCTGCCCAAATCGATTTTTAGGAGTTCCGCGTTGTGGAGAAGGCAAGTCCCCCGAGATGCCCACATCCATCAGAACCACATGCTCCTCGACGTCTACAGTTTTGATAAGGCAAGAGAACCCGTGCTCCGCCAAAAAGGCCTTCGGGGGCAAAACGGGAGCGCGCCTTGCCACCGGGGTGCTCTGGAGCAGAAGAAGGTCTGTGTAATTGTCGACCAGAACGGTGACTTCGACTCTTTCCACCTCTAGCAGGTTCACGGGGTTCATTTGCTCCTCCTTTTGTCGGTGCTGTGAAAACTTGAGTTCTTTCGAAGGTCAGCTCACGCCTGGGCGATCCTGGAGAGCTCCTCCTCAAGCACACCCCGGAAGAGGGACAGCTTGTACTCGTTATGCTTCAACGGTTCGGCATTTCGGGTCGCGGCCTCGGCGGCGCGCCGGATCGTTTCGGCATTCAGAACCTTCCCGGTAATGACTTCTTCCACTTCCTTGGAGCGCCACGGAATGGGAGCTGCCCCGCTGAGCACGACCCTCGCCGTCGAGACCTGATTTCCTTTGAACGTCAAAGCCAGCGCCACCCCGGCCAGGGCGAAATCCCAGGACTGGCGCGCCCGCACTTTCCGGTAAGCACTGCGCGACCCCGGGGCTGCCGGGGGAAGGAGAATATCCGTAACGATCTCGTTCCCGGCGAGGATGTTTTCCTTTTCCAGGCTCTGACTGGGCAGGAGAAAGAACTTCTCTAAGGGGACAATTCTGGACCCTCGCGGACCAAAGACCCGAACGGACGCTCCAAGACCCATCAGAGCAGGGGCCGTATCCGACGGGTGAACGATATAGCACCCCGCCCCTCCGAAGATGCAGTGGTATTGATTCTCCCCCTCAACCGCGAAGCATTTCGACCCGCCCTTGCGGATGCATTCGAACTCACCCCTGAAATACCAGCATCGGGGCCTTTGGCAGAGGTTGCCTCCCAGTGTCCCCTGGTTGCGGAGCTGAGGGCTGCCCACTTCCGCGGCGCCTCGCGCCAG
Source organism: uncultured delta proteobacterium (assembly GCA_963712535.1). Taxonomy (GTDB): domain Bacteria; phylum Desulfobacterota; class SM23-61; order SM23-61; family SM23-61; genus CAVQIK01. Next base: position 64,979 of record CAVQIK010000006.1, on the reverse strand, counting down.
CGCGGCATACCTCTCCTGAATGACTCCGTTTGCCGCGACTTCCCCGATGGTGGTCAGCGCCCCGATGCGAAGGCCTCCCTCTTTCGTCCGGCTGATGCCGAGCAATTCTTTTATCTGGCTGATGCTCACGACTTTTTCGGCCCCCATGACTCCGTCCCGGAGGCAGCCGAGCAGGTCGGTTCCTCCGGCATGGACCCGTGCACCCTTGGAAGAAAGGTAAGCGGCGGCTTCCTTCAGCGATCTCGCTCGCACATACGCGAAGTTAGGCGTTTTCATGACTGCTTCTCCTTTAGCCCAGTGGCCAGCAAGGAGCTCAGGCGAATCGGGGTAAGCGGGGTTCCGGTCACCCGGATCCCGATAGCGTTGCAGACCGCGTTGGCGACAGCCGCGGCCGTCGGGATGGTGCACGGCTCTCCCAGCCCTTTGGCCCCGGCGGTATTGGCCACCGGGTCCTCGAGCTCTATGGGGAGGGTTACCATATCCGCCGGGACATCAAGCGCGGTGGGCAGCTTTGTAGTCATGCCAGTTCTTGTTCACCATCTTTCCAGTTTGTGAACGGTCCAGGACCCGGGCTTCGGTCATGGCCAGGCCAATCCCCATGATGACCCCCCCAAAAATCTGATTCGTAAAGGTCAGGCGGTTCATGACCCGGCCGCTGTCCTGGGCGGCGAGGAAGCGTAAGATTTTCACTTCCCCTGTCCTGATGTTGACTTCCACTTCGCAGAATTGGGCGGCAAAAGGGTTCACCGCCTTGTTCTCCGGGTTGGGCCCGCGGTAGCCGATCCCTACGATCACCCCCCGGGACTTCAGGGCGGTGATCTCCGGGATGGGGATTCTTTTGGCGGGGTCCTTCTCCGAATGGACGGCGCCGCTCTTAATCGTAAGGTCGGAAGGGCTGATTCCGAGGTCTTTGCCGGCGAGGTCATAGAGCTGTCGTTTTACCTCGATCGCGGCGGCACGGACCGCGGGGGACTCGGTGGGCACCGTCTTGCTTCCGCCGCTCGGGGTGGCATATTGGGTGGTGCCCGTGTCGGCATTTTCGACCTGGATTTTCCGCAGGGGAATCCCCAGCTCCTCAGCAACGATCATGGCCATGATGGTCTTGGTGCCCGTTCCGATATCGCTGGCGCCCATGTTGAGGTTGGCGCTGCCGTCCGCAAAGAGTTTGACGATGGCCGTGGACGGTGGCCTTCCGCTGCCGACCACCCACATTCCCGCGGCCACCCCGGCCCCGCGGCGAAGATCGGGGTTGCTCTTATAACCCAGCGCTCTCTGGCGGGCCTCCTTCCATCCGAAGGCTTTCGCGCCTTCCTCCAGGCACTGCTTGAGACCGGTGGTGGTGTAGGGAGGGCTTCCCTCCCGCGACTGGCTGTAACTCGGGATATTCTTCAAGCGGAGTTCAACGGGGTCCAGGGCGATCGCCTCTGCGAGCGCGTCGATCATCTGCTCCAGGGCCCATGCTCCCTGGGGATGTCCCGGGGCCCTAAAGGGCCGGGCAGGGCCGGCGTGAATGTAGATCTCCGTCCCTTCCGTGCGGACATTCGGGCACGTATATAAGTCCTTGACCACAAAGTCCACTCCCGAGATCCCGCCGGCCGGATAGGCGCCGCCCGTCCCGCTGTAACGAAAATCGAGGGCGGTAAGAGTGCCGTCCCTTTTAATCCCCGCTTTCAGTTTCATGTCTGCGGGAGGGCGATTGCCGACACAAAGATAGGTTTCTTCCCGGGTGAGGAAGAGCTTCACCGGGCGTGCGGTCTTCTTCGCCAGCAGCGCGGCGATGATGGTGTACTTGCCTGCCTGAAGTTTGCTGCCGAAACCGCCGCCCATGTAGTGCCCGATCACCCGCACATTGGAGAGGGGGATCTTCAGCGCACTCGCGATGCCCGACTGGACCGCGAACACCCCCTGGGTCGATTCCCAGACGGTCAAGCGGTCTCCGTCCCACCGGGCGACGCAGCCGTGGGCCTCCATCGGAGTGTGGATTTCGCTCTCGGTCCGGTAGGTCTGCTCCAGCACCACGTCAGCCTCGGCAAATCCCTTCCCCACGTCACCCCGTTCGTAAACCACCGGCTCGCCGACCCTGTTGCCCCCCGGATGAACGGACGGGGCGCCGGACTGAAGCGCGTCCCGCTCATCCGCTACGAAAGGCAGCACCTCGTACTCCACCCGGATTTGCCCCAGGGCATCCCAGGCCTGGTAGGGCGTTTCAGCGGCCACGGCGGCCACTTCTTCCCCCTCGTGGCGGCACAAGGGGTCAAAGAGCTTCGTCTTCTTCTGAATTTTCTGGCCGTATCCCCATTCCACGTCGGCTCCGGGCGTGCGACCGGTGATCACGGCGCGGACTCCGGGCATCTTCTCCGCCCGGCTCGTATCGATGCTCTTGACCCGGGCATGAGGATGGGGGCAGCGGAGAATCGCCCCGTAAAGCATGTCCGGCAGGATGGTATCCGAGGGGTAAATGGCCGAACCGCTGACCCGTTCATAGGCATCCACCCTGGGGATCGGCTTGCCGATGATGTTTGTTCCCTTCCACGGCTTCGGCGACTCGCCGGGTCTCGGGGTTTCAGGTACGGAAAGCCCCTCGATATAGTAGGCGCCCTCTTCTTTGCCGTTCATCCCGCGCCCCCTTTCCTCCTTTTCAGCTCGGCCGCGCGCCGGGCAGCCTTGAAGATATGCGGGTACGTGCCGCAGCGGCACAGATTGCCGCTCACCCCTGCCCGAATTTCCTCGGCTGAAGGGTCGGGGTTATGGCGAAGGAGCCCTTCCACGGCCATGATCTGCCCGGGGGTGCAGTAGCCGCATTGAAAGGCATCTTCCTCCTGAAACGCCTGCTGCACCGGGCCGAGTTCCTCGCCTTTCATCAGCCCTTCAAGCGTTGTGATTTCCTTGCCCTCCGCCTCCAGGGCAAGAGTGAGGCAGGCATACCGGGGCCGGCCGTCGATCAACACGGTGCAGGCGCCGCACTCCCCTCGCTCGCATCCCACCTTTGTGCCGGTCAGGCCGAGTTTTTCCCGGAGGACGAAGAGAAGGGACCAGCGCGGCTCGACCAGAAGCCTTCTCTGCCGGCCGTTGATCAGGAGCCTGACCCGGGTCATCTCGCGGGGGTCGGCGGGTTCCTGGGGTGTTTTTGCAGCCCCCTTGCCTGCCCCCGCCGACACTACGGCCCCCGCTCCCACGAATTTCAAGAACCCCCTGCGGGTCAGCCCCTTCCGGCAGGCTTCCTCGCCTTCTTTTTGGGTTTTCTTCTCCATCGGCAAATCTCCCTTCAAGGAACGAATCGAGAGCGGAAAAGTAACCTTGTAGCCCATTATGTCTTTCCGGCGAAAGCCGGAATCCAGTCCCGCCGCCGGCGGGATTAAAGGTATTCTGGACTCCCGCGTTCGATCCCGCTCCGAGCGGGACTCACGCCGAAGGCTTTCGCTGGAGTGACGGATTTTTTAGTTTTTCCGCAACTGCTAATTTCCCATTTTAAGGTCCAAATTTTTTATCGTTTTGTTCCAGTACTCATCCTGGGACTTGAGGAATTCTTCGAATCCTTCCGGACCCGTGTAACTCACCTGCATGCCCGCCTTGCTCAAAGAATTCTCGATTGCCGCCTTATGCTCCTCGGCCGCTTTTTTGGCAGCCAGGGCAATGGTCTGCACCACATCTTTGGGCGTTCCTTTGGGGGCGAGCAGGCCGTAAAGGGACGGCACGCTCACTTTATACCCCAACTCCATCGCGGTAGGCACGTCGGGCAGTGCCGGAACCCTCTTATCCGTAAACACGATGAGGGGCCTGAGGGTCCCGGCCTGGATATGGGGAAAAGCGGGAGTGATCTGGGAGGAAACCGCGTCCGTATGGCCCCCGAGGATTGCCGTCACTGCCGGACCGCTCCCCTGCGCCGGAATTAAATTCAGTTTGACTCCTGCCTCTTTGAAAAAGGCCTCGGCGATAAGCGTGGTAATGCCGAGGGCGCCGGAACCCGAAACGTAGGAGATCTTCCCGGGATTCGCCTTGGCCTCGGCAAGCAATTCTCGAATCGTCTTCCAGCGAGCCCCCGGTTGCACGGCAATTACGTTGTACCCGCCCGCCAGGCCGCAGATCGGAGCGAAATTCTTCCAGTTGTAATTCAATCCCTTTTGCGTGAGGGGCACAAGGACCAGGCTGGACTGCTGAGAGCCCACGAGGGTGTAGCCGTCCGGTTCGGCGGAGGCCACGAATCCCGCCCCGACGGCTCCGGAGGCTCCCGGCTTATACACAAAATTTACCGGTTGTCCCAGGTAAGGGCCCATTTTGTCGGTAAAGGGCCGCAGGTTATTGTCGGTATCCCCGGGCTGGAACGGGAATGATGACGGTGATAGGTTTCGCAGGAAATTTCTTCTGGGCAATGCCCTCCCCCGCCATGCAGAGCAGCATGCCAAGAACAACGAGCCGCAATTCCCCAATGTCGCACTTTCATGATCGTCCCTCCCTTGTTATGAAATTTCCCTTTTCTCGCCCTGGCAAGTTGGCAAGAACGTTCCATGTTTGCACCCATTCTATACTTTGATTCAGTGTTGTTCAATAACTTTGGGATCATGACAGGAAAGGGGCGTCCGTAGAAATATAAACTAACAGGAGAAGAAGATCGCAAATGAGAATGGACTTGAATCTCCTATCCCCCATCCTGGACCCAAATTTTTCCCATCCATTCTCTTTTTTTTAATCCAAGAGAACCCTAACGAGATGATCCCACTCCTGAAGTTAGAAATCTGCTTTCATTCTGCCATAATAAGGGTCATTTTGCCGAAATATGGTCAGACATCCTCTTCCAAATTCTCCGCCTGCAATCGCCGTCTCACTTAACATCATATTTTTCATAGGATTATCATCATTTTCCCCTCAGCATTATAATTGGCATTATTTGTGAACCGGCAACGGACATCGGCCCGTGCTGGGAGCGACGGGAGCCGGCATGCATGTCGCTCTCAGGAAGGCAGGGACAGGGCAGCAACGCGATCCAACGGTAGTTAAGCATTTTACCCATGGACCGATAACCGGACGAGAAAGGGCCACTATGCGCATTGCCACGTTTGGGGACCTCCACTTGGGTCATACTCCGGTTTTGGATAAATTCTTAGGCGAAGAAGATCGGTTGCTGCGATTGGACGACCATCTCAGCCGGACTCACGATCGGATCATTCTCATGGGGGACATTTACCAGACCGACTACGGCAGCTATCCCGGATCCCGATCGGACGTGCTCGAAGCCATCCTGAAACGATATTCCCGAATTTTCAGGCGTTGGAGCACCGCTCCTCACCATTCCCTGTTTGGGAATCACGACCTCATCACTCAAAAATTATTGGGCAACCTGAAGCAGATCCGTTTGTTAAAAGATAATTGGAGTATCTGGTTGACCCACGGGCATCAATTTGACCCATTCATCGGCGAGCAGGGGGGCGCCTGCGTTTCTTTGTCACCTGGATGATCGGCGGGTTGAGGCGTATGGGGTTCAGCCGCCTTGCGGATTTTCTGGAGGGCCCCTTTTACGACCGGGGCCAGCGGTTTGTAAAGGCCCTGGAACAGGCCGCCATCCTAGCCCTCGATCACGGCAAAAACAATGTCATTGTCATGGGGCATTCCCACCAGATGGCCTGTCTTCCCATAGGCCGGGGGGTTTACGTGAATTCGGGTGCCTGTGTTCCCGATTCACTGCGTTATGTTTCCATTGATACGTCCAGGCGGGTGGTGGAAGTGCGGAGTTTTACCCCTCCCAACGCAACTCAAGTTTTCCTGCGATGGCAGGAGAGCGCCCCCTCTTTTTAGAATATTCTATTCGAGGACTCATCGATCCTGAGGTCGGAAGGAAGCCTCTGCCCCTCTTCTTACTCCTGAGGCAGGAGGGCCTTTCGGATCGCCTGCGTGACCTCCTGCATGGTTTTCCGCGCTCCCAGTCGAATGCCCGCCTGTTGCAGCCAATTTTTTCCCGCAACGGTTACCGTGTAGGTGTGCAGGGTATAGTTTGGATTCCCGGGGTAGGGTTGAAACTGATGTGAACCCAGGTTGAGGGCCAGGTCATTCTCGCAAGGGTTCTTCTCCGAGCCGCAACCCCCGGCTACCTGGGTCGGGTCATCCACCAGGGTCCAGAAGCTGCGAAATCGTCCGCGCTGGGGTTCGCTAAGATGGACGATACGAAGCACATAGCGGGTATCAAAGCCGAGGACGTTTACCCGCGTCCAAAAATCAACCGCCTCGGCCCCGGCATAATTTCCTTCCAGGGTGAAAGATCGAATCACCCGGCTTTCGACCGTGTGGGGCATGAGCTGAGCATATTGATTATACTTGCGGACGATCTTGAAACACTCAGCGGGATCGGCTTTGATGAGACCCACACTTTGGGCCACCGCGGTATGGGGATCGATTTTTTTTATTTCGCAGAGCACCTCTCCCCGCTCCAGCCTGGCCTCGTCAAGGTGGGGGATGACTTTTGGGCAGGCCTGATCCCAATGAATGGGGATGGTATTGGTACGGCCATCGGCTTGGAGGCCCTTCCAGTCCGCGGCCAAACCGGTTCCCGACCCAAGCCAACCCAGGGTTATGATCACCAGGATCCCGGAGAAAAATACCCACCGACTTGCCACGTCAGGTTTACTCCCGGTCTTGAGGCCGGTTATCCTCACCGGCAGGCGCCCTGCGCTCCAGGAAAGGCTGAGGGAGAGATCTAAGGCTTTCCTTTGAAAGGCAAATCTCACAATTGTCGTTATAAAGAAAAACGCCGGGAGAAAAATTAATTTTAATGCAGATTTCTTCACTGCTACCTCAAATAAATTTCCCAAAGATAAAATGAATGGCTTATGCCGTTCAGACCAACGCTTGTCAATTTCATTTTTTTCAGTGCCGGACTATAATCGTTTAAGCAAGTCTCAAGCCATTATCAAGAAGGAGTCAGGAAGCAAATAGTCCAATCCATTATCTCCCCTTCCGCTCCAGGATGAATGATTTCTATCATAATTATTGGCCTCTGAATCATGCCTTACCTCAACGTCAGCGGTTGGAATTTTCATGAAGCCTCCCGGAAGGCCGCACTGCTTTGCCAGTGCAGATTTCCATCGGATTTCTCCAGCAGTCTTCACGCGCAAACTTAACCGGATACGGTCATATTGCCGACATATCGGCAGCTATCACCTTCTTCTCTAAATCTTTCCAATCCCTTCATGCAAAAAATATTCTAAATTACGGTGGTTTAATCCTCATTCTGGACTGATTATTTGCTTGGTATGAATTTCGCTACATATCCTGTAGGGAGACAAGGCCACAACCAAGGGAAACACCGCGTTCGACACCGAAGTCTTTTGGAAGCGCTCGCGGGAGGCCTTGCTGCCCCTTCTATTAAATCCATTAAAGAATCAATCCGGTATGTGATACGTCATGCAATTGAAACATAAAGCTCTTCGTGCAATAGCTTGCGGGATGATTTGGCTGCTGCTTCTTCTGTGCTTTCCCGGGATTACAGTCGCTCAAGATCAAAGTGTCACTCCGACTGTGCTTCGGACGGGGGTCATGGTAGTTCCGCCCCTTTGTATGAAAACTCCCGACAATCAATGGGAAGGCTTCAGTATCGAGCTATGGAAGGCCGTAGCTCAGAACATGGAGGTTCAATTCGAATTTCGGGAATTTCCAAATGTAAAGCTATTGTTGAATGCGTTGGAAAGAGGGGATATAGATGTCATCCCTTCCTTGGTGGTCGCGGAGCGATTTGAACCTGTGATGGATTTTAGCCAATCCTATATGAAATCGGGACTGTCCATCGCGGTGCCCACACAAAGTGTCGGATACCGCTGGGTGCATATTTTCCAAGGCCTGTTTTCAGAGCAGATTTTGAAAGCGGTTGGGTTTATGCTTTTGGTGTCTTTTGCAGCCGGGATCATCGTATGGGCCTTCGAAAGGCGGCGAAATAGTGAAATGTTCGGCGGAGGCACGATCGAGGGGATCGGTCAGGGCATCTGGTGGGCCATGGTTACAATGGCCACCGTAGGGTATGGCGATAAAGCGCCGAGAACAATCGGCGGACGAATGATTGCTCTCCTTTGGATGATTTTTTCGATTGTGTTTATCGCGAGTTTTACAGCCAATATCACAACTTCTCTTACTCTTGGGAAGCTAGAAGGAAAAGTGCGCGGATTTAACGATCTCCACCATGTGCGGGTTGGGTCCATATACGGCTCCGAGGGCTTCGATTTTTTGTCCAAACAAGGAATAGCCGTAATTCCCTTTCAAAACTCTCAGGAAGGGTTGGTGGCGGTTGCCAACAAGAGCATCGATGCCTTTGTTCAAGATGAACAGGTCTTGAAGTACCAGGTAAAAAGGGAATATCCCGGTCGACTACAGGTCCTGCCTGGAACCTTCGATGAATATTTCGTGAGTATTGCCTTACAGAAAAAAAGTCCACTCCGCAAAACGGCTAACAGCGCGTTATTGAAGTTCATGAAAACGGAAAAATGGACTGAACTCGTGAAAGGGTATTTTGGATGAAATGGTTAGAGTGTTTCCCTGTGGGACAATTCATATTCATGAAATCCCGCGCTCCGATCAATTTCCGTTCTTTCTAACTCTACAGGTACCGCCACCAGTTTCTTCAGCCGTTTTCCCCTCCCTTCCTATTCCTGAAAGTGATGCACCCCAAGAACTGAGAGTTTAAAGGGCCCCGAGACTCTTGACCTTTGGGCCGGAACATACTACTCTCTGACGGACAGATCTCAATAAGAGGAGATATTATGGACTTCCAGCTGAACGAAGAACAGGCGGCCATGGAGCAGATGGCCAGGAACTTTGCCGAAAAGGAGGTCGTTCCCAATCTGAAGAAAGAGGAGTTCAACCGCGACCTGGTGAGGAAGATGGGAGAGCTCGGCCTCTTCGGCTGCGCCTTTCCCGAAGGAATGGGAGGATCGGCCTCCGGCTTCCTGGCCCACTCGGTGGTCTGCGAGCAGATCTCCACCTACGATTCCGGCCTGCGCGCTCTTTTCAACCTCCAGGCCATGACCGTGCCTTACACCATGATGGAGTGGGGAAGCGACGCGGTGCGCAAGAAATACGTCAAAGCCCTCGTCACCGGCGAAAAGCTGGGCTGCACCTGTTTCTCCGAGCCCAACGCCGGATCGGACATCGCCGCCATCGAAACCAAGGTCGTGGACAAAGGCGACCATTTCCTGATCAACGGATCCAAGACCTGGATCTCCAACGGGACCGTGGCGGAATATGCCGTCGTCTATTGCACCTTTGACCGGTCCCTCAAGCACAACGGCCTCTGCGCCATCGTGGTGGAAACCAATCAGCCGGGCTGGCAGCCCCACGAGATCCCCAAGCTGGGGGACAAGGCCTCCCCCATCGCCGAAATCGGCCTGGAAGATGTGGTCGCGCCCAAGGAAAATCTTCTGGGAGAATGGGGGGGCGGCTTCAAGGTGGCCATGACCGCCCTGGACCGGGGCCGGATCAGCGTGGGCAGCGGAGCCCTGGGCATCTGCCAGGCCTGCCTCAACGCCTCGGTGAAGTACGCCAACGAGCGGGTGCAGTTCGGGCGGCCGATCCGCGACTACCAGATGGTCAAACACCTCATCGCCGACATGGTCGTTCTACACCGAGGCGGCCCGTTTCCTGGTCCGGCGGGGAGCCTGGCTGAACGACCAGGGGAAGCCCTTCACCCGGGAGATCGCCATCGCCAAGTACTTTGCCGGCGAGGCGGCCGTGCGCGCCGCCGGGTGGGCCATGGAGATCCACGGCGGGATGGGATATTCCCTCGAGCTTCCCGTGGAGAAATACTACCGCGACTCCAAGCTCTACCAGGTCGGGGAAGGAACGGCCAATATCATGCGCCTGCTCATCGCCGACGACGCCCTGGGGGTGAAAAAAGCCAACCGCCCCCGCCTGAAGGTACCGGCGGATTTCCGCGACCTGAGCTGAGAGTCTTCGCCGCAGAGAGCGCAGAGGACGCGGAGAGTACGATAGATAAAATTTGACCTTTTCAAACCAGATTCCTCTTGCGACAGCAAATTCAAGTGACCCGTCCTCAAGAAACAAGGTCACCCGTTAGGCGGCCGTCATTCCTGCGAAAGCAGGAATCCAGAATTTTTTTACCGGCATTTCTAGATTCCGGCTTTCGCCGGAATGACAGAATAGATTTCCGGTTTACTTTTTCCGCGAAGTGTTAAAGTGCCCGACCAAAGAAAGTGGACATTGCATGGGCAATCCCTGGTAAATCCCCCCCAACCCCCCTTTATCAAAGGGGGGCAGGGGGGATTTTACGGCGAGACATAAGTCAATAAGAGGCAACTGGATGTCGACTTACTTAAGCCGTTCACTATACTTGATGTATCTGCGATCTCTGCGTGCTCTGCGGTTCATCTTCTTGTTTCCTGGAGAATAAGCATGGAAACTCTCCTCGTCGATAAGAAGGACCATTTCTTCCGGATCAAGCTCAACCGGCCTGAGGCGATGAATGCGCTCAACACCCAGATGGCGAAGGACCTGCTCTCCGTGCTGCAGGATGCCGCGATTGACCGGGAGGTCTGGGTTGCGGGGCTCACGACGACGACGGACAAGTCTTTTGGGGTTGGCGCGGATTTGAAAGAGCGGAGAAACATGTCCGCCGATGAGATCCTGATTCAGCGCGCGCTGTTCGCCAAGATCCCGGCCGCGCTCCGGGCGATGCCCAAACCCCTCATCGCCGGGGTGAAAGGATTCGCCCTCGGCGGGGGCCTGGAGATGGCCCTGCTGACCGACATGATCGTCGCCGGCGAGAACGCCCAGTTCGGCCTCCCGGAAGTGCGCGTGGGCCTGATCCCCGGAAATGGGGGGACGCAAACTCTCCCCCGGATCATCGGAAGGATGAGGGCGAAGGAAATGATCTTTACGGGCAAGCGAATCAACGCCCGGGAGGCCCTCTCCATCGGACTGGTAAACCGGGTTGTCCCCGTGGAGCGGGTGGAAGAGGAAATGGAAAAGCTGGCGAGCGAGATATGCGCCAACTCCCCGGTCGCCGTCCGCCAGGCGAAGAGGGCGGTCGACGCGGGAATGGAGGCGGATCTCCACACCGCCCTGCAAATCGAAATCGAAGCCTACAACGTGAACCTGGCGACCGAAGACCGGCAGGAGGGCATCCGGGCTTTCAATGAAAAGCGGGCCCCCCAATGGAAGAACCGGTGAAAGGCGTGTTCTGAGGTTTTTGATTGGAATTACCGGACCGCGACAAATACGGGCTTTGCTTCGCCTGCGGAAAGGATAACCCCATTGGCCTGAAGCTGGAGTTTCGCTGGGAGGACGGAAAGGCCAAGGCGGAGTTTACCCCCGGGCTTTATCACCAGAGCTGGAACGGCGTCTTGCACGGTGGGCTTCTGGCTCTGTGCCTGGACGAGGCTTTCGGGTATGTCCTCTACTTCCAGGGGATCAAGGGAATGACTGCCAGGATGGACGTTCGTATCCGCCGGACGATTCGGATAGGCCAGAAAATCTCCATCACCGGGGAGGTAAAGAAAAAGACTCGAAAGCTGGTGGAGACTTACGCCAAGGCTGAGTTCGAAGACGGCACCCTGGCCGCGGAAGCGACCGCTTCGATGTACGTGACGAACCAGGATTTCTAACCCGGAAAGGGGAAAAGTCCTTGGCTGAAAAGGTATAAGCCCGTATAATAAGTTTCAGAGAGCGACGGTCTCGGAGAGGCTTTTAAAACATGAGTTCCCCGGAGGTTTCATTCACATTGGATTTTACCGGTTTGACTTTTAAGGAAAAAATAGTCGAGTTTTTTTTGATGGTGAGCGGGAAAATCTTTTACCGCGTAGTCCTCACGCCCTTGGAATATTTTCGTTCGGCGAAGAAAAAGAACGGGAATCCGAACGATCCTCCTGCCTGCAAAGGCCGGCAGCCTTAGAACCTTCCACGTGTTCACTGGTTCTGGGGATCCCGGGCCGGACGCGATCCCTGCCCAGACACCCCCCTTAATTCGTTTCAGGAGAACGGTGAAGATCCAGTTCATCATCAATCCCCACTCAGGCGGAAGTAGAGGGGAAGAGCTCCTCCCGATCCTGGAGGAACAATGCGGCCATCTGGGCATTTCCGCGGAATTCGCCGTCTCTTCCCAACCCGGCGATGCCCTGCAAATTGCCTTTCTGGCTCAGGAGAGAGGATATGACGTCATCGCGGGCTGCGGGGGGGACGGGACGATCCATTCCCTCCTCCCCGCCCTCGTGGGCCGCCCGGCGGCCCTGGGCGTGATCCCCCTGGGAACAGCCAATGATCTGGCCCGAAACTGGAGGATCCCTTCCGCACTCAACAGAGCCCTGAGAGTCCTGGCCCATGGACGGCCGAAAGCGGTGGACGTGATCGAGACTCATTCCGGCGGCTATATCGCCGGGGCCGGGGGAATCGGGTTCGATGCGGCGGTGGTGGAGGAGGCTGAACAACTGAGGGGGTTGTATCCGGGCCTCCTCCCGTTTTCATTCGCCATCGTCTCCGCGTTTTTGCATTACACGCCCCCTTCGGTTTTCCTGCGAACAGAGGACTGGGAATATCAGGGGCCAGCCTGGCACATCCTGATCACCAAGATCCCCCGCTATGCCTACTTCTTCAAGATCACCGCCCCCATTGCCGCCGACGACGGGCTCATGCAGATATGCCTGATCCCCGACACACCCAAACTCCGGCTGGCCGGCGCTTTCCCCCAGATCGCCTTCGTGGGCCTAAAGAAGATTCCCGGGGCCATCTTTCGTTCCGCTTCCCGGCTGGAGGTCGAATCCTCCCCGTCGGCGCTCATTCACGGCGACGGAGACCTCATAGGCTCAACCCCCGCGAGTTTCCGGGTCCTCCCCAGGGCCCTCCGCGTCATGATGCCCGCCCCCCTGAAGCCGGCAATCAAATTCTGATCGGAGACAGATTTTCACAGATAAAGCCAGATTCAAATTTTTGGATCATCTCCAATTTAGTTGAAGGAAAATATGGCGGGACTGGTAAATTGTGATGGGATTCCAGCGGTTGCCAGGATTTACCAAATATTCGGGCAACTAAATTGGAGATGATCCGAATTTTTAATCTTCATCTGTGTGGATCTGTGTTCATCCGTGTGCCAGAAGATTAATCCTCTTTTACCAAAAGCCCGGGTCGTTTTCTCCCCCAGAGCTTCAATAGAACCGGAGAGACCAGGAAGAAGAAAGAGACGAAGATAAAAATCGCGGAGATGGGGCGGGTCAGAAAGATCATGGGGTTTCCGCTGGATATAATAAGTGACTGCCGGAAGGCGTTTTCAAACATTGGGCCCAGGACGAAAGCCAGGATCAGCGGGGCGGGTTCGTAATCATACTTCTTCATCAGGTATCCCAGGATTCCAAAGAAGATCATGATGTAGATGTCCTGGATGTTGTTGCCGATCGTGTAGGCCCCGATGAGGCAAAAAAGGAAGATGAAAGGAAATAGGAACGAGTAGGGGATCTTCAAAAATCTGACCCAGATGCCGATCAGGGGCAGGTTGAGGAGGAGCAGCATCAAATTTCCGATGTACATGCTCCCCACCACCGCCCAGAATACCTGGGGATGTTCGATGAGGAGCCTCGGACCGGGCGTGACCCCGTGAATCATCAGGGCTCCCATAAGGATGGCAATTACCACGTTGCACGGTATCCCCATGGTGAGCATGGGGATGAAGGCCCCCTGGGCCCCGGCGTTATTGGCGGATTCCGGGCCGGCCACGCCGCGGATATCCCCGGATCCGAAAGTCTCCGGGTGTTTGGCGACCTTTTTTTCCACCGCATAGGATATGAAAGAGGCGATCAGCCCGCCTCCGCCCGGGATCAATCCCAAGAGAAAACCGAGAATCGATCCCCTGGCGATGGGCCCCGAAGAGGCCTTCCAATCCTGCCGGTTGGGGAGGAGCTGCTTGATTTCGGTCTGGAAGACTTCCCGGGACTGGAGTGAGGTTTCGATGTTCAGCAGCACCTCGGAAATCCCGAAGAGGCCCATAACGATGGGCACGATGTCAAAACCGCTGGCGATGCTGGAGATTCCCAGGGTAAACCTCTCCCTCCCGGTGACGATATCCACCCCGATGTAACTCAGCATCAATCCCGCCCCGGCCATCATCAGGGCCTTTACCATGGACCCGCTGGAAAGGTAAGTGACCATCGTAAGGCCGAGGAACACCAGGCCCACGAATTCGGGGGGGCCGAATTTCAGGGCGAAGTTGGCCAGGGGGGGAGCCAGGATCATGATCATCAGGGTTCCGAAGGTTCCCGCGATAAACGACCCGAATGCTGAAATCCCCAGGGCGGGGCCGGCCCGGCCTTTCCGGGCCATCTGGTAGCCGTCCAGGCAAGTGACCACCGACGCAGCTTCCCCGGGGACGTTGATGAGAATGGAAGTGGTCGACCCACCGTACATGGTCCCGTAATAAAGGCCGCCCAGCATGATAATGGCCTGAACGGGGGAGAGTTTAAATGTGATGGGGAGTAGGAGAGAGATGGACGCTGCCGGGCCGAGGCCGGGAAGAACCCCCACAAAGGTGCCGATCGAGACTCCGACGAAACACAAGAGGAGGTTCAGAGGCTCCATGGCAATTTGGAAGGCCAGGAGAAAGTGATTCCATAAATCCATAAAACGTCGGCTTCCTCAAAAACCCATCAGGCCCCGGGGCAACTGGACCTCCAGGAGCACGACGAAGAGCACGTAGGAGATGACCGCCGTTGCGACCCCCGTCCATATCACCGTCTTCCAGGGAACGGGCTCGACGAGCCTCATGATGAACAGCATGAAAATCAGGGTGGTAATCAGGTAGCCTGAGTGACTGAGGACAAGACCATAGCCCAGCAGGGCAACGAGGCCCAGGAGCACTTTCCTGAGGCTATCCTTTTCGGGAAAGAATTTTTTTCCTTCCGCGGTTTTCTCTTGCGCCTTTTCCCCGCGGAGCGCGGGAATGAAAACAAACAGCGACAGGGCGATGAATAGCATCGCGGTAAGGAAGGGGAGGAAACCCGGTCCGGGAACTCCTTTTCTCATGAGCCCCTGGTGCAAACTGGCTACCGCAAAGACGATCCCCAGGGCCAGGCACAACAAGCCGCTCTGCAGGTCACGGCTTTTCATGGTCTATCCCTCATCTTTGTGGAAAACGCCGTATTATTTTTTGAAAATTTCGGCGAGCATGGGGCCATATTCCCGGTCGAAGGCGATCAAACCTTCCAACAATTGTTTTCCCGGTTTGAAATCGACAGTGTACAAAAATTCCTCTTCAATTAATTTTACAAAGGCCGGATCTTTGGTGGCCTTCTCCATTGCTTTAGCGATGTAATCTGCTCTCTTTTTATCCATCTTGGGGGGACCCCAAATGGACCGAGTCAGCGGGGGTACTTCTCCAATCCCCAATTCCTTAAAGGTAGGGACATCCGGCATCGCCTTCATTCGAACGTCGGTGGACACGGCCAATCCCCTGGTCTTTCCGGCCCGGATCATGGAAATTGCTTCCGTAGGCTGGCATATTCGAAAATCAACATGTCCTCCCAGAACGGCAATTTTGCTCGGCCCTGCACCGGCAAAAGGCACATATTTGGTCTCGATCCCTGCCGCTTTGGTAATCTGAATCATGATCGCTTGATTCAGCGCGCCTTCTCCCGGTCCGCCGCAGGTCAATTGGCCCGGTTTTTCTTTGGCGGCTTTGACCAGGTCCTTCCAAGTCTTGTACGGGGATTCAACCCTCACTTCGACGAAACCATAAGGTTCAGAAGTGATATTTCCCACGGGCGTCAGTTTTTCATAAATCTTGGAATCATAAGTGCCGGAATAATACCGGGTCACCCAGCCCGTGTCAGGCATGAGGATGATGGTATATCCATCGGGTTTGGCCTTCATGGCCTCCATCGTTCCCACTTTGGTCGTCCCCGCCGGAATATTATCAACAACGATCTTGGTTCCCAGGGCCTTTTCGAAAGGGATCTGGAAAGCTCGCCCTAAAACATCTGTTCCTCCCCCCGCGGAGTAGGTAATAATCATCCGGATGGGTCGTTGCGGAAAGTCGTCGGCCTGGCCGCTCACCGGATAAACGAAGACCGCCGCCAGGAGCAAGAAACATAGGACCCGACTATCTCGTTTTCCTTCCATGATTTTAATTCCCCCTTTCTCCTGCTTCGGGCTTTCCCCCCCGGTTCCCAAGGAAAGCCTCCGATCTCCATTCTTGTCCAAATAAGGTTTTGGGAATCAGCGGATCCGTCACCCCGGCGAAACCCTTCCTTTCGGGTCTTCCGGGCCTCTGAAGCAACTGCCCATTTTATGCATGCCAGATCTTTGCTCCCCGAATAATTTCGGGAATGATCCGCCCTTTATTTGTAGGCCTCCGCCAGCCTCGCCCCATACCTCTTGTCGAAATTATTCAACTCGTCCAGAACCTTTTGGGCGGGCCGGTATTCAACGTCGTACAGGAGCTGGTCCTGGGCCACCTTGATGAACTCCGGGTCCTTCGTCGCCCGCTCGATCGCCTTGGTCAAGGTGTCCACGATGTCCTTGGGGAGTTTGGGCGGGCCCCAGACCGACCGGGTCAGGATGATGCTGTCCCCGATTCCCAGTTCCTTGAAGGTGGGGACATCGGGCAACGCTCCCATTCTCTTATCCGTCGAGACGGCAAGCCCCCGGGTCTTCCCGGCCCGGATCATGGTGATCGCCTCCGTGGGCTGGCAAACGCGAAAATCGATGTGTCCTCCCAGGAGAGCGGTCTTGCTCGGCCCCGCGCCGGCAAAGGGAACATACTTCGTCTCCACCCCGGCGGCTTTGGTGATCTCGTTCATGATCAGCTCCATCATTCCCCCGGCCCCCGGGCCCCCGCAGGTCAATTTCCCGGGGTTCGCCTTGGCTGCTTTCACCAAGTCCCCCCAGGTCTTGTAGGTTTCCGCCCGGACTTCCACAAACCCGTAGGGCTCGGAGGTCAGGTTGCCGATGGGCGTGAGTTGCTCCCAGACTTTCGTTTCATAGGTCTTGGAGTAGTAATAAGCCACCCAGGCCGGGTCTGACATGTGGATCAGCGTGTACCCATCCGGCTTCGCCTTCATCGCCTCCAGGGTCGCGACCTTGGTTGTGCCGGCGGGAATGTTTTCGATGAGGATTCGAACCCCCAGTTCTTTTTCAAAGGGTCTCTGAAAAGCCCGGGCCAGCACGTCATTTCCCCCCCCGGCCGAGTAGGGGATGATATAGCGTATGGGTTTCGAGGGATACTTGTCAGCAAATCCAATGCCGGTCAGGGCGAAAGTGAAAACCAGGGTTGCCGCGAACGCCGCCAGCTTCGTGTTTTTCATCCTGTCCTCCTCAATAGGTAAAAGGTTGAGGTCGAATTCAGGTTAACACTTCACCACCACTTGAACCAGCCTGTTCCCGGGGTCCAGTAGTTCCAGGAAGGACTGCTGGATGTCGGAGAGAGGGATGATCTTCGATATCATGGGGGCGGTCCGCGATCTTTTTCTGTTTCATCAGCGCGACGGAGACCAGCCATTCGCTGTTCAAGGCCCCGTAGCAGGCTTTCAGCTCAACCTCCCTCCCCACCCACTCGACCGGAAGGCAGTCCACCTGCTCCCACGCGAGGGAAACAACGATCACCCGCCCCCCTGCTCTAACGAGTTCCAGGGCCTGCTGAAGCGTCGGCCTGGCCCCGGCGCACTCGAGGGCCACGTCGGCCCCGATCTCCGTTCGCCGCACGATCTCTTTCACCAGGTCCGGTTCTGCCGCGTCTAGGACTTGGGTTGCTCCCAGATCGCGGGCCGCTTTCAGCCGGGCGGGATTGACATCGGAAACATAAAGCTCCAGGGCCCCGGCCAGGCCGGCGCATTGCTGGGCGAAGAGCCCGATAGGTCCGGCCCCCAGGACCACAACCCTATCCCCCAGCTTTATTCCCGACACCCTGACCATGTGGACCGCGACCGTAAGGGGCTCGATCAGCGAGGCCTCAAGGTCGGTAATCTCTCCCGGGGTCCTGATCACCTGGTCCGCGGGGGCGGCCATGTACTCGGCGTAAGCTCCCGGCTTGAGGGGGAGGAACCCCCTCTCCCGGGCGCTGTAGCGGGGAGGAAAGTTGGGAAGTTCCCTTCCCATGCTGATCTTTCCACCGCACCGGGTCACCCGGTCGCCGGCCTTCAAGCCGGTGACGTTTTTCCCCACTTCGGTTACGACCCCGGAATACTCATGGCCCATGATCGTCCCGGCTTTCATCATCCCGTAGGCGTACCGGTGCAAGTCCGACCCGCAAATGGCACAGTAGTTCACCTTCATGACGATCTCGTCGTCTCCCGGCCTCGGATCGGGAACGTCTTCCACCTCCAGCCGCTTCTTCTCCTTGAAAACCGCCGCTTTCATCCTTCTCCTTCCTGGCGCTGAGACTCGGCAGGCTTCCGGCATAACAGCCCCATCCCAACTCCTGAACGGTACTGGAAACAGATCAGGCGTCCAGCAGTCCCCGGGGGTCCTCGAGGGATTTCCTCACGTGCTGCAGGAATTGCGCGGCGGTGCTCCCGTCCACCGCCCGGTGATCGTAGGAAAGGCAGAGATACATCATCGAGCGGATGACGACCGCGTCGTCCCGCACCACCGGCATCTTGGCGATCCGGCCCATCCAGAGGATGGCGTTTTGGGGCGGGTAAATGATGGGCGTGGCCAGAACGGCCCCGAAGACGCCGGGGTTCGAAAGGGTGATGGTTCCCCCCCGCATATCTTCAAGGGTGAGCTTCCGTTCCCTGGCCCGGGTTGAGACATCCTCCAGGCTCCGGGCGATTTCCTTGAGGGTTTTCGTCTCGGCCCGTTTCAGAGTCGGGGTGATCAGCCCTTCCTGAATGGCCACCACCACCCCGAAGTTGACGTATTTCTTGACTACGATCTGCTCTTTGAATGTTTGCGAGTTGACGATGGGGAACTGCCCGATGGCCTTGACGGCGGCCCGGATCACGAAAGGGACGTAGGTTAGGGCAATCCCCTCCTCTTTCCATTTCGGGCCGATCTCCGCCCTCAGGCGGGCCAGCTCGGTCATGTCCACTTCGGCCATCGTGGTGACGTGGGCCGCCGTCCGCACGCTCAGGGACATGCCGTCGGCGATTGATTTCCGAATGCCCACGAGGGGGATGATCTCCTCGAGCTCCGGGATTCTCCCCTCCTCCGCGGGTTCCTTTCCCGCGATGAACTTCTCCACATCCTCCTTGGTGATCTGCCCTCCGGGTCCCGTTCCGGACACCTCGGCCAGATCGATGCCTCTCTCCCTGGCCAGGAACTTGGCCGCGGGAAACGCCTTTGCTCCCCCCCGGGCCGCAACCTGTTTCCCCGATGGCGACACCAGTCTCCCCTGGCGCACCTTTTCGGATGGGGCAGGCTTTTTCAGGTATTCCGAGACGTCTTCCCCGGGCGCGCCGATCAACGCAACCGTCGATTCCGCCTTGGCGACGGTCTTCTCGCCGTAAAGCACCTTGAGCAGAACACCCGCCCCCGGGGCCACGATCTCGAAATTCACTTTCTCGGTTTCCACCTCGGCGAGGATCTCTCCTTTGTCGACCCTATCCCCTTCCTTCTTCAACCATCGAACGATCGTCCCCTCGGTGATCGAAACGCCGAGACTCGAAAGCTTTACCTCAAAAGCCATTATGATCTCTCCGCAAATTTTTCCGATATTACGCGGGCAAGAGGCGCCGGACGGCTTACTGGAACAACTCCTTGACCGCTCTCACGATGTCTGCCTCCTGGGGAATTACCAGTTGATCCCCGTACCGGGAGCTGGGGATGATCACCTCCGCCCCGGCCACTCTTTTTACCGGCCCGTCCAGGAGATGCAAGCCTTCCTCCGCCACGATTGCCGCGATCTCCGCTCCCACTCCCCCCATCTTTGTCCCTTCTTCGGCGGTGACCAGCTTGGAAGTCTTCTTCAGGGAGTGGAGGATGCACTCCTTGTCCATGGGGCGCAGGCTGCGGAGATCGATCACTTCGGCGTCAATCCCGTCCGAGGCCAGCTGCTCGGCGGCCCGGAGCGCCTTGTGCAGCGTCCAGCCGTAGGAGACAATGGTCACGTCCGAACCTTCCCGCTTCACCTCAGCCTTCCCGATTGGAAGGGTGTATTCTTCCCCCGGCACTTCCCCCTTCACCCCGTACAGCAGCTTGTGCTCGTAGAACAGAACGGGGTTATCCTCCCGGATCGCCGTTTTGATCAAACCTTTCGCGTCATAAGGCGTTGAAGGGAAGACCACTTTCAGGCCCGGGAAATGGATGAAGGTGGCCTCGAGCGACTGCCCGTGATGGCAGCCGCTGCCGTTGGAACTCCCGCTCCCGGCGATCCGAAAAACGACCGGCACCTTAAAGGACCCCCCGCCGCACATGTAGCGGTATTTCGCGGCCTGGTTGGCAATGGAATCCGCGGCGTACAGGGTGAAGTCCGGGTACATGACCTCCACCACCGGCCGCATCCCGGTCAAAGCCGCCCCCACCGCCGCGCCGCAAAACCCCGATTCCGAAAGCGGGGTATTGATTACCCGGTCGCCGAACTCTTTGTACAGGTCCCGGGTCACCGTCCAGACGTTGATCTTGATATCTTCGCCGAGAAGGATGATCTGAGCATCCCGCTTCATCTCTTCCCGGAGCCCTTCCCGGATCGCTTCGGCATACGTCATCTCTCTCGATGCCATTATCTTTCCTCCCTTTCCACGTAAACGTCCTCGAACAACTCATCTGCATCCGGGTATGGGCTCTCTTTCGCGAACTTTTCCGCCGCCTCGATCTCCTCCTTCGCCCTCCGCTCGATCTCCTGCAGCTCGGACTCGGACATCGATTTTGTCTCCACCAACCTGGCCCGCAGCCTCTTGACCGGGTCCTTCTTTTCCCACTCCTCTACTTCGCCCTTGGGACGGTATCCTCCCAAGTGAAACCGGTCCATGGCCGTATGGCCTTCCATGCGGTAGGTCTTGGATTCGATAAACGTGGGGCCCGCCCCCTCCCTCGCCCGCCGGATCGCTTCGCCGGCCGCCTCGTAAACGGCGATGGCGTCATTCCCGTCCACGATCACTCCCGGCATTCCGTAGCCTTTGGCGCGGTCGGCGATGTCCCGCACCGACGTGGTCTCCACGTTCGGGGTGAAAAGGGCGTAAAGGTTGTTCTCGCAGATGAAGACGACCGGGGCTTTCCAGACCGACGCGAGGTTCATCCCCTCATGAATATTCCCCTCGTTCGAAGCCCCGTCCCCGAAGAAACACAGGACGACCTCGCGGGTTTTCCGGAACTTGATCGAAAGGCCCACCCCGGCGGCGATGGGGATGTGGGCGGCCTGCACCCCCGGCCTACCCATGATCCGAAGGTTCCAGTCGGCGATGTGGACGCCTCCCTTTCCCGAGCAGCACCCCGTTCTTTTGCCCAGCAGCTCGGCCATGAGGATCTTCGGGTCCATCCCCTTGCCGATCGCCCAGCCCCACCCCCGGTGGTAAGGCATCACGTAATCCTCCGGCTCGAGGGCCGCGCAGGCGGCGATGGGGGTCGCTTCCTGTCCCCGGGTGGAATGTTGGGTGATTCCGATCCCGCTGGCGATGAGCTCGTTGATTTTGTCGTCCAGGAATCGCAGCCGAGTCATGTTTGCGTAAATCTGCGACAGCTTCTCTTTTCCGATGGCTGCCATAAGGAACCTCCGACCTCCTTGATATCTCCCTCAGCAATTTGCCGATGGGTCAAAATATTACATTCCCCGACTTTTTGCAATTGAAACTTGGCTGTTCCCCTTTGTCATTCTCAGTTTCGGCGGATGGAATGAGAATTCCATTTGACAGGGCACTCCGTATAATTATAGAAAAGAATCTACCGGAATGAATGCCAAATAATGACGGAGGCAACATGGATAAGCTGATCATCACCGTGGCCCTCATTGGAGGGATTACCACCCGGGAGAAAACCCCTTACCCGCCCATGACCCCGAAAGAGATCGCGGAAAGCGCCGTCGAGAGCTGCCAGGCCGGAGCGTCGGTCTGCCACGTTCACGTCCGGGACCCGATCAGTCACACCCCTTCCATGCAGTTCGAGCTGTACAAGGAGGTCTTCGACCGGGTCCGGGACAAGTGCGATATGGTCATCAACCTTTCTACCGGCTCAGGGGGGCGGCTGTTTTACGATCCCAAGGCGGCGGGCGGCGCGTGGGACACTTCGGGATTGAAAAGCCCGGAAGAGCGCGTCGAGCACGTGTTGAAATTGAAACCCGAGCTCTGCTCCCTGGACGTGGGATCTTTGAACTTCGGGTTTCATGCTTTCATCAACCTGGTTTCCGTAGTCGAGAAGATGGCCAAACTGATCAAAGAGGCGGGGACCAAGCCGGAGCTGGAAGTGTTCGACATTGGCCACATCCGGATTGCCAACCACCTCATCCGGCAGGGACTGGTTGAAGATCCGCCGCTTTTTCAGCTTTGCCTGGGGATTCCCTGGGGCATCGAGGCCACCACGGAGAACATGGTTTACATGCGCAACAACCTGCCCCCCGGAGCCTTGTGGTACGCCTTCGGCATCGGGGCCCAGCATTTCTCGATGGCTGCGACTTCCATGATCAACGGGGGCCATGCCCGGGTGGGCTTCGAGGACAACCTCTACCTGAGGAAGGGGGCCCTGGCGAAAAGCAACGCGGAGATGGTTAAGAAAACGGTGGAGATCGCAAACCTGATGGACCGGGAAGTGGCCACCCCGAAGGAGGCAAGGAAAATCCTGAAGATCGGTTGATTCAAAGGCAGGCGGGACGGCAAATTCCTGTTTTCACCCCTTGCGCCCTCACGCCTAGCGTTTTCATCCCCGTATCAGCCGGGGGAGAAGCATCAAATGTTGGGGGCAGAAGCTCACCGGGTTCTGGTAGGCCGCCTCCACGAAAGCGCAAAGGTATTTCCTCAGCGCGGGGAAACTGACGATCTCGTCCACCAGGCCCGTCCTGGCGCAGTACAGGGGCCTCGACTGATCGTGGTACTGCGCGGCCAGGGCGTTCATTTTCTCGATGGTCGGTTCGAGGGGGCTCCCGGATTCCTTTTCTTTCACCAGCCGCCGCGCAAAGGCCGCGACCGCGGCGGTCTCTCCGTGCATCACGTAGATTTCCGTAGTGGGCGTCCCGAGGGTGAAGACGTTGTTCCGGTTGGCTTGGGGGCCTCCCATGATGTAATGGGCCGCCGCCGTCCCTTTCCGCAAAACGACACAAGCCATGGGAACGCCGGAGCTCTCGATCGAGTAAATGAGGGACTGGCCGAGTCCCAGGAGTTCCGCCTTTTCCGCCAGGTCCCCCACGTCGATTCCGGTGGTGTCCTGGAACCAGACGATGGGGATCCGGTCCCGCCCACAGAGGGCGACGAAGTCGATCATCTTGATCAGGCCCTCCCGGTAGAGTTTTCCCCCCACACCCATGTACGCCCCTTCCGCATAGGGGGGGTAATTCTTACCGAGAAAACCCTGCCGGTTCACGATCATCCCCGCCGGGAACCCGGAAAACCGAACCAGGCCGCAATAGATCTCGGGCCCGTATTCCGGCCGGAACGGCAGATGCTCGCTTGCGTCCACTACCCTGGCCAGGACCTGCTCGATCTCATAAGTCATCCTCTGGTTGAAAGGGACAATCCGTTCGATTTCCCCGCCGGGGAAAAGAGGTTCCGCCGGGTCCGCCGCCCGGAAGAATCCCGGCGCGTACACCGGCATCCCGGCGACGGCCCGGCGAAGCGCCCCGAGCACCTCTTCTTCCGTTTCATAGACCTCCCGGAAAAATCCGGTCTGGTCATGATGAATGTTCACCCGTCCCGGCGGCACATCGCGGAACTTGCGGGTCGCCTCGATGATGATCCCGGCACCCTCGCGGTCAAAACCTCCCTTGGGCGCCATTCCGCTGACGATCCCCAGTCCCCCCACGGCCATGTTGGCGTCTTTGTGGGCGATGATGTAGGCCGGGCTGATGGCATGATAACCGCCCCCCGCGGGATTCGTCCCGAAGACCCCCACGAGAACCGGGACGCCCTTCTGGATCAACTCGGCATGCCGGAAGAAAGTCCGCCCCCCGGACCGGCGCCCCGCATAGACCTTTTCCTGTTCGGTCAATTTCACCCCGCTGCAATTCAGGACCCAGACCAGGGGAATGTGGAGACTCTCGGCGATGTCCTGGGCGCGGAAGATCACTTCCGTGTGGCCGGCGATCCAGGCCCCGGCCAGTACTTTGTTGTCCGACGCTATGATGGAGGCGTACACGCCGGAGATTTTCCCGAGCCCGTGGATCAGGGCCGTACTTCCCTCGGGGTTGGAATAAGGGTCGTACACGCTGCTGAGCGGGAGGAACGTCTCCGGGTCAACGAGTTTTTCAATCCTTTCCAGGGCGGTCAATTGCTTGCGCTGGTGAATGACCTGGGCGGGAATCCCGGCTGAGCGGACTTTTTCCGCGGCCCTGGAAAAATCCTCTTCGACCTCCCGGATCAGGCGGGCATTCTCCTCCATCGAGGCAAACTGCCTTTCGGTCAGGGGCTTGCCGAAGGGAATCATTTTCTGGAAATAGCTTTTCATGTTGATCTCCCCCTGAGTAACTCTCAGGCGCTTATAAATGAATGCGTAAAGGTCAAAAAAGTAGGGGCAACCCCCTGCGGTTGCCTTTATTGAGTGAGACCACAGCGGCCGCCCCTGCAAAATCCACGTTTGGCCCCGGCCTTCCGGGTGCAGAAAGCATAACGAACCGCCTTTCCCTTTGTCAAAGGATTTCTTCCTTGCTTCGCGGACCGGGTTTCAATATACTTTTCAGGCTGCTTTTCCCCTCGGTCCCAACGGGTGCTCCCTCCCGGAAGCTCCCCTTTGGCGACCGGCTGCTTCGTAAATCGCGTTGCTCTTCAGAATCAACCGAAATGCCACGCCAGAAAGGAATATGACATGGGCTTGTTGAAAGGAAGCTTTACTTTTTCGCGCTACCGCCTCACCGACTCGTTGCCGAAAAATTTTAATGATTTCGTAAATCGCCAGATGAAGCTGCATGCCTTTCGGGAGCTGTCCGGCGGCGGGGAAGAAAAGTCATCGGGCTGGACAGGCCTGGAGAACGCGCTCGACACGGAGTTCGCGTATGCGAATTACGCGGTTGGTGAATACCTCGTGTTTTCTTTCCGCCTGGACCGCAAGACCATACCCCCTTCGCTCATGAAAATCCGGGTCATGGAAGCGGAAAGGAAAATGCTGACTTCGAAAGGGAGAAAAGTCCTTTCCAAGGGGGAGAAAGAGGAGATCCGGGAGCGCATGCGGCTGGACCTTCTGAGCAAAGCCCAACCCGTTCCATCCCTTTTCGACGTTTGCTGGTCCCCCTCCCAGAACTGGATCTGGTTCGGCTCTCTTTCTTCGAAAGTGATCGAGGAATTCGAGGAAATGTTCAAGAAGAGTTTCAACTTGGCTCTGTCCCCCCTGGTGCCTTGGGACCCCAGAACCATGGATGGCCCTTTGGCCGAAAAGATCACTTCCTTGAAGGACGGAGTATTCCTGGACCCCAAGAGCGGCGGGGAAACGAAATCAGGGCCTCCGTTCCTCGGGAGGGAATTCCTGACCTGGCTGTGGTTCAAGAGCGAAGAGCGGGGCGGAGCCGTGCAGGTTCCGGGGGCGGGCGACGTTGAAGTCGAATTCATCCGCAGAATGGCCCTGGAGTCCGGGGACGGAGAGTATTCCGAAACGATCGTGTGCCAGGGGCTGCATGCCGGCTTGAGGGAAGGAAAAGCGGCCGTGCAGGAAGGCAAGAAAGTGAAGGAGGGAAGGCTTCATCTCGGCTTGGGGCCTGACAAATTCGAATACACCCTCAAGGCCGATCTGTTTCAGTTTCAAACCTTGAGTCTGCCTTCAGGGATGGCCCTGGAAGAGGAAGAGGAGCAGGGAGGGCGAATTCTGGAGCGGATTTATCTCATCGACAAGGCGGCAAAAGCCGCGGATCAGCTCTTTTCTTTCTTTCTGAAAAAGAGGGTTTCCCCCCAGTGGCTTTCGGAAGAGGTCCCGCGGGTCAGGAAGTGGGTGCAGCGGTAACCTTATGACATTGCTCTTCAGAATACCCAAAAAAGGCAGGGTCTATCGACTCTGCCTTTAGGGAATGAGTTTATGGGATGAATCTTAGAATTTCCTTCGCAGGGCCAGCAGGCCCAGAAGGCCGGCGCCAAGGAGCAGCAGGGTCCCCGGTTCGGGAACCGACGGAGGCGGAACCACTCTGTAAGAAAAAGCTGAATGCCGGGTTTTGGGAGTGCCGGTTTTCGGCGGAACAGGGACCAAAAGATTTTCAGGAGCCGAATTCGGGCTTGCCCGTTTTCCGGATCACGTGCACCGCCGTGGCTTTGAAGGAGGCCAGGACTTCTTTGCCCTCGCTTAGCGAAAGATTCTCCAGGGAATGGCCGGTCACATAAGAAACCAGGGGGAACCCGCAATCCAGGTGAATCTTAAAATAGAGTCCCATGGGGGTGATTTTGACGATCCTCCCCGGGAACAGGTTCCTGGCGCTCGAGGATGATTCTTTTTTGGGGGGGACGGTGAGGGTCACATTCTCCGGGCGGATGCAGAAGACCACCTGCTCCCCGGTTTCCACTTTCCCGATCGCCTCGACCTCGTACCCCTGGATCGAAGCCGTGAAGCTGCCCCGCTCCATTTGAAGGACGCGGCCCGTGAGAATGGATTCCACCCCTACAAAAGACGCGACAAACTCGTCGGCCGGCTCATTCATGACCTCGGAAGGGGGTCCGATCTGCAAAATCCTCCCCCCGTTCATCACCGCGATCCGGTCGGAAAGCCTGAGGGCCTCCATACGGTCGTGGGTTGCAAAGACCGTGGCGGTACCGGTCTGGCGCAGAATTCTCTCCAGATCGTCAATCAGGGACTCCCGGCTCGGAGGGTCGAGAGACGCAAAAGGCTCGTCCAGGAAGAGAACCTCGGGCTCCGTTGCCATCGCCCGCGCCAGGGCGGCTCGTTGAGCTTCCCCCCCCGAAATTTTGCGCGCCGAGCGGCTTTCCAGGTGGGGAATCCCGAAACGCTCCAAATTTTCCTTAACCCGATACCTGATTTCCCGCCCATTCAGGCCGCGAATTTTCAATCCCGAGGCCACGTTGTCAAAAACATTGGTGTCGAAGAGGAGTGGCTCCTGGAACACCATGGCCAGTTTCCTGCGATAGCGAAAGAGATCGTCGCGGGAAGAGACCCTTTCCCCTTTAAAAAGAATCTCTCCGCCGGAAAGCTTCACGAGCGAGCTGAGCGTCTGGAGTAGGGTCGTCTTCCCCGCCCCGTTCGGCCCGATCAGGGAAAGGATTTCTCCCCCCCCAATCGTAAGGGCCGGGATGTCGAGGACCACGACCCCCCCCTTCAAGACCCGGAGGCCCCTCCCTTCCAAGATGAATCGGGAAGCGTTCATCTCGGCCTTTCGCGCTGCTGGACATGAGTGAGGACGAGGTTAACGAGGTACGCAAGGAGGAGGAGAATGATCCCGAGGGCAATGGCGATGTCGAAATTTCCCCGGCTGGTCTCCATGACGGTGGCGGTGGTGAGCACCCGGCTGTACCCCTTGATGTTGCCGCCCACCATGATCGAGGCCCCCACCTCCGAGATGACCCCGCCAAACCCGGCCATCACCCCGGCCAGCAGGGGGAGCCTCGCTTCCTTGACCAGGATCCACACCATCTGAAGACGTGTGGCGCCGAGAGCGAGAATCTGGAGGCGAAGGTTCCTGGGAAGCGCCTGGATTGCCGCCAGGGTTATGCCCATCACGATGGGGGTGGCGATGACCGCCTGGGCAAGGATCATAGCGGCCGGGGTGTAGAGGATCTCCAGAAATCCGAGCGGTCCATTCCGCCAAAGAAAGATGGTGACGAAGAGGCCTACCACCACGGGCGGCAGGCCCATTCCCGTGTTGATCAGACTTACGACCAGCCTTCGTCCCGGAAATCCCGTCAGGGCGACTAGCGTCCCGATAGAGATTCCGAAGAACAGGCTGATCAGGGTGGCCGTTCCCGAAACCTGGAGCGAAAGGAGGGTGATCCCTAAAACTTCGGCGTCGAGCGTGAAAAGGAGATGAAAAGCCTTCAGGAATCCTTCAAAAATGAGGCCCATCTACTTTCCCAATTCCTCTTCTTTCTTGCCGGCGTCCGGGAAGAAGAGCGGAGACCCGAACTTGTCCACTCCAAAGGTCTTGACGATTTCCTGGACTTCTTTCGAAACCACGAAATCAGCGAAGGCCTTGCTCCCGGCGGCATTGACCTTGGGCCACTTGGCCGGGTTCACCTCAATGACGTGGTAGATATTGAGCAGGATGGCATCGCCCTCAGTCAGAATATCCAGTCCGAGGTTTTTCTTCAGGGCCAGGTAAGTTCCCCGGTCGGCGAGCGTGTATCCTTTCTTTTCAGACGCCACGTTGAGGGTCTGGCCCATCCCCAGCCCGGTCTCCTGGTACCATTTCTGACCTTCCGGGTTGATCCCCGCCGCCTTCCAAATGGCCAGCTCTTTGGAATGGGTCCCGGATTTGTCACCCCGGGAAAGGAATACCTGCCCGGCCGAAGCGATCTTTTTGAATGCTTCGACGGCCGCCTTCGTCCCCTTGATCTTGGCCGGGTCTTCTGCCGGTCCCACGACGATGAAATCGTTGTGCATGACGAGCCTGCGATTGACGCCGTACCCTTCGGAAACGAACTTCTTCTCCGCCGCCGGCGAATGAACCAGGAGCACGTCCGCCTCTCCCTTTTGGCCCATGGCCATGGCCTGGCCGGATCCCACGGCGATGGTTTTGACGAAGTAGCCCGTCTTCTTCTCAAACATGGGAATCAGCACGTCAAGCAAGCCGGAGTCCTGGGTGCTTGTGGTTGTTGACAGGATGATGTTTTTTTGCTGAGCTTGAGCCGGCATCCAAGCCGTCAAGGTAAGGATCACAGCCAGTCCTGCTAAGAACAAATGGATTTTTCTTTTACGATTCATCAGTTTCTCCTTAAAGTTAATTTATTTCTTCGAGTCTTGTTTCTCCCGCCACTCCCTGGAGTTGGCGAAGAAGAGGGGGGCTCCGTACTTATCCTTGCCGAAATCGGCGATGATCTTTTGCCCCTTTTCCGGCGAGGTCAGCCATTTTACAAATTTCATCGTGTCGGCGTAGTTCACCTTGGGAAACTTTTGAGGATTAACCGGGATGAGGGAGATAAAATTCAAGAGGACCTCATCTTTTTCCACCAGGACCGCCAGCTTGATTTGACTCTTCAGCGACAGGTAAGTGGCCCGGTCCATGAAGGTGTACGCCTGCTTCTCGTCCGTGTATTTCAACGTGGGGGCGTTCCCTTCGGTTCCTCTCTCGTAGGTGATGTACCAGGAACCCTGGGGTTTAATCCCCGCCTTCTCCCAAACCTGCATTTCGGATACGTGGGTGCCGGATTTGTCCCCGCGGGTGATGAAAGGAGCTCCTTTTTCGGCGATCCTTTTCAAAGCTTCCCTGGCGCTCTTCATCCCCTTGATCCCGGCGGGATCACTGGCCGGACCCATAATCACGAAATCGTTGTACATCAAATCGATTCTTTCCGTCCCAAACCCCTCTTGTACGAATTTTTCTTCCAGGGACTTGGCATGGGCCATCACCAGGTCCACATTCCCCTGCCGGGCAATGTCCAGGGCCGCGCCGGTTCCCGCGCCCACGTGGCGCACCCGGATCCCGGTGTCTTTCTCGAATTCATTCTCCAGGAGGCCTACAATCCCCGAATCGATGGGGCCGATGGTGCTGGAGAGGAGGATGAACCCGCTGCTCTGGGCACCGCACAGGGCGGGGAAAAAGAGAGCCAGGCAGATGATCCACAAAGCCGCCCCTCGTTTCATTCTCTTCATGTCTTGGTCCTTTCATGCTGTCTTGGAATAAAGGATTTTTCCTGAATTCTTGAAGTCGTAACTACCAAGGTTTTCCACCCTGTTCCGGAATTCTTTGGAATTGAGGATTTCGATGAAAGCCTGGACCGGCCGTTCAAAAAAGGTCGATTGGTCGAGAAGCATGTCGAAGCTCTCCTGGGTCAGCGGGATGAAGGAAAGCCCCAGGAGCTTGGAGACCGATCCCGTTGCCAGGCCCGCATCGGCCTCTCCGGCCAGGATGGAGAGACCCACTTCAAAGTGGGTATAAACCTCATTTTCATATCCCTTAATCGAGCCCGCGGAGATTTTAAGCTGCCGGAGATGGCTGTCCAGGAGCACCCTTGTTCCCGATCCTTTTTGCCGGTTGATGAAACGGATCTTGGGCCGGATCAGGTCACTGAAGCCTCTGATCTTTTGCGGGTTTCCCGGCGCGGCCAGGAACCCTAGGTCCCGCTTGAAAAGATTCACCACGACCGCCTTCAAGTTTGGAAGGTACGTGGATAAAAAAGGGATGTTGTACTCGCCGCTCTTCGGGTCCAGGAGGTGGGACCAGGCGATGTCCGTGTATCCCTGATTCAGGGCTTTGAGCCCGTCGGTGCTTCCGGTGTTGGCCGAAAAGACGAAAAATTCGGGATACGACCGGCGAACGAAGGTTTTCAGGATGTCCAGAATGGGATCGTTGCTTCCCGCCGCCAGCAGCGCGCCTTCGATCCGCTTCGTTTTCCTGCGGGCTTCGGCCATGCCCCCTTTGGCGTTGGTTTCAATCCACTCGTCGATGAGCTTCTTCGGGAAAGATCCATTTTCCCGGTCACCCGGGTGGCAGGAATTCGCTTGGATTTAATGAGCGCGTAAACCTGCTTTTCGTGGATTCCCAGGTAATGGGCAACTTCTCTGGTACTCATGATCTCCTCAGACATACCCTACCCCCTTTCCGCAAATATGAAATTATAACCAAACAATTCCGTTTGTTCAATGAATACTATTACAAAAAATAACCTATTCTGACTTCTTTTGCCTTCCGACGTTCAGAAGAAAATGGAAATGGAAAAACAATTGTGTTAAAATGAATTTTAAGAGATTATTCACCCAGGAGGCTGGCCATGAAAATCAGTGCGCGAAATGTCTTAAAGGGAAAGGTAAAGGAGATAACCCCAGGAGCGGTGAATTCTGAGGTCACCATCGAACTGCCGGGCGGGTTGGAAATGGTTTCGATCATCACCAAGAGTTCGGCCGAAACTTTGGGCCTGAAGAAGGGAACACCCGTTTACGCGGTCGTCAAGGCTTCCAATGTCATGATCGCGATCGACTGATTCGCCGGGCGATTCAGCCCGCGTCCCATTTTTGCCAGGAGAGCGACAGCCTATTCCTACGAAAGATTGAACCGCTTTCGCGGGATCGCCTCGAGCCACTTTGCGCTCTCCGGAAACTTGCCCGTCCTGCACCAGAAATCCAAGACTGGGCCTATGATATCGGGACTTTTCGCGAATGAGCTCCGGGCCCGACATCCCTGACAACATTTCCGTGCACTCAACACCATCTCCCTGTAGGCGATCCCCGGGGTGGCGTAAGGGATCAAGGTATGGCACTCGGGGCACAAGACCACAAATTGCTTCTCCTGGCTGTCATACCACAGGGCCAGTGATGCCCGCGTTGAAGATGAATGGAACGTAGCGGGGTGGACTCAGGTTCATTTGGGAGCGAATCTCCAAGCTGCGTTGCTCCTTTCTATTCCGCTTGCCAGGGCAACGTTGCTTCAACCCCTGAAAAGGCGGCATATCATTCAGGACAGGAGCCCTATCCCGGAGGACAGGGCTCTCCGTTCAATTCCTATTTGCAATCAGCGACAATCCTTATTTCATTTTCCAGAGTGCGGTTGCAGTGTTCCCACCGGTCCCGGTCGTCCCAGGGGTCCCAGCTGTCCCGGTCCAGCTCGCATTCCGGATCGGGAATGCTGATGGACAGAGAGGCGGGGGTAAAGGAACAGCCCTCCTTGGAAGCAATGACCGTATATTCTCCGACAGGAAGATCGAGGCGAAATTTTCCGGCCTCAATCCCCTTTTTGGAATGGCCTTTGCTGGCCGAGGTAGTGGCTTCCCCCACTTGCCCGAGGGACAGCAGCGAAAAAGCCAGTTTTACATCCGGTATGCCCTTTCCCTTTTCATCCAACACCTTGCCCGCGACCGAGTATTTGCGAGGATCGATGGCCCCATAGATCACCAGCTTTCCATGATCCACTAAGTTCCACCCGCCCTCAAACACGTTGAAATCGTTGGTTCCGGCGGGAAGCGGCTCGACCCGTATGGCCGAGACAGTTCGTATGGAAGAACCCGCGTTATGATCCTTGTTTTGGTCGCAATCCAAGCCATCGTCCGCCCCTGGAGTCCCCGCCCTGCAGGATCGGTCAGGACTCCCCGCTATCTTCTGAGGGGGAATCAGTCGGTACGGGCCCTCTCCGTCAAGACTTAATGTCGTGGGATTTATCTTGCCCGGGGTTAAAGGGTCGCCATCCCTCAAATAGGCAAGAAGCATGTAGGGTTTGTCAGGGATTCGATCGCCGTTATCGAGGCATCCGGGGATGATAGAATAGTCTACGAAATCCAATCCTCCGAAATAATATCCATAGGGGTATGGGCCCATGACATCGTATTGAATACTTTTGGGGTTTGTTTGAGGATCAGGAGCGTCGATCGGAAAGGTCTTTGAAAAACCATCCGGTGAAAGGACCGTGATCTGCGTAGCCTTTTTACTGATGCCTGCGTACTTCAGAAGATCTATGATTTTTACGCCCCGGTACCGGGCGTAAAAATCCCTGCTATTGGAAGCGTTTAAGAGGAGAAATTCACTGTAGTCAGGCAGCTTAAGAATCCGCTCCAGATTCAGTCCGACGGCCGGGGCAGGAATTAACCCTGGATAGTCGCCGGCGTTTCCCGGAAAAGTGAGGGCGGTGATTTCTGCGAGGTTGCCGTAAGAATCCCCGTCGGAATCGTCACCTGCAATCTTAATGAGAGCGTCCTGATTAGCCTTGTCTTCCGCAGGAGTATTCGCCGGCGTAAAGGATGGATGTCCCCCTATATCTTTGTAACCCTGTCCATAACCGTTTAGAGGAACGTTCGGAGGTGCTGCCACTGGTTTCATACCGGTCTTAATATGGCAATAATCGCAGCTTCCGTAAGTGGTAGTTTTAGTATCTGGGGGAGTACCTGTGGTAATCGTTCCTCCTGGGTGACAAAGCGCGCAGTCATCCAGCTTGGTGGACTTGGCGGATGGATAGACCGCCAGGAAACTCTTGACATCGGTGTCGTTCTGATGGGCGCTGTAGGCCGCCCAGACCTGAGGCGCCAAGCCTAGACCGCATAAAAAACCGCATGTCAGAATCAAAAGAATCCCCTTTTTCATTTTCTTCCTCCTTTCCTGTTTTCTGCAGCCAATCATAAGTCGAGGGAATTTGGCTGTCAAGCAAAAATGATACGGAAAATCCTTATTTATTACCTTTTATTACAAAAATAACCATAAATTTAAGATGACTTTCACTTTCGGGGGTTGAGCAGACGTTCTGGGTCGAGAGATGGGTCTTCTGCAGAGGCTCTCTTCACGAGGAGAGGCGCTGAGAGATGATTTGGGAAGAAAGGGGCAAAGAGAAATGGGGCGCGCTACAGGATGGCCCGGCGGAGACTTACAGGTCCAGGGTCGCCGCTTTTTCAGCCGCCACCTGGAGTCATCTATAAACCACCGGCGTCCTTCTCAGGGAAAATACTTCAAGTCCGGATGGTGAATTCTTCCTTCCATCATGCCGTTTAAATAATCGACGGTCCGGCGGATCGCCTCTTCCACGAAGAGCCGGCCCTTCTCGGCCGTGGCCAGGAGGGGGTCGTGATCCGGCTGGTCCTTCATGGCATCCTGCCTGACGTTCTCCGGAAAAAGGTATAAGCCGATGGAGGTCTCGAACTCCTTCGCGTGCCCGGGGATGATGTCGGTTTCCATGATCTTCAGCAGAAACTCCCTGGAGATGAGGTCCCAGTACGAACAGAACTGGACGTTCACGCCGGGCGCGGTATTCTTGAACCCATAACGCCACTGGTCGATGACTCCCATGACCGGCAGGCTGTTCCCGCCGTGGCCGTTGAAAACGAGGAGGTTCTTGACCCCATGGCGCGCCAGGCTTTCCAGGACGTCGGAAAGGACCGCGAGCCAGCCCCCCGGCCTCGCCGAAATCGAGCCCTTGTGGTGCATGTGGTGCTCGGAAATCCCGACGGCCATGGGGACGGCGACAACGACCCGCGGGTAGAGCTTTCTCGCCGCCTCGCGAGCGATATAAGTCACCGAAGCGAGGTCGTGCTCCATCGCCAGGTGCTCCAGATGCTGCTCGTTGCTGCCCACGGCGACGATCGCGGTGGTAAACTTTCCCGAATCTATGGCTTCCCGGAACTCCCGCCGGGTCAATCTGGCTAACATCACTTCTGGATCAGGCATTCGTCCCCTCCTGTTCGTTTCGAACCCATTAAGTATATGGCCTATATTCCTCTTTTACATGAATCGCGGTGTTTGTTCAAGGTCGAAATAGCGGCCGAAGAGGGCACCTCTGAACCCATCCCCCCCGCCGGTGGAACCCGAATTCGTCCTTGTAAAAAACCCTGAAAATGTAATTTAATAATACAAAGGGCGTTTTTTCTCTCTGCAATCCTGCTCATCGAGGAAGAGCCATGAAGCTGCTGGATAAAGTAGCGATTGTAACCGGGGGAGGGAGGGGGCTGGGCCGTTCCATTGCCCTTGCCTTCGGCCGGGAGGGAGCCAAGGTGGTCCTGGCCGCGAGGACCCGGGAGGAGGTCGAACACGTCGCGGAGGAACTGCGGGCCATGAGAAGAGAGGCCCTGGCCGTTCCGACCGACGTTTCCCGGGAAGATCAGGTGAATCGCATGGTGGAAAAGGCCCTGGAGACCTATGGAACGATCGACGTCCTGGTGAACAATGCCGGGGCCCGGGGGCCGATCGGCGCCATCCAGGAAATCTCCCTGGCGGAGTGGGAGGAGACTTTGAGAGTCAACCTGACCTCCGCTTTCCTCTGCGTCAAAGCGGTCCTGCCGGCGCTCGTGAAGAAGAAACAAGGCAAGATCATCAATGTGGCGACCACGATGACTCCGCGGCCCAATCTCACGCCTTACATGGTCGCCAAGGCAGGCCTCATCCACTTCACCAAGCAGCTTTCCCGGGAGCTCAAGGAATTCCAGATCCAGGTCAACGTCATCCATCCCGGGGTCATGGACACCCAGATGCAGGAAGAGATCAGGAAGGCCGGGGCCAAGGCCGTCGGCACGGATATGTTTCAGAGGCTCAAGGAAGAGGGGATCCTCCACTCGCCGGACGAGCCGGCCAGGCTGGTCCTTTTCCTGGCCTCCGCGGCCGCGGATGGAATCACGGGAGAATACCTCTCTTTCGATGACAAGGAAGTGAAGTTCCTCCTCTCGCAGTCCTGAAACGGGAAAGGCGAGCTTCAACGGGTCGAAGGGCGATAAGAACATAGCGCATTGGGTTGTTTCCATGTTCAGGCGACTGGCGAAACTTTTCCGGGGAGGGCGGCGGGAATACGAGGTATTCCAGGTCGAGGTTTCAACGTACAGTTCTCTGGAATGCCAGGTTTGTCCCCGGGAGGTCTTCGCGGAAACGTGGGTCTTCGAGAAGATGTCCATGGACACCTTCGAAAAGATCCGTCTCCATTTTCCCCTGGCCCGGTGGGTGTCGTTCCGAGGGTGGGGAGAGCCCCTGGAGAATGAGGCTATTCTTCCGATGCTTCGGATGGCCAAGGAGGCGGATTGCCTGACCCGCCTTACGACGAACGGCTCCCTCCTGACTGAAGACCTCTCCCGAGAGCTGGCAGACACAGGGCTTGACGAGATGATCGTTCACCTGGAACTCGCCACCCAATCCCTTCAGGAAAGCCTGCTGCGGATCGGGTCTGACCTCCACCGGATCCTGAGCCAGGTCGAAGTATTCGCCGGGGAAAAAAGGAAGTCAGGACGGGAGACACCGGCAATCGCTCTCTCCTTGCCCATGACCCGCCTCAACATGCGGGACCTTCCCGGGGTCGTTCCCCTGGCTGGAAGGCTGGGAGTGGACGAGGTGATCTTCTGTCACCTGGATTATCTCGCCGATGAAAGGTGGAATATCCTCCGGGCGTTTTACCACGAATCTCCCACACCGGAATTTCAGGAAATCCTGGAAGAGGTGCGTCTCCTGGGTAAGGCGGAGGGTTTGGCCGTCACCACGTGCCCTCTCAAAGCGGAGGAGGTACCCGTCTGTGAACCCGACCCACCCAATAACGTTTTCTTTGCCGCCGACGGATCGGTAGCCCCCTGCCCGTACCTGCGGATCCCCAAGAAAGGGGACATTCCCCGCATCTTCATGAATCAAGAGCACCGGGTTCCGCAGACTTTCTTCGGAAACGTGGGGGAAGAGGATTTTCTCAAGATCTGGCAAAAGGACTCCTACCGGGAATTCCGGCAGATATTCGAAGAGCGAAGGAAGGCCCGCAAGGATGCCCTCGATCTCCTGGAGGCGTTCTCAAACCTGAAAACTTCAAGTCCGGGCAAGGAACCCCCTCCGCTGTCAGAAGTATGCCGCACCTGCTACAAGGCGTACGGCCTTTGAGCTTGGGGGGAGGGCCGACCGGTTTGCCGGGTTCCCGAGCGAAATCTGCTTCACCCTGAGGATCTTGAACCCCTGGCTCCGGCGACACCCAGGGCCGCTGTTGGGCTGGATTTGACAAATGGATTCGTGTGAGCTACTTTTGATTCCTGAAGAATCGAGGTGATCTTTGGAAAGACGGGACCTAAAAGGAAAAGTCGTTTGGGTTACGGGCTCATCGCGGGGGATCGGGCGGGTGATCGCAGGGCACCTCGCCGGTTTGGGCGCGGCAGTGGTCGTGCACGGGACAACCCCGTATTCCACCCGGGCGTTCAACGAGGCTGAATCCCTGGAGGCGGTAGCCCGGGCCATCTCCGATGAACATGGGACGAAGGTCCTTCCGGTCCACGGAGATCTAAGTCAGGAGAATACCGTCAAGGACCTTGCCGGCGAGATCCGGGCTCAGCTGGGGCGGATTGATATCCTGGTGAACAGCGCCGGGGGAGATATCGGGGCCGAAGGGGTCTCTGGCCCCCTCGGAGGCAAACCCCGGAACAATGACGCCATTTTCATATCCCTCGAGGATATCAAAGCGGTACTCGACCGAAACCTCATGACCTGTATCCTCGCTTGCCGGGAGGTCGCCCCCGGGATGATGGAGCGGAAGTCGGGAGCCATCATCAACATCGGCAGCAACGACGGGCTTTGGGGGAAGCAGACTTCAGCCATTTACGCCACGGCCAAAGCCGCCGTCCACGAATATACCCGTTGCCTGGCGCTTCGACTGCGTCCCCACAATATCCGGGTGAATGCCATCGCGCCCGGAGAGATCCTCACTCCCCGCTGGATGGCCACCCGGCCGTACGACCGGGAGAAAATGGTCGAGGGCGGAACGCTGGACCGCTATGCGCGGCCCATCGAGATCGCCCGCGTCGTGGAGTTCCTCGCCTCCGATGCCGCCTCTTACATCACCGGACAAATCATCCGGGTGGACGGCGGCACCCAATGCTGGCCGGCCTAGCCGAAGGCGCCTTCGCTCCAAACGGGGGAAATGCACCGGCAAAGAGGAAACGACATGCCTTTGCTCGGCCGGTGCAAAAAAAATCCCGAAGGAATATCCGCCCCTGCCCTCTCAGCGTCATTATGGATTCCCAATTAGTTCCGCCCGCGCGGCAGCGTTTCCCCGGATTTCGTGTAGGCCGGGGGAACATAGAAATTGAGCGTCTCCAAGGCTCGCCGGCCGCTGTTCCGGATTTCATGGGTGCTTCCGCACTCGATGAGGAGCAGCGTGCCGGGGGCAAGCTCGTGGCTCCTGCCGGCGATCACGGCGCGCCCGGTTCCGGAGACCACATAAAGCCACTGGTCGCTCCCGCGGTGCCGGTTGTCGGGACCCCCCTCCGACTCCCCCGGTGCAAGGACCATGGTCGCCGCCTGTCCCCTCTTATTGCCGATGCTGACGGAAAATCCCTTGCCGAATCGAAGTTTTTTTTTGGGCATGCGTTGATCCTCCGATGTAAATACCTTGTATCCGCAAGGGACGGGTGCGCTGAAACCGAATTTACCTCCTCGAATCAGATGATTTGAGGAGTGCGCAATTCATCGGTCACCCGGAGGTCTCTCACCCGCAATGTCCCGACCGACAGCTCATCGATCTCCAGGCGCTTGATTCGCGACCGCCCGATCACGAGCCTGCCGATCGCCAGCGCGCCGATCGCCAGGGCGCCTGTGGCCAGCGCCCCGACGGCGAATGCGCCGATCGCCTGCGCCCCTATCTTCACGGCCCCGGCATGCGCCCGGACGATGCCGCCTCCCCGGGATTTCGACCCTCGGCCGGCGGGCTCCTCTTTCAGTTCCGCGGTTTTTTGGTGAAACATTGCCTACCTCCTCAGTCAAGATTAAAGGGTCATCGGCCGCAATAGGAAGCCGCCTGGGGCCGGTCCAGAGTTCTATTCGGGCAAGTGGAGACGGACAAAACTTTCCGCGTATTTGCATCCCGCCAGCCTGCCCGCGGCCTCGGCGCGTTCCCGCATCCTTTTATCGAGGCCGGAGAAGTCCGAAATCTGCGATTCGTGAAGGGAGAGGGCCTGGATTTTCGTGTTGAACGTATCCGTCACGTCTGCGTAGAAGTTGGCATTCTCCGGAACAAAGCTGTGGAGGAGCAGTTCCTTGACCCTATGGGGTTTCAAACCGCTCCTGGCGTGCTCGGGGAAGGATAAGAAATCCCGCGCCAGGGGGTAACAGGCATCCAGCGTTGCCTCGCCTATGGCGCGGTGATCGGAATGGTTCACGAAACCGTAGTTCTTATAGTAAAAGAAACTCGGGTCCATCGTGAAGACAATGTCGGGCCGGTAGCGCCTGATGGAGAGGACAATGTGTTCCTTCAAGCGAATGTCAGGAATCAATTCCCCGTCCACGTAGTCCAGGAATTGCACCTCGCGGACCCCGAGGACGCGGGCGGCATCCTGCTGCTCTCTTTTTCGGATTTCAGAAAGTCTTTCGGGAGTCATCCTTTCGTCGGAGCTCCCCCTCTGTCCCGTGGTGGCGATCAGGTAAATGACCGCCGCCCCCAGGCGGGAGGTTTTTGCTACGGTAGCCCCCGCCCCGAAATCATTGTCGTCGGGATGCGCCCCGACCACCAGGACGGTCTTGCCGGCGAAGTTTATATCATCCATATTGGCCTCTTCCTCTGAAGATTCATGTGAAGTTCGACGCCGCTCTTACTTGGCTTTGCCCCCTGCCGGCTTGTAAAAGACGTGCTCGCCGACTTTTCGCCGTCCGGATATATTCCTTCGCCCATGAGGGCCTCAATCTCTGGTGGTGGAAATAAAAGGCCCCGTGGGTCCGGTCGCCGAGCTGCCCATTCAAAACTTTACGCGCGATCTCCTTCGCGCGCGCGTACGGCGCTTCGTCCAGCGCATGGTCGGGGCGGCCGTCACACCACCAGGAGAACTGGCAAGACCCCTGTTCCTTTCCTTGCTTCACGACCCCGCAAATCGTCTTCGGGAAACCCTCATGGGCAAGCCGGTTCATGACCACGTTCGCGATGGCTTGCATGGCCGCGTCATCCTCACCCCTCGCCTCCCAGTAAATCGTACGCGCCAGACAGATGATGGCGTCGTCCAGGGGTTCTTTGCCGGCCGGATCGACTGCCTGGGCTTCACTCTTGGTAATGGCTCCGCCCGGACCGGGAGTTGCTTCATGCCCTCCGGCAGCCGTTTTCTCCTCAATCACCTCGGCCTTGCTTTGGGCAGCCTTCGCCTTCGCGTCCTCATCCGTAGCATTCGCCGGCCCGAGGAAAAGGAATGCCGTAATCAAAGCCACAGCGAAAATTTCCCTCATGACTCAACTCGATGGGCTTCATTGAAGTGAGGTGGAGATCCTTCTATAATTTTATCTTAAAAAAGTGCCTCCCGCATCAGGATACCCTTGGCCTTTTAACTAAAAAAGCCAACCACCCGGGTTGGCTTGCCCACCTTCACTTTCATGATTTTCCCTAATCCATACGACAAGTGAGCTTGAGGACCGGGTACAAGGGCAACGGGCGCAAAAAGCATCTGCGGGAGATGCTGCTCCATCGTTGGGGCGGGGTCACCCCGCCCCTACATTCCGCAGAATGGGCGGCCCAGGTCGAAACGGGCCGATCGTTATACAAGGAAG
The DNA here is from genome assembly GCA_963712535.1 of uncultured delta proteobacterium. GTDB lineage: Bacteria > Desulfobacterota > SM23-61 > SM23-61 > SM23-61 > CAVQIK01. The sequence goes on along the minus strand of CAVQIK010000006.1, from coordinate 24,902 downwards.
GAGATCGGAGACACGTTTGCGAAAGGATTAGCCGCAGAACCGATGAAAGCATTCGTGCCTTATGGTTTTTGCGCCCGTTGCCCTTGTGCCCGGGCCGGGGTAAAGATTGACTTTTCACGAATATTTCACTTAGTTGGCGCAAAGTGAAGGTGGGCAAGCCCGGGTTGGCCTTTGTTGTTGTCCTGGAGCCCGCGATGAGGAGGAAAGGCGCTCGGCAAGAATTACACTACCGCAGATAAGATGTTCTTTCGTTGGGGCACGGGAAGGTCTTTTGGGCGTTGCCGAAAGTACCTCTCTTCAGCTTCCGCGGGCAAAAGAAACTCGATTTTGGAAAACCCGGAGGTACGCAGCTTTGCGCCGAGCGCGCCAGGCTCGAAATAAGTCACCCAAGGCTCGCCCAGGGTTGCGGTACGATGGTTAAACGGCGAAGGGGAATCCCCTGGCGACACAAACGTGAGCACGATCTCGCTCCCCGCCGGAAATGCCGCGACAGAACGCAGGACAGCGTCGATGGCTTCCTCTTTCAGGTACATCATCACCCCCAGCCAGGAGAAGAAGGTCGGCTCGCCTAACGAGAAGTGGTGCCTAAGCAGGCCGTCGGCCAGCGATTCGTTTTCAAAGTCGATGTCGGCGAAATCCGCGTTCGCCGGCATGGCCAAGCCCGCTGCGGCAAGGTGGGAGCGCTTCAGTTCCTGGGTCCCTGAATGGTCGACCTCGAGGATCTTCAACCCCTGCGCCCAGGCCGGCTGCCTGAGGGCGAAGGTGTCAAAGCCGGCCCCGAGGATGACATACTGGGTTACTCCGCGAAGGAACGCCGCCGCGAGACGGTCTTCGGCGAATCGCGAACGCAGCACCACGTGCGCGCGCAAGGCACGCCTTTCGGGGGTTTGATAGCTTTCCGCCGTATCCTTGATCCTCTGCACGGCTGCCGGTCCAAGCAGCAAGACGGCAAGAGGATCTTCGAGGATCCTCGGCGGGCCGTCAAGCACCTGGTGCGCGGCCCGCAGGTATGCCGTTCTCAGGGCTGTGGCGCTCGCGTTTCGATGGGGCACGGCAATCCCCTAGTTCCTACCCGCACCAGGGGGCGGCTCGCCCTCGGCTGAAGGCGTTCCCCCCCTTACAAATTTGGGCCAGCGTTCCTCAAATGTCTTTTCTATCTCACCCCACCGCTTTGCGCCTTCCTGCGTGGAAATATTTCCGTACTTCACGTTGAGTAAAAGATCCTGCATGTGGACTGCTTTGAGGTAATACCACGTCGCTCTTCCCCGGAAGTCCGTGATCTTCTGAAAAGACGTGCAGAGCGCAGGAACTGACGCGATGATAGCAGTCACGAAGGCGGGCACGCTGCCAAGGGCGACAAAAATAGTGGCAAGGAAGCTGGCGATAATAGCCCCATACGAACAAATCAAGTCGGTTAGATGATTTTTCCTGCCGGCTTTGTATAAGGCCGCCTCCTCCGAGACCAGATCTTTAACGAGATTATCCGGTTCCATTAAAGCCCCCCTCTCAGGAAATGTAGCCGCGTGCCGGTTTTCAAAAACGTTGAGGCCATAACCCCTTCCCCGTCCAGGCGCATGGTATATGAGCAATTGTGGTAAATATCAAAGGCATTCAGGTGACCCGCCGTTTCTGCATCAGGCACCTCCAAGCTCGGGGCGGATTCGGACGATTAGATTCGAAATGGGTGGATGTCAGTGAAAGGACCTCAAAATAGGGCTCCACTGCTAAGACGATATCCCCTGCAGTCCGTTGAGGTGGTCCAGGCCCCTTGCGATGCTCGTCAGCGTTGCCGACAATTGTCAGCCACAGGCCGGCTTCTTCCAAATGAATAGCCACATTTTGGGCAAACGTTCTTCGATCATTTTCAGAATCAAAGGAGTGAAAACAGCCTCTGTCAAAAACAAAACCAAAGGGAGCACCTTCAATTTTGTTCTTAAGAAAATCAACAAGTATGAAATCGCAGGCAGCTTTGGCTTTAGAAGCTTTTTCTCTTGCCTTCTCCAGAGCAGTGGCCGAAGTATCGACACCAATAACCTGAAACCGGTTCTGGGCAAGCCATATGGAATTGTCTCCGGTTCCACAGCCAATATCTAAGACTTTGCAGCTCGGAATAGGTTGCTTGGTCACAACTTCAATCAGATTGAAATCTGGCTGGCCGACGTCCCAAGGAGTGTCCCCCGCTTTGTATCTTTCGATGTAACGCTCCTCGATTGTCATGGGATAACCGCATAGAAATGACATATAAAGTCAGATCTCAGCCGCAGCCGCCGGACGCTGCACGCCGACGAGACAGAGAGCAGCGAATTTCCTGCCGCCAAAGTAAACGGAAAGGTGCGCGCCTGTGGAATGCAGGAGATTCTTAGGCGGTCTCTCAACGACCTCGATATCGGCCTACATTCATCAGCGCGACGGAGGTAATTCCCCCACTCCGGCTTCGGTCCATGCCAATTGGGCGGGACGGGCTGTGCCTACTTTAACTCAAACTCGAAGGTACTCACGACCCTGATCTTCTTTCCTGGTGTGCTTGTCGGGCTATACGGTGCAGATTCATCCATCCCATCGGTGCCGAAAATCTGAATCGCGCCCTGGTTTGCCGAGCGTATCTTGCCGATCGTTGCGCCGGAGTCGGAAGCAAATTGCTGGGCCGTTAACCGGGCATTTTTTGTGGCGTCGGCCAGCAGTTGCGGTCTAAGGGCGTTGAACGTTGTAATAACGTATCGGGGATTCGCAGGGCCTTCCTGACCGTCGAGCAGCACGCCTGCCTTCAGCAGCTCCTCGGTGGCTCCCAAGGCCTTTGTGACGAGATCGACATTGGCGCTTGTTACAACCAGGGAGCTTGTCACAACGTAGCGGAGTCGTTCCGTCGCCTGGGTTTGACCATATTCTCGCGCGAGCTTGTCGAGGGTGCGGGTCGGTTGTCGGCTTATCTCCTCATCCTTGAAGCCTTGATTCTTGAGGAAGGCCAGGGCGGTTTCTCGATCAGCACTGATCTTAGCATGACCCTCTTTGAGGTCTTCGCTTGCTCTTCGGAAACGCAGCGTCCATACAGCCTGATCCGCTTTGACTTCCTTTTCAACCAGGCCTTTGACGGTAACAGTTCGAGTTTCTGACTTGAATCGTGCGCCGCCCTTTCCGATGAAATATCCTCCAATTGAAAACCCGACGAGGAGGCAAACACCGATAATGATTGCCGCCAAGACATTGTTCCGATTTTCATTGGACATCATTCATGACCTCCCTTTTTCTTCCTTATGCCCAACGACCAAATCACCGCCCTCCACCGGACGAGAAGCCTCCGAGCGTCATGGGGTGCGGTCCCCTTTGAGCGGAAAATAAGAAGACAAGAAGGGTGATGAAAAGTTTAATCATGTGTTTATGCCTAACCATCGAGTTTAGCCGCGCGCAAAGGACACAGGCCGTAGCGCGTCCGCTGGAGTGAAGGGTTAGACCTCAGGATAATTTGAAACCTCAACGAGGTTCCCGTCTGGATCTCGTAAATAGACCGATTGGATTGGCCCAGTCGCGCCCGTCCTGGCAACAGGCCCTTGGAGAATGGGAACCCCACATTGACGCAAGTGTTCAATGACCTCCGCAATCGGAGCTGAGGAGATCAAGCACAGATCGCCCGATCCTGGAGTTGGATTAGCGGCCTTCGGCTCGAATTCCTCTCCTTTTTGGTGAAGATTGATCTTCTGCGCGCCAAACGCGAGGGCTTTCCGTCCGGCCCCGAAAGTGACCACTTCCATCCCCAGGACGCGGCTGTAGAAGTCACACGTTGAAGTCATATCGGTAACGGTGAGCACCAGATGGTCGAGTCTATCGATGCGCATAGTCCCTCTGAGGCCCAACACTGCACTTCAGCCCGCAGTCTTCGCGATCCGCTGCAAGCGCATGTTAGGCCCTCGATGTTGTGGTTCGTTTTTGAAGATGTTCCGATATCTTCCGACCCAATGCTTCAAGAAAGCATAGCTGAAAAAACCCCTGGTCCATTGCTTTGGACAAAAGCTCAAGTAATGCCTTCTGTCCAATCATGGCCCAATTTCCTTGCCGAACGCTCGGGCTCAGCCACTTCAAGCGCAGTTTAGATGACGGCGCGTAGCGCGTCGGCCGGGGCGCGGTTTTAGGCCCGAATTATTTTGCTGGATGTCTCTGCGTTAGAGCGTCGATCAATTCGGAAGTTTCTTCATCGATGGCAATCATGACCCATCGCCAATCAACCTCCTTATGCGTGCCTGTCACCTCTGTTAGGATGGCTTTCAATTCGGTAAGGAGGTATTGCACCTCTGCTGGTGTGAGATCGATGCTCGCCCAAAATTGCTCGGTCTCGGCTTGGGTCATGCGTTCCGTGTGAGCGATGCGTTTGTTTCGAATTCGACGTATCTTTTCCTTTTGGGGGGCCATCGCTTCAAGCCGTGATCGCAGCTCTTGAACATTGATGTCGGGCCCAAACTCGGTTCGTTGATTATCGATATAGTTCAAAAGCCAGTAAATACTCCGTGAACGCGCATCGCGGTCCAGCAGATGGGAGATGGCCAGGATCATTCCAGAGAGGTGTGCCAAAATCGTAAGATCAAAAAAGTCAGAGTATCGAGCCAATATTGCTTTCTTTGCAGAGAGAGCTTCTTTTAAGTCATTGTAGATTCTGTAGTGAGCCCAGGCATATTCTACTTCCGTCAACATTCCTTTGATTGCATAAACGAGATCGGAATCATGATTAGACATATCGGTGTGCTCTTCGCCGGTCGTAATCGCCCCTAACCTTAAGGGTCAACGGCAGCTGGCCCAGCCGCCGGCCGCTGGATCGCGTTATTCGGCACCATTGCCATTTTATCAGAATTTCCATTTAGGTTTATCCTGGACCGACGTGGCGGCTGTACAATCTCCTCGGCCCCATTCCCCTCAATAGAGTCCGGCTCTGTGGGCCATCGAAACTTGAAGGGGTCCCGGTACTTCACTCAAACCACGTAAGTAGTCGGTACATCCGCTTGTTGGGCGGGTCTTTCACCTGACAGGATACCTAACGCCATTTACGTTCACAGACCAGACAGAATGGCTTGTGGACGCAAATCGTTTCGCCGCAGCCGGGGCAAACCCAATTGGACCTCTCGCTCTCGACAAAGCTCCGCAGTCCGCCAGCTTCTATGTTCTTCAGATTTTCAATCATGCTCATGCCGTGCTTCGTACGATACCGCTTGTCTAAGCGACTAAGTCGCTCACATGGGAAGCTCGCACAGCTGGTGCAGAAATTCCCATCGTCTCTGCGTCCCGCCTCGCAATTCCTGATTTTGCATTTGACGCGCGTTTTGGACTTGCCGCGATCATCAACTCTGCAACCCGGGCATCTATTCCGGCTGCGCAAAAAGGCGTAACACAGGCCGCAATTCATACCGCATGGGGCGATAAGACTCGCCTCACTGAGACGCCGATCTGTAGATTTTTCTGCCATCGCTCTCTTCAAATTTGGCGCCGCTATGATCCTGATTTCAAAGCCGAACCCGGGGCCAAGTTGCGGGTCGCAAACCCGGCAACTTGAGTCCCTTGTTAGGCCTTGAGTAAAGCCAGTGCTTGATTTTCCAGGAATTTTACTTCAGTTGACTATCTTTGCTACCTTTTCGATTGTATAAGGTAACTGTCTTCAAGCTTTTTTCGAGTTCTGATTGACATCTAACACAATATCGAACTCCAGGGATTGCCCTGCGACGCGCATCAGGAATAGCAGCTTCGCATTCCTCACAATGAGTCAAGCTTTCGCCATCCGGTATTCGGCTTCTAGCTGATTGGACTGCGGATTCTACCGTGGCATCTATTTGTTCCTGCACCGCCTCATCGCGGGACCAACCAACTGCCATAACTGTTCCTTTTGCTCCTGGTGATCAATGGTAAGGTTATTGGGAAAGACAACTTTCAAAATGGCCTAACGAAAAAATCACCGGTGCGGGGGAAGGAGCGTCCGGTGGGTTGATTGGTTGGCCTATTCTCATTTCTTGGGAAAATACTTCACATTACTTAAGTTCTTAAAATCCAAATCTTGTGTCCAGATGATCGCTTTGAATTCCTGCGCTGTTGCGAGAATGATACTGTCAGCCATTGGTAGATTGTGCTCCAAGCTTAGCTTTGAAGCGGCGATTGCCAATGGCGCGCTCAGATCCACAACCGTTCCTTTTTGCATAGCAACGGCCGCCTGTAGTGCTTCGTTCTCGCTGGATTCCCGGAGAATGACTTTGAATACCTCGTATATCGTTACGGTTGGGACAACGAGCTCAGCCGAATCACTCAGCGGGGTTAGGAAATGCTTGGCATTAGGTTCATCGGCGAAATATGCGAGCCATCCGGAGGAATCAACGATATTCATACTCTATCTTCCTCTCGTTTGAATTCCGTGTTGATGCCTTTGAGAAATCCACGGAGTTCTTTGATATCCCGTTCCGGGATGAGTTCAATACGTCCGGCATACTGGACAATCTGCATTTTTTGACCTGGACGAAGGTTTAATGCCTTCCTAACGGACTTTGGTATAACGATTTGATATTTTGGCGATACGGTAACTGATTGCATGTCAATACCTCCATCGATCAGTATTGTCTTATGATAGTATGATCGATAGGGTTTTGTCAAATTGTGTTGATGGCCAACGTAGTGATCAGCCGCGAGTGCAGCGAGTCGGCTGGATTAGATTGTTAGCACATGATCGATTTCGCCTCTGAACCTCTCAAATACGAATTTGGCATCCCTCACGAGTGGCTGGATTCGTTCAGGAGAGAGGTTCAGCGCATAGCCATGGCTGAAGAAATGGCGGAAGGCAAGATAAGGCTTCAAATCCTCCAGCAACCCAACGGAGAGGATTCCCCTGTCGAGTGCCGAAAGGAGTAGATCCCTATGCCAAGAGTCGCCTTGGGGGATTGGAAACCCTTGCAACTGGGAGACTTGTTTGAGAATGTTTTCAATGCCGTTGTAGAAATTGTGCAACAAGGCACCTACCCCGGCAAACTCAAGGGTGGAGAGGGTGGATAATGGAAGGGAAGGCAGCGCGGAAAGCGAATTTTCAATGGCCTCGTACTCGGCTTCAATACGAAGACGGTATTCAGGCATAAAGAGGCACGCCCTCGCGCTTAACAAGGTCGGTAAAGCGGCTCCTTGTAGACAGGTCCACGACATCAACCGGTTTCGATAAAGCGAATAGGAGTTCACCGTAGAACGTGAAGAATTCTCTTTCGTCGATACCTTCTACCCCGATATCGATGTCCCTGCTTTCTTTATCGGCAGATAGGCTCGACCCGAAAAGTATCACGCGCTTGGCCCCATACTTGACAGCCGTTTTCTCGATTATCTCCCTGTCGGTCTCGGTTATCATGAGGAAGTCATAACCTCCACCAGAGGTGAGCTTGGGTTTGCCGGCCCCTCAAAGGGGCCTGATCGCAACCGAAGACAAAACCTCCTGAAAGATCGGCCGCACGTCGACAACTGTTTTACGACAGCTAATCGCTTTACATTAAAAGACTCTGTGGAATTCTCAAAGTTTTTTAGTCCCCCGGCAGAGCCGGGGTTTACCTTAAGGAAATTATAAATATTTTCCCATACAATAGCTACCTTTTTTTGTGGTGCTAACGCTGCGGATCATTTGCCAGGAAGGCAGGAGGCCTTTCTGGGCAAGTGCATCCGATGGTTCGGCAACTTCTTCTTGACAGTGTAGCATAATTATGGCACTATTTTGCTATGGGTGTCTACACCATCATGTTGAAACGCAGTGCCATTGCCGACTTGGATGCACTGCGAAAATACGACGCCACGCAAATTGCCGACGCAATGGAAAGGCACCTGCAGCACAATCCCACGAGAGAGAGCAAGAGCCGGATCAAACGGTTGCGCGGCATCAGCAACCCGGATTACCGGCTCCGAGTTGGCGACTACCGCATCTTTTACGTGGTTGATGAGGTTGCGCGACGCGTTGATGTCCTGAGGGTTATGCATAAAGACCAGACTCTGCGCTACTACAAGGAGTTAAAGTGATGAAAATTGCGCCTATGGGAGAGGTTCGGAACAACTTCGCGAAATATTTGGAGGACGCCGAACAGGAACCGGTGTTTGTAACGAAAAATGGAAAAATCACCGCCGTGATCGAATATATTGAGGACCGCGACATTGAGGACTACCTTCTCCAGAAGAGCCCGCGCTTCCGTAAGATGCTCGCCAAAGCCAAACGGGAATGTTCGTCCATGTCTCTTGCCACATACCGCAAGTCCCGAAACATCTAATCTCGCTTTATCCATGCCGAACGCTGGGCATCAGCGGCGCGGGTCCATCGCGTCCGCCTGGATGCCCTTGTTATGCGCCGCCTACATGGTCTTGCGGCGACGAAATGCTGAAATATCCTCCCTACGAAGCTCAAACCATTCTCCGTTTTTCCGGCGGCTTGACAATCGCTGGTGCCAATAAGCCTCAATTCCCATTGGATCATCGGTTTTGATGGTGTGAACCGTTTTTACCGGCTCTGGTAGTTGGATAGCAAGTTCGTATTCACGGCGGCCGGGGGAATTGCTTCGGCCAATCTTGTAATACCTTCCCGATTTCAGAAGGTAAACGTATCCGTACTCGGGCCCCTTTGCGGGTGAGTCCAACTCTTCATTTTCGCTAGCTACCTCCGCCAGCGGTACACAGATTGCCTCTACGTCCGACCACCCAGGGTTCGATTCACACCAGGTCAAGAGCGCAGATGCGATCTCCGCTTTCCGACCGAACCGTGAGAAAACGTTGTGGCTAGGAAATTCCTTGTCCTTCCGCGCCTTCATTCGAATCTCAGCCGCCACGGGGTAGTGACCCAGTTCGCGGACGAGTCCTGCCAGTTTCTTCAAGAGCCAGTTCTCATCGAACGGCTGCGGCTTCTTGTTTGGCTCATATCCCGCCTCAAGGACCGCGTCACTCCACTTAATCCAGAATTTCCCGATCCAGTCACTCTCTCTAATTCCGGTTTCGGCAAGGAATCGCGATCTCCCGAGCGGAACGCCGCCATTCTTCTCGGCCGTCCGACGAATCTCCTCAATGATCTGAGTTTTTTTCATGTTCTAAGTGAAGCACTGCGCATGACCGTCTGGCAAATGAGCGCAGGGAATTTGCGAGTTCGAGTTGATGCGCTTGTTATGCCTTTTGCATTTTGATCTCTATTGTTTCAGGGCTGAAATCCTGCTCGTTGGGCCACGTAATCGTCCCGAATTCAATTCTGGCTCTTCGGAAATAATTGTAGTCTTTCAGTTCCTTGAAGATGCCTTTGTCGAGATATGGTTTGACATCGAAGATACCTGTGCTGCCATTTGAGAGTGTAACCTCTATTCTGTAGTCGGGTAAAATCTCAAAGTCGATTACGTCTGTAATCATTCGTTACCTCCTACTTCAAAGGCTCGATCTTAAAAGGAGTGTTTCCTTCCACCGCAAGAGCCCAATCGGCCATCAATTCATCACGGTGAATTTCAATCCATGCTTGGACTAATCTTAGTTGTCGGCGCGGGATTTCCCCGTCCAGGATCTCTGCAGTCTCTATGTCGATAGAAGCTGTGAATTCAGCATATCGCACGTGAATATGGGGCTCGTTGTGTTTGTCAGTATCGAAGAAGAAAAGTTGGACTATGATCCCATAGAACATGGATATTATTGGCATCTCACGTCTCCTGTCTGTCGTATAACGTAGTTTCTTCCGTATTCATAGGCATAACGATAGAGCTGACCGGCCGCCTACTTTTTGGCGGTCCGTGTTGAGCGTCTTGTTAGCCCTTCATTAGTCTTTCCCTTATCCAACTTGGGTTGCGGCGGCAATCAAGGACAGCAAAAACCACAACCTCATTGTCAATGATTCGATAATATATGGCGAATGGGAACCGCTTGGAGAGCTGGCGATGGTATCCAAAAACGAGTTGGTGAATGCCGCCGAAGTATGCTAAGGAGTCGATATCAGAATAAAGGGAATCGAGGAAATAAGATCCAAGACCGGGGGATTGCGACTCATAGAAGCGATATCCCTCCTCAAGATCCCTCTCGGCTGGGCTGAGAATTCTTATCTTCATGAGACTTTCTTCTTAATCCTTTTCTTGGCTTGTTCCCAATCCGATACGGTTCACTTTGCCGGCCGCATAGGCCTCCTCTCGATCCTTCAGGACGGTCTCATGCCAACCTGGTGATTTAAGTTTCTTCTCGTCTCGGGTCAGGTCCGCCCAGAGGGTCTCCATCAAGTTCAGCTTCTCCGTAAACGAAAGTTCGGAAAGAGTTAAATCAACCCTTTTCATAACATCTCCTTTCTTCGGCTGACATCAGAGGAAGCGGGGTTTCGACCCGTCTCCAGGAGCGTTGGTCTCATTTTCCAATAACCCGAGCTACAAATACCGGGCAAAGAAATTTCTGAATTAATGGAAATAAAATTCTCTGATTATCTGTAACCTGATCATTTTCCTTAATTTCAACAAAGAACCAATCTCCCGTACTCTCATTATAAACGAATAAATCTGGATCTCCAGAGGCAATCTTTTTCCCGATAGAGCGAAAAGCCTTATCAGCTTCGGCTATTAAGAGGCGAACTTTACCTTCGCTGAAGATATGGCAAATCTTTTTGAAGCCGGGCATTCTTTCGCGCTTGTTTCTTATTTCTGACAAGGTAGTAATAGATTTCAACATTGTACCCTTGTCCCTCAAAATATTTCTTCGCAACCATCTCCACGAAGTTGCCTTTATTGATGCCGACCTGTCTTGGAAATTGGTCGTAGATACACCTGAGGTCTTTTTGCTGGTATAAAATACGTTGCTCTTTTGAATAGGTAATTTGAATTTCTTCCCCCGTTTCCCATGTGCCACAATGAATCATTGAGCGTCCTATTTGTTCATGTATCTATATTGTTTGGGCTAACGAAGCTTTCACTCGCGCCGCGCGAAGCAAGGCGTCGAGTGCAAGGCTTGGTTAGGCTTCCTGTCTTCTTGCTCACGCTCTCACAGACTCCGCAACCAACGGGCAACTCGCTCCACGTGCCCCTCTGGCACCCATCTCCCGGCTCCGGCGCGTTTCACCGAGCCTGATAGGCCAAGAAGCTCCGTCATTTCTGGAAGGACATACTGTTGTCCATCGGACAATGGCATGGCCTGCTCCAAGAGGCGGCTCGTCGCGGGGTCGCCTTCGGCAACTACGAGATTCTCGTCGCCCTCGTTACGCCTAAAGTGGGCGTTGGCCCAAAGGTGTTGGAATCCAGGCGGTGGCCAGGGACACAGGCTTGTGATCGCGTGAGCTTGGCGGATAGTCAGATACCCAATGATGTACAACTTCGATCCTCGGGGCGCCTCGGGCGGGCGAAGCCCGGCGTAGAATACGAGCATATCGCCCCTGCCGAGGCGGAGGAGTTGCCGCCTCTTGTTCTTCGTTGGATCGCCATAGGTGAATGTCTCGAATTCCGGGTCATAGTGTGCCGGGTCTTCTTTGTGTTTTGCGGGAACGAACCGGGCAACACTGCCCCCACTTCTTGCAAAAATGTCGCGGAAGAACAGGGACCGCTCTGAGACTTGACTCGGGGCATCGGGAATGGGCACGTACTCGAACGTTCCATCCGGAAACAGCGGGCCCAGACCCCCAAAGCCCGAGTCCATGCCGACCCTCAGGAGGAGTATCTGGCTTGTGTCCATGTGCTCCAGAGTCATCGGCACCCCCTTGATGTCTTGCGGCTACCGCACGGGTGCCGCCGTGCTTGGTGCCACATGGGGACAGGGACTTCGTCCAGCCTCTCGGTCGAGGTCGCCATTCGGGTCTCGCACAGTCCTAGAAGCACCTCCGGTCTGCTAGTTTCGAGGTGAAGTCCCCTAAAGAGAAGCCCTCCAAGCGGCCCTCTATGGACAATAGGGTTCCGCAATGTCGCAGCGTTGTTAGCCTGGCTCAATTCACCGGGCTCGCCATGTACGGAGCATGTTTTCAGGAAGTCGAGGATTTCCCCATCAATCTTGGGGCCAAACCTGCCAAGCCAACGCCCCACACACCCGGTCTGGGGAGAACAGACGAAGAACGCATCCAAGTCCAGGGACGCCAAGTCCTTCTGCCAGCGATCCGCGTGCATTGCGTCTGGAATGTGTGCGTACGAGCAGTGCGCGGGAAGGTCCGAATGACTGATGGGCCGCACATGGATGGGGCCTTCAGGACCACGAAGATCTGGAAACCGCTCGTAGGCTTCCCGGAATGTGATCCGCTCCTCGATGTGGCCAACGAACACGATTCGGCGGGGACCGACCCCCGAAGGGGATACCCCGAAGACGTAATCGCCGGGGTTGATTCTGGGGCGCATTGGTACTTTGCACGGACCGAAGTAAAGACGATCCCCGAACTGGGTTGGTACATTGCAGAACGCCTGTTGCACATAGTCTTTGGTCAACGTGCTCACAGTATAGATGAAACCGGTGGCCATGACCCATACCTCCTCTGTCCGTTTCAGTGCTTAACGCCACGTTTCAGGCGCGCCCAATGGCCGGAGCGAGGTACGAGCGGAGGCTATTGGGCGTCGCTTGCAGGCGATTGTTAGGTGCCGGGGGGCTTTTCGTCGGAGGCTATGACGGGACCGCGAAATCCTACCTCTCGGCGGGACCAGGCGCGCCAACGTCCCTCTGGCGAGAAGATTACGACATTGCGGTATTCCTTGCGCGGCCCGCCTAGAACTCCGGGAACGATCATCCCATCGAAACCTTGGGACCTGACCAGCTCGGCGACGTATTGACTGAACTCATAGGTCTCGGGACCTGTCCGACCAGGCACGGCACACGACTCCGCGAATTCAAGAACGGAGTGAACGATGTTGACATTGGCAGTGGAAGCGAGATCCGCTAAACGAAGACTTGCTGGTGTGAGGAGAAATTCCTGCACGAAGTAGACGCAGGGTTCACCACGCGCGATCTCCAGCAGCACGCCAGGTTCTGAATCGCAGAGGTAAAGGACGACCTCACCAGCACGATTATAGCGGCCACCGCTTTGCACGTGGTGAGATTCGGGAGGCCCCATATTCTCCCCAAGACTGAATATCTGGCGCATGCTTCCGGGCACGAAGCAAGAGAATCGCATCACCTTGGAGTATAGGGGCGATGCTAAGCGCTGCGACAAACTGCTCGCGTGCGGGATGGTCGGTGAGTTCGCGGCCAGAGCGCGACGCCCATTCCTGGGCGAGACGATAATCGTGGTCGATGTCCGCCGAACGACCTGTGTGCGACCGTGTCACCCTGAGAAACAGACCCCCGCGCATCTGCACAACTCCTTTCCGAGTATACCGGTGGAGCAGATGTGCCGTAGCTGCTTGCAAGCGGATCGAGACCGCAGAAAACCAAGGTCGTAGCCGATGAAGCAAGCAAGTCAACGCACAACGTGATCGAGAGTACTGCCAGGTCATTGAGTGCGAACTGTCAAGGGGGCACCTAACGCTCCGGTTCAGGCGCGGTGGGCGAACACCCAACGCGCGGCCAGCCACCTCGCTACCCGCCAACCGTCGCCTGCAACCGGTTGTTAGGCGTCACAGTCGGTATCTCATCCCAGCGAGCTTGGTCATCAGCGTATGACTGACCGATTCACTTCATCTGGACAACGACCTTCCCCTTGGCCCGACCCTTCTCGAGATACGCAAGCGCCTCCTTCGCTTGATCGAACGGAAATACCTTGTCGATCACCGGCCGGATGCTCCCCGACCTCGAGAAGCTCGCCGATCTCTGCAAGTTGGCTACCGTCTGGATTGCATGAGCAGGAATGAATACTCGACGCCTCGTTTTTTGGCGAGGCGATTCATCTTACGGCTCAGCAACCACAGCACGAACACCATGAGAAAGTTCATGCCTTTCGTCCGACCGAACGCGGCGTCAGGTGGCCCGACGATCGAGACGACGATGCTCTTGGGCCTCAGAATCTGGAAGGATTTCTCAAGCGATTCGCCCCCGAGGGTGTCCAGGACGGCATCGTAATCCCGCAGCACATCCTCAAATTTCTGCTTCTGGTAATCAATCACCTCATCGGCTCCGAGGCTCCGCACCAGATCCACGTTGCCAGCGCTGGTCGTCGTCGCCACCTTGGCTCCGAGGTATTTCGCGAGCTGGATCGCGAACGTGCCAATGCCTCCAGCGCCTGCGGGGATGAACACCTTGTGGCCGGGCTTGATGTGTGCACGCTCCTTAAGCGCTTGCCACGCCGTCAGTCCGACCATCGGGATGGAGGCCGCTTGCACGAAGTCCAGATGCGCCGGTTTGAGTGCGGCGGCGTTCTCGGCTACGACCGCAAGCTCAGCGAGAGCGCCCATGCGCAGCCCGTCGATGCTGGCGAAGACGGCATCGCCCGGCTTGAAGCGCGTGACAGAATGGCCTACCTCCACCACCACACCCGCCAAATCGCTGCCCAGCGTGGCCGGTAGCTGAAACCGGACGATGGCCTTCATCTTTCCGCTCCGGATCTTGTTGTCGACCGGGTTCAAGCCAGCAGCGTGGACCTGAACGAGAATTTCGTCCGGCTTGGGCACCGGCCGAGGAATGTCAGCGAACGCGACCTGATCGAGTCCGCCATAACGCTTGAAGACAAGTGCTCTCATGCTTCCCTGCGTCCCTGGTATTCGGACCTGATGGCTGCGTTCACAGGATGCGCGTCGTGACGCCTAACGCCACGCCTCAGCCGCGCCTGGAAGCCGGAGCGAGGTACGAGCGGAGGCTGGAAGGCGTCGGCTGCAGGCGGTTGTTAGGCCAAGCATTGATGCACGATTCAAGACTTGACCCTACTTTCCCCTTACCTACTTCCCCCTGGCCTTCCCGGAAGCTGAAGGGGCTATCGGATCAGGGGCCGCCGGGTGAGGTATTTCCTCTTGCCTCCAGGTAAAAGGAAAGACCTGACCCCCGTGACCCTTCTCGTAGCGGAATACGGGTATTCCATGTCTCGATCATCCCGGATTCCGCAAGCTCCATCCAGCCTACGCTGGCTTTTCTCGATCTCCATTAAGGACTTCCCTTCGGCGTGGCTTTGAAGGTCAGTTGGACGCGGCCGGTAGGACCGGTGCCGAAACTGGCCGACGCGCATACCTGCTCGCCGGGCGGGAGATCCTCGCCGACGATGCGTTCACAATCTCGCTCCCCGCCTCCGACTCCGGTGATCTCGAACACCCCACCCATGATAACCACATCCAGAACCAGCGCATTCTCTTCCTGGCAACTCACGGTAAGCCTCCCGCCACCCGTTCCGACGTCGCTGCCGAACTGGAGGAAGGCATCATCCTCCCTGACAGTTACCTCAATATCTGCGGCGATTGGTTTGTCCCGGCCGACACGGTAAGTGGCGATCCGGGCCTGCGGTTGAACGGATTCGTCCTCTCCCAGCGAAATCGAGTCAGCCGGAAAGGGTGGCCATCGCAGAGAGTCGTGGGGAGGTGTGAACGAGCCGATGCTCTGGATCGGCGGCGGGTCGCTCCGTACAATTGCCGTGAGGTGAAGCTCAAGATCGCCCTCAAACAGACCTTGGCCCTCAGTGACGGTGATCATATCCAACGTGATATCCACCTCACAGAGATCGACCTCGAAGGCCAGCGCGTTCGATACGAGCCCTTGATCGGGAACCTCCGCCACAATCGCCCATGTGCCCAACACCAGCCCGGCGACCGCCTCATCCGTGGGCGAGATCAGGAAAAAGTCGCCGATGGGAGGGCGACTCACTGTAACCGGTAATTCCTCGCCCTGTCCGCCTACATCGATCCGTATTAGTTTCCAAGTAAGACGGCTTTCCGGCTGCGGCACACAGTCGGCTTGGACGGTAAAGAGGAACTGCGCAAACTGAGCCGTATGGGGCGGCGCATAGGGCATGTAATAGGTGATCGCCCAATCAAGCACCGGTGCGCGCAGCAGATCGTAGGGAAGGCGCGCCTCTCTATAGCCTGCGGCGGTCGCCCGCACCTCCGCCCTGCCGCAGGCATCATTGGCCGTCGCAAACTCAACTCGCGCCCGCGTCTGCCCGGCAGGGATCGTCACGTTCCCTGCTACTTGGAGCGCCTGCGCGTTGCTGGACGTCAATTGCACTTCCTGTCCATCATCAGGCGCCGGGCACGATATTTCGACGAAGAAGCTACCACCGTTTCCCGCCAGAAGTTCGCTGCCCTGAGGAACGTCTCTCACCAAATGAATCATCGCCACGCGGCGAACCGCGATGGTGCGGGGATCGGCGCTGCCGCACTCCTGGTCATTGGCGAAGCTCCGTGCCTCCACGGTAAACGCATGGTCGTGTGCGCTCCGGGCGGTCAGGCAGTCCATCGGGCCACCCTCGGCCACCACGTTTCCTGCTTCGTCTCGCACCACGACGGTGATACGCCCGCATGGTGGAATCGGGAGATGCGGGGGCTGATCGGAAGGATGTGCATGCCAGCAGATGTCAACCAATCCGCATGCTTCCGCTTCCACCTCAGGACCTGGTGTCCCATTGGCGGTCAACAGATCGATGACTGGCGGAAAGATGATGCTGATCAGCACCGCTGGTCCCTGTGGGAGCCCAGCGGGAAAGTCTGGCAGCGAGAAACCGCAAAGCCGCTCCACATTACGGACGCCTCCTCGTTCCGCCGCGAAAAGCCCTCGCAGGTAGACGTAACCGGTTTGAGAATTAGGCGGTATGCGGAAGCGCAACTCGTCCGGCGTCAGCGAGACGATGTTCGCCGTGATATCGTCTCCGCGAAAATAGAGCCTGACATCGGCGGGGAGGGGGTCTGGAAACTTGCGTCCCGTCGCAGGGAGAGCCACGAAGATCTGGTTCGGGTCATAATCATGGCAGAGACAGTTTGGCTCCACGGAGGCGATCACGTCAACGAAAGGGTCACTGATCAATGCCGCCGCCGCTTCCCGGAACAGCGTGCTGCAAAGGTCGCCTAGGTCCTCGCACAGACCAGGATCCGGCTCACCCGGGCCGATGGGATCGGGAAGAGGACCGGATGGAGATGTCTCGGTATCCGGAGGCAGAATCGGGTCGGTAAAGCCGTCGGGTCCTGTCGGAGCGCCAGGCCTCCGGGAGCCGTCGGAAAACCCTTCCTCTTCGATAGCGCCACGACGGGCTAGGTCGCCGATAGCCCCACGCAGCCTTCCCTCAAACTGCGAGAGGGTGCGCATCCGGTTCTGTAAGTACGCTCCGGTCTGATACGTGTGAGTTGCGTTGCGATCCCTGCCACGCACGTCGAGAAGGAAGGCGGCCTGCAGCACCTGCTCCACTCCCGCGAACCGATCGAGGCAGGGTAGGTCGCCTCCAAGCGCTCCGCCTAGGGCGGTCAATGCCGCACTAACGGATCGGCCATACCTGCCCTGGTTGCCGCGGAAGTTCTCCGGCGGGGTTTCCGCAATCCGTTGTCGAAACATCGCCTCGGCCCCACTGCGTCCCAACAGCGTGCCGGCAGCCAGCCGCGCGATCTCGTTCAATTCGCGCACGGCGGTCGTCACCGCGGTTGGAGCCTTTGCTTGGCGAACATCGACCCCCTGCACTTTCGCAGCGAGCGCAGCCAGGCCTCTCAGCCGTTGTTCCGGAACGATCTTACTGACGACGATCCGGGCCCCCGGTTTTGGGCGGCCTCTTTCTGGCGCAGAATCCTTTGGTCTGTTCGTATGTTGGTCTTTCATAGATATTTACCTCCTACCCCTAGGGCCTAACGCAGAGTTCACCGGAAGCGTAAGCGATCCGGTGGAACGACTTGTTCGGCAGGCATTTCACGTCACCGTGTCGCCGGGCGTTTTGAAGAACCTCTTGAGGCTCTCTTGGACCTCTGGAGACAACATTCCCATTTCAGAGATAACATAAGCAAATACAGCATTTCCAAATCGAGTAAGAGTATATTTAAGCATTTGTTCAGCGGGACGATCGTCCTTGTCATTGAGAAGGTCCGGCGATATGTGTATGTAGTTTGTCTTTAAGGCTCCAAGTTCCAGTAAACGAGAGATGGCGGAGATGTGCCGCGCGTTTCCCAATGCCTGACCCATGGTCTTCATCGGTGGAGGATGAATTCCGTCTTCCGCCGCGGCTTTCATTAGGATGTCCCAACAGCTATAGTCCAATGATTCAGCGACAGATTTTACCGATAGGCTCTTTTTGAGATCAACTTCCTTGATCGCATCCACTATGCTTGTCCCCACTTTTCTCTTTGCTCCGCCGGGATCACCATCAGGATCGTATGAATTGATGCGAACATTGGCAACATCAAAGAGAAGCTCTTCGCTGTCAGATCGGAATAGCACAATCTCCTCAGGTAGTCTTATTGCGTGAGCCAGTCCCACTTCGTACATTACGTTGCCGTTTCGTATCGGTCTGTCTTCGTACTTCCCCAACGAGGTGACATCAGCGAATACCACCAAGGACGTGGAAATTCCGGTCAGAATCTCAGTCAGGATAGAGTCGCTTATCCGACGGATGTCCACTCTGACCGGCTCCAGGGGGATATTGTTTCTTTCAACCAGTCTTATTGCTGGTTCAATCACGTTCTTCCACCGAGCCTCAAATGCTGGATGAAAACTCATGACTACAAATACTTTCTCTTGCCTCGGGAAAGGAGGAAATAGGCTAAAGTAGGTGGATGGAAACATTTGTCACAACCCTCTTACTGTTTTAGCCGAACGGTTGAGTTGACGCGGCGGCGCGAATTATTCATCCCTCATCCTTCATCCTTGCAGTTCACGCCCGCGCCGCTCGCGTCCAACGATTTGTTGGGCGTCGATTAGCGATGTTTTTTGCGACGAGGTTTTTCATCTGGTAACGCTGCGAGATGATCAATCGAACGTAAAACGCGACGAAACGTTAGTATGACCAATATGGCACCGATGAATGCCATTGAGACGCCAACGCTTGTCGAGGAAAACTGATTGCCAAAGAGAGTGAACTTAGTGTCCGCGAGCCTCTGCGCGAAGGCGAGATAAATGCCACCCACGAGGAGTGTTGCGCCCAGAATTGCACCAAGAATGGATATTAGGCGCAGGAGAGGCTTAGCAGCGATTACATGAGCTGGGGATAGAAGGGGTTCGTGCATCAGATTCTCCTTTCATCAACGAAAAAGACGCCCAACGATACTAATCAGCCGCGCAGCTTTTTGCGTCGGCAGCAATAGCTTTGTTAGCCGACCGTTATTAGTTGTTTGGATACGAGAAACAAATCGGTCCCCAATTGACTGTTCGTAACTTTCAACCAAATAGACACCCGCAGCCCAACGTTTTATGGCCACAGTAGAGTTTTTGCTATCATCCGCTTAATACGGGATTTTGCGTCGACCCAAAAAGAATTGATGTCAATACACGTCAGGCTATTTGGGATTCCTTGGCCGATCATGACGTAGGCGGATTTATCAAGACGAATAATTATAGGAATCAATTCGCCGTCGTCCCCCTTTGAGTGAGTTAGAAATAACGGGCTCCTTATCGCTCAATTTGACAGAGTATTCGCGATACCATGGCCCCCACCTTATTGCTACATTATGTTCTACGTTATTATTTTCCGATTCTGCAAGAAGACGTACCATACAGGGCCATGATAAGATCGCGGGTGATTAAACGTGAAATTGGTACTCGGTTTGTCCGCGGAGCAGTTCGATGAGGTTGTGTATGATTTGCTTTTTGTCATCGAATTTTAAATACTTCTTTGATTTTAGAAAAGGAAATGTGCCAAAGAACTCGTACCTGTGGGCAGGAAAGAATTGGAAGAAGAGTGATAGTTTCGGATTCTATTTCTCTCTGAAACGCAGTTAATATCTCTTTTTTAACCCAGGGGCTTTTTAAGGAGTTTGTAGAAATGAAAACAACTACATAGCGGGACGTTTCAATTCCTGAGAATACTTTCTCGATAATACTTTCACCCCAACCAATATCCATCTTGTCTAAAAAGAAATCAATTCCTGTATTCTTGAGCAAGCTAACAAATTCCAGTACTTCATCCGAATCGACACTACTGTAAGAAATGAAAACATCCTTTGTGAATTGGCTAGCTTCGATGAAGTTGAGCATCGCTTTCCTGCCGGGCCTTTTCCGGAATCACGCTTTGAAATTGGGCATGAGCTTTACGTGCTAGCCATTCGTAATTGCGACAATTCCTGCAAAGCAAGCTCTGTAGAGGTTTTGCCATTGTGAAGGCTAACGTTGCGGTTAAGTGGACGGCAAAGGAGCGCAGCGAATTTGCCGTTCCATCTTCAACCGCTTGTTAGCCGAATTTTATCCCTATTTGGCCAAATTGCTAGCGTACACCCTCTTTATCAGTCCTTGGCAACTTTCTCAGCTGAATCACCAATCGAAGCGTCTCGTTTACAGCCTGATCACTTGGAAAAGCCTCGGCGACATCACGGTCCAAGAGAACCAGATTGGTGCCTTCCCGAAAACGGGCAGCATATTTGCCCTGTACGCCGCTTTTGAGAAGTTCACGGAGATTGTACTCTGGACGAAGAACGTCAGGTTTTTCGGCTTTGGATTTCTTCTTCATATGCCTCTCGCTCTGCACGGTTAAGCTCCCGTGCATTGATAATTCGGATTTTATCCCCTCGGTCGGTGTGTCCGACCATCAACAATCGGCCGTTCCCGGATAATCCGACTGTGATGAACCGATCTTCCTCTTCGGAATGATCTGGATCAAAGATAGTGATACCCAATGGATCCCGGAAGACGGTAGCAGCCTCTTTGAAAGCAACACTGTGCTTCTTCAGGTTCAACGCCGCTTTGGCGGGATCCCATTCGAATTCTATCATGTTTCAAGCCTCATATGTTTTAAGGGGCTAACGTGCGGCTCACCGGGAGTGGCCGCCTTTTGCCACGATCCGGTGCAGCCAATGGTTATGACGGCCTTCCAGTATTCTTCTTCAAGCCAAGAACAAAGTGCCTCTACTTGATCGACCGCGGCAAGCACTTTTTCCTTTGTCGACTTGATCGACGGTCTCATCCACCACGTAACGCTGTCATCATCATCGCGAATTGCCATCTTTATTTCGGTTTCGCTGGCAAAAAAGGGTTGGGGGAATCTGTTGAGATCGCTTTTGGAGTGCTTGACCCCGACCTCCGTAAGGTCTTCGGGATGCTGCACTCGGTTCCTCGCAAGAGTGACCTGCTCGACAACATCAAAATCAACAGTACATTCCGATAAGGGTAATTGCAGTTCCAGGAATATCTGCTTGTATCCGTTGAACCACCCCTTCTTCTTGAAATCGAGATTGAACTTCATTCCATGTTCCTTTTCCAGTCGACTGACCCAAGTCTTCAGGAAAAGCTGAAGCGAAGACGAGAGAATGGATATGCAAACATGCCCCACAGTATCTACCCCTTGCTCGGCGTCCATCCATTCCTCCAAGAATGGCGGCTCGCCATCCTCGCTATATGGTGGGACATAGGGCTCTTCTCCATTCTCAATTGCGGTCTTGATTTCGTTGAACGGCTTTACACCATTCTCGTAGAAGTACCGTATGAAAGCTGTCCGTAGTTTCAGAAAAGCTTCAATATCCATGAATCACCATTCCGCGGTCCATAACGCTCAGCATAAGGCGCGGCGGCTTTTGCCGTCGCCCTTAATGCTGTTGTTAGGCGGTCATTCGTTGCTATTACCTGACTCGCGGCGATGGCTGCGCGCTTGGCCTCCGTAATGCCACGACCATATCCAGATCAAATTGCCAAGCTCCCCGCCAATCATTCCCGCAAAGATACCCCTCTGCATTCTGTACCGACTCGTCCTCGGCTGGTGTGAGCGGGGATGTGCCGGCTATCTTCCGTAGATCGTCGCGTCCCGTCAACTTGTATATAAGCACTCGTGGGTGTGGACGCACACCTTGTTCCTTATCCAAATCAAGCTCCAGACTCACAATATCTTCTAAAGGGATGCTCAATTGTATCCGTCAGCCCCCCTGAATGGAATCGAAGCTAGTCGAACCTGATACAATAGTACCAATTGCGCTACGTCCCACGATTTTAGAATAGTAATAACCGAATTCGACAGCATACAAATTCACGGTTTGCTCTCGGAAACCGTCGTACTCCGTACGATATGTAACTGAAAAGATTGGATGAGAAATATCGTTTACTTTTTGTTTGCGAACATGTTGGAAGACCGCACTTTTCACCTTGTGAAGGTTTATGGAGTATTTCCCTTGCTTGGAGCGCGCAGCAAATTCAGCATCTGAGCTCCCGATAATTATCGAGCCATCCACAAACTCGAATTTGTGGACAGGGAATGACTCGCTTGTGGTGTCAAAAAGTGATACTGTGGCAATGTTCCCTATCGTTGTTTTCAGGGAACCAGGACAGTAAGACCACCTAATGTTAAGCATTATTACTATCTTTGTGTCCTTTCTTACCGCGCTTAAGACTGACTTTTCCCCCGACACAGTCATAGATCGTCACGTTGTTCAAATACTGCCGTGAATTATCATCAGGTGACGTAGCGGCGTAAGCGCCATAGTTGTATATCGTGAGTAAGAGTGCTATGAATACGAATATGGCAGCTTTACCCATGTCTCTATCCTCCTTTGTTCGGAGTGTCATGCGTTGCCCAGCTCATCTTATCTGCCTAACGATAAAGATTGTATCCGGAGTGGAGCAAAGCGGAATTCCGGATACAATCGGTTGAACTAAGCCGCTCTCCGGTAGCTATGGGGATTCAATCGAACGGCTTGGTTCTATCAAATGTTTCCCCTCTTCCACAATGATTGCTCTTTGACAATTGAATAGGATTCTGGCGACTGATATGGTAATCTTTTGGGGTAAAAGCGTTGGTCTCTTACCGGGCAGAAGAGAGATTAGCTTCTTTTCTGCGGGAAAAAGACATTCTTTCTCCTTTGGAGGGACATTTCGAATTAAAATAAGTTCCTACCCGCGGATCCATTCTCATGGAGGACGCCCAGCATATTGGGAGCATCCTGTCTGCCGTGCGTATCGCACAGGCAGACAGGATTTCTCTCTGGATCATTTTCCCTTGCCCACAGAAGGGACAAACTCTGGGATCATTTCCCGTAATCCGAGTCAACAGATCTTCCCAGGTTTCTTTGGGAGATTCCTCCGGCTCTTCCTTTGTCGAAACCCCCAGAAGCTTCTGGCAGCGCAAAAGCTTCCTCTTGCGGCCTCGATTGCTCAAAAGGCCATAATGCCGGATCTTGACGAATCGATCCGGTAAAACATGGAGCAAAAACCGACGAATGAACTCAAAGGCCTCCAGAGTTAAAAACTTGATTTTGTCGCCGTCCGCCGAATCCCGCCAGCGAAGGACTACCTGGCTGCCATCGAAGCCACCAACCGATCATTGGAAAGGGCTACCCGATGAGTATAACGACCCAGATACTCCATCACCTGTTCGGCTCTCTTTAAAGGGGGCTTACAATAAACCACCCACTTTTGCTGATAAAGATCGGTCAGGAACTTCTTGAAAGCAGGCCCCCCTTTCAGGACTTCTATTTTGCCGGGAAACTTCAGCTTCCCGGACTCATAGGCTTTCTTGAGATGATCCAGAAATTTCCCCCGGAATAGAGAGGACAGGACCTTGACCGGGATGAAAAAACCCGGCCTCGAAGAGATCCATCGCTGGCCATCCGGAGATAATCCCCCTCCGGTCACCAGGCAGTGCAGATGAGGATGGTCGATCAAAGTCTGGGACCAGGTGTGCAACAGGGCGATAAACCCGATCTCGGCCCCCAGATATTTTCGATCCTTTGCCAATTGAAGGAGCGTTTCAGAGGCAGCCTGAAACAGAAGGTTGTAGACCACCTTCTGATTCCTCAAGGCCAATGGCCGGAGTCCCTCGGGAAGAGTAAACACCACGTGAAAATAAGAAATCGGCAGCAAATCCTTCTTCCGGGCCTCCAGCCACCGCTCCTTCTCCAAAGATTGGCATTTGGGACAATGTCGATTCCGGCAGGAGTTATAGGAGATCCTCCGTTGACCACAGTGATCGCATTGATCGATATGGCCCCCCAGCTCAGCCGTCCGGCAAACCTCAACGGCCCGCATGACCCGCAGGTGACGAAGGGGCATCTCCGAACCATGAAGCTCCCGATAATCCGGCCCAAACGCCCGAAAAATATCGGCGACCTCTAAAGACCTTTTCATGGGAAGCCACCCTTCCTATGAGGGGAGCTTCCCAATTCCCTCCAAAAGATCTAACGGGCTGGTCACGCCTCCCAGTTCCTTTCGGCTAAGGTGAAGATAGATCGCCGTGGTCTTCGGACTCGTATGCCCCAACAGACGCTGAATATGGAAAAGATCCGTCCCCGCTTCCAAAAGATGGGTCGCGAAACTATGCCGCAGCGTATGCACCGACGCCGGTTTCTTGATCCCGGCTCGAAGAAGAACCTTTTCAAATACCCTCTGCACAGACGAAACCGAAAGAGGCTCGGTCTCCGGCTTTCCGGGAAACAGCCAGCCCGACGGCCGATACTCTTTCCAATAATCCCGCAAAACCTCCAACGTACGCTGGGCCAACAAAGTATAACGATCCTTCTGCCCTTTGCCCTGCTGGACCCGAATCGTCATCCGCTGGCTGTCAATGTCCGAAACCTTCAAATGCACCACCTCGCTGATCCTGAGGCCAGCCGAATAGATCGTCATCAGCACCGCTCGATGCTTCAGATTCCGAATGGCGGAAAAAATAGCCTGAATCTCCTGCTGAGAAAGAACCACCGGAAGTTTCTTTCCCATCTGCACCCGGGGAATCCGAAACCCATTCCAATCTCTCTTCAGGGTCGTCTCATAAAAAAACTTCAGCGCACTATACGCCTGACTGACGCCCGACTGAGACGCCTTCTTCTCCTGGATGAGGTAATGAAGATACTCCCGGATCTCCTGCTCTCCCATCTCCTCCGGGGACCGATGAAAGTGAAGGGCAAAACTCCTCACCCAGGTCAAATAACAAGACCGGGTTCGAGGACTCAGATTCTTTAACTCCAAATCCATCTTCATCTGATCGTACA
>CAVQIK010000005.1:0-587912 GCA_963712535.1 uncultured delta proteobacterium | reverse complement strand
GGCTGCTCTACCACTGAGCTACGTCGGCTTCATGGCCGGTAAAATTGGCGAGTCCACTTCCCATCCGAATACATCCTATCCTTATCAGGGGAATGCCTGGGGGGATTACCCCCGCCCCCGCCAAAGGAGGAGGGAAATTTTGAGATTCCGCATGAGGCATGGCTAAAATTTAAACTCCAGGCTGAAGACGATGCTCTTGTCCTGGATGAAAGGTTGTTCTTTTTCGGTTCCCGCGGCGGGGGCCTGGGAACCATACCTGGAGACGAGGCTATTGATGGTATCCGGGTCTATGCTCCTCGTGACCACTCCCACGCTCGTGTTCAAGCTGAAGGTGTACTTCTTGCTCAGCGTGTAAACCTCCTGGCTGTTCTCCAGGCGCACGGAGTACTTCGGCACCTGTTTGGGGTCCAGGCTTGCCGCGCCTTCTTCCCTGACCTTCTCCAGGGTGATGGATTTCACGAATTTAGAGGGAATCACTTTCTCCTTGTTGTCTTTAGAGGCGACCGTGAGATCTTCGGGGTAAGACCGCAAATATCCTTCCAGCGTGTCCCCTCCCACGTCTTTGATCACCGCGAGAATGCGGGGGCCCTCCTTCTCCTCCCCGCTTCGGCTCAGGGCAGGAACACTGAAGAGAAAAACGACGAGGACCCAGAAAAAGAGTTTTCTTGCCTTCAAAAGATCAGCTCCCGGGAACATTTGTGGAGGATGTACTCTCCGCAATCATTTTCGCTCAGGCACCGGGCACATTCAGATTCGGAAGCCTGCTCTTCCATGTGCTGGATGAACTTCACCTCGTCGCCAAAACAAGCTGGCCTGGCTGTAGGTTCCTTGAAATCTTCACTTTTCATTTCCATTTGCATCCATTCTGGCATAGGGGGGCTGGATTTTCAACAACGAAGACGACGGAGAACGGCCGCAAGTCGCGAGGGCGCGGGAGCGCAAGACGGATAAAGAGGTCTTCATTTCAAAATTTCAAATGATTTCGCACCGGCCATCGCTTCACGCGTTCCGCTTGATTATTGTCTATCTCCCTACCGTTACGCTCTCGCGCCTTGCGCCCCGCGGGCCCCGCGGCCTTTTTATTGCTTTTCGGGATTGGATTTGTTAGACTCGCGTTCGTTCCGAAGGGGTCTGGAAGGTTCGCAGAGCCGCTATCCCGGCGGAAGGTCCTCCCCAAGGCCTGGCGGGCTTTACTCAATGATGAGCAGATGAGAGGTTCTTATGTCACGGCCTACGGTCGCTGAAATTGACCTGGACGCCCTGCGCTTCAATCTGAACCAGCTTCGGGCAAAGACTCGGGGAAAAGCCGAGATTCTGGCTGTTGTGAAGGCCAACGCCTACGGGCACGGGGCGGCGGAGGTGGCCAGGGAGCTGGAATCCGCAGGCGCCCCGCTGTTCGGGGTGGCCACAACGGAAGAAGGTGTCGAGCTCCGCCGGTCGGTCAGGTCTCTCCCCATCCTCATCCTGGGCGGAATCTATGCCGGAGAATTCAAGAGGGTCCTCGAACATAAGCTTTCGCCCGTCATCTTTGACCTGGAGGTCGCGAAGGCGCTCAGCGGCGAGGCGAAAAGATCCGGCCGGCGAATCTCTGTCCATTTAAAGATCGACACGGGGATGAACCGGCTGGGGATTCCATGGCGGGAGTGGCGGGAGGCCCTGGAGTTCATCCGGTCGGCGGGGAACCTGCTGATTGAGGGGCTCATGTCCCACCTGTCGGTAGCGGACAGCGAACAGCCGGATGACCGGGCGTTCACTGAAGAACAGACCCGGCGTTTCCAGGCCTGCCTGGAAACAGCCCGGAATCTTGGAATCCGACCCCGCTATATCCACCTCGCCAACAGCGCGGGAACGGTCCGGGATCTCCCGGGGTTCAACCTGGTAAGGCCGGGCCTGATGCTGTACGGGTTGCACCCCGCGCCGGCGCTCCGGGCCCGGATCCCCCTTCGGCCCGTCCTCCGGTGGAAGACCGCCGTCCTTTCGGTGAAGCGGGTGCCGGCGGGAGAAACGGTCTCCTACGGCCGGACGCACTGTTGCCCGAAAGAATCCCTGGTCGCGGTCCTCCCGGTGGGGTACGCGGACGGGTACAGCCGCCGGTTTTCCAACCGTGGGGAGGTTCTGGTCCGGGGCAAGAGGGTGAAGATCGCCGGAATCGTCTGCATGGACCTGACCATGGCGGACGTCAGCGAAATTCCCGATATACAGCCGGGGGAAGAAGTGGTATTGCTGGGAAAGCAGGGTTCGGAAGAGATCAGCGCCGCCGAACTGGCGGCGTGGGCCGGAACAATCCCCTACGAGATCCTCTGCGCCATCGGCAAGAGGGTCCCCAGGGTCTACCTCCGGGGAAATTGACAGCATTTCGGAAATGATACTCTCGCTGTTCAACATCATAGGCCTGCGAACGCTGAGATTCCTGGATGAGTCCGGACGGGTGATGATGCTCTTATCCAAGACTCTCCTCTTCATCTTTCGCCCGCCGTTCGACGCGCGTAGCCTGCTGAAACAGATCGAATCCGTGGGGGTCAAGTCCATTCCCGTGGTGCTCATCACGGGAGCTTTCACCGGGATGGTTATGGCCCTCCAGAGCTACACCGGCTTCAAGCGCTTCAACGCCGAGGCTTTCGTGGCCACGGTGGTGGCCCTTTCCATGACCCGGGAACTCGGGCCGGTCCTTTCCGGGCTGATGGTGTCCGGCCGGGTCGGGTCGGCCATGGCCGCGGAGCTGGGGACGATGCAGGTGACCGAACAGATCGACGCCCTTTACACGCTGGCGATCAACCCCATCCATTACCTGGTCGTGCCCCGTTTCCTGGCGTCCTTGATCATCATGCCCATCCTGACGGCCTTCGCCGACGTCGTGGGAATCCTGGGAGGGTTTCTCATCAGCGTCACCCTGCTGGGCACCAACCCCACGGTTTACAGCCGGAGGACCTACGATTTTCTGGACCTGGACGACATTTACATCGGGCTTCTCAAGGCCTGCGTCTTCGGAATGATCATCGCGGTCATCGGATGCTACGAGGGATTGAACACCCGGGGCGGGGCGGAAGGGGTGGGAAAATCCACCACGAATGCGGTAGTCGTCTCTTCGCTCCTCATCCTGGTGGCGAACTATTTCGTCACCGCGCTGCTTTTTTAAGGAGAATTGCTGGGGTCGAGGGCTTATCAGGCAAGACGACCCGCGGGAGAAGGCCCCTGGAGAATAGCCAGCCATTGCCGATGGGAGAAACGAAAAGACCGGATGGGAAGTTCTGCCCCGACCGGAACGAGCCCATGATCATCGTCAGGGACGTTTACAAGTCCTTCGGCCAAAACCATGTTTTGCGCGGCGTCAACCTGGAAGTGAAGTGCGGGGAGACGATGGTGGTGATCGGGGGAAGCGGGACGGGGAAAAGCGTTCTCCTCAAGTGCATCATCGGGCTTCTCCGTCACGACCGGGGGGAGATTCACGTGGACGGCCAGGAAATCTCCCGCCTCCGGGGGAAGGAGTGGAACGCCTTCATGGGCAAGTTCGGCATGGTCTTCCAGCGCGACGCCCTCTTCGATTCCATTACTATTTGGGAAAATGTAGGATTCGGCTTGCGCCGGCACACCCGTCTGTCGGATGAAGAGATCAAGAGCAAAGCCATTGAAAAATTGAAGCTGGTGGGCCTGGAGAATGTGGAAGACCGCCTGCCGGCGGAAATTTCCGGGGGAATGCGCAAACGGGTGAGCCTGGCCCGGGCCATCGCCATGGAGCCGGCCATCATACTTTATGACGAGCCCACCACGGGGCTCGACCCGATCATGGCCCACGTCATCAATGAGCTTATGATCCGCATGCGGGAAAAACTGGACGTCACTTCGATGGTCATCACCCACGACATGGAAAGCGCCTACCAGATCGCCGACCAGATCGCCATGCTCTACAAGGGGGAGATCGTCGAAAAGGGTACCCCGGAGGAGATCCGAAACACTTCCCATGAGATCGTCCGGCAATTTATCCATGGCGAAGTGGAAGGGCCGATCACCCGAGGGGCGGATTTCGGGCACCTAGACTTGAAAGGGCTGAGGAGGTAACAATGAAAAGCGTCGCCACTGAAACTAAGGTGGGAATTTTCGTGGTTTTGGGGATCCTGGTCCTCACCTACTTCACGGTCCGGGTGGGGAAGATCTCGCTCCGCGAGGAGGGATACCAGGTGTACACCTACGTCGCTTCCGCCGCCGGCCTGGACAAGAACTCTCCCGTTCGGATCGCCGGCGTGGAGGTCGGCAAAGTGGAGTCGATCAGCCTCGAAGGGGCCAAGGCCAAGGTGACCATGCGCATCCCCGCCAAGTTCCACATGCCCGTCGGTTCCAGGCTGTACGTGAAATCCTCCGGCCTTCTCGGCGAAAAATACATCGAGATCGTCCCCGGGCAGGGCCCCGACATGATCAAGGCCAATGCAACGATCGAGGAGGGAGGACCCTCGATGGACGTGGACCGGGTCCTCACCCAGCTCAGCACGATCGGCAACGACATCCAGACGATCACCAAATCCCTGAGCAACGCACTGGGCGGCCCGGAAGGGGAAGAATCGATCCGGGAGATCGTCTCCGGGGCCCGGGACACCGTGGCCAACCTGCAGGAGATCACCCAGACGATCGAGCGGGGGGAAGGGACCATTGGAAAACTGGTGAAAGACGAGAAACTCTACGTGGATGTGAAGGAGACCATGGCCACCCTGAAAGAGGTGACCCAGTCGATCGAGGAAGGCAAGGGGACCCTCGGAAAGCTGGTCAAGGATGAAGCCCTCTACGCGGATACACGGGCCACGATGGTGGAGGCCCGGGAGATGATGGGCAACCTGAAGAAGGTCTCCGATCAGATCGAAAAAGGCGAGGGGACGCTGGGGAAGCTGGTAAACGACGATGCCCTTTACGTGCAGACGAAAGAGACCATGGAGGAGGCGAAGCAGGCCCTGGCGAGCATCAGCAAGATATCCCAGCAGATCGAAGAGGGGGAAGGGACCCTGGGAAAACTGGTGAAGGACGATACCCTGTACATCAAAACTGCGGAGACGATGGACGAGGCCAAGCAGACCATGGCCAACTTGAAGAGAGTATCCGACCAGATCGAAAAGGGGGAGGGAACCCTCGGAAAATTAGTCAAGGATGAAGGCCTGTATGATGATACCAAGAGAGCCGTCAACTCCGTGCAAAAGGCGGCCGAAGGGATCAATGAGGCCACGCCCGTTACCGTCTTGGGCGTGCTGCTGGGTTTGGTGATTCGTTAGGGGGCGGCCATCGCGCACATTGCGGGGGTGGGGAGAAAAGCATGGGCGGGGTTGGCATTATTCCTGCTCGGGGCGTGGATTTCCGGGTGCGCCACTCTGAATCCGGGACCGAGGAGGGAGAATTTTGCCCCTCTCTTTATTTACAGCGAGGATGAGAAGAGGGGGGGAAGAGCCTTGGATATGCTGGGCCCCTTCTTCACCTACCGCACGGATCAGCAGGAGAAGGACGTGGCCTTCCGGCCCCTCTTCTACTCGAAGAGCGAGCCGGCCCGGTACAGGCTCGATTACCTCTACCCCATGGGAGGATACGAGCGGACCGAACAGCGAGAACACTCCTATTTCCACTTTATCTATTCCACCAACCGGGATTTGACCCGGGAGCCCACCCCGAAAAAAGAGAGGAGCTTCCTCCTGGCCTTTTGGGGAGAAACGGACAGAGGAGAGCCTTACGGGGGTTTTTTCCCGATTTATGGAAGCTTGAAAAACCGATTTGGGCGGGAGGAAATCAATTTCTTCCTCTGGCCTCTCTATTCCGATTCCCGGCAAGGGGAAGGCAAGGCCTACACTTTTCTCTGGCCCGTATTTTCCTATTACGAAGGGGACAGGCAGGGGTTCAAATTCTGGCCACTGGCCGGCTATGACCGGAAGGAGAACGATTACCGAAAGACCTTTTTCCTCTGGCCCGTTTTTGACTTTGAAAAACGTTACCTGTACAGCGACGCCCCCCAGGATATCAACATGGTCTGGCCCTTCTACGTATCCTTCACCTCCTCGAAACAGGTCTACCAATCGATCCTCTGGCCTCTATTTTCTTACACCTATGATGATTATTACAAATACACCGAGTGGGATCTTCCCTGGCCCTTTGTCATGTGGGGCAAGGGAGAAGACCGGTCGCTTTTCCGGATTTTCCCCTTTTATAACCGCTATTACTGGGAGGGGTTTGAGAGCGGATACATCCTCTTTCCGGTCTATTGGTACAACCGCCAGGAGGACCATCAGTACCGATCCGCGGTCGACCGCTACCTCCTTCTTTCCAAGGATGAAATCAAGGTCTGGAAAAAAAAGGACCAGCGAGAGCGAAGGTTACGGGTCTGGCCGTTCTTCTACTACCGCCAGGAAAAAGAGGGGAATGTGTTAATCTACTGGCCCTGCCTGATCCCGCTTGACTTTGAGGGAGTTGAAAGAAATTGGATACCCCTTACCACGCTTTACGAGTACCGCCGGGATTCCGAGGGCGACAGTGAGTCGAAGTTTCTCTGGGGTGTCTACTTGCACAGGCGGAATGCGTCACGAGACCTTTTTGAGCTGAGTTTTCTCCTGACCTATTACCAGGCAGACGATCTCACCTATTTTTCCATCCTCAAAGGACTTGTGGAGTACCGGGCCGAAAGATCGAGGAATGCTTTGCGGGTGCTCTATTCGCCCTGGCCGATGGAGTGGGAATCGCGGACGGCAATAGCCGGGCGCGAAGAGAAGGAGATTCCTCCCGCCCGGGTTTCTTTCGAAGTCAACGTCGGCGGAATCCAGGAGGGAACGAGGTTCGTAACCCCTTAGGAACGGCCGCCCTTTCGGGTAAGGCCGCGATCCCCCTCTTGCGGCCGGCTTTCGATGAAAGGAAGAATCGTGGATCAACGGGTCCGCTTGACCTCAATGGTCCGGGCCGCGGGCTGAGCGGCGAAACTGAGTCCGGAGGACTTGGAAAAAGCGCTCCGCCCCTTGCCCCTGGAGAAGCATCAGGACCTCCTCGTGGGGACCGAAACCGCCGATGACGCCGGGGTCTATCGCATCTCCGAAGAGAGTGGCTCTGGTTCAGACGGTGGACTTCATCACCCCGATCGTGGACGATCCTTTCCTTTTTGGCCAGATCGCGGCGGCCAACTCCCTGAGCGACGTGTACGCGATGGGGGGGAAACCGCTCACCGCCATGAACCTGGTCGGGTTCCCCCGCGCCTCGCTGGAGATTTCCGTCCTCACCGAGATTCTGCGGGGGGGGTTGGAAAAGATCCATGAGGCGGGAGCGGTCCTCGTGGGAGGCCATACCACGGAAGACCCCGAGCTGAAATACGGCCTTTCCGTGACCGGAACCGTGCACCCGCGGAAGATCCGCACGAACCGCGGGGCCCGGCCGGGGGACCTTCTGATTTTGACGAAACCCCTGGGAACGGGCATCATTTCCACCGCCCTCAAGGCGGAGATGGTCGACCCCGGAGTGCTGCGGGGGGCGGTGGATTCCATGCTGCGGCTGAACGACCTGGCCGCGTCGGCCATGTCCGAGTCCAGCGTCCTCGCCTGCACCGACATCACCGGCTTTGGGCTTATCGGACATAGCGCGGAGATCGCCAGGGCAAGCGGTATCTCCATCCGCTTCTACTTTTCCAGGATCCCGGTCCTGGAAGGCGCGAGAGAGCTGGCCCTCCAGGGGCTGGTGCCCGGGGGAGCCTACTGCAACCAGGGATTTCTTGAAAAAGAAACCGTGGTGTCGGGAAACGTTCCGGAGACGGAGAAAATTATTCTCTTCGACCCCCAGACTTCGGGGGGTTTGCTGATCGCGGTGCCCGAGCCCGAGGGGGAGACGCTTTTGAAAAAGCTGCATGAAAGAGGTATAAAGGAGGCCGCCATTGTAGGAGAGGCGCTTCCCAGGGAGAAAACGTTGATCCTCGTTGAGTAATCCGGATCATCTCCCCCCCACCCAAACCCTCCCCTCGAGAGGCATAGGCGCTAACTTAACCCCCCTTTGAAAAAGGGGGGGAGGGGGGATTTTCAGTGGGAGCCGAGCCGTGTTGAAGTACTGTGCAAATCTCAAAGCCAAATCCCGCCAATTGCGAAGTAATTTGACAGAGAGCGAAAGAGCTCTTTGGTCAGGATTGCGGAGTAAACCGGTCCTTGGTGTCCAATTTTATCGTCAGAAACCCATTGGCGAATATATCGTGGATTTCTTCGCGCCACGGGCAAAGTGGGTCATAGAAGTTGATGGATCACAGCACGTGGAAGAAAAACAAGCCAAGAAAGATAAAAATTGCGATGACTATTTGGCCTCTCTTGGGTTCAAAGCCTTGCGATTTACCAGCAGAGAAGTTCTGAAGGAAAGGGAGGCTGTGGCGGAGGTTATCTACCGTACCATTAAGGAGAACCTATCAGCAGAAATCCCCCCTGGCCCCCCTTTGCAAAGGGGGGAATTGAAGAAAAAAATCCTAAGTTAGCGCTTATGCCCCTCGAGGGAGAGGCGGGAGGGGGGGGATTTAATTTATTTCGTCTGTATCAGTTTGGACAAGAAAGATTCTTGAAAGGAGATTTTGGATGGCAAAAATTCAAAGGGCGGTGATCAGTCTCTCCGACAAGACCGGAATCGTTCAGTTCGCCAAGGACGTGCAGTCCTTCGGGGTGGAGATCCTGTCGACCGGAGGGACGGCGAAGGCCCTGCGGGAGAGCGGGCTCAAGATCATGGACGTCTCCGAGTACACGGGCTTCCCGGAGATGCTGGACGGAAGGGTCAAGACGCTCCATCCCAAGATTCACGGGGGACTCCTCGGAATCCGGGACAACCCGGAGCATGTGAGGAAGATGAAAGAGCACGGGATCATCCCCATCGACATGGTGGTGGTGAACCTCTACCCATTCGAGGCGACGGTGGCCAAGCCGTCGTGCACGCTGGAGGAGGCGATCGAAAACATCGATATCGGGGGCCCCTCCATGCTGCGGGCGGCCGCGAAGAACTACTCCTATGTAACCGTAATCGTGAACCCCGAGGATTACAAACACGTTTTGGAGGAGATGAGGAGGAGCGGGGGATCGGTCAGCAAGGAAACCAATTTCCGCCTGGCCAAAAAAGTCTATCAGCTGACCTCGAAATACGACAAAGCCATCTCGGAGTACCTGGCGAAGAAATAAAAATTAACCACAGAGGGCACAGAGAGCACAGAGCGGCAGACCCGCAACCAAAAAAATCCGATTACCTGTGACTGCCTTCCCAGAAATCCCCCCTCCCCCCCTTTGCAAAGGGGGGTTGGGGGGGATTTCTGAGGCGGGTTTCCCAATTCGGAATTTCTTAACAAAAATTTTTGAGTCCACAGATTAGTACTACAGAGGATCCATAGGATTTCAAGATTGAAATTCCGGCCAGGTTTCGTGGATGGCCCACCGAATTGCGGTTCTGAAAGCTCCGAATGAAATCTTTTTCTGTGTGATCTCTGTGTTCTCTGTGGTTTGAATGTAGGAAAAAAATGAAAATCCTGGTCATTGGCGGCGGCGGGAGGGAGCACGCCCTGGTTTGGAAGATCGCCCAGAGCCCCGCGGTCCGGAAAATTTACTGCGCGCCGGGAAACGCGGGAATCGCGAAGCAGGCGGAGTGCCTGCCCTTTTCTGCCGAAGACGTGAACCCGCTTGCCGACTGGGCGGAAAAAGAGCGGATCGACCTGACCGTGGTGGGCCCGGAAGCGCCGCTCACCCTGGGCATCGTGGACACCTTCGAGGCCCGGGGGATGAAGATCTTCGGCCCTTCGCGCAAAGCCGCGGAGCTCGAGGGGAGCAAGGCTTTCGCCAAGGACCTCATGAAAAAATACGGCATCCCGGCGGGGGAGTCGGAGACTTTTGAGGATCATGGCGCCGCGGTCAGGTATGTAAGGGACAAAGGGGCGCCCCTGGTGGTCAAGGCTGACGGTTTGGCCGCCGGAAAAGGCGTGATCATCTGCCGGACCGTCGAAGAGGCGCTCGCGGCGCTGGACCTCATCATGGTGAAGAAAGCCTTCGGCCAAGCCGGGAAAAAAGCCGTAGTGGAAGAATTCCTCGAGGGGGAGGAAGCTTCGTTCCTCGCGTTTTCAGACGGGGAAACTGCCTTACCGCTCCCAACCTCCCAGGATCACAAGGCCATATATGACGGCGACCAGGGACCGAACACGGGGGGGATGGGCGCCTATTCGCCTGCCCCGGTGGTGAGCGAGAAAATTCATCGGGAGGTTATGAACACGGTCGTGATTCCCGCCGTTCGGGGGATGGCTGCAGAAGGGAGGCGCTACCGCGGCGTCCTCTACGCCGGACTGATCATCCGGGACGGGAAGCCCAAGGTGCTGGAGTTCAACGCCCGCCTGGGGGACCCGGAGACTCAACCCCTCCTCATGCGAATGAAAAGCGATTTGATCCCGGTTCTGCAGGCCACCACCGAGGGGAAGCTGGCCGGCCTTAAAGTCGAATGGGACTCCCGGCCTACGGTATGCGTGGTCATGGCCTCGGGAGGATATCCCGGAAGTTACGAAAAGGGAAAAGTGATCTCGGGGTTGGAAGAAGCCGCGAAAGTTCCGGGGGCCTTCGTCTTTCACGCGGGGACTGCGCTGAAGGGCGGGGCGGTGGTCACAAACGGGGGAAGGGTTTTGGGGGTGACGGCCCTGGGGGAAGGGATCGGGGAAGCGATCCGGAGGGCCTATGACGCCGCGGCCAGGATTTCCTGGGAAGGAGCCTATTACCGGAAGGACATAGGGCAAAAAGCCCTCGTGAGGGAGAAGGGAAAAGACCGACGGTCATGAAAGCCGAAAAACCGCTGGTGGCGATTGTCATGGGAAGCGATTCCGACCTTCCGGTCATGGAGGAGGCGGTAAAGGTTCTCTCCCATTTCGAGGTCCCCTTCGAGATGACCATCAGCTCCGCCCACCGTTCGCCCGACCGCGCGGCCGAATATGCAAGGAGGGCCGAGGAGAGGGGGATCGAGGTGCTCATCGCGGGGGCCGGGGGCGCGGCGCATCTGGCCGGGGTTATGGCGAGCCATACCATCCTCCCGGTCATCGGCGTGCCCATGGAATCGGGGCTCCTGGGGCTCGACTCCCTGCTTTCGACCGTGCAGATGCCCGGGGGCGTACCCGTTGCCACCATGGCCGTCGGCAAGGCGGGAGCCCGAAACGCGGCCATCCTGGCGGTTCAGATCCTCGCCGGAAAGCGCGGGGAGCTGAAAAAATCCTTGCTCGCCTACAAGTCTTCTCTCGCGGAAAAGGTGGAGGAGCAAGACAGGAAAATCAGGAAGAATTAACCGCAGAGACGCAGAGCCCGCAGAGAATAAGACCGTCTAGATCAAAGGCAAAGGTAAAAATCAAAGGGAAATATAAATAGTGATTCTAAGTTGTTTTCCTCTGCGTCCTCTGCGCTCTCTGCGGTGAAATTGAGGATTGAAGTGCTCGCGACTCCCTGGCTGAAGAATTACGAAGACGGAGTGCCCTCCTCCCTGGCCTACCCGAAGGTCCCTCTGACCCGCTTCTTGCAGGAATCCGCTGAATCTTTCCCCCAGAACACCGCGATGATTTTTGCCGGCAGAAAGTTTTCCTACCGGGAACTCCAGGAAAAGGTGGACGCGCTTGCCGCGGCCCTCGCCGCCCTGGGGCTCAAAAAAGGAGAGAAGGTCGCCTTGCTCCTCCCGAACAGCCCTCCTTTCGTGATCGGCTATTACGCCATACTGAAGGCGGGAGGAGTTGTTGTCAGCCTGAACCCTCTTGCCGTGGAGAGGGAGATTCTTCACTTCCTGAATCACGCGGAGGTCAGGACGGTAGTGGTGGCGGAACCTCTCTATCCCCGGATCGCCGAAGTGGCCGATCGCAGTTCCGTGGAAAACATCCTGGTTGCCCGCCTGCGCCATTGGGGGGCGGGGAAGAAGCACCCCGAAGAGCCGAAGGCCCCCTTTCCGGTGAAGGGATCGAAGAGAGTAAGCCTTATAGAGGATCTGCTGGACAAGTATTCCGGTGAAAAGCCGCCGCCCCTCCCGCTTGCCCCGGACGACGAGGCCTTCCTGCAGTACACCGGCGCGATTACCGACGGCATCAAGGGTGTTGTCCTGACCCATTCCAACCTTGTCGCCAACACGCTGCAGATCAGCAGTTGGATCGTCCGGGCTCGAAGGGGGAAAGAGACCGTCATTTCGGTCCTGCCTTTCTTTCACGTATACGGGATGGCCGTGGCCATGAATGTCCCCATCCACCTCGCCTCGACCCTGGTGATCCTCCCCCGGTTTGAGGTGATGGCGACCCTCCAGGCAATCAAACGATACCGGCCCACCTTCTTCCCGGGGGTGCCGACCATGTTTGTGGCCCTCTCCCAGGAAAAGACGGCGGAGAAATACAATCTTTCATCGCTGAGAGTATGCTACAGCGGCGCGGCCCATCTGTCGGGGGAAGTTCTCGAGGAATTCGAGAAGCTGACCGGGGCCAGGATCATCGAGGGATACGGCCTCGCCGAGGCATCCCCGGCCACCCACTGCAACCCCGTTTTCGGAAAGCGCAAGCGAGGTTCCATTGGACTTCCCTACCCCGACACGCTCGCCCGGATCGTGGACCTGGAGACCGGAGAAGAGGAGCTGCCCCCCGGGGAAGTTGGAGAACTGTGCATTAAAGGCCCGCAGGTCATGAAGGGGTACTGGAAGCTCCCCGACGAAACGGCCAGAACCTTGCGCAACGGCTGGCTCTACACTGCCGACATCGCCCGCATGGATGAAGAGGGCTACTTTTACATCCTGGATATCAAGAAAGACATGATCATCGCGGGGGGATTTAACATCTACCCCAAGGACATCGACCAGATCCTCGCCGAGCATCCGAAAGTCGCCCAGGGAGTGGCCGTGGGCATCCCGGACCGGTACCGCGGGGAAACGGTGAAGGCCTTCGTAGTCTTAAAACCCGGGGAGTCTGCGACAGAGGAAGAGATCCTGGATTTCTGCCGGAAAAACCTGGCGAAATACAAGGTCCCAACCGGCGTGGAGTTCCGCCCCAGTCTCCCCAGGGCGAGTTCGAGCAAGATTCTCAGGAGAACGCTGCGGCAGATGGTGCTCGAAGGTGAGGAGAGGAAGCCGGCTGCGCGGAAGAGGGTGCTGGGGTTTGAATAGCAGGAATGAGCCGGGAGAGCGTAAGTCGCGAGAGCGCGAAAGCGTAGGGGCGGGGTCACCCCGCCCCTACAACACCTTTGCGCCTTACGAGCGTCAGCGATTCCTCGGCTTCTTCAGATATTAATCGATATGCCTTGCCCCGTTTTGAAGACAGACCCGCAGGGGATTGAGAGAGCGGCCCAGGTTATTCTCCAGGGGGGCATCGTGGCGTTTCCCACCGAAACCTTCTATGGCCTGGCGGCCGACACATTGAATGAAAAAGCCCTGCAGAAAATTTTCGCCATGAAAGGGAGAGCGGAAGACAAGCCGCTGCTCCTGCTGATCGCCGAAACAGCCTGGGTTTCCTCCCTGGTGCGGCGAATCCCTCCTGCCGCGGAGCGTCTGATGGAACAATTCTGGCCGGGACCCCTGACGCTGGTCTTCGAAGCTTCCCCCGAACTTTCCCCCCTCCTCACCGGAGGTTACGGGAAAGTAGGCCTGCGCGTCTCCAGCCATCCCGCGGCTTTGGGCTTGACCCGGGCGGCG
Organism: uncultured delta proteobacterium; assembly: GCA_963712535.1. Lineage (GTDB taxonomy): Bacteria > Desulfobacterota > SM23-61 > SM23-61 > SM23-61 > CAVQIK01. The sequence continues at coordinate 574,280 of CAVQIK010000005.1, read as the reverse complement.
GGCCGGGCAATCACCGCAACGAGCGCGAACCTTTCGGGCGAGCCGAGCGCCTCTCTTCCCGCGGAGGTCTTACGCTCGCTGGGAGAGTCGCTGGATGCGGTTCTTGACGGAGGAAAGACCCCCGGGGGAATCGGAAGCACGGTGCTGGACGTGTCCGGACCCTCACCCAAGATCATCCGGGAGGGGGCTGTTCCGCGGAAAGATTTAGCCGATTTCCTGGGGGGTAGCTAGGACCGCATTTTCATCGGTATCGGTATCGGGGTCGGGATCGAAATCGAACCCGATTCCGATCCCGATACCGATGACCGTTGGGCGAGGACATACGCCCTAAGGAATTAAAGGACCACCTTCTTCTCCCGAAGCCGGGCGATTTCCTCTTTCCCGTATCCAATTTCCACCAGGACTTCCTCCGTATGCTCTCCCAGCCGCGGGGGGTTCCGGCGGAGAGAAGTGGTCATCCGGGAAAAGGCAAGGGGGAAGGCGACCACAGGCAGATCTCCTTTCACCGGGTGGGACATCTGCCAGACCATGTTGAGGGCATCTACCTGCGGGTCTTGAAGTACCTGGTCGACGCTATTCACCGGGGTTGCCGGGACCCCCGCCTCATCCAGCAATTTGAGCAATTCGGGCCGGCTGAAACGGCCCACCGCCTCCTGCACAATACGTTCCAGCTCCTGCCGGTTCTTTACCCGCTCCGGATTGTTGGCAAACTTCGGGTCATCCACGAGAGAGCCTAATCCAATGGCCCCCGCCATCCGCTTCCACAGGCGGTCATTTCCTCCGGCGATGAAGATCCATTGGTCATCCCGGCAGCGAAAGTTGCGGTAGGGCGCGAGGGAAGGATGACCCGAACCGAGGGCCTTGGAGACGGTCCCGGCGTAGTAATAATTTTCCGCGTGGTAGTTCAAAAGGCCCATCGCGGTGCTCAGCAGGGTGCCGTCGATCCGCTGCCCCAGGCCTGTTTCCTTGCGGTGATAAAGGGCCGTGACGATTCCGAAGGCGCACAAAATCGATGTGGACAGGTCCAGGAAAGAAACCCCGCAGCGCACCGGCTGCCCGCCTGTCTCCCCGGTGATGGACATGATCCCGCTGAAGGCCTGCATCAAGGCCTCGTAGCCGGCCTCCTTCGCCCGGGGCCCGATTCGTCCGAACGCCGAAACCGAACAATAGATCAGGCGGGGGTTTACTTCGGCCAGGTTTTCATAACTCAGGCCGAACTCCTCCATCGTCCCGGTGCGGAAATTCTCAATCAGCACGTCGGCGCCGCCCGCCAATCGACGGACGATTTCCGCGCCTTTCGGGTCCTTCATATCCACGGCGATTCCCCGCTTATTCCGGTTGTTGACGATAAAAGCGGCGGATTCCCCGTTCTGGACCGGAGGCCAGGCGCGCACCTCGTCTCCGGCCCTGATCTCTTCCACTTTTACCACATCCGCGCCCATGTCTCCCAGCATCGCTCCGCAATAAGGGCCGGCAAGGACCCGGGACAAGTCGATAACGCGAATCCCTTGCAACGGAAATACCGAAGAGCCGGTCGTCATACCTGTAATCCCCTTCTCCGTCAAAGATAAATGCCATTTGGATTCTAGTGAAGCAGGATAGGGCTGTCAATTGGAAAGAATTTGTCCTGCAGGCGTTCCGGGATTTTTCCCTTGACGGAATTTTCCTCCTGAGGATAAACTGATCTCAGATCTGAATCAGCTTGACCTATCCGGAAAAAGGAGGTGAAAAGTTGAAAAGAAAAGTTTGGACGGGCCTCATTATCGTTCTTGCTCTTGTCTGCTTCGTTTCTTTCGGCATGGCTTACGCCCAGCAGAAAAAAACGGGCGGAGGGGATGTCAAATTCACCCCTAAGGGGGCGGACCCGGTCACGTTCAGCCACGAATCCCATGTGACCGCCCAAAAGGCAAAATGCACCGACTGCCACACCAAGATTTTCCCGATGAAGAAGCAGGAAAATCTCATGACGAAAGAGATGCACGGCCAGGCCAAGTACTGCGGGGTGTGCCACAACGGAACCAAGGCTTTCAGCCAGTCGAAAGATACCGAGTGCGCGAAGTGCCATAAGAAGTAACTTCCGTCCAGCCGTGAGTCGATTTCCGCTGGCGTTGGGCCAAAGCTCAACGCCAGTTTTTTTCTGAGGTCAAGGGTGCCCGCCGCGAATCATAAACCATTCTGGCCGTCTCTCTGGGACTCCCTTGCCTCCGTCCGTTTCACCATTCCCCTGTTCATCATCCTTGCCGTGGCTTCCATCTTCGGGACCGTCATTCCCCAGAACGGCTCGCCCGAGGAATACCTGCGGGTGTACCGGGTGAGCACATACAGGATATTAAGAATTCTGGGCTTCCTGGACATGTACCACGCCTGGTGGTTTCTCACTCTCCTCGGCCTCCTTAGCTTGAATCTCGTCGCCTGCTCCGTGAAACGCCTTCGCCCCGTCATGCAGTTCTTCTTCCCTGGAGAGGTGCGCCTGGATGCAAACCGGTGGAAACCCGAGTCCTCCGTCCGCAAATTCTCCGCGCCCGTTCCCCCGGGGGAAGGTTTTCCCGCCATAGAAGAGGCCCTTTCGAAAAACTTCAGCCGCCCCAAAGTCATCGAGGGGGGCGGGATGTGGCACCTGTTTGCGGAAAGGGGAAAACTCTCGAGGCTGGGATTTTTTTTCGTTCACTTCAGCATCCTGCTAATTCTAGCGGGGGCCTTGATCGGGTTGCTTTTCGGATTCAGCGGCTATATCAACGTCGAGGAGGGGGAGACCGTGGACCGGGTGGTCTCCCGGACGGGGGCGGAAATGCGGCCCTTAGGCTTCAAAGTGAGGCTGGAAAAGTTCAATGTCTCGTTCTACCCTTCGGGGGCGCCCCAGGAATTTAAAAGCACGGTGACGCTCCTGGAAGGGGCCCGCGAAGTCCTAACCAAACCCATTCGGGTAAATGATCCGTTGCACTATAAGGGCATATCGTTTTACCAGTCCAGCTACGGGGTGGCCAGCGTGGAGAAGGTCACCTTGACCGTTCGAGACCGGAGTTCAGGGAAAGAGGTGACCGTTCCCGCGCGTATGGGCGCCCGAACGGCGATTCCCGGGACACCCGGCGCGTTTGCCGTCAGCCGTTTCCTCCCGGACCTTCAGGGAGCGGGTCCCGCCTTTCAGGTTCTGTTCATGGAACCCGGCCGTCCGGCGGAAAGCTTCTGGGTCCTTCAGCATCACCCGGAGTTTGACGCCAACCGCCCGGGCCGGTACCAGTTCAGGGTGAAGGAAGTGGAACCCAGGTATTACTCGGGTCTCCAGGTCGCCAGGGACCCGGGGGTATGGGTGGTCTGGGCCGGCTGCTTTTTCATGATGCTCGGGTTTTACCTGGCCTTTTTCACCTCCCACCGCCGCGTATGGGTCAGGATCACGGATAAGAAGGGCGGGATGCTCGTGGAGATGACCGGGTCCAGCCACAGGAACCGATTCGAATTTGAAAAAGAGCTGGATGGGATCTCCGACGCTTTGAAAGGATCTTTGCCCCGGGAGCAGAAGGATTTTCAGAAGAAGGAGTCCGGCCCATGATTAGCCCCAAGTTGGTCAGCATCGTGACCTTCCTCTATCTTTTCTGCACGGTGCTGTATATCGGTTACCTCGTTTTCCGTTCCGATCGGCTGGGCAGAGCCGTTTCCGTGCTGGCCTGGACCGGACTGCTGATCCACACCGCGGCGATCCTCCTGCGCTGGGTGGAATCCTACCAGATGGGCATCGGCCACGCTCCCCTCTCGAACATGTATGAATCCCTGGTATTTTTTTCCTGGTGCATCGCCCTCCTCTACCTCCTCTGGGAATGGAAGCTCGGATCCAGGGTCATGGGGGCTTTCGTCCTCCCTTTCGCCTTCGTCTTCATCGCCTATGCCTCGCTGGCCCCCGGGATCTCGGCAAAGATCGATCCCCTGATCCCGGCCCTGCAGAGCAACTGGCTTCATGCGCACGTAATTACCTGCTTTCTCAGCTACGCCTCCTTCGCGCTCTCCTGCGCGGTAAGCATCCTGTATTTGGTTAAGCTCAAGAAACAGGAAAAGGGCCGGAAGGAAGGAAGCTTTATGGCCATGCTCCCTCCCCTGGATGGCCTGGATGCCCTGGTCTACAAGACGGTCGCGCTGGGGTTTCCCCTGTTGACTCTCGGCATCATCACCGGGGCAGCATGGGCCAATTATGCCTGGGGGCGGTATTGGGGCTGGGATCAAAAAGAGACTTGGTCCCTGATTACCTGGTTTGTTTACGCGATTTTTCTCCACGCCCGGTTGACCCGGGAGTGGCGGGGCAGGAGCACGGCAATCCTGTCCATCGTGGGGTTCGGGGCTGTTCTCTTTACCTATTTCGGGGTAAACTATGTTCTGTCCGGGCTGCACTCCTATGCGCAATAAGACAAATTCCAAGTACCAAATTCCAAATACCAAATTTTAAGAGGCGGTTTGCGCTAAGGTTCCCCCTCAATTCTGAATGTTATTTGTGATTTGTTGCTCGGAATTCGGAATTTGCTTAACTGGAGGTTCTCATGGAAAAGAAAATCAAGATCAACGCCGGAGTCGTGGAAGCCCGGGCAGTCTTGAACGAATCGCCCACCGCCGAGAAGATCTGGGAGGCTCTTCCCATCGAGGCGAGAGCCAGCACCTGGGGGGACGAGATCTATTTTGCAATCCCGGTAAAATCTTCCCTGGAAAAAGACGCCAAGGACGTGGTGGAGGTGGGCGACCTGGGCTATTGGCCTTCGGGAAGCGCGTTTTGCATCTTTTTCGGCCCTACTCCCATGAGCCAGGGGGATGAGGTGCGGCCCGCCAGCGCGGTGAACGTGATCGGGAGGGTTGCGGGAGACGCCCGGGTCTTTAAAAAAGTGCCTTCCGGGGCCAGGGTGAAGATCGAACGGGCGGACAAAGAATGATTTCGTTGGCCCGAAGAGCCAAGCGGATTTCGAACCCCTCGCCGAACCGATATGTTCGGGGTTATTTTATCCCCCAATCCGAAACCCGCATCGGCAATTCCGGGTATTTGGGCTTGCCCACCTTCACTTTTCATATTTTCCCCTAATCCATACGACAGGTGAACTTGAGGGCCGGGTACAAGGGCAACGGGCGCAAAAAGCACCCGCGGGAGATGCTGTTCCATATTTGGGGCGGGGTCACCCCGCCCCTACATTCCGCAGGATGGGCGGCCCGGATGGGAACGGGCCGGTCGCCCTTACAGGGAAGGAGATTGGAGGGTACGTATGCGAAAGGATTGGCCGCAGAACCGATGAAAGATTCGTGCCTTGTGGTTTTTGCGCCCGTTGCCCTTGTGCCCGGGCCGGGGTAAAGATTGACTTTTCACGAATATTTCACCTTAGTTGGCGCAAAGTGAAGGTGGGCAATGGTATTTGGGCCATTGCCTGCGCCCTTTTGCTCTGTTATAATATTGGGAAAAAAGGAGTTTCCTATGCCGATTTTTGAATATCATTGCCCGGCGTGCGATGAGGATTTCGAAAAAATCGTATTCAACAACAAGACCAAGGTCCAGTGCCCCCGCTGCAATAGCGGCAAGGTGGCCAAGAAAGTTTCCGCGTTCAGTTTCAAGAGCGGGTCCAAGTATGCGGCCTCTTCTTCAAATTCCACCGGATGCAGCAGCTGTGCCAGCCATCGTTGCAGCACCTGCCATTAAGCTGCCTTGAGTCTCTCGAGTTGAACCATGGAAAAAATTAAAGGGCTGCTCCGGAAGACGTTTCTTGCCGGACTCGTTGTGGCGGTCCCCATCCTCGTCACCATCTTCGCACTTTACTGGCTTTTTCGGATCATGGATGGCTTCTTCAGCCCCCTCCTTCAGCAGATCATCGGGAGGGAGATCCCCGGTTTGGGCATTCTCACGGAGATCGTGGTCATTTTCCTGGTGGGGATTGTGGCCACGAATGTCCTGGGTTCCCGGCTCCTGACTTACCTTCAGAACTCGCTCATGCGCATCCCGGTGGTCAAGAACATCTATCCCACCATCCGGCAGATCGTAGAAGCTTTTCAACCTTCCAGCGGCTCTTCTTTCAAGAAGGTGGTCCTGGTGGAGTACCCGAAAAACGGCATGTTGACCTTCGGGTTCCTGACCGGCGAGATCTCGGAGAACGGGACGTTGAACAGCCAGCGCTTCTATTCCGTCTACATTCCAACAAACAACCTGTACCTGGGGCACGTAGGTTTGTTCAAAACGGAAGAGGTGATCATCACTTCCTTTAGCATCGAAGAGGGGTTGAAAATCATTTTATCCGGAGGCACCGCTTGCCCGCCCACGTTCCAAAGACCAAACCCGTAATTCACATTTGAAGCCAGCAGTCGCTTACCGGGGCGGAACGGCTCCCCTCTGATTCCGGCGAGTTGCGGAGGCGCGATTCGGTGACCTTCCCAGGCTGCGGGAAAGCCGGAGCCGAAGAGAAAAGGAATGGCCATGAAAGATGATGTGAGAAGACCCGCGGTGGCCGGATCCTTTTATCCACGGGACGCCAAGATCCTGTCCCAGGAGGTACAAGAGTACTTGTCCCGTGCTCCCCGGCAGGAGTCGGCGGGGGATATCGCGGCCCTGGTTTCTCCGCACGCCGGGTACATGTATTCCGGACTGGTGGCGGCCCATGCGTTCAAGGCGGTGGAAGGCCTGAAATTTGACGCCGTCGTGATCGTGGCCCCCAGCCATCGGCTCCCTTTTCAGGGCGCCTCGTTGTACGACCGGGGCGGATATGAAACACCCCTGGGAATTCTGCCCGTCGACGAGGACATGTGCCGGAGGTTGAAGGCGGAAAGCGAGTTGTTTCAATGGACTCCTCAGGCCCATTCCCAGGAGCATTCCCTGGAGGTGCAACTTCCCTTTCTCCAGGAGACCCTCGGCGTTTTTCACCTGGTTCCCATCCTCATCATGGATCAGAGATACCGCACCTGCGAGCAGGTCGGCCGGGCCATCGCGCGGGCGGCCCAGGGGAAAAGGGTTTTGCTGGTGGCCAGCACCGACCTCTCCCATTACCATGCCTACGATGAGGCCGTCCGAATGGACCGAGTTATCCTTGAAGATCTTCAGGCTTTTGACGCCAAGCAGCTGAGCCGCGACCTGGAATCCGGAAAGGCGGAAGCGTGCGGGGGCGGTCCGGTGATGGCCGTCATGATCGCCGCACGGGAGCTCGGAGCCACCCGGGCGGAGGTCCTGAAGTATCTCAACTCCGGGGACGTGACCGGGGACCGTTCCGGCGTGGTGGGCTACGTGGCGGCGGCCTTCTTCCGGGACTCGGCCCCGGAGAAAGAAGCCGGCCGGCGGAAAGCCGGGATCAGCCTCGGTTTGACCGAAGAGGAAAAAAAGGTCCTCCATCAGATCGCCCGGGCCGCCATCGAAAGGCGGCTCAGGAGGGAGAAGCTCCCCGAGGTTGAGATTTCGGGCGAACACTTGCAGGAAAACCGGGGAGCATTCGTCTCGCTGCACAAGCGAGGTCAGCTCAGGGGCTGCATCGGGACAATTCAGCCGGCCAAGCCCCTCCATCGGGTGGTGGAGGATATGGCCTCGGCCGCGGCCTTTGACGACAGCCGGTTTAATCCGCTTTCGCTGGAGGAGATGAAAGATGTGGAACTCGAAATCTCCGTCCTCACGCCTCTCGAGAGGGTAACGGAGATCGACGACATAGAAGTGGGGAAACACGGCCTTTATATCAAGAAGGGATTTTATTCAGGACTCCTCCTTCCCCAGGTTGCGACCGATTATAACTGGAACCGCCAAACGTTCCTGGAAGAAACCTGCCGCAAAGCCGGCCTGCCCCGAAACGCATGGAAAGAAAAGGGGACGGAGCTTTATATGTTTTCAGCGGAGGTATTTTGATTTTATTGGGACGCAGATGAACGCAGATTTTCGCGGATAATAAAGACGAGCTCGGGATTCACGAACGGCACGACGAAGTTTCTCACTTTTTCCACGAACCCGACGTTCTTATTAAGATCATCCGCATCCAAAGAGTGTTTTTCTGTTTAATCTGCGGGAATCTGCGAAATCTGCGTCCCGAATGTTTTTTGGAGGTTTTCGAATGCCTATCTATGAGTATGAATGCCGGGAATGCCGGGCGGTCAGCGGTTTCCTGATCCTGAAAAAGCAGGACGAAGAAAAGGTGTCGTGCCTGAAATGCGGCCGCGGGAAGATGTCCAGGGTCATTTCCCGGGTGACGTATCACCGTTCGGAAACCGACCGGCTTGCCGAATTCGACACGCGGAAACAGCAGGGGGAGGAGTTCTACAAAGACTCCCGCAATGTCGGGCTGTGGGCCAAGAAACGGGCCAAGGAATTGGGCGCCGATCTCGGGGACAAGTTCGACGACATTGTGGAGAGCGCCAGGACCGGAAAGATTTTGGATAAATATGGCCTGTGACGCGGGGAGCAGGACTCAGGCCCAAGCACTCAGTACGATTTCAGCGAGGAGGGAACATGAAAGACGAAAGGAACTATCATTTGCGACTGCAGGAATTCTGCGATTGTTTCATGGAGACGGATTTTAAGAAGGAGCTGGAAGACGCCAGCCGGGGGGCCTCCGGCGACCCGAGCGGGGACGCCGATGAGCTCGCCCTGAAATTCCTCGGACTCACCCTGCTGTATGGTGCGAACGAGGAGGCCAGGAAGATATCGCTGGAGAAATCCAGCAATGGAAAAGTTCTCCTGTCGGTAGCGGCAAGGGGAAGTTACCAGCTTCCTCCCCCGGGCGCTCAGATGGCCGACCGGGTATTTTCCATCGCGCGCTCGATCACCCACATCGACGCGGACCAGGGAAAGAGCGCTCTATCCCTGGGCCTGAGAAACGACCGCATGGAGATCAGCCTGGAATTCGAACGGAAGGAAGCCGGGGAGAAGATTGACGTTGGTTTTTCCGAAGAGCTGAATTGAAATCGGGAGGCGCAAGGCGCGAGGGCGAGAGAGCGCAGGGCGGGGTAACCCCGCCCTCCTGCTACATCCCTTTTTTCCCCTTCCTATTACTCCGAACTCCCGAACTACATTTCTCCGAACGCGTTCTCACACATGATTCCTCAGCTGCAGCTCCAGCGGGTGGGGATTGAGAAAAACCTGTTCTTTCAAATAGGGCTGGTCGTACTTGCGGACATAGTGGTTCATTAGCGTCACGGGGACGATCAGGGGAAGGTATCCCTGCCGGAATTGAGCCAGGATCTCCAGGAGCTCTTGCTTCTCATCTCTCGACAGCTGTTCCTTGAAATAGCCCATCATGTGCTGGAGGACGTTGGCGGTTTTGCTGGCTGTGATTTTCCGCTTAAGGGCTTCCATGAGGAGGGCCTGGTATCGATCCAGCAGGACTTGGAAAGGGATGCCTTTCCCCCCGGCCACCAGCTTTCCCATGCTGCGATAATGCTCCTGGCTGTGGGAAAGGATCAGCAGCTTATGGCGCGTATGAAAATCAACCAGCCCGCCGAGATTGTGTTTTTCCGCCATCGTCTCCCGCCATCTCTTCAGGGTGAAGATCCGTTCGATAAAATTTTCCCTGAGCCCGGGGTCGTTGAGGCGTCCTTCATCCTCGACGGGGAGAAGGGGGAAGTGATCGGTGAAAATCCGGGCGAAGATCCCTGATCCGGTCTTGGCCGGCACGCCATTCCGGTCGTACACCTTCACCCGCTCCATGCCGCTGCTGGGCGACCCGCTCTTGAAGACATACCCGCAGAGGTCTTCCCGCTCCAGCTCCCGGACGCGCCTTTGGGCCCACCGGATCATGCGTTCGGTATGGTCCTGATTCGTCCGGGTGGTGACCAGCCGCGGGCTCCTGGCGTCTCCCACGAGCCGGAAGGGCTCCCGAGGAGTGCCGAATCCGCACTCCACCTCCGGGCAAACCGGAACATATTCCACATACTGCCCCAGGGTCTGGGTCAGGAAGTGGTCGAGCTTGTGCCCCCCGTCGAAACGGACTTTCTCCCCCAACAAACACGTGCTGATGCCCAATCGGATCTTTTTCATGTGTTGCCTTCATTCCATCCGGAGAAAGGAACTGAATCAGGCCCACCTCAATAACAATTGGATCATCTCTCATTTAGTTGAAGAAAAAAAGGGTAGGGAAGTTGTCCTGTGATTCCGGGGTCCGGAAGGAAAGGCAGATTGCGCCACAATCATGAGGCACGTATCCCTATTTGGTTTTGGCGGGGGTGTTCCTCTTTCCTCCGAACCATGCCTTTCATGCCCCCGCTGCGCTTTACGGAAGGCCATCAGGTCTCTCTACTGAACCTTGATCCCGCCAATGCTTGCCCTGCACCAGCACGGTACAGGGCTTGTGGCGGAATCTGCCTTTCCTTCCGAACCCTTGCGAGGTTTCCAATAAAAATTCAATCAATTTGCCTTTTTATGGGTAGGGGCGGCCGCCCACTCGGCATTGCGTTCGCGGCCGGGGTGACATGCGGGATCACGTTCCCTCAGAATTCGACACATCCAGTCCCGGCAGCATCGCCCCATACGCCAGCAGGTTGCGGTGCAGCTCGAAACATTTTTCCAGGTCGTGGCGGATGTGCCCGATCCTCGATTTTTCCTGGTAGCGGTGGAGGTAATCGCGGTAGACCGGATGCGCGCAGTTGTCGATGAGACATTTTGCCCGCTGCATGGGACCCAGCCCGCGGAGGTCGGCCAGCCCCTGGTCCGTCACAATGATGCTCACGGAGTGCTCTGTGTTGTCCACGTGGGGGCACATGGGGACGATGGTGGAAATCTTCCCGCCCCTTCTCACCGAGGGGCACATGAGGATGGAGAGATAACTGTTGCGCGAAAAATCCGCGCTTCCCCCGATCCCGTTCACCACATCCGTGCCGAAGGCGTGGGTGGAATTCTCATTCCCGTAAATATCCACCTCCAGGGCGGTGTTCATGGCGATCACGCACAGGCGGCGAATGATCCCGGGATTGTTCGAGAGCTCCTGGGGGCGCAAAATGATCCGGGAAGCGAAAAAATCCATGTTTCGGTAGATCTGCTTCAGCTTTTCCGGCGATACCGCGAGGCTGGCGGAGCTGGCCGCGAGCAGCTTTCCTTCTTCCAGGAGATCCACCTGGGAATCCTGAAGAACCTCGGTGTACATCTTAAAAGGCGGAATATCCGGACTCTTCCCCAATGCAGACATGACCCCGTTGGTGATGTTCCCCACTCCCGCCTGCAAGGGGAGGAACTCCGGCGGAATCCGCCCCGCCCGCTTTTCTTCCCACAGGAACTTTACGAGGTGCTCGGCGATCTTCATGCTAACCCGGCTCGGGAGATCGAAGAGGGGCACGTGATCCGGCTCGTTGGTTTCCACGATGCCGATGACCTTCTGGGGATCAACGACGGCGTAGGGCCAGCCGATTTTGCTGGTTACGTCGTGAATCTGAATGGGGTTCCGGTTCGGGGGAGGAGGAACGATCATGATGTCGGCCATCTCCCGGAGCCGCATCGAGTGGTAGCCGTTGATTTCGATGATCACCCGCTCGGCGGATTTCAGGTAAGTGGGGGAAGCGCCGATGGAGGTGGTCAGAAAAACCCGGCCGTCCGGAGTGATCTCTGTCGCCTCAATGACGGCACAGTCCACTTTTCCGAAAAACCCGAAAGAAACGGTCTGGGGCACGTGGGACAGATGCATGTCCACGTACTCGACCTCCTGCCGGTTGATCATCCGGCGCAGGGTTGGGCTGCTCTGGTACGGGGCGCGCCAGGAGACCGCGTCCGCCGCGGCGAGGGCCTCGTCGATGCTCTCCCCGCAGGAGGCCCCGGTGAGAACGCGGATCTTAAAGGACTCACCCTTTCTATGAAGATCCGTCGCCCGAGCGGCCAACGCCCTGGGGACCGCCTTCGCCGCCCCGGCGGGCGTGAAGCCGCTGAAGGCGACGGTGTCCCCCGAGCGGATGTGAGAAACAGCTTCTTCAGGACTGATGGTTCTGTATAGGTTACGAGCGAGCATTTTTTTTTGATATCTCCTTAAAAGTCAAAGATGAAAATAGCAACTTTCACCCATTCCGAATCGGGGTGACAATGAAACCCGTTTCCGAGATCTTTCTTGCGGATGAGAATAAAAAAAGGCGAGTCAGATATACCCTCACCTCATTTATTTTATACCACACCGTTACAAGGGTAGGCAACGATCCGGCAGTCGATTCCGCCGAGCGGGAAAAGGAACTCACGGCTTGCCCAGTCGGCCGATCCTTGAATATCTCCGGAGGGGAAAAAGTCCTTGACAATCAGGTGATCTGATTGTAGTTTTTAAATATCCGATCCCTCCGTGCCGAAGTGGCGGAATTGGTAGACGCGCTAGGTTCAGGGTCTAGTGTGGGTTCCCACGTAGGGGTTCGAGTCCCCTCTTCGGCACCAAATTTTATCAACAATTACAGTAAGTTGAATTTTTTTGACCCCCAAAAATTAGGGCAGTGGGTGGGCAGTGGCGCCATTCACGCCCATTTTTTTTTGCGAGTTCAGTCCAATTCTCAAAGCCCCCCGATGATAAGTCCCTGCCGGAGTCCTTCTTAAAAGCCCGATTTGACAGGCACTGCAAAGAGGCGTAGATTTCGATACATAGTTGAGGCAGCTTATAGACTGCGGGTTCAACAGTTCGATAAAGAGCAGGCGACGAGTCAGAAAAATGCCCAATAGGCCGCTGAAGCTGCATGTGCGGATTCCGGAGTACAGCTCGCCACGGAATTCGTGGCGCCGGAAGATTCACGCCGCTGCGATGGAGGTCCAGAACCGCAGCGGACTCCAGTACCGTCCAGACGATCTCCTTGAGATTGATGTCCGCCTTTACCTAGACGGCAGGGCCCTGAGCCGGAACGACGTGGATAACCGCCTAAAAGACGTGCTGGATGCCCTACAGGGGCGCGTGGGAGGACCGAAAGCAGTCCGTTCATTACCACCGTTGATCCCGAATGACTGCCAAATTTTTCGCGTTGTGATTGAGAAGTGCGCCCCGCCTAAGCAGAGCCTCGGATGCGGTCATCTAACCATACGTCGGCTGAGGCAGACGAGAGTATGACCGCCTCGTCGAACATCGCGGTCGAGCAAAGTGCTGGCTCGCATTTGCTCACCGCGAACCTTGGGCCGACGAAACACCCAGCCAAGTCAGTCAAACGTCGAAGAGAATGCCTTCTTGGGAGGACGCCGTGAAGTCGTTGCATGTTCAGCCGCTGGCATTTCCGGAAGGCAAGCTTCTGGAGTGGAAGCAGGGTAACTATGAAATGCTGGCACGATTGCCGGGGTCATCGTTTCTGAGACGCATTCTGGACGAGAAGGCGCGCAATCGGAGCCGCCTCGGTCGACGCTTCTTCGGTGAGGCGTTCGTGGCAACAAGCATAGATCACGAACAGGGTTGGTAGGGTTGCTTCAAATGGCTCACTTCGTGGCCCAGAAAATGCGGATCTGCATATGCGGCGGAATACAGACGGGCACTCGCGGCCACATTTCCGTCGGTGTCGGACCTCCCGTCGAAGGCGTTCGAGCTCTGCCGGCTGCTTGAGGGCAAGAGGCCAGTTCCACCAGATCTGTGGTTGGTCGTAAACGGTGAACACCGGTTTATCGAGGTGAAGCTTCCGGGCGATGACCTGAGGCCAACTCAAATAGCAGGGTTGGCGCTGATTTCCACATGTCTGTCAGGTAAGGCCAACTTATCGGTTTGGGTCTATAACCTTTACCCGGACGGGGGTCGGCCGGACCCGATTCCGGCGAACGTCCAAGCGATTTACCGCGAGTTCTGGAAGATCTGTAGTCGGCCAAAAATCGCTTGCAGCCGAGCGCGCGGGGGGCAACTACTACGTGAAAGCGAAATCTACTAAACCTCATGGGGTTCGTCTCTTGGAAAGCCGGCTCGGGTTCGAGTCCCGTCTTCGGCACCAATGACCCGTAAGGAAGTCAAGTCCTTACGGGTTTTTAGTTTACATAATAACCAGACCAAACCAGACCAGCCACTCATTCTTTGCCCTGCACTTCTTTAAAGCGTTTGGCCGACGTACCTCAGGCGATCGCATTATTAATGGGCCCCCCGAATTCATCGCGATTACTTTCTGTCAGATTTAAATCCCACCGATGACCTCGCTCTGGAGTGTTAGTACTACTTTGCACCACCCCGGATAAGGAGACCCTTCAGTTAGTACTTCCTGTACTCGCCATTTTCCAAAATCTCGCCTCAATGCAACATTTCAAATGGTAATCAACCGGAATCCTGAGCTTTGGTCTGTTTTTTCATATCGAAACCCTTTGGAGGGGAATCTTGGCAAGATATCTGGAGTTTGGAGTTGCCTCATTTATTTGCTTTTCCATTGCAGCTCCTACGAGCGGAGTTTGACCTTATGAGGAACCTGAAGTGCTTGCGCCGGGTTCTCCTGGATGCAGGCATCGCCTATTCTGCCAAATAGGATAGGACTACCCTGGGCCTTTTCTACCGTTTAATGACCCTAATTCTTGACATTAGAGTTGGAAGGATTGTATTTCTATCGAGACGCAAGATTAACAGTATCTTGCTTGTTTCTTGAGGAACGATCCTGGGACAACGTCGAATCAGAAGGTTAGGATAGATGAGAGAGAGTAGCTTTAGAAGACCTCATGTTTTGAGTTGCCTGTTATGGATCACCCTTTTGATATTTTTAAGCCATTCCAATGTTTACGCGTCGGAGGATCCCACTTTTGAGCTAACAGTGACAAAAGGGGATTATCCTGATCAATATCTGCAAGAAATATCTTGAGAACCCGAGGGGATGGCCTGAGATAGCAAAACTGAATCTCCCTCAAGAATCCTGACCGGATATCCCCGGGACAAAGACTCCTTATCCCTGTAAGATTGTTGCGGGGAATTCCGTTGATTTGTGAAGTGACCTTTCTGAAAGGGGATGTGCAGGTCCGAAAGGAAGCGATGGGACCATGGATCCTCCTTCGCGTAGGGGACAAGGTGACCCAGGGGAGCAGTGTGCAAACGGGTCATGAGAGTGCCACAGAGCTGACATTTGAAGATGGGGCCACTTTTTTCCTCCGGCCCGATACTTTGTTGAAGGTTGAGATGGCCCAGAAAAAAGGGCCCGTTCACGTCCTCCGAGATTTCTTTGTGGATATGGGAAGGGTCCTTACCAGGATCAGAGGAGCAACAGGGACCGATTCCCGACACAAGATTCGTACACCCTCTGCAGTAGCCTCTCCAAGGGGGACGGAGTTCAGGGTCTCTGTTGATTCAGACGGCTCCACCCGGTCCGAGGTTCTGAAAGGAACGATAGAAGTGGGAGCCATGAATCGATATGTTGAGCTTCAGGAAGACGAGGGGACATGGGTTAAGCGGGGGGAGCCGCCCCTTTCTCCCAGGAGACTCCTCCCTCCCTCGATGCCCTTTGACCTGAAACCCATTTACAAGCAGATTCCATTTCAGATCACTTTTGGGCAGATTAAAGACTCCCCTCTATTGAGGGTGATGGTGTCCGTAGATCGGGACAATAAAGATATCCTCCTCGAAAAAGTTATCCGGACCGGTGAGACGATGGATATCTTTGGCCTTCAGGATGGAGCGTATTATCTCGTTACCCAGAGTATTGACGAGGTGGGGCTTGAAGGCCCTCCGTCCGAACCCTTTGCCTTGAAAGTGCGCGTTAACCCCCTGCCTCCTTTTATCCAGTCGCCCCGTAATGATACCGAATTCAGGGAACGATCCATAGAGATCCGATGGCTCAAGGTGGAAGATGCGGCCTCGTACCATATCCAGGTGGCTGAGGATCGAGACTTCAGCATTCTCCAAGAGGAAAAGGCGGGGGTTAGGGAAGAGTCGTACAAGACAGGGGATCTTGATTACAAGACCTATTATTTCAGGGTAAAGTCCGTTGCCGTTGACGGATACGAGGGGGATTGGTCGCCCGTTGTACGCTTTGTCGTAACCCCTCCCCCGCCGTCCCCAGCTCTTGAAAAACCGGAGACCGGCGGGAAAACCATTCAGCTAAGATGGCGTCTCTTCGAGGGGATCAAGAATTTTCACTTTCAGATGGCCAGAGATCGAGAGTTCAAAGAAGTCCTCATCGATGAAAAGGTAAACCAGGCCAGCATCCTCGTCCCAAAACCCAAGGTCCCAGGGTTCTACTATGTTCGTACGAGTAGCATAGACTCAAAAGGATACGAAGGGGAATTTTCAAAACCCCAGAGTTTTGAAATCAAACCGCCCTCTCCACCCGATCTTGAAAAACCTGAGGTAGAGAAAAAGACGGTTCGCCTTCGGTGGAGCCCCTCTGAAGAGGATATGAGTTATCACCTCCAGTTGGCCAGAGAGGAAACCTTCAAAACGATCCTGATAGATCAAAAGACCCGTGGAAACAGCATAGACCTCACAAAGCCTGATGCGCCGGGAATTTATTATGTCCGAGTGAGCGGGATGGATGCGGACGGAAATGAAGGAGAATTTTCAACTCCTGAGAGGGTTGAGATCAAAAAGAAGTTTCCCTATACCGTCTTCGGCGTGGGAGCGGGCATCCTCGCCACCATCGGGCTGATCCTTTTGCTTGGGCTTTAGATCTGACAGAGGATTTTTATCGTTCATCACATGAAAAGAATTCTTGATGAATTAACGAGATATCCTGAAATCGTCCTTGATCCCTCACTGACGCGGCAGGGATGGGCGGGGCATGCAGACGCACTTCATTCCATGCGAGGTGGAAGGTTCGATTGATGCAGAGAGGGAAAAAGGATCTTCACGGATACAAGATTTTGGTCATCCTCGCTTCGGTTTTTCTGATTCTCCTCTTCGATCATTTTGGGTTCCTAGAGGAGATGGATCGCCACCTTTACGATCTTTCCTTCAGACTGCGGGGACCTCATCCGCCCTCGAAAGAAATCCTTCTCATTGTTATTCACGAGGGAACCCTGAAAAAATTGGGGCGATGGCCTATCCGGAGGCTTCACTATTCCTCCCTTCTCGAAAGACTAATACAAGCGAAGGTGGTGGTTTTTGATATCACCCTGTCTGAGCCTACCGGAGATGATTTCTTGTTGGCAGAGTCGATCAAGAGGCATGGAAGAGTGATTCTTCCCGTCCATATTGACAATCAGATGAACGTGGTCTCTCCAGCCCCGACATTAGGGGCCTTCTTTCGAACCGGTCATGTCCACTTGGAGGAAGGGGTTGACGGCATCGTCAGGGATGTTTATCATACCCTTCTTCATCAAAGGGTGGTCATTCCATCGATTTCTTCCGTCGCTTATGAACGGTTTCTGCAGACTTCCTTTCGGCGGATGTCTCCCCCGCCCTCTGATCACTCCGACAAAGATATCATCCAGATGGATCGGATGCGAATCAACTATTGTGGACCTCCGGGAACCTTTGAAACGATCTCTTTTTCAGATGTCCTTGACGGGGTGTACCCTCCGGTCTTTTTCGAAGGGAAGACCGTCCTGGTGGGGGTAGGGGCGATAGGATTGGGGGATCAGTTCTTAACCCCCTTCTCTCAGAACCGAAACTACATGCCGGGGATTGAAGTCCAAGCCAATATCCTCAACACCCTCCTGATGAATAATTCAATCCAGGTACTCCCTCCATGGATCCACTGGCTTTTCGTCCTCCTCCTCTCGCTCCTCTCCTATCTCCTTTTCCTGAAAGTGCCGGAAAGAAAAGCTGCTTTTTTGGGGCTTGCCTTCCTCATTGGGATGACGACAACCCTTTACATTCTGTTTTCAACATGGAATCTCTGGCTTAGACCCGTAGCTTTTTATGTTACGATCCTCGCTGTTTTCTTGGTTGCCTACGTCATGAAACTCGAGGATGCGGCCAAAAACCTGGATCGAGCCTATGCGGAAATGCTGCCCCAACTGCGGGGGAAGGAAAATGCCGGGGAAGGAGAAGAGACAGGGCGGGGGGTTTCGGGAATCCTTACGCCCGGAGGGATCCAGTCGAAGATCCGTATACTTGCGAACGTAAGCCATCAATTGGCCTTAGAGAAGGAGAATGCAGATAAACTCAACAGAGAACTTCTTTCAGAAATCAAGGAGCGTGACATGCTTGAAAATAAATTGCGTAACTCAGAAAGGCGTGTTCGTCATCTTTCTTTCGAACTTCTGATGGCTCAGGAAAAAGAAAGAAGAGCCATTGCTGCAGAACTCCATGACAGTTTCGCGTCCGACTTGGCGGCTATCAAGTGGCGTCTGGAACGACAACTTCTTGAGAAGGAAAAGGGGCAGCACGCTACCCAAGAGGAACTGCTTGAAGATGTCATCATGAGAATTCAGAATGCCATTGTTAATGTCCGTGGAATCATGAGCAACTTGCGGCCATCGATTCTGGATGATTTTGGAATATTGGCGACGATTTGCTGGTTTACCCGGGAGTTCGAGAAGACCTATGGCCATATTCGGGTGGAGAGCCGGGTCGGAATCAAAGAGGAGGAGGTCCCCGATGTCTTGAAGATTGTAATTTTCCGAGTTCTGCAAGAGGCAACCAGCAACATGGCCAAACATAGCGGAGGAGACCGGATCGTAATCGCTTTGGAAAGAAGCCATGACAAAATCCAGTTCTCCGTCAGAGACAACGGCCACGGATTCGACATTTCGGAGATATTTTCAGTTAAGGACGCAAGGAAAGGTTTGGGGTTGACCACTATGTGGGAACGAGTAGAGATTTCCGGAGGGAAATTCATTGTCGAATCCACGCCTGAAAAGGGAACGGTTGTTCAGGCTGAGTGGCCTGCCATAACCTCCGCATGAGGCTGGTGCGAATTATTGGATATATTCTAAAGAATGTGACCTCGAAAAAAGGACAATAGAAGGTACACATACTCAATGATCTGGGACATGAATTACACCCAGTAATCTTCAATCACTGAAACCAGGAAGGCCTGAACAGTAGTAGGTGCAAGTACTTAGCTACGTGTTCTTAAAAAAGAATCCATCGGGGCGAGTAAGGTTCAATAACCCTCACATGCTCGCTTCAACCATCCTGCCGAACGCCATAAAGCCTTTGTCGGGCCTCGCCACGGCCGATTGTTTCAGGGAGGTCGTCGTGATCGGGGAGACGACCCCGCGGTACTTCCTCGAATCCATGTTGAACCTCTCCATATCGCGGATGACCCTCCCCTGCCCTCCCGGGTTTTCGCCAGGCGGTACAGGCGGGAGACGGGGTCCTGCCGTCCCTTGAAGTTCCTCTGGACGTTTTCCATGCTCCAATGCTCGCCGGAGATCCGCACGAACCTCTTCGGGCCCAACCCTGCGGCTGGGTGAAGACTTTGCCCGTATTCAGCCTGATCGGTCTTCTTTGCTCGTCGATGAGAATCTTTTCCCTCGGGCGTGGTGGTCCCTGGTCCGCCATGCAGTAGCCCTTCGGGCCGCCTCGATCCATCGAAATGGATGCACCGCGGCCTGACAGCCACCATGAAGGCGGCCATGCGCCTGATCGGGGTTCCCGTTGGAGACCTTTACCCACCGTACGTTTCGCTTGATCCTGCCGAAATGGCTGACCTGGAAAAGCTCCTGAAGAGCACCGTCCTTGCAAGAAGGGTCGTTGGGAACCCAAACGGCTGTTAGAGGACAGTTTTGGCCGCTCATTTTCTAAGCAGAGGTATCCAGAACATCCCGCGAACCATTTGGGGGGGATAAAGATATAAGGGAGAGGTACAAAGGATTTCAGGTTTTCCCCCCATTCCGGCCGCCTGCCGCTCGTGTTAGTGAAGGCGTAACCTGAAATAAAGGGGGTGAGAATATGAAAAAACGGTTACAATTTTGTTGGCACTTTCCCTGGTGGTCTTTTTCACCAGCGCCGGAATGAGCATGGGAAAACGCGACACCACCTCCGGAGGGTCCTCGGGGACGACTTCCGGCGGGAGAACCACCGGTCCGACGAGTTCCGGCTCGCCCTCGGGTGGAACAACTATCGGAATGGGCACTGGCGAAACAACGGGAGGAACTTCCGGCGGAACCGCCACCGGATCATCGAGCAGCGGAAGTTCGGGTGCAGCCGGGAGTAGTAAGTAAAACTGCGGACCGGAGGCATTCATTTGGAGGGCTAAAGAGAATTCTTTAGCCCTTTTTTTGTCCGTGCGGTAAAATGATGGCCCGATGGTGAAGCAGGAAACTGAGACATTCTGGTTGATGGGCAACTATAGTGAACGGCTTAAATAAAGTGACATTGGACGAGCGCTCATTGCGATTTAAAAATTTCCATACAAAATCCCCCCTTGCCCCCCTTTAATA
Organism: uncultured delta proteobacterium; assembly: GCA_963712535.1. Classification (GTDB taxonomy): domain Bacteria; phylum Desulfobacterota; class SM23-61; order SM23-61; family SM23-61; genus CAVQIK01. The sequence goes on along the minus strand of CAVQIK010000005.1, from coordinate 554,140 downwards.
AAGGGGGGATGGGGGGATTTCTCTTGAGAAAGCTGCACATGCAATGACTACTTTCTTTTGTCGTTCACTATAGGGTATGTTGGTCAACCATAGGATCATTCAATCCCAAGGGCCTGGCGATGAACGAAAGAGATAGAAAAATAGCGGAAGAATTGAAAAAGAAACTTTCTGAGATAATTCCGATCCTGGATTTTCGGGTTTTCGGTTCCCGGGCTAGGGGGGATGCCGACGAATACTCGGATATGGATGTCTTTTTAAAGACGGAACGGATGGATTCCGGATTGAAGGAAAAAATTGAAAATACTATATGGGAGGTGGGCTTCGAAAATGATTTAGTCATCTCCGTCTTGCTTTTTACCAAGGATGAATTGGAAAATTCCCCAGTTAGATCCTCGCCCATTGTAAAGAATATAGTCGAAGAAGGCATGGAAATATGACTGACAGGCAGGTCCTGACCGCCTATCGATTGAAGCAGGCGGAGGAAACGCTTGCTGATGCTGAAAAGATGATCCAGGGGGAAGTGAGCCCGCGATCTATCATTAACCGCGCCTACTATGCCGCTTTTTATGCAATCCTAACCCTATTTCTTCATAGCGACATAAACCCGAAAACTTCGAAACATTCAGGAGTAATTACCGTTTTCGACAGACATTTTGTTCGTTCGGGGATATTCGCGAAACGTTATTCCAAGATAGTTCACAGACTAATTTGATTCCCGACAGCAGGTGGATTACAAAGAATTGGTGACAGTGTCCGGGGAAGAAGCCGCGGAGTGTGTGGCCCAAGCTAACGATTTTTTACACGCGATTAAAGTGTTTTTGGATGAAAATAAAATCCAATCAGAATAGGGCAAGCAGATGACCGGTAGAAAAAAAGAGGAAGCAACCAATTATGACCAATTGAAGGAATTTGCTCTTCGGGAGGGAGCATCTCTTTTCGGAGTCGCCGATTTTTCCGGCTTTCCCGAACGGCACTGCTCGCTTTCGCCGAAAACTGTGGAGGGACTCCACCGGGCCGTATCTATTGCTTTTCATCTCTCCGGCCGCATTCTGGAGGATGTGATCGACGGGCCCACCAGGCTTTACTTCTTCCACTACCAGAGGGCCAACGTTCTCCTCGATGAACTCGGTTTGAGGATTACCGATTTTATTCAGTCGCGCGGCTGGGATGCCCTTCCCATTCCCGCCTCCCAGATCATCGACTGGGAAAAACAGCGCGCCCACGTATCCCATAAGCACGCAGCCTTGAAAGCGGGCCTGGGATGGATCGGGCGGAACAACCTTCTCGTCACTCCCCAGTTCGGCTCGCGCCAGAGGCTCATCACCGTTCTCACCAATATGCCGCTCGCGGCGGATGAACCCCTGCCGTGGGGGTGCGGGACCTGCCGCGCCTGCATATCCTCCTGCCCTTCCGGTTCGATTCAGGAAAGGCCCGAGGATTTTGATCACGTGGGCTGCTACCAGATGATGAAAGTGCTGGTAAAGAAGGCGGGGATCAGCCAGAACATCTGCGGGTTGTGCGTGAAAGCATGCAGGCCTAAAAAACATTCCACCGCAGAGAGAGCAGAGGACGCGGAGAAGAACAATTAAATTTCGGAATCGATACGTCCGTCATTCCGGCGAAAGCCGGAATCTAGAAAGCTCTTTAAAGAAATCCTGGATTCCTGCTTCCGCAGGAATGACGGCTGTTACTATTTCGTTATCTTTTTCTTGAGCAGGACTGCGGTGAATCCAGCCTTTAAACAACCTTTTCTTTTCTAAGCCTCTCCACGTCCGCCTTTGAATAGCCCAAAAGTCCAGTGAGGATCTCCTCGGTATGTTGGCCGAGGGTGGGCGGGGGGAGTTCGACCGAACCGGGCGTTCGGGAGAGCTTCACGGGGACGCCGGTGACCTTGATTTTCCCGCAGGTGGGGTGCTCGACCTCTTTGACCATCTCCAGGGCATAGGCCTGCTCCGAGGTGAGCGTCTGGTCCAGGGACCAGATGGGCCCGTTGGGAACGCCGACCTCGTCCAGCTTCTTCCGGAGTTCGTTCACCGGGAAGGTCTTGGTCTTTGCTTCCAGAAGAGAAAGCAGAGCCTCGCGGTTTTTTACCCGGATGCCGTTGTTCACAAAGCGGGGATCTTTGACCAGTTCCGGCAAGCCCAATGGCCTGGCAGGTCTGGGCGTATAAGTTGTCGTTTCCCGCGGCGATGTTGATGTACCCGTCCTTGCAGCGGAAGCTTTCATAAGGGCGCGATCAACGGGTGCCGGTTCCCCTCCGGTTTGGGCGGAAGACCCGTGGCAAAGAACCGTCCGGCCTGAAAAGTGAGCTGGGCCACCATGGTTTCGAATAAGGAAGTTTCCACCATCTGTCCTTCCCCGGTCTTTTCCCGGTTGTAGAGAGCGGTGACAATGCCGTAGGCGGCGAACATCCCGGAGTTGATATCCGCGATAGCGACCCCGACCTTCAGCGGCTCTCCTCCCACTTCCCCGGTAAAAGACATGAACCCGCTCATCCCCTGGGCGATGAGGTCGAATCCCGGCTTCTTAGCCTCCGGCCCTTTGGTCCCGAACCCGGTGATCGAGCAGAAGATCACTTTCGGGTTGATGGTCTTCAGGGTTTCGTAGGGGAAACCCATTTTTTTCATGACCCCGGGCCGAAAGTTTTCGATGACCACGTCCGAAACCTTGATGAGCTCCGTGAGGATCTTCTTGGCCGCCTCGGACCGCAGGTTCAGGGTGATGCTTTTCTTGTTGCGGTTGCAGGAGAGAAAATAAGCGCTCTCCTTGCCGATAAAAGGCGGCGCCCAGGAGCGGGAATCGTCTCCCCCGTCCGGAGATTCCACCTTGATCACTTCCGCGCCCATGTCCCCGAGCATCATCGTGCAGTAGGGCCCGGCCAACGCCCGGGTCAAATCCAGAACCCGAATTCCCTCCAGGGGTCGTTTCATATCCGCTCTCCTTTCAAAAGGATCTGTTCATGCCGTCCGTTTTCTAATATCCGCCGATTTCCCTCTCTTCGCCCTCGCCTCTACTGCAGCAACGAAGGCAGCCAGGTGGAGAGGCTGGGAACGAAGGAGATCAAGACCAGGAACAGGGCGATGATCACGAGGAACGGGACCACCCCGCGAGAGACTTCTCCCGCCGTGGCCTTGGCCATATCCTGGAGGATAAAGAGGTTCAGCCCTTCCGGCGGGGAAATCAGGGCCAGTTCCATGTTGATCACCATGACGATGGCAAACCAGACGCCGCTGAACCCGAGGCCGGTCATCAGGGGATACAGAATCGGCAGGGTAATGACCAGGATCGAGACCGCCTCCAGGGGGGCGCCCATGATGATCAGAAAAATGTTGATGCTCACGATGATGACCCAGACCGGCAGGTCCATGGATTTCACCCAGAGCAGGATGTTCTGGGAGATCTGGGCCATGAGGATCACCTGCCCGGATATGTTGGCCCCGATCACGATCAGCATGATCATGGACGAAATCCGGGCGGCGTCGAGGAGGGCCTGCCTCAGCGTTTTGTGCGAGAGGCTGCGGTAAATGAAAAGGCAGAGAATAATGCTGTAGATGGCGGCGATCCCCCCGGATTCCGTCGGGGTAATGATCCCGGTGTAGATCCCCCCCATGATGATGACGATGGTAATCAGCCCCCCGATCGCCTCTTTGGTCCCGCTGAAGATTTCCGGGAAGGTGGCCCTGGGCTCTCGCTGAACGTTCTTGTCCCGTCCGGCCACGACGGCGACGTAGAGGCAGAACATGCCGGAGAGGATCAGCCCGGGAATGACCCCGCCCATGAACAGGGCTCCCAGGGATTCATTGGTCATGGAGGCGTAGAGCATCATGGGGATGCTGGGGGGAAAGAGGATGCCCAGGGTCCCCCCGGCGGCCAGGAGGCCGATGGTGAATTTCCGGTCGTATCCCCTGGCCAGCATCTCCGGCAGGGCGATCATGGAGACCGCCGCCGCCACGGCCACGCTGGAGCCGGTCATGGCCGCAAACAGGCCGCAGAAGATGATCGAGGCGATTCCCAGGCCGCCGGGCAGGTGCCGCACCAGGACGTTGGCAAACCTGTAGATCTTCACTCCCACCCCTCCCAGCCGGAGAACACAGCTGGTCAGGATAAAGAGAGGCAGGGCCACCATGACGAAGCTGTCCAGGGTGGAATAGGCCATGACCGGGATCTGCACCAGCATGGAGGAGCCGCCGAAAAGAAAATAGAATCCGAAGACCCCGAAAAGGGCCAGGGCGATGGCCACCGGGAGTCCGCAAAGGAGGACGACGAAGAAAAGGACCAGGAGGCCCAGGTTCATGGAAACTTTCAGGAGAACGAAGCTGATCAGCCAGCCCGGCGGCGAAGAAGGCGGTAATCCAAGACTGCAGGAGGATGGATCCCTCTCCGGGTTTTTGGGCGGCGGGCAGCTCCCTGAATAGATTCTTCAGAAGGCGGATAAACTCCAAGGTCAGCAGGAGGCTTCCGAGGGGGATGAAAATCTGTGGGATGAAGACCGGCACCCGGAGGACGCGAGGGGGAGACTTCCCAGTTCTGGTAGGACGTCAAGGCCATCTTCAACCCTTCCCAGCCCAGGATCAGGCAGAACAAGATGGCCAGGAGGGAGGTGAAAATTTCCAGAAGAATCAGGTCCGGCCGGAGAGATAATTGGTGATGAAATCGACCTTTACATGGGCGTTCTCCCGCAGGGCATAGGCAAGAGAAAGAAAGGTGCTGGCCAGGGTCACGTAGATGCTGATTTCCATGACCCAGATGGTGGGGGAGTTGAAGAGATAGCGCATGATCGACTTCGTAGGTGACAAAGAGGCCGTTCAAGACGATCAAAATGCCCCCCGACAGCCCGCACCCAAGGATGATCCGGTCGTAGACGGAATTCGAGGTCTTCGCTCTTCCATTCCACATTCTCCTCTGTCGAGGAGGATGGTCCTTGAGGGCCGGGGAATACCCTGCCCCCGGATTTTGCCTGATCTTACCGCACTTTGTTCACTTCTTCAATGAGCGCCTTGCCCACGTTTCCGGTGCGCGTTCGAGGTAATTGGTCATGATCCCCTTGGTCGCTTCCGCCCATCTCTTCTTCTCCTGTTCGGGCAGATAATAAATTTCCATCCCCTTTTCCTTGAGCCTCGCCAGACATTCATCGGTACCCTTCAGGGCATGGTTCAAGCCCCCAGTCCTGGGCATCCTTGGAGGCTTCGACCAGCACTTTCTGCAGGTCCGGCGGCAGCTGCTTGATATTTCTTCAGATTCACCAGGACTGCCGGCTGGTTCTGGAATTCCCCGCACCGTGATCAGGGTAAAATGTCTTCGCCACTTCGAAGAATTTCCGTTCATAGACCGAACAGGTGGAGGTGAGGACCCCGTCAATCGTTCCCCTCTGGAGAGCCAGGTAAACTTCCCCGATGCTCAGGAAAACCGGGGCCGCCCCCGAGGGCCTTCAGGATTTCGCGTGGAAATTTCGCCGAATAGCCGCGGATCCGCTTTCCCTTGAAATCCTCCAGGGTCTTGATCGGCTTTTTGCCGATCACGGCCATGTAGCCGTAATCCATCCAGAAGAGGATCTTGACTCCCTTGCTCTCAAACTCTTTATCCAGCAGGCTCCGGACGCCGGGGGAGATCATGGCCCGGAAAAAATGATCCCGGTCTTTGTAGAAGAAGGGCATCTCCTCCACCACCAGGGACGGAACCAGCCCGGCCCACATGGCCATGTTCACCTGGGCCATGTCCACCGCACCGGAAGGAAGGGCCTTGGGTAGATCCTTGTCGCTGAAGAGCTGATTGGCCGGATAAATCTCAATCTTCATCCGGCCCTTGGACCTCTCCTGGATGAGTCTTGGCATAATACTCCAGGGTCTTAGTCATGAAATGGTCCAGGGGCATCGTCCCGGCGCACCGGAAGAGAAACTCGGGCTTCGCGCCCTGGGCCGCGGCTTGCGGCGGAGAACTCCGCCGATGATAACCGCCAGGATAAAGATCCGGCTATGATCAGGGCCGGGATGTTCGAACGTTTTCTGAATTTCATCTCTTTCTCCTTTCTTGTATCGATTCGGCGCTTTGAAAAATCCAGAAGTCCTTCAACTTCCCTTTCCAGGAGAGCTAGGGGCGGGGTAACCCCCCCCTACAACCCATTCCTCGTGACCATACCTGCGGCCGGGATGGGAATCTTATCAACCCGCAGCGAACGGTCCTTTTCATCCTCCCTGTTTCACAGCGGGATGTTCCCGTGCCTGCGGGCGGGCTTCTCTTCCCTCTTGCCTTTCAGGGATCGGAACGCCCGGATGAGTCTGGAGCGGGTCTCGCCGGGCTCGATCACGTCATCGATGCACATCGTCTCGGCCAGGCGGTAGGGGTTGGCAAAGAGGTCCCGGTACTCCCGGATCTTCTCCTTCAGGAGGGCAGCCGGGTCCGCGGCCGCTTTCAAATCCCGTCCATACAGGAGCTTGGCGGCCTGCTCGGCTCCCATGATGGCAAACTCCGCGGTCGGCCAGGCGTAGGCGATGTCGGTGCCGTGGCAGTTGTGGCCCCCCATGGCCCAGTGGCCCCCCCCGTAGGCCTTGCGCAGGGTGAGCGCCACCTTTGGGCACGGTGGATTCGCAGAAGGCGTAGAGGAGCTTGGCCCCGTGACGGATGATCCCGGTGTGCTCCTGCTGGACCCCGGGAAGATAGCCCGGAGTGTCCACCAGGAAGAGCAGGGGGACGTTGAAGGCATCGCAGAACCGGATGAACCGCGAAGACTTGTCCGAAGAGTCCACCGTGAGGGCGCCCCCCAGAAACATGGGCTGGTTGGCGACGATCCCGACGGTCTGGCCGCCCATCCGGGCAAACCCGATGATGATGTTCTTGGCGAAATCGGGCTTGGCTTCCATGAAGTCGCCCTCATCCACGATCGCCTTGATGACCTTCCGGATATCGTAGGCGCGCTGGGGGTTGGAAGGGACCAGTTCCTCCACCTCGGGCACGGGACGGTTCACCGGGTCCTCGTTGGGCCGGTCGGGGGGCAGCTCCCGGTAATTCGGGGGAAGGAAGGAAAGGAGCCTTCGAATCTGCTGAAAGCATTCCTGCTCGCTGGTGACGAGAAAGTCGGCGGCCCCGTTCACCTGGGTGCAAACCCGCGCTCCCCCCAGCTTGTCGAAAGTGATCTCCTCTCCGGTGATTTCACGGATAATCGCCGGTCCGGTGATGAACATCTCCCCCACGCCGTCCACGATGAAGACAAAGTCGGTCAGGGCGGCGCCATAGACGGCGTATCCCGCACAGCGCCCCATAATGGCCGTGATCTGGGGAACGACCCCGGAGGCCTGGGTGTTGCTGTAAAAGACCGAAAGCGCATAGGAGGTCTTGTCCGCCCCTTCCTGGATCCTTCCTCCGGACGAATCGTTCAGCTGGATCACGGGGGACCCGCTTTTCACCGCCTGGTCAATGGTCAGGGCCAGCTTGCGAATATGGGTGCTGGATCCCGAACCTCCCATGATGAGGTTGTCGTTCGCGGTCACGTACACTCTCTGCCCGTCCACGTTGCCCCAACCGACAATGGACCCGTCCCCCGGAAAACGTTTGCGGTCCAGCCCGAAATCCCGGCCGATCGTCTCCGCGAAGGGGTACTGCTCGCAAAAACTCCCGGGGTCGAGGAGACTCTCGACGCGCTCGCGGGCGGTTAAAAGACCTCTCTTGTGCACCTCGGCAATTTTCTCATCTCCCGCCGCTACCCTGGCATGGGCCCGGCGTTCCCGTAATTTTCGAATGGCTTCGTCCATCCCTGCGTCTTTGGCCAATTTCCGACCTCCTTAATGAACGTATTTTGAAGGCATATTAATAATTTCGGAGGGCTCTGCTGCACCTGTCTTTCCGAAAAGGATTTTCTTCCCTTCCCGGCATCTCACTTCCCTGCGCCAAGAACGCGGGAGATCAGGCGGGCATAAATTGAGGATGCTTCTTCGAGCTGGCGGACCTCGACAAATTCGTCCACGACGTGCGCCCCGAGCCCGGGCCCTAAAACCACAGTGGGGATTTTCCCTTGATGGACCAGGAAGGTCATGTCCGTCGCGCCCATGAGCGCCCGGGGGGATTCCCGCCGGCCGGTCACTTCATAAATGCTCTCGATCGCGGCGCGCACGATCGGTTCATCCGGGGAGATGGCGACCGGCTCCTTATCCGCGCCCAGGATTTCGACCTTACATTGGAACGAGGGATCTCTGGCGGCCATCTCCCGGGCCCATTCCTGGATCTCGCGGTCGAACTGCGAGCTGTCCTCCCCCATGATGCGGCGCCGGTCCATGTGCAGTTCACAATAATCGGGGATGACATTGTCTTTTACCCCGCCGCGGATGACGTTGGCGCTGGTCACCGGCGAGCCCAGGATAGGGTCCTTTTTCTTTGCCAGCCGCGCGTTCAACTCCTCGATAAACAAGGCCAGGCGGGCCAGGGGGTATATGGCGTTCAAGCCCTGCCCCGGGTCCGAGGAATGGACGCTTCGGCCTCGAACGGAAACTTTCCTCCGGCTGACTCCCTTATGAGCAATGTACGGGACCAGGTAGGTAGGTTCGCCGACAACGCCGACGCAAGACCGGGAATCATTCGGCCGGTTCCGCACCCAGTACTGGGTTCCCAGCCCGCCGGTCTCTTCCGCGGCAACCGCCGTAAAGATCAGCTCACCCCTTAATCCATTGGCATGATCGAGAGCCCTGCGGATTCCCGACATCATGGCGGCAACGCTTCCCTTGGCGTCGCAGGCGCCGCGTCCGTATACCCGGCCATCGGCCACATGCGGTTCGAACGGAGGATGGGCCCAGGTGGCTTCTCCCGGCGGGACGACGTCCAGGTGGCTGTTGAGAATGAGGCAGGGGCCCTTCTCCGCGACGGAAAAAGGAAAATGGCAGACGGCGTTCGCCCGCCCGGGAGCGATTTCCTGCAACTCGCAAATTCCACCCGCGGCGGTCATGCGCGCCTGCACGAACTTGGCCGCTTCCAGTTCGTTCCCCGGAGGGTTGGACGTGTCAATGGAAATTAAATTAAGGAGATCCTGAAGCAAAGTTTCCGTGCATTCTTCGGCGAAGCCCATATCCTAGCTGCCTTCGTGGACCCCAAAGAATTCCCTCTCCGCCCTATTTTAGAAGTGGATGGAATTAGTGTTGTCCAGGTGAGAAGTGTTGTTCATAGGCGAGTTTGCTCTCGATTTTCAGTCCTTTGGTAACACACACATGAATCAGCTGTCAAGTGGGGCCATGACTTCGCGGCGGGTCGTCGTTTGCCTTCGACATTGCCCGTTTGGGGAAGAACTCATGAGGAGTATTTGCACCGTTGCGTCAAAAAACAATCTTTTCCGCGAATAAGTTCCGGATTTCCTCCGGAGAGAGCCCAAACTCTCGCAGGACTTCCGCGCTATGTTCCCCCAGGAGCGGAGGGGGAAGAGAGACTCGGGCCGGAGTATCTGATAGCTGGACCGGAAGGCCGGTCATGGGAACCATTCCCATTTGGGGATGTTCCACTTCCAAACGCATCTTCTGATGAATGACCTGGGGATCCTTGAAGACCTGGTCCAGCGTGTAGATCGGACCGCAGGGAATGCCCGCCTGATTGAGGGCTTCGATCCACTCTTCCTGGGTTTTGGCGGCGAGGACCTCCTCGAGTAGCGGGTTCAGTTCCGACCGGTTTTTCACCCGGTCATTGTTCTTCCGAAACCTTTCATCTTTTTCCAGCTCGGGGCGGCCGGTGACCCGGCAGAAATTTTTCCACATGGTCTCCGTCCCCACGGCGATGTTGATCGGCTTGTCCTTGGTTCGGTAAACGCCGTACGGGGCGATGATCGGGTGGTGATTCCCTGCCGGGCCCGGCGGCTGTCCGGTGGCAAAGAATTTCCCCGCCTGCATCGTAAGGATTCCGACGGTTGCCTCCAGGATCGACGTCGTGACCCACTGTCCTTTTCCGGTCTTCTCCCGGGCCCACAGGGCCGAGAGGATCCCGTACGTGGCGAAGAGGGCGGTAAGGATATCCCCGATGGCCAACCCCACTCGAACGGGGCCGGATTCCTCGGTGCCGGTAATGCTCATCAATCCTGACATTCCCTGGAGAATCTGGTCATAACCCGGCCGGTCCCGGTAAGGCCCGGTCTGGCCGAAGCCGGAGATGGAGCAATAGACCAGGCGGGGATTGAGAGAGATCATCCGGCGGTAATCCAATCCCAGGCGGTCCATTAGACCGGGCTTAAAATTTTCCACGAAAACATCCGCCCCTTTTACCAGGCGGCATAATACCTCCACTCCTTCTTTACGACGCGTGTCCAGGCAAAAGCTCTTCTTGTTCCTGTTCGTCGAAAGAAAGTACGTCCCCTGCCCGCCGATAAACGGGGCCCAGGCCCGGGTATCATCCCCAACCTCCGGCGGCTCAACCTTGATGACCTTTGCGCCCATGTCTCCCAGGAGCATGGTGCAGAAAGGGCCGGAGAGAAACCGGGTCATATCCAGGATGATGATACCGTCCAGAGGGGGCTTCATTTTTCCACTCCTTGGATTTTTCACTTCCGTAACACAGCGTTCGGCCGCCTGTCAAGTAAATGCATTTTCTTGGGTTAGCCAAGGAGAAGCCCCTTGGCTGACAAAGAAGCAATTTTCCTCTTGACAAAAAATTCCCAGCAGATAAATTATCCTCGTCCCTTCTTTCGCGTTGCTCGAATACTAATCCTGAACATATTCGGAATCCGGGAAGATACTTCCAACCCCTTCGGGTAGGAGGGGGATTAATATTCGATGAACCCTTCATCGAGAGTGAATTGATCTGAAACCCTTTTCCAGGAAAGGAGCAACCGATGATGCGGGTAAGAAAAGACTTCCGTCGTTATCCCCTCTGGGCCTTGATTTTCCTCCTCCTGGTTTTCGTGCTGTCCCCGGTCGATCGGGCTTCCGCTGCGCCCCCTCTCTTGATGAAGCTTTCCCACCAGTGGGCCAAAGATGACCTCCGCGACCAGTGGGCAAGCTGGTTTGCCAAAGGAGTTGAAGAAAAAAGCAAGGGGTCGGTGAAATTTGAAATTTACCCGGCCAGCGCCCTCTTCAAACCCAACCCCCAGTTCGACGCCATGCGGGCCGGAGCTCTGGACCTCGCTGTTTACCACATCGCCTACGCCGCCGGGAAGGTCCCCGAAACCATGATTACCATGATGCCCTGCCTCCCCCGCAACTACCAGGAAGCCATGAAATGGCGGGACGCCGAAATCGGAAAAATCGTGGAGAAGATGTGCGAGGACAACGGGATCAAAATCCTGAGCTGGGGCTGGATGATGGGGGGCATCGGAAGCAAAAAGAAGCTCATCGCCCTGCCCAAGGACACCCACGCCCTGAAAATGCGGGGGGCGGGCAAAGCGACTGAAGACATGCTCCGGGCCACGGGGGCGGCCATCACCTCCATGCCGTCCACCGAGCTTTATTTCGCCCTGCAGTCGGGTGTGCTGGATGGGCTGATGACCACCTATTCGTCTTTTCAATCTTTCCGGCTGTATGAGGTCCTCGATCATCTGGTGGTCGGCCGGGGAAACTACGTGTTTTCCACTCTCTGCGGCATCGTCATCGCCAACAAGACCTGGTCGAAATTAAACCAGGAGCAGAAACAAGCCATGCTCGACGTCGGCCGCGGAATTGAGGGGAAGTTCCACGACGACGTCCAGCAGGAAGATGAAAAAGCGGCCGAGCTTTTCTCCAAGAAAGGCGTGAAGATCCACTACATGACCGATGCCGAATTCAAGGCCTGGGAGGATGCTTCCAAGGCGTCCGCCTGGAAGAATTTTGCCGAACAGGTGAAAAACGGGAAAAAGATCATCGATGCCGCGGTGGCCCTGAGGTAAAGGCATTCACCGCAGAGGGCGCAGAGCACGCGGAGGTAGTGCTGGAAATCATTCTAAAGTAGGATGTAAACAAGCCGTCTGTTTTTCGCCATCTTTCGATTTGCATCCTTCTCTGCGTCCTCCGCGTCCTCTGTGGTGAACATTCCAGCCGTTCCCACGCAGAAAGGCTTCCTTGTGACCGTTAATAAGCCGCCCTCCCGGACCTTGGCCTCGGTTCTCAACCAGATCAGCGAAGTAAGCGGAATCATCTGCGCGGTGAGTATCCTGCTTTCGGCCCTGATCCTCACCTATGAAGTTCTCATGCGCTACGTGTTCAGGACTCCCACGATCTGGGAGATCGAATTCTCGGTTTACCTGCTGATCATGGCCACCTTTGTGGGGGCGGCCTACGGGCTGAAAAACGGCGCTCACATTCACATTGACCTCATCACCCACCTGCTTCCACTCCGCGCCCAAACTTATCTCTCCTTCGTTACCTCTCTCCTCTCCCTGATTTTTTGCGTTCTCCTTACCTGGATGGGCTGGGAGATGTGGTGGGAAGCCGCTTCGAAGGGGTGGCGGTCCGACTCGCTCTGGGGCCCTCCCCTCTGGATCTCCTATCTCTTTCTTCCCCTGGGCATTACGCTTCTCTGCTTGCAGTATCTTGTTCATTTGGGGAACCTCTGGTCTCAACTGAAATCCGGGAGCGCCGAGGAGCCGCTGCGGACCGGGAAGAGGAGGATTTCATGAGCCCCTCAACCCTTGGAATTATTGTCCTCCTGGTTTCCCTTGTCTTCCTCTGCAGCGGGATGCCCATCGCTTTTGCCCTCGGGGGCGGCCTCCGTCTTCTTCATTCTTACCCTCATGGACGTCCAGCAGTTCTTCATGACCGCCCATACCGTCTTCGAAGGGTTGAATGACTTCGGGCTCCTAGCTATACCGCTTTTCATCCTCATGGGTTCGATCCTGGCGAATACCGGGGCGGGGGCCGACCTTTACGAATCCATCCACCGCTGGCTTTACCGGCTGCCCGGCGGCCTGGGAATCTCCAACATCGTGGCCTGCGCGATCTTCGCCGCCCTCTGCGGATCCAGTCCGGCGACCGCCGCGGCGATCGGGACGGCGGGGATCCCCGAAATGCGTAAACGGGGATACCCGGGCTCGCTGGCCACGGGCCTGATCGTTGGGGGCGGGACACTGGGCATCCTCATTCCTCCCAGCGTGACGATGATCGTCTATGGAATCGCTACCCAGACTTCCGTGGGAAAGCTTTTTATCGCCGGGGTGATTCCGGGCATTCTCATGACCCTCATGTTTGCGGCCTGGGTCGTTATTTACATCGTGTTCAAGAAAAAGAGCCTCTTGAGGGGAGGGGATGATTCCACCACCCACCTTCTCCTCGCCGAGGAATCCTTCACCCTGAAAGAGAAACTGGCTTCGCTCCCCCGGATCGCGCCTTTCGTGATTTTGATCGCCGTCATGATGGGGGCGCTCTACGGCGGTTTGGCCACTCCCAGCGAAGCGGCGGCCGTCGGGTCCGTGGCCGCGCTCATCCTCGTACTCTCCATTTATCACTTGACCCTCCGTGGCGACATTCTTCCGGGTTTTGAAAGGAACCATTCGGGAAAGCACGATGATCCTGCTGATCGTGGGAACCTCCTATTTGTTCGGCGTGGTGTTAACCAAGCTGTACATTACCCAGACGGTGGCGAACGGGATCATCGGCCTGTCGCTGAACAAATGGGTGGTGATGCTCATGATCAACGTCTTTCTTCTCGTTCTGGGCTGCTTTATGCCGCCGGTCGCCATCATCCTGATCACCGCTCCGATCCTGCACCCCATCATCAAGGGCCTCGGTTTTGACCCGATCTGGTTCGGGGTCATCATCACCCTGAACATGGAAGCGGGCCTGATCACCCCTCCAGTGGGTCTGAACCTCTATGTCGTTCAGGGGATTGCGCCGGACGTACCTCTCTCCGAAGTCTTAAGGGGCTCCCTGCCCTTCATCCTCATGCTCTGCCTGGGAATGGTCATTCTCTCTTTTTGGCCGGAACTCGCGCTGTGGCTGCCGAACAAGATGATCACCCGCTGAGTGGGTTACAGGGTCATAGTAGAAGAAATCCTGTTTACTCTCCTTCCTCCTTCCTGTGCTCGCTTTGCTCTTCGGAATGACTCCTTCTTGAGCCCTTGCCTATATAGATACCCTGAAATTCACGTGGAAGGGCGAATCAAATCATTCTTTTTGAGATTTAGAGAAGGTCTCCCGGGCTCCGAAAGAAAGCGTCGAGAACTCGCCCCCCGGCTCTTTTTAAGCATCCAAATAATAATGATGAATTCGCAAAGAGTCCCCTGAATCGCCGAAATGAGGGAAAAACCAACTTTTTGAGTTCTTACGAATTCATCAATCATGGAGCGGTTTTATGAAAGGAGGGTGTATTCATGGCCATTCTGGAAATCTCTTTCCGTGAGGTGGATAAGACCCCGGATTTAGAGGAGTTGATTCGCGCAAAAGCAGCCAAGCTCGAGAAAGTCTCCCGGGATCTGGTCAGCTGCCGGGTTTCCGTGGAGAAGCCGCAGAAAAACCAGCGCACCGGAAACTCATTCCGGGTGCGGATCGAACTGGGGGTGCCCGGCCAGGATGTCGTGGTCGTTCGGGAATCCGGCAAAGGGGATATGAACGATCCCGTGCACAAGGTCTTGAACCGGGCGTTTACCGTCGCCCTCCGCACACTCAAAGAGCACAAGGAGCGGGTTCAGGGAGAGGTGAAGGCCCACGCGGAGAGTGAGGATATGGCGTTGGTGTTCCGGGTTTTCCGGAAAGAAGGGTATGGGTTCCTCAGGACGCCGGAGGGGCGGGAAATCTACTTCCACCGGAATAGCGTGCTCCATGGTGATTTTGAGCGCCTGACTGTGGGGACCGGGGTGAGATTCACGGAAGAAATGGGCGAAGAGGGACCCCAGGCCACGACGGTTCAGATCGTGGACAAACCAGGGGTGGCCCAGGAAAAAGCCGGGAAACAGGGGCTGGAGATCAATCAATTGTGAAAACCTGGCGCCCGTCCGTTGCATGGGCCACATACCCCGCAGAATCAGGATCCATCGGGATTGCCCGAGAAGTTGCCGGGGAGAGCTTACTCTTACCGTGCAGGGGGGAAAGCCGGTCGCGCCCGGCCCGGGGTAAAGATTGACTTTTCGTGAATATTTCACTCAGTGGCGAAAAGTGGAGGTGGGCAAGGATCCTTACAATCTTGACAGCCCGTTCCCCCGCGGTTTAGAATCGACCTGTATTCGGGGGCTGAACCCGCCGGAAAGGGGATTTCCAGCCGCGAATCGGGGGAAACGCGGGCGGATGGAAAAATCGAAAAATTACAACCGGATCTCCGCGGTTTTTTTTCTGGGGGTCGCGGTGTTTTTTTCACTCTACGCCCGGGCGGTGGAGATCGGAACGTGGATGGAACCCGGCCCGGGGTTTTTGCCTTTCTGGGGCGGATTGGTTCTGGCGGCGATGTCCCTGGCCCTCCTTTTGAGAACCATCTGGGGAAAACTCCCGGCGATCACATCTTCTTTCTTTGCCAGGCCGGACTCCTGGAAGCGAGTTTCGGCGACCTTTGCCGCCCTGATCGCTTACAATCTGCTCCTCACCCGACTTGGCTTCACCATTGTAACTTTTTTCTTCCTGGGTTTTCTCCTACGGTCCATCTTCCCCCAGAGCTGGGCCCGAACGCTCACGGTGGCGGTCCTCGGCGCGCTGGGCGCCAGGTTTCTGTTCATTAATTTCCTGGAGACCCAGCTGCCCCGGGGCTTTTTCGGGTTTTAGCAGGCTCATGGAAATATTCGCCCACATCGCCCTTGGGGCCCAGATCCTCTTCACTCCCGCAAACCTTTTTTTCTGTTTTCTCGGCGTCCTCATGGGCACCCTGGTCGGAGTGCTGCCCGGCCTGGGGCCCACCGCGGCGATTGCTTTGCTTCTCCCCAATACTTTTCACGTCTCGCCGGTCACCGCCATCATCATGCTGGCGGGAATCTACTACGGGGCCATGTACGGGGGATCCACCACCTCCATCCTGGTCAACATCCCCGGGGAGGCGGCTTCGGTCATCACCTGCCTGGACGGGTACCAGATGGCCCGGAAAGGGCGCGCGGGGCCGGCGCTGGGGATTGCGGCTTTCGGGTCGTTTATCGCCGGCACCATATCGGTCCTGGGCCTGATGCTGGTCGCTCCCCCCCTGGCCAAGTTTGCCCTGGCGTTCGGCCCGCCCGAATACTTCAGCCTCATGCTCATGGGGATCGTCATCCTGATCTACCTGGCCTCGGGCTCGATCCTCAAGGCCCTGATGATGGCGGTCTTCGGGCTGCTCCTGGGCACCATCGGGATGGACGCGATTTCCGGCACCCAGCGCCTGACTTTCGGACTTCTCGAGCTTGCCGACGGAGTAGGTCTAATCCCCGCCATCATGGGACTTTTCGGCGTAGCCGAAGTGATCTCCAACGTCGAAGAAGAGATGAAGCGGGAAGTGATCGCGACGAAGGTGAGGAACCTCCTCCCCAACCTCCAGGACTGGAAAGACTCCTTCTGGCCCATTATCCGCGGGTCCGTGCTGGGATTCTTCATCGGGATTCTGCCCGGTCCGGCCCCGGTGATCTCCGCTTTCAGCTCCTATGCCATAGAGAAAAAAATGTCCAGGCACCCGGAAAAGTTCGGGACCGGGGTGATCGAGGGGGTAGCCGGGCCGGAGTCGGCGAACAATGCGGCCACCGGCGGAGCTTTCATCCCCCTCTTCACCCTGGGGATCCCCGCAAACTCGGTGATCGCGATCCTGCTCGGCGCTTTCATGATCCACGGCATTCAGCCGGGTCCCATGCTCATCACCAAATACCCCGACCTCTTCTGGGGCACGATCATGAGCATGTATCTCGGGAATTTCATGCTCCTCGTCCTGAACCTCCCCCTGATCGGCCTTTGGGTTAAGGTTTTGAAAGTGCCGTACCCGATCCTCTTTCCCCTCATCCTGCTTTTCTGCCTCGTGGGGGTATTCAGTTTGAATTACAGCCAGGTGGAAGTGGCGCTGATGATCGGCTTCGGGGTTTTCGGGTACCTGGCCCGCAAATTTCAGTTCGAGATGGCCCCGCTGGTTCTGGCCCTGGTCATAGGACCGATGATGGAGAACAACCTTCGCCTTTCCCTGGTCATATCCCAGGGCGACCCTTGGATCTTCATCGGACATCCCATCTCCGCCGTCTTCATATCCATTTCCCTGGCCCTCCTGCTCTCCCCTTTCCTGCCCTGGTTGGGGAAACGGCGTGAAAAATTGCGGGAGAAAGTGGAGGGGGAAGACATATAATGAACAAGCGCAACAAAATAAGAAGGGGGAAGAAGATGAAAAACTGGCAAAAATTGTTGATCCTCCCGCTGATCCTCGTTTCGGCCTCTTTGGCCGGCGCTCAGGATTTTCCCAAGGGGGCCATCAATTACATGAATCCCTTCAATCCGGGGGGGGAGGTTGACATTGCCGCCCGCGCCATGCAGCCTTACCTGGAAAAAAACCTGGGAGTTCCTTTCGTGATCAATTACCTGCCGGGGGCAGGCGGAGCGCTCTGCTGGTCGAAACTGGCCGCCGCCAAGCCGGACGGCTACAACATCGGAGGCTTCAGCATTCCCCACATCATCCTTCAGCCCATGTTCATGAAAGACGTCGCGTTCAAGACCGACGATTTTGTGATTTTTTCAATCGTGGAATACACTCCGATCGGCCTTGCCGTAAAAAAAGACTTCAAGGCCAACACCTTTCAGGAGTTCGTGGACTATTGCCGGGCAAATCCCGGAAAAGTTTCCTGCGGAGGGGTCGGCAAGTTCACCGGGCATCATTTTGCCACCCTGCAATTTATCAAGCTCGCGGGGGTCAAGGTGAATTATGTGACTTTCACCGGGACCTCCCCTCTTCAAACGGCCTTGATGGGCGGGCATATAGACGCAGCCTTTACGAATTCGACCATGCTGGTCAGCAGCAAAGATCAGATCAAGGTGCTGGCGATCGGTTCGCCGAAACGGATGTCTCAACTCCCCGAGATCCCCACGTTCGAGGAAATGGGTTATAAAATGTACCCCCGCATTGCCCGGGGGGCCATGGGGCCGAAGTCGATTCCCAAAGAGATTCAGAAGCGCTGGGAAAAGGCCCTTCTGGATACCACCTCAAAGCCGGAATTTAAAGCCAAGATGGAGCAGGCCGGTTTTGTGCCCCAGGTTATGGGCATCGAAGACTCGCACAAGTATCTCGACAGCGAGGTGAAAGAGCACATGAGACTCATCCAGGAGTTCGACCTGCGAAAACAGTAACGCGGAAAGAGGAACGGCAAGGCCGGAGAGCGTAGGGGCGGGGTCACCCCGCCCCTGCTTACCCATAATCAAGGAAGGAGAGCAAATGAAAAGGACTGTCGGATTTGTGCTCGCATGCCTGATTCTTTTTCCGGCCGTGATCTTCGCGGCCGCAGATTTTCCCAAGGGCCCCATCACCTACATCATCCCGTTCAACGCGGGCGGACAGTCGGACGTGGAGGCCCGCATGCAGCAGCCCTACCTGGAAAAAATCCTGGGCGTGCCCATCGTGGTCAATTACATGCCCGGCGCGGGAGGCGCTTTGGCCTGGACGAAATTCGCTCAGGCGAAACCAGACGGGTACTCGGTCTGCGGCATCAACATCCCCCACATCATCCTTCAGCCGCTGTCCCAGAAGGACGCGGCCTTCAAGACCGAAGACCTGAAGCCGCTCTCCATTTTCGAGTCGACCCCCATCGGGCTCGCGGTGAAGAAGGATTCAAAGATCAACAGCCTGAAGGAATTCATCGATTTCGCCAAGGCCAACCCCGGCAAGGTCACGGTCGGCATTTCGGGGAAGCTTTCCGGGCACCACATGGCCTCTCTCCAGTTCGAGAAAATGATGAACGGGAAGCTGACCCTGGTTACGTTTACCGGCGCAGCTCCGCAGGTCACCGCCCTGCTGGGGGGACACGTGGAAGCGATCTGGGGGAACTCGTCTGACTTGGTGAGTTACGAGACGCAGATGAAGATCCTGGCCCTCGGCACGGAAAAACGGATGGATGTCCTGCCGAACGTCCCGACGTTCCAGGAGCAGGGGATGAAATTTTACCCGAGGATCGACCGGGGGGTGGCCGTGCCGAAGGACACTCCGGCCGACATCACCGCCAGGCTGGAAAAGGCTTTCCTGGAGACGGTGAACATGCCCGACTACCACTCCAAAATCCTGAAGGCGGGGTTCGTGCCCATGGGGTTGAACGGCCAGCAGGCCGCGAAGTACATCGCCGGGGAGACAGAAACCTTCAAAAAGCTGCTGACCGAACACAATCTGCTGTTGAAGAAATAAGGAAGGGTCAATGTCAGAATCGTAGGGGCACGATGCATCGTGCCCCTACCAATCCGCGGGCTCCGTGGCCGCCCCTCTCACGATGTACCCCGATCCGCAGCGACTCGTGCAATGCTCACAATGGAAGCCGCCTTATTACTCTTTCCAGAAGTTTCCTGTCGATGATCCGTAATATCGTAACTGCATCTGATTGGATTCGATACAAGACCCTGAAATCTCCAGAACGGAGCCGATAAACAGGTGGCTTGAATCCTTTCAGGCGTTTAATTTGCGTGTCGGAAGGCAAGGGGGCGGATTCCAAGAGTTGCAGGTTTTTGATGATCTGGTCCTGAAGGTGTTTGGGAATTTCCGCAAGGTCGGCGATAGCATGCTTAGTACAGTAGTTCATAAATTCACTAACGTATTCAGGTTACGCAGCGGCCTGCTTCTGTACTATGTTGCAGGCTCTTGAGTTTGGAAAAAGGAAACCCTGGCCATGAGAACAAGCCTCAGAAATCCCCCCTTCCCCCCTTTGATAAAGGGGGGCGGGGGGGATTTCTGGAAGGGACGTATCAAGGAACTCCATTTGCTTGTCTCTGACTCTGCCGTACTGTGAACCCTTTTAAGCGAAAAAATACGATACGATATTTATGGAAATGCCCACTTAGTTAAGGTGACTTGGAATTTATCCATTTATCTTTGACAACAAATCTTTCAGGGAGATTACTTTTCCTTCTTTCACATCCTTTTCTGCGGCTGCGATCATTTTCTTGATTCTAGGGCTGTTCTCCAGGACGAAATCCTCCAGATCCTCTTCGGTGAGTGCGGTGATCGATGCAGCCGGCTTGCCCCGGTAAGTAATGATGACCGCCTCTCCCTTCATGACTTCCTTGAGAATTTTATTGGTTTTATTTTTCAGGTCGACGGTGTTGGCAACTCGCATGAATTCCTCCGAGGCTAGAATGTTTATGGCTATTATAATAGCTTTCTCAGGTGGAGTCCATATGATTCCGAGAGGTAATTTGTTTCCGCTCGGAAAGCCCCTGTTCCGTCCCGGGAGATGGCAAGGGGATAAAGCCCCTTGAAAAATAGTACAAAAGTATGTACACTAATGTACAGATCATGGAGGGCGCAAATATGAAGACCGTGAGTTTCACTGAGTTCCGCAAAAATGCGTCGGATTTGCTCTCTGAGGTTGAAGGTGGAGAAAATGTATTAATCTTGCGTCACGGCAAACCCATAGCGCAGGTATCGCCCGTTTTACCCACGTCCGAAAACGCCCCATCCTGGAAGCGGCGCGGCTTGCGGTTAACCGTCAAAGGTGCAGCCTTGTCCAAAGCCATCATCGGGGAGCGAAGACGTGAGGACGTTCTTTGATTCCTCGGCGTTTGCTAAACGCTACGTCGAGGAACCCGGCAGCCAGGCGGTCGACTCGCTGTGCCTTGAATCAACCGAGCTGGGCCTGAGTGTCCTCTGCGTGCCCGAGATCATTTCCGCGCTGAACCGGCGAGTGCGTGACGGTCTCCTGACACGCCGGGAGTACGAAGAGGTCAAGGACTATTTGGCTCACGACATCCGGGACGTGGTGATAATTGACCTTGTCCCGAAAGTGGTGTCCGCGTGCACCCGGGTTTTGGAGACGAACTCCATTCGGGCTGCGGATGCTTTGCATGTCGCATGCGCCCTTGAATGGGGAGCGGAATTGTTTGTTTCCGCAGATCGGAGACAGGTTTCTGCGGCGAAGAAAGCTGGGCTGCATACCGGATATGTGTAAGGAGTTGATGAGGGATCGAGATTGCTCTGGTCAAGATTCCTGGGGTGCATTGTTCTTGACCTGAATTGATCTTTTCAGAACGGGGAACCCAGGCCTCGCTGGCATGCAAAATCTCCAGACACCGTTTCCTTGCGGCTGCACCTGGGTCAGCAGATCCGGAAAAGCACGCAGCAAGCAGTTCTCGTAGAAGGGATTGGTCTGCCAGTGGCTCTGCATACCTTTTAGGCGGGGACCACTCCATCATCCCTTGGGCCTTCTATCCCGGATCCAAGCTAATGTCTCGGCCGAGGATCTCGGTCACAAAGCGTCCCCCGAAAACCTTTCCTGCGATCAGCTTGCGGATACGTTCAAGGGTTTCCGATTGGCATCCCGCATTCCCGGCGGCGTTCATCGTGTGATTATACGCGGCCCAATAATCAATGCCGGTGATCTCATACCCGTAGCCCTCCGCCAGCCACCGCAAGGCCGCCAGGCCGGCCTCGACGGCAAAGCGGGGTTCCACCTCCTCCTCGTCCCGCGCCTGCAACGCGGAATCCGTTCATCGACGGGAGGGCTTCTTCGTTTGGGAGCTCCGCCCGGCCGGCGATCCGCCCTTGACGGTTGCCGGAACGGAGGCCGGCAAGACTTTCCGGGCCTTCGGACTTAACGAGCGCCCTTCTGCGGCTGCTTTCCGAAGGTCCCGGACGGCCTCCTGCGCCCTTTCCCGCCGCGGCCTATTCTTCGCTCCTCCTTTGCCCCTCTTTCCGGAACCGGCTGTCCGCTTCAACCCCCCGCGCTTCCCCGTATCCGGCATTCCTTTCCCGGCCCGGGCCGTTCGCCCTTTGGGCCGTGCATCGCTCACCTTCGTTTCATCATCCGATATCTCGATCCCAAAAAGGCCCGACAGATCGGCCTCGGCGATGCGGCCGGCGCCGTCTGCCTTTACGGCCCGCGCCACCGCGGCCGAGCCGGCCTCAGCGCTGACCAGCTCTTCCTGATCGACCCCCCGCAGCAGGAAGAGCAGCTCCGGTCTTTCGTCCAGTCGCGCCCCCACCCCGTAAAGAACTGCGGCGACATGCTTGCACATGACGGCCCAGTCCGGGCAGCTGCACTTTAGCCTGATCTCCGCAGGAACCGGGAAAAGGCCATTGTCGCGGTGGGTCACAACGGACATGACGTTATCGGACAGCCGGCCCTGCAACAGCTCCAGCAGCGATCCAATCTTCCCGGCGCAATGCTTTTTAAACCCGTTCCACCTCTTCCCGGGGAGTTTCTTGACGGCGATGTTGACGTTGTACAGTTCGGACCCGCTCACCATGGCCTTGATCTCGCCAGGAGAAATTTCCAGATGGCACACCGAACCGTTGCGGACATAGGTCCGCCCGCGCGGCAGGCGGTTCTCAAAGTCGCTGAATTTTTCCAGATGGTCGCACCACGCCTGCCCCCAGAAGGTTTGCGCGATCTTTCGGCCCTCGATCTTTATGGGCTGAATATTCACACCTTTCTTCCGGAACTTTTCCATCTTCCTTGCGGCGCTCGCCCGCCTCTCCGCCACGGGAACGTAGGGCCTCCATTGAAACCAACTCATCGTTCTTTCTCCTCCAGGCTTGCCCGGTCGATGTTGAGGGCCACGAAATCCAGCAGTTCCTTATCGCCCATTTCCGTCAGGAGGGTTTCGCCTCCCGTCTTAAGGATTCCCTCCGCCAGTTCGCTCTTTTCTTCAATCAGGGCGTCGATCTTCTCCTCGACGGTTCCCCGGGTGATGAATTTGTGCACCACCACGTTCCGCTTCTGGCCGATACGAAAGGCGCGGTCGGTCGCCTGATTCTCAACCGCAGGGTTCCACCACCGGTCGAAGTGAATCACCTGGGCGGCGGAGGTGAGATTGAGCCCCGTGCCCCCGGCCTTGAGAGAAAGAACGAAAAAGGGCGGCCCGTCCTCCCGCATGAAGGCATCGATCAGGGTTTTGCGCCTTTTGACCGGAGTGCCGCCGTGCAGCACCAGCCCCTCCCTGCCGAATATCCGTCCCAGATAGGCGGCCAGCGGATCGGTCATCTCCCGGAACTGCGTGAAAACGAGCGCCCTTTCCTGTCGTGAGGCGATCTCTTCACCCAGGGCCCGGAGGCGGTCGAACTTGCCGCTGTCCCCCGGG
Source organism: uncultured delta proteobacterium (assembly GCA_963712535.1). GTDB lineage: Bacteria > Desulfobacterota > SM23-61 > SM23-61 > SM23-61 > CAVQIK01. The sequence goes on along the minus strand of CAVQIK010000005.1, from coordinate 531,077 downwards.
GCATACAGCCCGTCGCCCAGGAGGTGGCTCGGATGATTGCAGATCTGCTTGAACCGCAGGAGATAGGCCAGCACCAACCCCCGGCGTTTGATTCCCTCCTGCCCCCGCAGAGCCCGGGACAGTTCCTCGACGGAACGGACATACAGCGCAGCCTGTTTCCGGGTGAGCCCGCAGAAGGTCTTCATCTCGGTTTTTTCGGGGAGGTCCGCGATGATCGCCCGGTCGGTCTTGAGCCGGCGCAGGATATAAGGACCCACGAGGCGGCGCAGCGGCGCATATCGCTCCTGCTCGCGGCTTTCCAGCCCCTTTACGAACTCCTTGAATTTTCCCGCTGATCCGAGCAGTCCGGGGCAGAGAAAATCGAAAAGCGACCACAGATCCGCAAGGCGGTTCTCCACCGGAGTCCCCGTGAGGGCGATTCTCGCCTCGCCGCGCAGCTTCTTTACCGCCCGGGTCTGGCCCGCGCCCGGGTTCTTGATCGCCTGGGCCTCGTCCAGGATGACTAAACGCCACTCCCGCTCGATCAGCCATTTCTGGCGCAGCAGCATTCCATAGGTGGTCAGGATGACGTCCTTTCCGGAAAAAGCCTTCTCCGGGTCGACCGCCATGGCCTCGATCTCTTCCGATCCCGCCTCGGAGGGGTGGACGAAGCTCGCTTCGAGCGTGGGGGCGAAGCGCTTCATCTCTTCTTTCCAGTTAGCCAGAAGCGAGGCGGGCAGCACCAGCAGAGAGGGCTTCTCGCTCTCCTTTTTCGCCGCCTTCATGCTCGCCAGGAGCGAGAGGATCTGCACCGTCTTGCCCAGTCCCATATCGTCGGCCAGGCACGCGCCGAGGCCGAGGCTTGAGAGAAAGCGGAGCCAGTTGCGTCCGATCTCCTGGTAAGGGCGAAGCGTTCCCCGAAACCCTCCATTCCGGCCGACGGAGGCCAGGGCCGCCGGATCTCTCAGGCCGGATAATACCTCCGAAAGCCAACTTCCGGCGTTTACGAAAGCCCACTCCCCATCCCCTTCGGGCCCGTCCTTCTCCCCCAGATCCGCTGGGGCGCCCGCCAGCAGACGCATGCCTTCGATGAAAGAGATTCCCCTTTCGCCGGCCTCGTTCTCCACGCGTTTCCACTGGGCCAGGACCTGGGAGAGTTTCTCGCGGTCCACCTCGACCCATTGGCCCTTCAGATTCACCAACCCATCCTCGGCCTCCATGATCCGCCGCAATTCCTCCGGCGTAAGGCTCTCCTCTCCCAGGGCAAGCTCGATTCGCAAATCCAGCATCGTTTCCGCGGTTAATCGCCCCTTCCTTTTCTCGCCCAGGGTCACGGCGACTCGAGGGCGGGGGCGTTTGCGCCACCAATCCGGCACCCGCACCAGCAGACCGCTCTCCTCAAGGGCGGGGATATCTCGCAGGAAGCGGTAGGCTTCGTCCGGTCTCCAGGGCAGCGGATGAAACACCTTACCCGAATCGACCAGTTCCTTTATGAATCGGCTTTTCTCCGAGGCCCGGTGCACGGGGGAGAGAAGGTTGATCAGCCCCTGCTTGTTCCGGACCCCGGCATACTCCTGCAAAGCCCGCCCCAGGGGCTGATATTGCACGCGCCCCCCCTTGGAAATGCCGGGGGCATACGTGGCCAGAAAGGCAAAGGGGAATTCCGGATCGCGCTTGTTCTCGGCAAGATGAAAGCAAACGCGCCCGACCTGGTGCCACAGCCCCGCATTTTGCCTCAGCCAGCCGGCGAGTCCCCCGCCGAAGGAAACGATCTCTTGGCGAACCCATCCGTCCAGATCGTCCCAGACCTCCTGCAGGAGCGCGGCGGTCAGATATTCCCCGCCCTGCATGGGCGGCGCGGAGAACAACACCGCTGCGATCTCCTCCGGGGCGGGGGACTCAATCGGGTCGATCTTCGCTCCGGCGGATTCGGGGGTGCGGCAGAGGTGGGTCAGGTAGCGGCAGGCGAACTCCCGCCAGAATGAAAGGGAAGGAGACAAGGGGCCGACCGGGACCGTAGCCCCAAGGGCGCAGAGGCCGGCCGCCCGCGAAGAGGAAAAGCCGTCGGCGACCCTCCTCATCCATGCGCCGGCCGATCTGCCCGTTTCATCCGTTGCGCCTGCCACCAGTCGAAGATGACCGGCCGGTGTCAGGGCAATCTCATAGGCCAATTCATCCATTTCTTATTGCAGGGCACGGCCCTTCATCGGTTGGAAATCCCCTGTGCCGATTCCGGTCGCGCATCAAAAAGGGCCGGAAGACGTTTATTCTCCCGCCAGTGGAGAGCGCCGCGGGGAACTTCATCGCCGTCCCACGATCCGTTGATACCGATGTTCTTGGATTAAGGGGTAAAGCTGAAACCAACTTCCAGTCGCATTAGCTGGAGAATTGAAAGTATATGGCAAGGCCCCTTAAGGAAACAAGAGGAATCGTTTCTATTTCGTAAACGGCAAACCCCCGAGGCCTCAGCAGCTTTTCCCATTTTGCTTTCCTGGCTGCGAAGGGCACGATGTGTCCTCTGCCTGGCCTTCCCATCACCGTCGGGCCCGTTTGCGCGAGATGTCTTGCGCTTCGTGATCTCCAAACCCGCTGATTTTGGAGGCTTCGAAAGCTATTTTAGCCTTGCAAATGGGCGTGCCAAGAGAGTTCGCATGGACTTGCCGCAGAGGCGGAGCCTTAGAAGGGCATTTTTGGCCATGAAAATAGCAGTTTAAGGGCTGAAATACACCTATTTTTGCAGTGATAATTCTTAAATATTCATCGAGTAGCTTGGTCCGACCCGGATCGGCGGTGAAAAAGGGGATCATGACCAAAAGGGAATTGCTTGAGGAGATTAAAGCGGGATAGGCAAAATTAGCATAAAAGGCAGATTACAAGTTCTTCCTGAAACATTTACTTCCAGAAAGTTCAAGAATTGCGTATATTACAATAGTAAATCGACAATCTAAAAATGTGGTTGGGCCTGGGCTTTGGGCAGCTTGCCAGTTTCGCTAATTTGAGATTAGGAGGCACACCAATGCGCAAACGAATCATTCCTTCAGTTCAAAAAGACACCCCACCGTCAAGCGAGGACTGGTTGGATCTCGAGCGTTTGGCCCAGGTGGAAATCACCTCGGAAGATGCAGCACATCCCATCGAGTCCGCATTGCTCCCTGGTCGAAACTTGGGTTGGCGTGCTACAGGGCCCGGAGAGCAGACGATCCGGCTTCTCTTCGCGCATCCGCAACGGCTCCGGCGAATCTGGCTGGAGTTCGTCGAGCCCGTCACTGAGCGCACACAAGAGTTCGTCCTGCGCTGGTCGCAGGATGGCGGGCAATCTTTCCGAGAGATCGTACGCCAGCAATGGAACTTCAGCCCCCAAGGCGCAACTTGCGAGACTGAAGACCATCGCGTCGATCTTTCCGGGGTCACTGTGCTTGAATTGAGCATCATTCCGGATATAGGCAGGGGAAATGCGCATGCTTCCCTGGCGAAGCTGCGTCTTGCCTAATCTATCGCCATATGATTCGGGACAACATCCTGAATCCACGCCCTATTGTACGTTCTTAGCTCCGCGGCCACCCCCTCCAAGTCAGAGAGCCCTTCCAACTCAGGATTCAGGTGATTGGGGTCAACCACATCATAGCCATGGAGGCTACCCTTGGCGGCTTTGAATATGGGAGAAGCGTACAGGTCGGACCAGGTCCGCCAGATAGGAAATGACTGGCTGCGCGGCCTGAAAGCCGAATGCAGGATTGAATTGAATCCGATAGGTCTCGGTTGGCATATTCATAAGAGACTTCCCGGTCTTCTATCCATTTGCGGGTTTGCTGTTTCCGGGGCATATGGGTGCCCGTAGCAAAAAATTCTCGGCCAAGACCGTGTAATGGCGTAGCCATTCTTTCGCGTTTTGGTCGCCCAGGCTGACCTTCTCCGTAAAGTTGGGACAATGGGTTTGAAGGATCTTGTAGCAGATGTTTTGGGTTTTCCAGAGATTAACCTCGAACGGCAAGGTCCGGACCAGTTGTGCAGCCTTATTCAATCTCTCGAGGCGAGAAAGGTCGTCAGGTTGTTCGAGAAGTTGTTCGGCCAGACTCTCCATGTTGGCGGCCAGTAACAAGCCTAGAGCAGTCGCGTCCAGAGTTGCGCCGGCCAAACGAGCTTCTTCCAGGAGAGGTCTTACGACTTCGGGGTCAAGCCCCTCCCCTTGAAGCAGCCTACGGAACTTGGCATTCAAGCACAAGTCCGCGGCGACCGACAGGACTTGGGGCCGTGGCGTGCCCGACCCGGTCAGAAAACGAATCAAGGGAGCATGGTGCTCATAAATCGAGCTATATGCAGCTTCAGCCTCTCTCAGAGTCGGCCCCATGATGAGGTTCAGGACTTTTCGCCGCTCATCGGCAAACAACGAGGTCAGAGAGTACGTGGATGTCCCGAAGTATTTACCCAGCAGAAGTATGGTCTTCGGGAAGTCAGCTCCGGCGAAAGCCGCGGAAATCTCTTTGGCCAGCGCTTCATATTTTTGCGCGCCCTGATATTCGCCGGTGCCGCAGGCGATACTGTGATCACCAAGATGTAGAACGCCGAAACACAAGCTGGAGGATATGCGCGTAACCTCTGAAGTGACCGTGGCCCGCCCGATGACCAGCCTTGAGCCTCCGACCTGAAAACTGCGGTAGTCCTCCCGGGTGGCGGAATACGCATAGATCGAGCTGCGTTCGCCGATGTCCTGGAACAGTGAGCTTAAGGCATAGTGGGCGCCCACGTCTTTCATATCGAGCATGACCGGCCTGACGAATTTCTCATATATGGTGCGACCGTCACGGTGTTCAGGTATGTTGCTCTTGGCCAGTTCAAGATGTTCGAGAAAGCCAGGTTCGAAGGGTTCGCTAAACAGCTGGTCGGCCAACTGCAGAACTCTACCGGCATATTTTATGTCCTGAACCGTCTCAATCCCGGAAAGCTCGTCAAAAAACCAACCACAACTTGTGTACATGAGCATTAAGTGGCGTTGGAGCTCCATGAGTTTCAGGACCGTGATCTCGTCTTCGGAGTTTAAGGGACGGGTCGCGTGGCGGATCATAAACGCACTGATGCGATCGGGTGATCGATCCACGATGATGTCGATGTAGTCGTCTCGAGCCGCCCAGGGATCGGTCAGAAACCGTCCGGCCATTTGTTCATAAGCCGGGTTCACGGCATCGCGGAGCCAGTCCAGGGCCGCCCGCAGGGGGGCTCGCCAACTCTGGTTCCAACCTGGGTGGCCGCCGCTGTTGCACCCGCAATCCGACCGCCAACGTTCTATGCCGTGCTCGCAGCTCCACGAGCTGTTTTCAAAGATCTCCACTTCGTACGCCGGTGGATGATCCTCCAGGTACCGGCCATAATTCGTCAACTGGGCCAGTCCGTTGGACTCAATGTGACGGAGCGCGTGCGCCAGGGCCATGTCGCCGTTGCGATGATGATGCCCGTAGCTTTCGCCATCCGTGGCGATGTGGACGAGGCGAGGAGAGTCGTCGGCGAAGGCGGACAGCAGCCGGTTGGCGAACGCCTCGCCGTTGTCGAGCAATCCTTCAAATGCAAGAGCCTGTGCAATGGGACCGTCGTAAAAGAACAGGTTCATGACGCGGCCAGACGGCAGCGACACTCGGTAGGCTATGGCAGGATAGATTTTTCCACCACTTACGTCCTGCCATTCATTGCCATCAATGGGCCGAACCCGGCTTGCCTGCCTGGGGGCAAGTATGGCAAAGCCGATGCCGTGTTGTGCCATGAGGTCCAGGGTTTCCAGATCTACCGCCGTCTCCGGGAGCCATAACCCTTCCGGCTTGCGTCCAAAGCGATATTCAAAATCTTTTATTCCCCAGATAATCTGGGTGTTCTTGTCGCGGGTGTTGGCCAGCGGTAGGATCATGTGATTGTGGGCTTGGGCCAAAGCATTTCCATGACCGGAGAATTTCTCCAGGCTCTGCCGGTCAGCCTCTAGAATTGCCTCATAGGTGTCGGTGGCAAACTTCTGCATCCAGAGCAAGACAGTCGGACCGAAGTTGAAGCTTATGCTGGCATAATTGTTCACCAGTTGGGCAATTCGTCCTTGTGTGTCCCAGATTCTCGACACTGCGTTGGCAGCGTAGCATTCGGCTGTAATCCGCTCGTTCCAGTCGTGGTACGGGAACGCAGAATCCTGGATCTCGATTGCCTCCAGCCAGGGACTTTCCCTTGGAGGTTGATAAAAATGCCCATGAATACAAACAAATCGGTTCATCAGTTAGTCCTCCGGTTGTAAACCCATCAGGTGCATAAAGAATGTGATTTATCGCTCAATAAATAATTAAAAGGCGGCCTCAGCATTGGGTAAAGTAGGATTGCACCATCACTAAAATACTCGTTGCAGAAGGCCACCTACAGTGAAGTATAGCAAAAGCGAAATAATGAATCGAGCCTATAAAATTTCCGACCTAAAATTTGAAGACCAGAATCTGACCTCGTTTGCCGGTTTGACCATTTTTCAGCCGCTTGTCGCATGGGTTCTGAAGGGAGGGATCGTTATTATTCTTGATAAAATTGAAAAAGGAGCTGAGGTAGGAATAGCGGGTATGTTTGGCGAGTTGTTTGTTGCCTTCCGTTAACTGAGTAAGGAAAGGGAGGATTTCATCGGGGGACAAGGACTGAAGTTCTCGATATTCGAAGTGCTGGCCGAATTTAGAGATGGTGGGGTGGTAGGCTCTGAGGGTATTTTTTTTTCGAATGGAGTTTGTGGTAGCCGGTCCAATACTGGATTGCTTGGGAGACCTTCAGGGGACACCTCCTGAAAGATATTTTTGGGATTTTGTTTCCCAAGAGGGCTTAGTTTATGATATATTCCCGTAATGTTTAATAATTTTAGTCTCTTAGCTTGTATAGTAATTTGTTTAGAGTTTTATACGGACCGGAAACCAAATCCCCGCTTATAATGCGGACCCATCTAATCGTTAGGCACACAAGAGGGCATGCCCATGAACAAACAACTCATCGCTGAAGTCTCAAAAATCCTCATGTCATGGAACCCGTTAGGTTCCAAGGCAAAATCGATCCCCGACCTTGATAATTATCACACCGAAGCGATCGATATCCTTTTTGCTATCGAGGTCACTCCAAACTCAGACTCGATTGATCGAATAATTCAGGATGTTCTAAATCAAGCATTCGACCTTTCTCTTGACCTGAAGCCCTGCTCTGAGCCTGCCCAAAAAATCACCGCTGTTCTTAATAAATATGCTCACTAATCATGGCTTAATTCCCCGTTCACCTCGGATGGAAAGGAGTTGGCATCCATTTCCTAACAAATCAATCCCAATATATTGGGGTGTAGGTCTTTGGGCAAAAAGCTTCGTGTTCTGCTATATCTCCATCTGTTTCCCGATCACCCAAAAAGTTTCGATATGGATGTCATTCATTGAAAGGTACGCTTCCGGGACGCTGTTGACAAGCGTAAGTTAGTTGATTGAACGTTCATTCTCTCTGAACGCCGAGGTGCCGGACATCTTAGAAGACGGAAGGCATTGTTTCTATTGAGAGTGACTCGGGATTTTTAAATAGGTTTGAAATAAATAGTGTTCGGCCCCCCCCTCTCGTATATCCAAGGTGATAGATGAGCCCCGGGCGGATTGTATTTTTTTCTCGCCGTTAAAAAGGAATCCATAGATCTCGGGACGTTGATTCTTACAGTGCCTAGGCTGAAAGTGCCGTTATTCTATCTCATAAATTGATGAATTAACCTCCGAAAATGGGGGCGCCGTTTTCATGGCCCCCTTCCGGAAATGCATTGGAAGCTTCACCGGGGTGGGAAGCCATGGGATCAACAATGCGGGGATGAGGGAAAATCTCTATGCTTTCTTCTCGTTGAGCTTGCCGAGGATCTCCTCAATCATCTTTTCGTGTTCCAGGCAGATGGAAAGGAGGATTGTTTCCATGGGAAAGGAATGGGCCTGGTACACTGCGGCATGGGTGTGGAGCTTTGCGCGGTCGAAGAGGCGGTCAAACGCCTCCTGGTCCTCCTTGCTCATGGCCTTCCGGAATAATTTCCAACTTTCCTTTTTTTTCCAGAACTTGGCTGTAAGGCAAAACTGTCCGGCCCATTTACTCCTCCCAAAAGATACGGTTAGTTGCATCCCATGGTTCACCACTTTAGAGGGACCACAATACTCATCATATGATGAGCTGTCAACACAAATCCTTCCGACCATCCGATCTCTCTCCAGAAACCTGATTGAAAATGTCTCAGAAAATGCCGTGAAGAAGAGGCTAATAAGCCCTCTTACGCCAGGCTGGTCACGCGACACGCATGCGAGGATTTCTTCCTGAAGTCTTCGAGCGACAAATTCTGTCAGATGGTGCAGACTTCTACCAGTAACGGAGGTTTTGATATACTTTTAATTCCTTGAATTTCGACCAGGTGCTGATATTGGCACGCAATGGCAACTTTTAGCTGGTTGGAGCCATCCACAATAGGTTGTGTCTCTCTCTTCTCTTCTCTTCTCTTCTTCCTTCCTCTCAAGACCCCCAATCGTACCTTAGTCCGCCATTCCATATCTGTATGCAATCCTCTCTCCTCCTTCGATACAGCCATACTTGACCTATCAAAAGGAGGAAATTTGGGGGAAATACAATTTTCAACCGCCCTCTATAGTTTTTTTCTTGACTCACATAATAAAAAATAGTATCTTAACAATACTATAAAATATATATTAAAATCTTCAAAGGAGCTAAGGTTGGCTCATAAATTTCAACACTTTTGCCCCGTTGCGCGGGCGCTGGAAAAAATCGGCGAGAAGTGGTCTTTGCTCATCATCCGCGACCTCTTAAGAGGTCCGCAGCGTTTCACAGATCTCCTCAAATATTTAAACAATATTACACCTGCCTGGCTAACCCAGCGTTTACGGGAATTGGAAACAACCGGGATTATCGAACGGGATCATCAGCCTGGTCGCCGGGAAGTCTGGTACCGCTTGACCCCTTCTGGTCGGGACCTTGGCCCGATTGTCGAAGCGCTTTCTGCCTGGGGACTACGGTATGCGATGCGGCCTCCGTTACCCGGCGAAGTCGTCCACCCGGAATTGTTGATGAGCGGATTGGCAGGGTCACTGAATCGTCGGAGCAGACGCTTGCCGCAGGCAACCCAATGGCTAATCCGCTTCCCGACGGGCACCTATACAGTATCTTTTGACAAAGACCAATGGTCCCACCGAAAAGGGGAGGAACGGGATGCCGACTTGATCATTACGACAACCCCAGAGACTTGGGGTACTTTGGTTGCCGTGCCACGCAATGAGCGGAGTCGATTAATCAAGGAAATGCCGATTCAGGGCGAGCCGGAACGCATAGCGGAATTTCTGCAGCTGTTCGGCATTGGCAGTCGCGAAGATTCATCTCATGGCAAAATTATTGCTGATTCCGATGCGGAAAGGAAATCCAACCAAATAGAAGGAGGAAATAGGTACAGACCTGGCGTCAGCAAGAGAAGCAGGAAGAATTAAGGAAGCCAACCAGGAATTTCTAATCTTTAGGGGAGGGAGCCCTCATATGAGAACGACCCACAAAACAAGTTGTGTGCTATGTGCCCAGAATTGCGGCCTGGAGGTGGAAGTCGAAAACAACCGGATCGTCAAAGTCAAACCCGACAAGTCCAATTCGAAAAGCGAAGGGTACGCCTGCCGCAAGGGCCTCAGCATCGCGTATCACCAGTATAATGCCGATCGCCTTCAATATCCTCTGAAACGGGTGGGCAACCGCTTCGAGCGGATCTCCTGGGATCAAGCCATTGAGGAGATCGCGCTCAAGCTCAAAGGGATCATCGATCAGTACGGTCCGAGATCATTCGCCTATATGGGAGGAGGCGGTCAAGGGTGCCATTTCGAGGCCGGTTTCGGCGTGCGGCTCATGCGGGCTCTGGGTTCCCAGTACCATTACAGCGCCCTGGCCCAGGAATTTGCGGGTGACTTCTGGGTCTGCGGCCGAACCTATGGCCGGCAGTATATTCACGATGCCCCGCATCTCTCGGAGACGGACCTCCTGCTGGTTGTCGGCTGGAACGGAATGCAGAGCCATCAGGTTCCTCAGGCCCCGCGTCAGCTTCAGAGGATCGCGAAAGATCCCGACAAACTCCTGATCGTTGTCGATCCGCGCCTCTCGGAGACGGCAAGGCTGGCGGATATCCATCTTCCGATCCGACCGGGAACAGACGGGCTGCTGCTCAAGTCGATGATCTCCATCATTCTCCAGGAAGGGCTGGAAAATAAGGCCTACCTCGCGGACCACACCTCGGGATTCGAAGAGGTGAAATCCTTATTTCTCGATTTCGATTGCCGGGCGGCGGTCCGGACCTGCCGTCTCGATTTCGATCGGGTCCGGGAAGTGGCCCGGTTGTTCGCCGCCCGTAAATCCTCCATGCGCCACGATCTCGGGATCTATATGAACCGCCACAGCGCCGTCTGTTCGTATCTCATTATAATGCTCAAGGCGATCTGCGGGCGGCTGGGCGCGCCCGGAGGCAATGTATTCAACGGCCACATGATGCCAATGGGATCCCACTCGGACGAGCGAAACCCGAAGACATGGCGCACGGTAGCGACCCGTTCCTTTCCGGTCTGCGGCTCTTTTCCGCCCAATGTTATGCCGGAGGAAATCCTTTCCGATCACCCGGAACGTCTGCGGGCGGTCATCGTTACCGGTTCCAACCCACTGCGTTCCTACGCGGATACGACCGCATATGAAGAGGCCTTTAGACGCCTGGATCTCCTGGTGACGGCGGAAATTGCCATGAGCGAAACGGCGGTTCTCTCTCACTATATCCTGCCGTCCCGGTCGGGCTATGAATCGTGGGACGGGACCTTTTTCCCGATGACCTATCCCGGGATCTATTTCCAGATGAGGCGGCCCATTGTTGAGCCTGTAGGCGAACCCCTGGAGTGCGGTGAGATTCACCTCCGGCTGGCGGACCGGCTGGGCTTAATCCCCCCGATTCCGGAGAATCTATACAAAGCGGCGGAAGAAGGGCATGCCGCCTTTGGAGCGGCCCTGATGGACTATGCGGCAAAGGAGCCCGCGGCCCCGAAAGTCATGCCCTTTATTCTCGGAAAAATCCTTGGGAAGGCAATGGGCTCTGTCCATCGGGCGGCCCTGTGGGGAATGTTGCAGGCTGGCCCGAAGGCCTTTCAAGAAAACGCGGCACGAGCCGGGCTCCAACCCGGACCTGCCCTGGGAGAGAAAGTATTTCAGGAAATCATGGATCACCCCGAGGGGATCTGGGTGGGACGGATTGACCCGGGAAAAAACCTCGAACATATCGCCACCGAAGACGGCCGGATCTGTCTCTTCATTCCGGAACTTCTTGATGAATTAAGGGATATCGAACCGGAAAAGGAAGAAGCGGCGTTGATCCCCGATCCCCGATTCCCGCTGATCCTCATGGCCGGGAGACATACCTCCATGAACGCCAATACCCTCATGCGAAACCCCGCCTGGAATGAAGGGAAACGGGACTGCACGCTGGCCATGCATCCCGCTGATGCAGAAGCCTTGAAAGTGATAGATGGACAAACGGTACGGGTAACGACGGAAGCCGGTTCCGAGGAAATCGAACTGGAGGTGACGGATACAGCCTATAGAGGTCATGTGGCCATCCCGCACGGGTTTGGCATGGTCTACGATGGCCAGAAATACAAGGCGAACGTGAACCGTCTGACGAAGAACACGAATCGGGACCGGTTCGGGACGCCTATTCACCGTTATGTCCCCTGCCGGGTAGAGACGATTGATTGATTATTTGCTCAGAGTGAGGCGACTCAAGAATGGATTTTAAACACTCATTGCCGCAATGGAGCCATGGACCTGCCCCTTAAGCAATGAATATGTCGGGAGGACCCATGGTGATAGAAGCGGATGTCCAGGCAAATCAGGCGCTTTAACAAATCGAATTCGTGATTACAGATTCAACCATCGGAAAAAAGGAGTCAGGATTATGGAAAACAAAATACGGGAGAAGGCTCTACAACTTGGATACGAAGACTGCGGGATTATTAAAGTCGGCGCCTTGGCTGGTTATCGAGAAAAGCTGGAAGAGCGCATCTCGCGAATACCAGCGGGAGAGAAAATATACGGGCGCTTCAGGGGTTATGCGGACCCCTCGGCGGACAATCCCGAGATAAGATCCATCATCGTCGCTCTCGTCCCAACCTACCGTTACAATCTGCCCGCCGAATTCGAGGGGGTCTACGGTAAATCGTACATGTTCGACAGCAGGACGGACGAAAACGCTCCGTTTTTCAGGAAACGCAGGGAATTCTCGACTTTTCTCGAAAGCCTCGGCCTCAAATGCACGTTGGGCGGCCCTCACGGAATCGCGGCGCCGGCCCGCTGGGCGGCGTATCAGGCAGGCCTCGGCATCATCCGCCGGAATAATTTCTTCTACACCGAGAGCGCATCGTATATTCGCATAGAAATGTTTGCGGTCGACAGAGAGCTTGAACTGATTCGCAATGTAAAGCTCAAAGAGTGCCCCGAAAAGTGCGGCAAATGCATGGGAGCCTGCCCGACCCATTCTCTGTGCGCGCCCTACACCATGTCCATGATTACATGCGTCAGCTTTCAGACGAGCTTGTCGGCGAACATGGGAATGGGCGTACCTCCTCCTGAAATGGCGGAGCAGATCGGCGGCTGGCTTTACGGCTGCGACGCGTGCCAGGACGTATGCCCTTTCAATAAGGGCAAGTGGACAGGCGGCGAGGAGTTTCCCGGTCTCGCCGAGCTGGCTTTTTCCATGCGTCCGGAAAGGATCATGGAGATGAGCTATGTTGAGATTGGCCGCACATTGGCTCCTAAGTACTGGTACATAAAGCCGGAAAACCTCTGGAAATGGAAATTGAACGCGCTGACCGTGATGATGAATGGCTACCAGGAAAAATATGAAGCGCCAATAAAGCTCGGGGTTGAAGACCCCAACGAAAACGTGCGCGAGTTCTCGCGCAGCGTCTGCTCAAAGCTCCGGATATCGTTTTAAGGCGTGAGAGGACGTCATGGAAGTAGTTGATTAACGTGACAAAGTATGACCACAGAGGCAGTGAGCAGCCCTAACCGTCGTGCAGCCGCTGAGACTGTGTCGACATGAACGCATATCTGAACCTGATAGGTCGCGACGGCAATCTCACTCTTGTCGGCATGACCGAGAGACCGTTTTTAATGCCTATACTACATAAAAGTTCAAGAAATCTATAACATATCTGCAAGAGGAATTAGTTCAGTAATGCCCGTGGCGTGTTATACAGACCGGAAACCGATTTCCCGGGTATTAGGGGGATCCGCCTAATCACTGTTGAACTAAACCGCTTCGCGGTGGTTTCATTCGTTCTTTGACAATTGAATAGGTTTTGGTGATGGCTGTTGTTTTGGAGAAGGTCCTTGGTCTCCTCTGGTAATTCCGTGGTCATCTCCTTTCTGTTAAGAATAGAAGGTTGTTCATTCTAAACTTTCAGAAAGGAGATCGGCCATGGGAGAACTGTACGATCGGATGAAGGTGGATTTGGAGTTAAAGAACCTGAGTCCTCGAACGCGGAGTTGTTATTTAACCTGGGTGAAGAGTTTTGCCCTTCATTTTCATCGGTCACCGGAGGAGATGGGAGACTCGGAGATCCGGGCGTATCTTCATTATCTCATCCAGGGGAAGAAGGCGTCTCAGTCGGGGGTCAGTCAGGCCTATAGTGCGTTGAAGTTTTTTTATGAGACGACCTTGAAGAGAGATTGGAATGGGTATCGGATTCCCCGGGCGCAGAAGGGAAAGAAACTTCCGGTGGTCCTTTCCCAGCAGGAGATTCAGGCGATTTTTTCTGCTGTTCGGAATCTGAAGCATCGGGCGGTGTTGATGACGATCTATTCGGCTGGCCTCAGGATCAGCGAGGTAGTTCATTTGAAGGTTTCAGACGTGGACAGCCAGCGGATGACGATTCGGGTGGAGCAGGGCAAAGGGCAGAAGGATCGATATACCTTGTTAGCCCAGCGGACGTTGGATGTTTTGCGGGATTATTGGAAAGAGTATCGGCCTTCGGGTTGGCTGTTTCCGGGAAAGCCGGAGAGCGAGCCTCTTTCGGTTTCGTCGGTCCAGCGGGTGTTTGAGAAGGCCCTCCTGCGAGCCGGGATCAGAAACCCGCGTCGGTGCATACGCTGCGGCATAGTTTCGCGACCCATCTATTAGAGGCGGGGACCGATCTCTTTCATATTCAGCATCTCTTGGGGCATACGAGTCTGAAGACCACGGCGATCTATCTTCATCTCAGCCGAAAGGAACTCGGGGGCGTGGCCAGCCCGTTAGATCTTTTGGAGGGAATGGGGAAGCTCCCCTCATAGGAAGGGTGGCTTCCCATGGCGAGGTCTGTAGAGGTCGCCGATATTTTTCGGGCGTTTGGGCCGGAGTATCGGGAGCTTCATGGTTCGGAGATGCCCCTTCGGCACCTGCGGGTCATGCGGGCGGTCGAGGTTTGCCGGACGGCTGAGCTGGGGGGTCATCTAGATCAGTGTGATCACTGTGGTCAGCAGAGGATCTCCTACAACTCTTGCCGGAATCGACATTGTCCCAAATGCCAATCTCTGGCGAAGGAGCGGTGGCTGGAGGCCCGGAAGAAGGAGTTGCTGCCGATTGGTTATTTTCACCTGGTGTTTACGCTTCCCGAGGGGCTCCGGCCACTGGCTTTGAGGAATCAGAAGGTCGTCTACAACCTTCTGTTTCAGGCTGCCGCTGAAACGCTCCTTCAATTGACGAAGGATCGAAAATACCTGGGAGCGGAGATCGGATTTATCACCCTGTTGCACACCTGGTCCCAGACCTTGATCGACCATCCTCATCTGCACTGCCTGGTGACCGCCGGCGGATTATCTCGGGATGGGAAGCGATGGATCTCTTCGCGGCCGGGTTTTTTCATTCCGGTCAAGGTCCTGTCCTCTCTATTCCGGGGGAAATTTCTGGATCGTCTGAAGAAAGCCTATGAGTCCGGGAAGCTGAAGTTTCCCGGTAAAATAGAGGCCCTGAAAGAGGGGCCTGCTTTCAAGAAGTTCCTGACTGATCTTTATCAGCAAAAGTGGGTGGTTTATTGTAAGCCTCCTTTAAAGAGAGCCGAACAGGTAATGGAGTATCTGGGCCGTTACACTCATCGGGTAGCGCTTTCCAATGATCGGTTGGTGAGCTTCGAGGGAAGCCGGGTAGTCCTTCGCTGGCGGGATTCGGCGGACGGCGACAAGATCAAGCTTTTAACTCTGGACGCCTTAGAGTTCATTCGTCGTTTTTTGCTCCATGTTTTACCGGATCGATTCGTCAAGATTCGGCATTATGGACTTTTGAGCAATCGAGGCCGAAAGAAGAAGCTTTTGCGCTGCCAGAAGCTTTTGGGGGTCTCGGCAAAGGAAGAGCCGGAGGGATCTCCCCAAGAAACCTGGGAAGACCTGTTGGCTCGGGTTACGGGAAAGGACCCCAGAGTTTGTCCCTTCTGTGGGCAAGGGAAAATGATCCAAAGAGAAATCCTGTCTGCCTATCCGATAGTCATGGCAGGCAGGAAGCTCCCCTATGCTGGGCGCGCTCCATGAGAATGGATCTTTGGGTAGGAACTTATTTGAATTGGAAATGTAACCCCGAGGGGGAAAGAATGTCTTTTTCCCGTAGAAAAGAAGCTCATCTCTCTTCTGCCCTGTTTGATCCCAACGCTTTTACCCCGAAAGCTGACCATATCCTCGTCGCCAGAATCCTATTCAATCGTCAAAGAGCAATCATTATGGAAAAGGGGAAACATCTGGTAGAGCCGAGCCATTCGATTGAATCCCCATAGCTGGGGGGGAACGCGGCTTAGTTCAACCAATTGTATCCGGAATTCCGCTTCGCTCCACTCCGGATACAATCTTTATCGTTGGGCACGAGAGAACATGACTAGGAGGAAAAAGAATTGAGCTACAAACGAGTGATTATTACCGGCTTTGGTGGGCCAGAAGTGCTCAAGATGATTGAGGAACCTAAATTGCCAGAACCGAATCCTGGCGAGATGCGGATCAAGGTGTTGGTTACAAGTGCCGCTTTCACGGATGTGATGATTCGCAAAGGAAAGTATCCCTACGTGAAGGATAGGCCGCCTTTCTCACCGGGCTATGATGTAGTCGGTGTGGTTGATAAGTTAGGGGATGGTGCGACCCGATTCAAAGTGGGGCAGAGAGTGGCAGATCTCACAGTCATTGGCGCTTATTCTGAGTACCTCTGTCTCCCGGAAAACCGTTTGACACTCGTGCCTGATAGTCTCGATCCGGCGGAAGCAGTCAGCCTTATTTTATCCTATGTGACTGCATATCAGATGCTTCATAGAATTGCCAAAGTCAAGGAAAGCCAGCGCATCCTGGTACACGGTGCGGGCGGAGCGGTCGGTACGGCTATGCTTCAACTGGGCAAATTGTTTGACTTGGAAATGTATGGAACATCGTCCAAGGCCAAGCATGACTTGGTTGCTATGTTGGGCGCAACGCCGATTGACTACAAGAGCGAGAATTGGGTAGAGCGTATGCGCAATCTGACAGGAGACGGGGTTGACGCAGCTTTTGATGCGATAGGTGGGGATAGTTTTAAACAATCATTCAGTGTCCTTCGGCGAGGTGGCATATTGGTGGCATACGGCTTTTACAATGCCGTGATGGGCAAAGGCGGCAGCATCCCGATAGACTTCATGCGGGTTAAGTTGTGGAACCTTTTGCCAAACGGTCGCTCGACGGCCTTCTACTTGATCAGTGCGTTACGGCAAAAACATCCGGATTGGTTTTCTGAGGATTTGACGAAGTTGTTCGATTTACTGGTGCAGGGCAAAATCAAGCCGATCATCGCCGCGCGTATGCCACTGGCTGAGGCACGGCGTGCCCATGAACTCATTGAAGAGGCAGGAGTACAGGGTAAGATTGTGCTGGCCGTATCAGAAACACCAGCAGGGAACGAGGGATCAGTCTGACAGAGGACAACGGCGATAGCACAAATTATTGCCCAACAAGGCAATCCAGCGGACGTCTTACAGCCGCCGCTGATTTCGGTGTTAACTTCAATGCGTAATTTTCGCCCGGTCCTAATTGCCCTCCCGATTTACTTGTAGGTGGAAGCGAGAGCCGGGACCGACTCTGAAAAAAGGATTATTTTATCTTGAACGCTTCACTTCCTTAACTATACTATTTCCGCACCGGAAATCCCCGACGGACTCAAACAAATTACTGACGTGCCCGCCTGAACGCACAGAGGCACCGACCGAAAGGAAGGTGCCTTTTGTTTTGCGACGAATGCCCCAAGAAACCCTTCTGTTCGAACCTCTGCCCCGAAGCCCTCGCGTACTCCAACCAGGATCATTCACCCAGGCGGGAATTTTTTTCCTTTGCTGAACCTCAATGGGGCCGTTCTCCAGCCGAATTTGACCGCCTCCCCGATCTCCCCGCGCTTTCCAAGACCGAACGCAAAATCTTAACGCTCCTAAAAAAAGGTGTCACCCGGGAGGATGCCTGCGAAATCCTGGACATTTCCCGCGGCTGCCTGCGCGCTCACCTGGCCCATATCCGGGCAAAAATTAACGCTTCGGGGCTCGTTTCAGACTAAGGGCATCAGCGTGACAAGACCCCTGAAACACCAGGCCTGAAACACCGGGGACCAAAAAGTGAACGACGAGACCAATCCCTTTGAAAATTTAGGGGAAAAAGAAACCCCTGAAACGAATTTCAGCCAAAAAACGGGCTCCAACGACCCTCAATTTGGAGGAGTTGGGACGCATAAAAGCCTTAGCTTCCGAGGGGAAAGGCGTAAATGAGATCGCCAGGATTCTCGGGAGAAGCCCTGCAACAGTTTCACGTTGCTTCAAGAAGCTGAAGCTGACCGGCGTGGCCGCCATGGCGAAAGCCGGCAAGCTGGTCCAGGAAAAGCTCGACGCGGCCCAACAGCTCAGGAAGATTAACGAAAGGATCAATCAGATCCTCGATGACAACTCCTGCCGGGACCCCGAAAAAGGCCTCGGCGACCCCGATTTAGTCCTCAAAGCGGCGGCTGAAATCCGCGGCCAGCTGAAACTCCAGCTTGAAATATTTCACATGGAGAAGGGGACGTTCATGCAGAAATTGCTTAGCATCTCCCCGACCAACTTTTCACGAAACGTCCTTTCCGCTTGGGGAAAAACGGGCGGGTAATACAGGAGGTCAAGGGGAAGTTCCCCGAGATGGAGGAACGACTGCGCAGAGGGTTTCTGGTTCCGGACCTACCTGGATGAGAGGGACGGCGGACCCTCCTAAAGCGACTTTCCCATCATCCTCAATTACGGTATCCCGCTACTCTAATTTCGAGTCCACACCGCCCTGATAGGCCTGAACATGTTCCAGGCCTAGGCAATCATGATACGGAACGCCGGTCGATGAACCTCAGCCTGGATGGGTTTGCTGAGGCCTTTGGAATAGGTACGATTGGCGCGGTCACTGTCCGCGCAAGCCTCATCCCGAACAGCGAACGGGAACCGCTCCTCGCCTTAACCCCCTTAATGAACGAAGTGCGCACGATCAGTTCCGATCGTCTCACTTTGCATTTTCCCGACCTCGACCCCTGGACCGTTGTATCTTTGGAGATTACTCCTTAATTTTCTGCAATCCATCTCTTGGACGGAAGCGGAGAGGGCGTCAAGCCCTCTCCACCTGTTTTTCTACCGTCCTACTTCCGCTCTTTTCCTGCTGCTGTCCCTGGGATCTCTGCTGCTCCTGATATTGCCATTGCTTCTGACTGCCTGACTGCGGGGGCTGTTCAGCCCGTGACCCCTGTGCTGCCGGCCCTTGCCCCTCATCGGTCCATTGAGGCTGAAGCCCGAAGAACCGGTATAGGGTTTCCGAATAAAGGCGATTGCTCAGGTCGGCCAGATGGTTGAATTCGGGGGCCGAGTTGAGCTGTTCTTCGTCTACATTCACCGAGGGCGCATTCCTGGGCCGGGAAAAAGGACGCGAGGGAATACACACCCCAGAGGGTCTTCTGTGTCCAGAGCGGTTTATCTTAGCGGGAGATCTCATTTTGCTATATAATTTTCGGATAGGCATAAGAATCAAATCAGAAGCCCAGCGGTACGAGGCTGGTGACTATGACGAAGAACACTAAATATAATATGAAATCTAATCAATCCCCCCGCCGAAATTTCTCCTCGGGTTCCCCTTTTGAAAGCGACATTGGGTTTTCACGGGCCGTCCGGATAGGAAACGTGATAGCCGTTTCGGGTACTGCCCCGATCGCCGCGGATGGATCGACGGCCTTCCCCGGAGATGTGTATGGGCAAACACGCCGTTGCTTTGAGATTGCCGTGGGTTCGGTCGAAAAGGCGGGCGGAGCCATTCAAGACGTAATTCGCACCCGAATCATGCTCAAGGATATCCGAAGGTGGCAGGAAGCGGCGCGGGCGCACGGAGACTTTTTTGCCCAGGTGCGACCTGCATGCACCTTCGTCGAGATCTCGAACTTTATCAATCCGGACTGGCTCGTCGAGATCGAAATGGACTGTGTTGTCTCGGCGGAGCCCTGCCTTGTCGCCTCAAGGGATTAGCCGCGAGTCGAACAGGAAATATTTCAGAACGGGCGAAGTCGCCGACCCTGTATTCTACTAGCCAAGAGTCCACCAGGCGAAATAGAGCAAAAGAGATGGACGTCCCCTATTTTGCCTATCTTCTATGTGCTCGCTTATCTTTATTTTCCATCCCCTACCATCAAGGTAAGCCAAGGTCAGCCGCCGCTTTGGGCCGTTGGTGGTTTCAATGCTATCCTAAAAAGAGCCAAACAACGACCCGCGTCAAGGAGGGAACATACGTTGTAACCAGCAACATCAAGACGGTCGCGGTCATGAGGGGGATCAATTGACGCGAGATCGCACCGATCCCCGCATTCGCAAGGTTGGCGGCGACGAACAGCGTCCCGCCCACAGGGGGTGTGTACAGCGCGATGGAAAGATTCGCGACCACCACGACGCCGAAGTGCACCATATCGATCTTGAATGCCTGCGCCAGGGGCAGGAGCAGGGGCGCGCTGAGCAGCATGGCCGGCAGCGGCTCGATGAACGTGCCCAGCAGGAGGAGGGCGACGTTGGTGAGCAGAAGGAAGACCCAAGGTTGGTGGGCAACGTTTTTGACCCACTCGGCAAGCGTCGTCGCAACCTGTTCGACGGTCATCAGCCAGGACAAGCAACCCGTCGCGCCGATGACCAGCATCACCGCGGCGCTCGTCTGAAAGGCCTTGAGTAGAAGAGGGGGCAGGTCCCCCCAGGAGAGGTCCTTGTAGAGGAATATAGAGATCATCAAGCCATACACCACCGCCACGGCGGCAGCCTCGGTCGGGGTGAACACGCCGGTCCAGATGCCGCCGACGATGATGACCGGCATCACCAGTGCTGGTCCGGCATCTTTGAAGGCCGCCCAGATTTCCCGGGCCGAGGTCCGTTGGGCGCCGCTGTCGCAACCCGTCTTTTTCCCATGCCAGATGCATACCACGATGAGGGCAAGCGCGGAGATGATCGCCGGGACGATCCCGGACATCGAGAGCTGCCGCATGGATACTCCCGAGATGAAGGCATAGACGAGGAATGGGATCGAGAGCGGCATCAGGAGCGCCAGGGTTCCCGCCACGGACAGCAAGGCCGCGGTGAACGCCGCCGAGTATCCTCGCTGCTTCATCATGGGTACGACGAGAGATCCGATCGCTGCGGTGTCCGCGATGGCGGAACCTGACACGCCCCCAAACAGGAGACAGGAGACGACCGTGACGACCGCGAGTCCCCCGGGCAGGAATCCAAACAGCGTCCCTACAAAACCGACGATTCGCTTTCCGACCCCGCCCTTGGACATCAGCTCGCCCCCGAATATGAAGAGCGGCACGGCGATCAGGATGAAAGGCTCCACCCCGGCGATAAAGCTGAGAAAGATTGATTCGAGCGGATGGGACAAGCCATTCACCCAGATCATTCCGACGGTGGTGGCGATAAGCGCATACATGAGCGGCACGCCGGCAACCGCAATGGCGCAGAACACCAGAAAGATCACGAGGGCAAACATGACTCAGGCTCCGTAGCGTTCTTCGCGAGACTTCCCGCGAACGATTTGGACGAAATCGTTGGCCACGAAAAGCAGCATCGCTGCCGAGCCGACCGGCAGCCCAAGGTATTGCAGAGCCATCGGCCATTGGAGGACCGTCAGCACGTTCCCCCAGTTGGCCTTCACGATTCCCATGCCGTACCAGACCAGTAGCAGGAGGACTGCCAGGGTGAAGACCTGGATGATCGCGTCGGCCCTTCGTCTCGAGACCCCGGAAAACTTGTCGAGGAATTCGGTGATGGTCATATGGCCGCCGCGTCGGGCCAGCGAGGCCCCGCCCAGGAACGTGGCCCAGACCATCATGAACTCGCATAACTCCGTGGTCCAGGCGATATCGCGACGGAAGACATGCATGACCACATTACAGAAAACCAGAACGACCATCACCGCGCCGATGGCCACCACGGTGTGGTCCACGATCAAACCGACCCAGCGAATCGGCCCGGGGGCCGGGGGTCCCGGAGGCAATCGGAAATGGCCCATGGGAAACTCCTCTCGACGCGCGGCTCCCTTATCCCCAACTCGCGCCGTGATGTACTCTCTGTAATTTGTGCGTTCACTTGGTTTCCATCCGAAACCCCCTCTCCCCATCGGAGACTGTCGTAATTCGCAGGTTGCCCTTCGACAGGCTCAGGGCGAACGGCTAACTGATTGATTTTAATGTGCGTCGTTCCGTTCGTGGTGAGCCTGTCGAATCATGAACGGAATTGCGACACAGTCTCTGGCGGGAGAGGGCGGAGCGGGGGATCGAGAAATAAAGATGTTGAATAAATTCTTATCCCCCACCCTCGCCCTCCCCCGCCGAAGGGGGAGGGGAATTTTGGGTTTCCGAATGAAAACTACTTGGCAGGCAGCCCCTTGCGAACGGCCTCGGCATCCGTCAGGAATGCATCTACGTCGCCCTTGCCGTACTTCTCCCGCGCCTTGCCGTAGACCGGCTGGACCGCTTGCCGGAAGGGACCCAACTCCGGACGAGTGACTTTGGCTCCCTTGGATTCCATCTCCTTCAGCTGTTTGTCGTCGTTGTCGCGGATTTCTTTGCGGGACCAGTCTCCTGCTTCCTTCGCGGCCTTGGTGATTGCCTCCCGATCTGCGGGAGACAGTTTCTGCCAGGTCTTCTCCGAGATGGCCAGCGGAATCGGGCTGTAGACATGCTGGGTCAGCGTTACATAAGGAGCGACCTCGTAAAATTTATTGGAGTAAATTGTATCGATCGGGTTTTCCTGCCCGCTCACGGTACCCTGCTGGATCGCCATGTACACCTCGGGAAGCGGCATGATTTGCACGCTGAACCCGATGGCATCGAGCGTCCAGCGCATCATCTCGTTGGGGAACGTTCGGAGCTTCTTCCCTTTGGCGTCCTGGGGGGCCCTCAGGGGCTCCTTGGTGGTCATGCAGCGGAAGCCCGCCTCCCAGGTGGCAAGAAAGCGGAAACCTTTCTGGGGAGCCTTGTCGAACTGGGCTTTCAGCCACTTGGACTCGTCGTAGAGCTTCCACCCCTGCGCATACGTTTCGACCAGGAACGGCAGCATGGTGAGGTTGAGCGAGTCGACGTGGGGGGCATAGGACCCGGTACTCGACACGGTAAAGTCGATGCCCCCCAGGGCAAGTTGTTCGATGTTCTTCGGGTCGTTGCCCAGCTGACTGCAGCAGAACACCTGCACCTTGTAGCGGTTATTGGTGTACTGCGCCACTTTCTGCGCGAACAGGTTGGCGGCCCCCTGACGCGCGCCCTGCTGCTGGTCCGTGTGGCTGAACTTCAGCACGGTCTGGGCAGGGGCGCTTCCCGCTCCAAAGGCCAGGATCACCGCAACGACACCCAAAATCCTTAGAAAAGATCTGCTGTTCATATCTCCCTCCTTTATTATTTGGGCCGGACCGCCCGTCGTGATCTTGCCTGGCTTTGGTTACTCGACATTCTCTCCTAACCCTTCGTGAAGGAGCGAAAAATGCTTTGCGGACCCCGGACTTCGGCGAGCTCAGCCGAGCCGTTTTCACGGGGTGACGACGGATACAGTTCTTATCACGGCTCCCAGTTGAACGGCAGAAGCCCGGCGACCGGCGAAGTGAAGGAGGCCAGTGAGTCGCCCAGCAGGCATCCCAGAACGGCGGTACGCCGGTCCGCGCCCCCGAAGGCCAGGCTGGATATGTTCTTCAGCACCTTGCCGGCGCAACGGTCCAGGTGGGGGCGGCCCATCGTTCCGGCCAGAAAGGCTTCCTCCACCCATTCCACATGGACTTCGTCGGCGTCCTCCAGGATCAACTGGTGCGAACCGTCGGGCCGCACGCGAATCACCCGGTTGCTCACCAGGCTGGTAACCCAGATCCCCCCCTGCGAGTCGAAGGCCAACCCATCCGGGAAAGTCCCTCTGCCGAACGTGGTGATCGTCTCCCGGCCGGAGAGGGAGCCGTCCGCCTCAAGCCGGAACCGGGTGAGCTTCCGTCCGAAGGTTTCGTTGACATACAGGTATTTCCCGTCAGGACTCAACGCCGCCTCATTCGTGTACCCCAGGCCATCGGCGACGACGCGCGCTCCCTTTTCGTCCCGGAGCACGATGAAGCCGTCGGCGATGTTCTTCCGATAGGCCTTGGCGCGGGGACGGTGGCGGGTGCTGACCGTCACCCACATTCGGCCTATCTTATCTTCGAGGACGAAGTTGCAGGGCGGCAGGTCCAGGCCATCCACCTCCGTCAGGATCGGCCGGACCGAGCCATCCCGGAAAAGCTCAAAAACGCCTCCCAGTTCTTCGCCCAAGTCCGCCAGGAGAAAGGTGCCGCTGGGCCGCAGGGCGATTCCGTTGGGGCGAAGAGGGCGGCCTCCGGGCAGATTCCCCGAGTACAGGGTTTGAGAACCGTCAGGCCGGATGTGCGCCACCCCTCCCCGCCAATCTGAGGAAAAGAGGTCCCCCGACCGCGACGCCAGAACACACTCCGGACGCACCAGGCCCTGGCCTTTCCATCGCAGGGAATCCAGGGGAATCGGCCTACGGGCCGGATCAGCAATCACTCTGCCTCCTCGGTTCCGGTTCTTTTTTCCCAGCCTCTTTCTCGATCTCCTCGGCCAACCTCTCCCGGGAACGCCGCAAATGGGTGCGGATCGCCTGTTCGGCCTTTTCGCCATCCTGCCGCCGGATGGCATTGATGATGGCCAGGTGTTCGGAAAGGGTTTCGCGGGGAGACCTTACGAGGCCGCCTCGAAACCCGACGAGATAACTGGAGGTGATGAGATTATACATTTCCAGGATTCCCGAAAGGATCTCATCTCCCCCCAGCTCGATAAGAAAATTGTGAAACTGCCGGTCTTCTTCGGCGTACCTTTCGACATCCTTGGCTCGCTCCGAGACTCTGAGCCCCTGAAAAAAACCCTCCAGCTTGTCGCGCTGGCCTTCCGTGATTCGCCCCGAGGCTCTTCGGGCCGCCAGGCCCTCCAAAACCTCCCGCAGTTCGAAGATGCGGATCATCTCTTCGGGGGAGAAGCGGCGGACATAAAATCCCTTCCGGGGGACGGCGACAATCAGCCTTTCCTGCTCTAATTTTTTCAGGGCATTTACCACCGGAGTCCGACTTACCCCGAGGTTATCGGCCAATTTTTCCTGCTGGATTTTAGCCCCGGGCCCGAGCTTTTGCCCGAGGATCATGGCCTTCAAGGTCTTGTAAACCTTGTGGTCCAGGTTTTCGTGGGTGCTTCCCAATTTTCTCAACGCTCTTCCCTGTCTTAAGAATTTTCAACGGGTCTCGAGGACCGTCCCGGCTACCGCATCCCCCACCATCCCGGTGTTTCCTTTCCCGCCTATATCCGGGGTATGGTACCGGGGATCTTTCAGGACCTCGGCCATGGCGGATTCGATCGCTTCGGCACCCCGCAGCGCGTCGGGGTCCCCTTTCTTTTCGCCCAGCCAGTCCAGCATCATTGCGGCGGAAAGAATTTGGGCCACGGGGTTGGCCACTCCCTTCCCGGCAATGTCCGGAGCGCTCCCGTGAGAGGCCTGAAACAGGCCATAGGTATCCCCCACATCGGCGGAGGGGGCCAGGCCCATGCCCCCCACGGTCCCTGCGGCCAGGTCGGAAAGAATATCCCCGAACATATTCTCCAGGACCACCACGTCAAACCATTGGGGTTTCTGCACCATGTACAGGGTCATGGCGTCCACATAAGCATGCTCGGCGGTGATTTCCGGGAAAGAAGAGGCGATCCGGTCAAAGATTTCCCGGAAGAAAGCCATGCTCCTCAAGACATTGGCCTTGTCCACGCAGGTCACCCGATTCTTCCCGTCCGCCGGGGCCCCTTTTCTTTTCTGGGCGAGGCGGAAAGCGTACTTCACGATTCTCTCCGTTCCTTTCCGGGTGATGACCATATTGTCAACGGCCAGTTCGTTGCCCACCCGCACCCCTCCGCCCCGGGAAGCGTAGAGGCCTTCGGTGTTCTCCCGGAAGATGACATAATCGATCGGCGGATCCCCGGCCAAAACGGGACGGATGCCCGCATACTTTTTGATGGGACGGATTCCGGCGTAGAGATCCAGAGTAAACCGGAGAGTCAGCTGCGGGGCGATTTCCGTCCCGTCCGCGTACCTCACCTCGGGCAGGCCCGCAGACCCGAAGAGAATCGCATCGGATTCCCTGCAGGCTTTCATCGTTTCCGCCGGAAGGTCACTTCCCCTCTCCAGGTAGCAGCGGGCCCCGGTGGGATACTCCTGGCACTGGAATCGTAAGCCGGGAGAGGCTTTTTCAACGGCTTTCATGACCTTCAAGGCCTCCTTCATCACTTCCGGCCCGATCCCGTCCCCCGGCAACACGGCGATTCTGTAATTCCCCATTTTTGAGATTCCTCTTTCCTTTTTGGGTTCCCCGGGCCTCAAGTTGGAGGAACCGATTTTTCCTTTCTCCCCCGAACTTTCAACCCGTTTAAGCAGGGAGAGCTTTGCATTTTGAATTTTGAATTCAAAATATGCTCAGGCGCAATCTTTGTCAAGCAGATTTGCGTTCGCTCTTCAGTTTTGTAACCGGCTATGCCCCGCCTGCCGGGGGCAATTCTCAGTTCGTCCGTCTGCCGTGGCAATGGGGGGCGTTGTTTCCGAAGGAACAGGAACGCTTGAGGGAATTGGGAAAATATTGGAAGATACAAATTCCGGGGATGTTTGCGGGCCTCGCTTACAGCGCCGGTAATTTGCTGACCGACCTCCCTTTACGCCTTTCTTGCACCCCTTTTATTTTCCACCAATGATTTAGTGTTGCCCTTCCCCCAGGTTGTTGTAACATAAGCTCCGAACCCAGAGAGGATTATTGAAAACCCAATCCGATCGGTTATGACGATGAACGGCAGTTTCACAGGAGGTTAAATTAAACGTTTCTTTCATTGCGGCTCTGCTGCGCGCGGAAAGGTATGCACGATGGATAGAGTCTGGATGAAATCCTGGCCCGAGAATGTTCCCCGCGAACTGGAGTTCCCCGAGAAACCCTTGCACGAATTCCTGCGGGATCAAGCCCGCCTGAATCCCGAAAAGCCGGCGATCATTTTTTATGGGACGGAAATCACCTTTCGGGAGCTGGACCGGCGGACGGATCAGCTTGCCGCGGCTCTTGGCTCTCTCGGCTTGAAGAAGGGAGACCGGGCAGCCCTGTTCATGGAAAATTCGCCCCAGTTTGTGATCGGCTACTTCGCGATTCTCAAGGCGGGCGGGGTCGTAGCGGCGGCAAATCCGATGTTCAAGGAGGATGAACTGGGTTACGAGGTCGGGGATGCCGGCGCCAAGATTCTAATTTGCCAGGACATCCTGTACCCGAAAGCGGAACCTATCCGGGAGAAGAGCGGCATCGTTCACGTCATCACCACGAGCTACGGGGATTACCTCCCGGCGAGCCCGTCCATCCCCGTTCACCCCTCCATGCAAGGAGCGAGGCGGCGATTTTCAAATACGCTGGACTTATTGGATCTGCTCGACAGCCAGAATTCGCCTCCGCCCCGGCCGGATTTCCAGATCCGGGAAGACCTGGCCCTTCTGCAATACACCTCTGGAACAACGGGCCAGCCGAAAGGCGCCATGATCAGCCATTACAGCCTGCTGTACAATACGGCGAGCTCGGCGGCCTGGCGGCAAATTCACGGCCGGGATATCGTTCTCTCCACCCTTCCTTTTTTCCATGTGACCGGGATGATTCACAGCATGACCGTGCCCGTGTACGCGGGCATCCCCAACGTGATGATTTCCCGTTTCGACGCCGGAACCGTCCTGGAAGCTGTCCACCGGTACCGCTGTACGCTCTGGACGGCGATCACAACCATGAACGTGGCCCTCGTGAATTTCCCGGGAGTGGAAAGATATGATCTGACTTCTTTGCGGCATACCTCCTCGGGCGGCGCCCCGGTTCCCCCCGAAGTCCTGGAGAAGTGGAGGCGGCGGGTCGGAACTGAGCTGTCCGAAGGGTACGGGCTGAGCGAAACGATCTCCCAGACGCACATGAACCCGGGAAAGAAACCCCGTTACGGGAGCATAGGGATCCCCGAATTCGGATTGGATTGCCGGATCGTGGACCTGGAATCGGACGAGGATGTGCCGGAGGGAAAAGAGGGTGAGCTCTTGGTCAAAGGACCCACGGTCATGAAGGGGTACTGGAACCGCCCCGAGGACACGGAGGAGGTCCTCCGGGACGGTTGGCTGCGGACGGGCGACATTGCCCGGATCGATGGGGACGGTTTTTTTTACATCGTCGGGAGGAAGAAGGACCTCATCAAGGCCTCCGGGTTCAGCGTCTATCCCGCGGAGGTTGAGAATTTCCTGTACCGCCACCCCGCTGTCAGGGAGACTGCGGTGATCGGCGTTCCCGACCCATATCGCGGTGAAAACGTCAAAGCGCTCATCGTTTTGAAGCCGGAGTACACTGGGCGGGTCACGGAAAAAGAAATCATTGAATGGTGCCGGGGAAAGATGGCTGCCTACAAGTATCCGCGCCTGGTGGAGTTTGTCCCGGACCTCCCCAAAACAGGTTCCGGGAAGATTCAGAAGAAGGTCCTGCGGGAAAGGGAGAAGAAGCCTGCTTGAATTCTCCCCGGGTTTGAACGGGGGAACAAACCCACAAAAAAAGCCGTGAAGAGATAAACTCAACACGGCTCAAATTTTTTTCCGGGACCCGCTTCACCAAAGAGTTTCCGCTTTCGCTTCCACTCCCTGGTTTCTACCGTTCTTTCCAGCATCGGGGCCATCCCGTTCTGTTTTTCCCGGTAGTACTTGCGGGTTCCAGAAAAACTCTATCGTTGAATTAACGATACCACAACGTGGCATTTTCGTCAATACAGCCTTAACTTTTATATATCTGAAAGGCCTTCTCAGAAATCCCTCCCGTCCTCCCTTTTTCAAAGGGAGGAGAGCTTTGTCTACTTGATCCGCACAACGAATACCGGATTTTCCCTTAGGAAAAGGGAAGCTGTGAAAAAATTATTTTTCGGTCGTCACCCCGGTGAAAACCGGGGTCCAGGAAGGTTGTTAAACCTTGAAAATACTGGATTCCGGCTTCCGCCGGAATGACGGGAAAAAGACACAAACCAATTTTTTCACAGCTTCAGGGGGAACAACAACTTTTTAGAAAGATTAAGGCGCCCATCGCAAAATGGGGTATCCTGAACCTATAGCCCTTGAACAGGAGGCGCGCGCCCATGCATGTGAGAAGCACGACCGTGAAAAGCCAGGCAGAGGCCGGAAAGAGAATGGCGGAGGATGCGCTGCAGTTTCTGCGAGCCCTTACTCCCGGACAGCGGGAGAAGGTCTCTTTTGACGTTTCGAGCGAAGAGCGCTTGAACTGGCACTACATCCCCAGGCCGCGGAAGGGTCTTTCTTTGAAAGAAATGGACGGTTTCCAGCGGCGGCTTGCCTGGGTCCTAATCTCCGCGGGACTCAGCCGTGAAGGGTGGCGGAAGGCGATGCGGATCATGGGGCTGGAAAGAATCCTCGGAGAAATCGAGGGCCCATCCGCACGGTTCGAGCGGGACCCGGATCTCTTTTATATATCCGTGTTCGGAGACCCGGCGGGGGAATCTCCCTGGGGTTGGAGGCTGGAAGGACACCATGTCTCCCTGAACTTTCTCGTGGCGGGCGGAAAGGGAGTGGGTTGCACCCCCAATTTTATGGGCGCCAATCCGGCGCGGGTCCCTCGGGGATATCCCCTGGAGGGACTGCGCATCCTGGAGGGAGAAGAGGAATTTGCGCGGGCGCTCCTTACGAGTCTCTCCCCCGAACAGCGCCTGCGGAGCATCTTCAGCAGCGAGGCTCCGCCGGATATCCTCACGGGGGCCGATCCCAAGGTTTTGCTCGATGCGCCGCTCGGGCTCCCCGGCGCGGAATTGAAGGAGCCGCAGCGGCAGAAGCTCATGGATCTCATCGGCGAGTACGTGAATCGCATGCCCGAAGAAATAGCCGATTCCCGCCTGAACGAGATCGCCCGGGAAGGCCAAAAGCACATTCACTTCGCTTGGGCCGGCTCAGCCGAACCAGGCCGTCCCCACTACTACCGGGTCCATGGTCCCAGTTTCCTCATCGAATACGACAACACCCAGAATAATGCCAACCACATCCACTCGGTCTGGCGGGACCCGCGGAATGACTGGGGGGAAGACCTTCTGAAAGCGCACTTCCGGAGATCCCATCGACCCGGCCGCCGAACAAAATCATAGATTGCTTTTCTTAGCGGCCGCACATGGACAAGTAGTTAAGGAACGTTTTTTACTTCTTTGATCTTCTTCTTGATCTGGCCATCTTTTTCCCAGCCCCATCATTCCGGGCCGGGTTTCTTTTGACCTTTTTTCGCACCGCCTTTTTGGGTTCCGCGCTCGCCCCTTTCTCCGCCAGCATTTTCTTCACCTGGCGTTTTCCCATTTTCCGCAAGGCGATCAGGGCGCCCTTTTTGTCCGCCTTGGGTTTAAACTTTCCTTTTTCCCACATGACCACGGTTCCCATGCTGGCCCCGGTAAGTACGCCCAATTCGCGCTGGGATATTCCCAGTTTTCGCCGCAGAATTCGAATCCGGGCCGGGGTGATCCTCGCGGCCTTCACTTCTTCCGCTGAGGCTTCCAGCTTGAACCTCTCGCCGGCCTTCGGAATGATCTCCTCTTTGGCCAGCCGGTCCAGGACTCGAAAACTCTTGGACAAGCTCGAAAGCCTGAGCCGCATCGTCCGGACTTCGCGCCGCAGGGGAAGAAATACCGATTTCACTTCTCTCTTCGCCAGGCGCTGGATTTCAGATTTAAAAGCCGATTCGATTTTTCCCATTCATTCTCTCCTTTATTCATGAAGTATTTTCTGCCTAAGCCAACGTGAAAAAAGCCAAGCAAACACAAATCGTCCCCCCTGTACCGGTGAATAGACCTCTTTAAATTTCTGGGGGATTTGTTCCCACCTCTCGCCCGGCCTTTCGTCCGGGGGAAGAGGAAAAATGATGAGAGCCGTTCGGACCTTTGCCGCGGCTGGACCGCGCTTGTTCTCGGGCGCTTGCGATGGGGTAGGTCTTCTGTTAGATTGAATATTATATTGAATGTTGAAGAAAGTTCAACTGTAAAAAAGAATAAAAACGTGTTTTAGAAAAAAAGCGAAAAGGAGGGGCTATGCAGGATTGTCTTTTATTGGAGGATATGTCCTGGGAACCTTTCGGGGGGAAGACCAAGGGAGTTTTTCGAAAAAGCCTCTCTTCCACGCCTTTTCCCTCCGGGTTCAAAGCAAGCTTAACCCTGGCTAAGCCCGGCGGAGAATTCCCCGAGCACGTTGACCCTTACACCCATATCTTCTACATTCTGCAAGGAGAAGGCGAAGCATCGCTCGAAGGCCGGAGCATTCCCCTGAAGAAAGGCACCGCGCTCACGGTTGCGGCCGGGAAAAAGCATGGGTACCGGAATACAGGGGGTGGAGATCTCCTGCTCATCACCTTGAACCTATTTGAAGGGGGAGAGAAAAGTTGATCTCACGGCTTGCATGAAATACTCCGGAAATCTCCCTCCCCCGGAAGGCGTGAAATACTGAAGGGTGCAATCCTGAATGCCTTCCACGGCCCCTCACCCGCTCTCTCCCCTGAGAGACTGCGTCGTAATTCGCCTCTGCCCCTTCGACAAGCTCAGGGCGAACGGATAAGTTATTGATCTCCTGCGCCGCTTCCGTTCATGGTAAGCATATCGAACCATGAACGGAATTACGACACCGTCTAAAATGGCCTTCAGAGTCCCCTGATCCAGCAAGGAAGGTCCCAGGCCCCTTTGGCCCAATCCCTCCGAGAACCCGTTGAATGAACGGCTGCGGAACCGAATGTGCGGGTTTTCACAGGCGAGGAAACCATCGTCCCCGAAGGGAAGTTCGCGCAAAACATATTTCCCCGGGGCCGGGCGCAGGAGAGGTCAAGGATAACTTCTCCCGATCGAGGACCCCCGTTCATAAGGGTTCTCGAATGGCGAGGGAATGGGGCCGGACTGATCCACCTTCCATCCGCGGCTTATGGGAAACACCCCCCACAATTTCTCATCCCATAGATAGATATCCAAGGCTTGGAGGACGGGGCGGGGATATTGGGTCACGCCCGTTTGTCTCTCTTCCACCCCGTCGATCCTTCCTGCGACCGTGATCTTTCTTCCCGGCCGGTACCTTTGCGGATCGAGGGTTAACGACGTGTGGGCGATGAACTCCCCCAGGGTCGTTTGGATTTGGGGGACTCCCCGCCCGTCCAAAGGAGCCTGGTCGATGACGACCCTTGTCCCGTCAGGTTCGGGGATGTTTTCCCGGATCACGCCTCCCCAAAGGACCGTGTCGCCAGTGTAGGACTCCGGGTGTTCGATCACCTCGGAAGAGGTCAAGTCCCGGTTGACTCCCTCCAACGACTCTTTGGATAGAAGAGGACCGCACGCGGATATTCCGGCCAGCAAAAAAAACAACGCCCAGGAGGTTGCCCGTTTGCCGGCCCGCCCATCCACATACTTTTTGCTTCGTTTTGCTCCCGGCATTTTATCGTCCTCCCCGGCCCGGAAAGTCTCACCACAACAAGAGAATGTATTGGGGCCTGGGGCCCGCTTCATTCCAGCCCCGCGGCTTTCAGGTTCCCTACCACCACCAGGATGAGAGCATCGGGATGGAAATATTTTTGGGAAACCCGGAGGATCTCTTCCCGGCTGACCTTTTGGATCAGCTTCGGGTAGCGTTCCGGATAATCCAGCCCCAGCCGGTAATACTCCACCTGGAGGAGAAAATTGGCCAGTTTTCCCTGGGTGTCAAAACGCATGGGAAAGCTGCCGACCAGGTATTTTTGCGCCGCCTCGAGTTCCTTTGCCGAAACCTCTTCTTTCCGAATCCGCCCGATCTCGTCCCGGGCGAGGGCGATCGCCTGCCCGGCCGAGGAATTCTGGGTCTGGAGGACGATCTGGAAAGAACCCGGGTACTTGCCCGGTTCGAAGAAGCTTGCGACGGAGTAGGCCAGTCCTTTCCGGTTTCGGATCGACTCCATTAATCGGGAGGAAAAACCCCCGCCCCCCAGGATGTAATTCGCGACCGTCAAGGAGTAGTAGTCCGGGTTGTCCCTGGCCACACCCCGCTGTCCCAGGATAATATTGGCCTGGGTCAGCGGGCGGTCGATCTTTAGGGTCGCGGGTCCTTCGGCAAACTCGCTCTGCTGCTGGACGCGGGGAGTTTTCCCCCCCGGCCATTTTTCCAACAGCGGCAGAAGCCGGGCCTTGATTTCTCCCGGGGTGATATCCCCCACGGCGGCCAGGATGGAATTCCCGGGGTGATAATATTCCCGGTAGAACCGCAGCAGGGCCTCACGCTTGATCCTGGGGAGAGACTCTTTGGTCCCCTCGACCGGGTGGCGGTAAGGGCCCTTCGCGTAAAGATGCTTCTGGAAGGCCTTTTCCGCGACCACTTCAGCCTGGTCCTCCTCCGCCTGAATGGCGGCCAGCGTTTTCTCCACTTCTTTTTTGATTTCCTCCTCGGGGAAAATCGGCTGGGTGAGGACTTCCCGGAAAAGATCCAGCCCTTTTTGGAGATCTTTTTTCAGCACCCGCAGGCTGAGGGTCATATAATCTCTTCCCGCTGAGGAGTCCAGGGAGGCCCCCATGAAATCCAGCTCCTCGTTGATGGATTTCGCCGTTCGACGGGCCGTGCCCAGGAGGAGCCCTTTGGCGGTCAGCCGGGCGAGCCCCTCCTCCCCCGCGGGATCCTTCCCGGACCCGGCGTCAACCAGAAGCTGCAGGGTGAGAAAGGGGAGGGAGTGTTCCCCGGAAACGAGGACGACCAGCTGATTGGGGAGCACCGTCCTTTCGATGGGGGGGAAGGCCGTAACATTTTCCGCCCGGATCCAGAACGACATAAAGAAGCAGAGGGCCAAGAGGGAAGGTCTGAAAATTTTTTTCATCCAGGGACTCCTTACCGAATGGTGCCGCGTTCTTTCAGCGAAGATCCGGGGGGCGGCGCCCCCTCCTTGGCCGGCAGTGGAAAAAGGGTTCCCACCGTCCGGTTGTCCGGGTTGAGGTATTCCCGGGCGACCCGCGTGATATCTTCCGGCGTCACTTTCCGGATGGCAGGAAGGTAATCGTCGAATGCCTTCCAGCTAAGGACGGCCTCATGCCTGGCCAGGAGCATCGCCTGGGCGAAGAGCGAATCCTGGGCGTAGATGAACGAAGACTCCATTTGATTTTTCGCTTTTTCCAGCTCTCGGTCCCCGGGGGGTTCCTTCTGGAGCTTTTCTATTTCCTGGTTAAGGCTTTTTTCCACCTCGGCCGCTTCTTTTCCGGGCAGAGGGGTGGCGGAAACATAAAACAGGCTGGGATCCACGGAGAGGAGTGAATTGTCCGCCTCCGCATCGAGTACCAGGCGTTTTTCCAAGACCAGGCGTTCGTAAAACCTGGAGCTCTTTCCCCCGGAAAGGAGGGCGGAGAGGACTTCCAGCACGTAGCTGTCCTGAGATTTCAGGTTGGGGACATGATAAGCCATGACCACCGAGGGAAGCTGGGCCTCTTTCTTCACCACGACGCGGCGCTCCCCGATCTGTTTCGGGTCCGAATCCTTCTTCTGGTTCGGTGGGACTCCCCCGCGGATCGAGCCGAAGGTCTTCTCGATCCGGGGCAGGAGATCCTGCCGTTGAAAGTCCCCCACCACGACCAGGAAGGCGTTTGCCGGGTTGTAGTAGGTCTGGTGATACCTTTTCAGGTCATCGAGGGTGAACCTCGCGATATCGGCCATCCAGCCGATGACCGGCCAATGGTAGGGCTGCTGCTGAAACGCCGCGGCCTCCAGCTGTTCCATCAGGACGGAGGAGGGGTCGTCTTCGGTCCGCATCCTCCGTTCCTCCATGACCACCATTCGCTCGGTGGCGAAATCCTCCTGCCGAAGCATCAGGTTTTGCATCCGGTCGGCCTCCAGGTCCATCACTACCTGGATCCGGTCCGAGCTGATGTTGACGAAGTAGGCGGTGAAGTCCTGGGTCGTAAAAGCGTTGTTGTTCCCCCCGTTCTCCTGGACGATCCTGGAGTACTGTTCCGGACCGACCTCCTTCGTCCCTTTGAACATCATGTGCTCCAGCATATGGGAGAGGCCGGTCTTCCCCCATTCCTCGTTGCGCGACCCCACCCGATACCAGACCTGGAAGGTCACGAGAGGGGCCTTATGATTCTCCAGGAGGAGGACTTTCAAGCCGTTGGGCAGGGTTGTTTCGAAGACCTGCTCTTTCAGCCCGGCCGCCGAAACCGGCGGCGGAAAGAGCAGGGCCATGAGGAGAAACAAAACGGGAATTGGCCGGATTTTAGCGGAGGCCCAGGTCATCTTCGGATTCCTCTCTTTCAAGTACAGACGCGGATGGGAAGGAAACGGTTCAGATTGATCTCATCGGGCACTTGGACGCATCCGACCGCTCTGTCAGGCGCAGTCGCATTCTGTCGCCCCGTGACTCCAGTTCCTGGGCTTCTTCCGCACGAAGAACCAGATCGCCCAAGCCGAAATGATCGTGGCCGCAAGGGCGCCCAGGAATTTGGCCTTGTATTTGCCGATGAGCGCCTCCAGGGCGTTCCCGAAAACATACCCCCCTGTTCCCACCAGGAAGGCCCAGAGCAGCACGGCAAGGATGTTAAGGAGGACAAATTTCTTGGCGGGGATGTGGCTCGTTCCGATCACGAACGGGGTTACCGATCGAAACCCGTACATGAACCGGTAGATCATGATGAGGGAAGTGTGGAACCTCTCCAGTTTTACATGGGCCCGGTCGACGCGGGTTCGCCAGGAGGGGAATCGGGCCAGAATCCTGCCGCTGTACCTCCTGCCTAATAAAAAGAAGATCTGGTCCCCGCAAAAAGCGCCGAGCGAGCCGTACAGGATCACCCAGGGGAGCTCCAGGTATCCTTGATAGGCGGCAAACCCTCCCAGGATGAGGATCGTTTCCCCTTCGAGCAAGGTCCCGACAAGAACGGCCCAGTACCCGTAGCTGTCGATAAATTGCTCCAGACTGCTTGCAAAAGGCTCCATTTCAGCGGCTTAGCGTCCCATTTGGGCAATCATCCTGGCGAGAAAGGAAACCTCTTTCATCGGAGGAGAGGGGGCGGGCTGCATCGCGCCTTACAACTTTGTGGAAGGCTGCCGTGTAACGACCGCTGGTCCGGTGCATTTGCGAATGGGAATTGGGGTAGCGCGGGGTACCGGGAGTTCCCGGTCCCACCCTCCGGGTCCCCGTTTATGCCTGTCCTTTCAGCGCCAGATTCAGATTCGCGTGAAGGTAAGCAGATCTTCCGCGGACATAAGGGCGGGAATATTTTTCCCGCAGGATTTCGCAGACCTGCCCTCGGAGAACTTTCAGGTACCCGGTCACCCGGTCCACACCGCCCTCTGCCTCTTCACAGGGAGAGGAGGTGTAGGGAACGAGCGGAATATCGGGCGATTGCCGCTTGATTTCATCCAAGACCCACCACTGGTCGACCCGGTTCAGGCACAAATCCAGAAGCACCAAGTCAGGCTCGAGGGTGAATAAGAATTCCCCGATCAGGGCCGCAGTCCCCGTCAGGGCGACCGTGTGTCCCTCGCCCGCGAGTTCTTCGGCCAAGAGCGTTCGACTTTCGTCCTTTTCCCCGATGATCAATATCTTTGCCATTTCACCCTCCACATGCGCCTGCTGCTTTTTCCTGCTTGCCGGTTCCTGGTTGCTTGTTCCTGGGTACTCGTGGCCCTTTATGGCGAAGGATCCTGCAGCGAGGGAGCTGTCGCGCAACCAGGAACGAGAAACGAGCAACGACTTGCAGGGGTAAGCCCCCTACGTCAAATTCCCGGTACACACCCCGGAGCCCGTACCATCAACACCGGAACACAGGCCGAACGGAGGATTCGGTCCGCCACTCCTCCCCACACCCAGCGGCTCACCCCCGAACGCCCGTGGGTGGCCATAACAATCAGGTCGATTCCATTCCTGCTTGCATACTCCGCCAGGGTCTCGGCCGCTCTCCCGTGAAGAATCTCCATCGCTGCCCTTCGCTGCCGCTCTGATATGCAGGCCCATCCGCTTCGCCCCCTCAGCAACCATCCGATCCATTTCCGACCTTGGGAAAGGCGGCTCTCTTTCCGCAAAGACCCCATCCTCCCAGCCCATCTTCCCGGGATTCGGGAAAGAAGGGGCGAGGACCGTCAGGCTCTTCACCCTTGGGACCGTTTCGGACCCGAGTAATTTTGGAAAAAAGCCGGGAACTTAAAGAGATTCAGAAAGCCCTGTGGCGCGTGAGTTCATGTAGGGGATTTTTTCGAAAAGGTTCACTAGACTCCTTTTTCCGGTCATGATCTGCGTCAAGCCGTCCATGGAGTGCAAAATCACAAACTGGTTCGTGATCTTTTTCACTTCAAAAATGTTCCCCGTGAGGCGGTATTTCAGGATCTCTCCTTCTTCCGGGGTGATCATGGACTACCTCCTCTTTCCTCTCTCCATTCCTCTCCCCCCGGCTATTTCCATTTTCCTCAAATGGTTCCGGTTTTCCCAGATTAGAGAGTCGAAGACTTCCCCACAAAGGACGCATCTCCAACCCCAAAAGGGTTCCCCGGGCCCGTAAAATCTTTCATTGGCCATAAGCCCATTGCAACGGTGGCACCTCATGATTTATCCTCCTGCTCTGTATTCGCTCTTCGCCGGTATGCGTCTGGTCTCTTCTTAACCAAAAATCGTGCCAAAGAGCAAAGATTATTAATGTTATTAGTTATCAATAACTTAAGACAATGGTGGCGAGCAAAAGGTGAAAGCGGGGCGGAAAATATTCCCGTTAGGCAGGACAGAGTCTTGTCGGAGAGGAATTTACTTAGCCGGGAGAGATGGGTGGCAAGTATCGGCTACCGGCTGCTGGTCGGAGACTTGAGATGAAGCCAAGATTGGGGTCCTGATGGAGAGCTTGATAGCATGCATCGAAGAAGGGACGGCGCGTCATCTACTTCAGTACCCTCCTGATTTTTTCCGCGAGGTCAAGAACCGTGAGGGGTTTCATGGCAAACTCGCGGACGCCAAGCCCCCTGGCTTCTTCTCTGTTGATCGTCTCGGAAAAACCCGTACAGAGGATGATGGGAATGTCCGCCCTCAGGCTTAAGACCTCCCTGGCCAGTATGTCTCCCCGAATGGGCATCGTCTGGTCGGTGATCACCAGGTCGAAGGAATTCGGCTGAGCTCGGAAGATCCTGAGTGCTTTCCGGGCGTCGGTCTCGCCGATTACCGAGTAGCCAAGCCGCTCGAGCATGTTCTGAACGCTGCGAACCTGAATTTCATCGTCATCGACCAGGAGAATTCTCTCTTTCCCCCTCGGAACGGGACCCTGCGGGGCGGCTTCGGTTTCCGCGCGGTCATCCTTCTGGGGCAGGAAAACCGTTATCGTCGTCCCCTTTCCCACCTGGCTTTCGAGGGTAATCGTTCCCCCGTAATTTTTAACGATCCCATGGACGACCGCAAGGCCCATTCCCGTGCCCTCCCCCGGTGCCTTGGTCGTGAAAAACGGGTCGAAGGCTTTTTCCATCACCGTGGAATCCATCCCCTGCCCGTTATCCTTCACGGTAAGGCGGAGATAAGGCCCGGGCCTCAGGCCGGGAAACTGGGCGGCCATTTCGAGGTCCACGTTTAACCCGTCCAGGCTGACCTCCACGATTCCACCCTGGTCCCGCATGGCTTGAGCGGCGTTGTTGCAGAGGTTCATCAGCACCTGGTGGATCTGGGTCGGGTCCGCAAGGACCATCCCACTCTCCACCCCGATGTTGGCCCGGATCTTGACATTTTTCGGAATGGTGGATTTGAGGAATTTCAGAGTTTCCTTCACCAGGGGGCTGACCTTGATCGGAATCCGGGGCTGCTCTTTCTGACGGCTGAAGGTGATGATCTGCTTTACGAGTCCCTGCCCCCGGACGGCTGCCTCCCGGACCAGCTGCAGGTGGCGTTCCGACGGGGGGATTCCTTCCCGGATATCCAAAAGGGCCAGGTCCGTATTGATCATGATCGGCATGAGGATATTGTTGAAATCGTGCGCCACCCCTCCCGCGAGGGTCCCCAGGGCTTCCATCTTCTGCCATTGGCGGATGCGTTCCTGGATTTTGACTTCCTGGGTCACATCTCTTTCCACGGCGACAAAATGGATGAGCGCGGACGAGGCGTCCCGCACCGGTGAAATCCTGACTTCCAGCTCGCACGTACTGCCGTCCGGCTTCTTCCGGGTGAGGCGGCCGTCCCAGACCTCCCCCTTCTTGAGCGTCTCCTCCAGGAGACCCTTGGAGAGTTCGTCTCTCTCCTCTTCCCGGAGCACATCCTCATACCTTTTTCCCAGGACCTCCTGGCGGGAGAGCCCGCGAAGGGACTCGAAAGCCGGATTCACGTACAGGAACCCGCGTTCCGCATCCAGGATCGAGATCCCTTCGGATGCCTGCTCCACGGCCGTCGCCAGCCGGAGGCGGTCCTGTTCGGTGTTGACGCGCTGGGTGATCTCCTCATTCACCAGGATTCCGCCGATGATCTCCTGATCCGGGCCCCGCAGGGGGACGGCCGAGTTCACGATGGTCTTCTTCCGCCCGTCGAAAGATTCGATTTGGACCATTTCGTTAAGGGTCGTGGCACCCTCCCGAATGGCGCGGGCCAGGGCCCATTCCCCCGCTTCGATTCTTTTCCCCGAATCCGGCCACCAGGCTTTGTAGGCGTCCGTTTCGTGAAGACGGACGTACTTGGCCCCGCCCCAGATTTCCTGGGCGGCCGGGTTCGCCATCAGGATTTTCCCGTTCTTGTCGGCCACCCAGACGCCCACGGGAAGCGTATTCAGGACCTTGTGCAGCATCTCTTCCGTGTGCCAGAGCGCCTCCAGGGCCTTCTTTCGCGCGGTGACGTTTACCAGGCTTAAAACCACCCCTCCCACTTTCCCATCCGGGTCTTTCACGGGATAAAGAGACCAGTCCCAGTAGGTGGGCCCCCGGTCCGGCTGCTCCGGGTACAGGAAAGGCTTTTCCAGAACGATGCAGGGCTGTCCGGTGTCGACGACCTTCCGGAAAATGGCTTCGTTCTCCTTGTGGGGATATAGATCGAAATGGTTCTTCCCCGGATAAAATTCAGGCGTTTTTCCGTCCGACTCGGCGTAGGCGCGGTTCACGCGGATGAAGGTAAAGTTCCTATCCATGTAGGCCACGTGGAGGTCGATGCTGGAGAAGACGCCCTCCAGAAGCTCGTTGGACTCCCGCAGGGACGCCTGCGCTTCCTTCCGTTCGATGAACTCCCCCACCTGGTCCGCCAGGGCGTCGATGAGGCTCCTTTCCTCCTTCAGGAATGGCCCCTCATCTTTCTGCTGTTTCTCTTCCAGGTAATGGACCTCGAGGATTCCGATCTGTTTCCCCCCGGAGTAGATCCGGCTGTTCTGTTTCCAGGGGCCTTCCTCGAACCTTTCCGTCTTGAACTCTCGGCCGCGGACGACCATCCGCGCCCGGGTGATCTCTGGAAACTGCCAACCGGATGGGACGATCTGCAGGGTGCGCTGGAGGGCTTCCTCGAGGGGATGCTCCTCCTTGTTGAGGAAGCTCGACACCATGTAAAGGCAATTCAGCTCCATCAGCCGCTTGATCAAATCCCGGGTCCGCTCCTCCACTTTGATTTCCAACTGCTCGTGGGCCCTTCGCAGAAACTCATCCATTCGCTTGCGCTCGCTCATGTCGAGCACAAAACAGGCCCACCGGAGGGGAGATCGCTCCAGGAGCGCGGCCCCGATCAGGATCGGTACCCGGCTGCCGTCTTTCCGGATATACTCCGTTTCGAAAGGAGTGCAGCTCCCCGTCGCCTCCATCTCCTGCAAACCCTGCTCATCCAGGTGCGTGAACTCCGGGGGGGTAATCTCTTTCCAGGGAATTCCCGCGGGCCCGAGGTCCTTGCGGGTATACCCGATCATGTGCAGAAAGGCATCATTAGCCTCGGTGATCTTGTCCAGGTCGGCGTAGAGGATTCCGATAATGTCCGAATCAAAGAGGCACTGGAGCTTCTTCCTGCTCTCCAGGAGTTCCTCCTCCGCCCGCTGGCGTTCGGTGATGTCGGTCAGGATGACCACACAACCGAAAATATCCCCCTTGCCGCCCACGAGAGGTCGGGCGCTCAGAAGAAAATGAAAGACGCTGCCCCACTTCTCGAGAGTCACTCCCACATTCCGAAGGACCTCACCCGTAAGGATGGGGGAGAGGGTGAAGGGCGTTCCCGTCCTGCCATTCGAAGCCAATTCCAGGTGGAAGATCCGGCTGAAAGGCTGGGAAAGCAGGGACCTCCCGGCGAATTGATGGGCGACTTCACTCGCCTGGATGATCTCCCCCTTCTCATCGCATACCACGATCATTTCACCGGCTTGTTCCAGAATGGAGCGGGCCAGCCTCTCCGAGGCGATGATTTTCTCCGTTCGTTTCCGTTCGGAGAGATCGGCCAGCACCAGGCAAAACACTTCCCCGGTCTCTATCTGCATGGTCCTGCCGGAGACCAGGACCGGGAGATGGGCGCCGCTTCGGCGCCGCAGTGAAATTTCCCCCTGCCCGCCGTCCTTTCTGCTGTTTTCCAGGATGGCTTCAAAAGCCCGCTGATCCTGTTTGGAGACGAATTCCTGGAGGGAAGACCCGATAACCGTCTCCAGGGGAATGCCTAGCATCTCGGCAAACCGGCTGTTCCCGTAGAGGATCGTTCCGTCCGGTGAGAGGGTCAGCGCTCCTTCATGCATCCTTTCGATGAGCATCCGGTAAGTGTACTCAGCCCCTTTCAGCGTAAAAACCTGTTCGCCCTGGGGACTGGAAATCATCAAGGCATCCACTTCGCCGCTGTGGATCGCCCGGAGGGTCTCCTCCGCCTCTTCGAGGCGGGCGCGGAGGTCTTCCAGTTCCGAAAGCAGTTCTTTTTTGGTCTTAGACTTGGGGTTCACAGAAAAACCTTTATGAATTCAGACTGCCCATTTTCAATCCAGGAATCCCGGTGGAAATTCCTGCTCAGCGTGTAAGGCAAAAATTCTATTCAATGGTGCCCCTGACGCCTGGGCAAAGGCCGGGGAGGGGATGCGGTTATTTTTTTTCCCTTAAATCCAGCCCCAGCAAAATCCGGTCGGTATTGGAGAGGTCGCCGATAAACCTCCGGAGGGGGAGGGGAAGCTTCCGGATGAGCGTCGGCGCCGCGATAATCTGCTCTCCCTTGGCAAGAGTGGGCTGCTGATAGATATCGATCACCTCAAGGTCGTAACGGCCCCTGAGGTGTTCTTCACAAATTTTTTTGATGCTCTGTATCGCCCGGGTGGATTTTGGCGTGACTCCCGTTACGTAGAGGCGGAGGATGTACTTCTGCTCCCCCGCTTTCGGCACGGTGGGTTCCGGATTAGAGGGTTCGTCAAACTTCTTCTTGGGCGTCATGAGATTTGGCCATTCCCATCGACAAGGAATGACCCGAACTCTACCAGAAAACAGGAATTTTTTCCACTGACTGAATCATCTCCCCCGTCCCGCGAATCGAATGAGGCGGACGAAGGAGCTTTGACCATTGGGATTTCCGGGGAAAAGCTTCCAAAGGGCTGTTACGATGCCAGAGTTTTCCCGGGAGGGAAGATGCACTGTCCCCGATCCCCGGATCAATAATATTCTTCGTGGGTCACTTTGCCCCGGAAAACGGAGTAGGAATAAATCATGTATCCGATCACAAAGGGGAGAACGATCCCCGCTCCCCAGAGGGTAAAGCGAAGAGTTTCCCACTGGGCCGCCGCATCCTGCAAAGTTATGGTCGGCGGGATCGCATAGGGGTAAAGAGAAGCCATGAGCCCGAGATATCCGGCCAGGAAGAGTCCGACGCTGTAGATGAGAGGCTTTCTTTCCTGGCGGGACCTCAAGGTTCTTGCCAGCTGGAGGGCGGCGATCAACCCCAGCAGGGGAAAAGCCCAGATAAAATAGACGCGGGGCGAGCTGATCCAGTTTGCCCAGACGAGGGGGTAATGCAGGGGACTCCAAACCGTAAAGACAGCCATGCCCGCCAGCACGAACGCGCCGGACCAGAGCGCTTGCCGGTAAGCCCTCTCCTGGACGGGCCCTTCGGTCTTGATCAGAAGATAGGTGGAACCCAGCATGATATATCCGGGTATCAGGGCGATGCCCACCATGACGGAGAAAGGGTTCAGCCAATCCAGGGGGGATCCGGCAAAGTGGCTCTCTTTCACCGCCACCCCGCTCAGGATCCCGCCCAGCGTAAACCCCTGGGATAGCACCGCGACCAGGCTTCCGGCAAAAAACGCGATGTTCCAGGGCCTCTTTTGGGCCGCGTCGGCCCGGAACTCGAACGTGACTCCCCGGAATATCATCCCGCAGAGAAACACCACGAGGGGGATATACATGGCGCTGGAAAGGACCCCGTACACAACCGGAAAGGCGCAAAATATCGCCCCGCCGCCGAAAACCAGCCAGGTCTGATTGGCGTCCCACACCGGGGCGATCGAGTTCATGAGAACGCTGCGTTCCTTCTCGTTCGGGGCGGAGGGGAAGAGGAGCCCGACACCGAGAGTGATGCCGTCGAGGACCACGTAGAGAATCATGGCCAGGGCAATCAGCCCGGCCCACACATGAATGAGAACCATGCCTCCTCCGGCGGAGATTTCATGTTTGAGATCACCATCGGAATCGGAATCGGGTTCGATTTTCGATTCCGATACCGACCCCGATACCGAAGAAACTGGGGATGATCTCTTCCAGGAATTGCAAC
The DNA here is from genome assembly GCA_963712535.1 of uncultured delta proteobacterium. Lineage (GTDB taxonomy): Bacteria > Desulfobacterota > SM23-61 > SM23-61 > SM23-61 > CAVQIK01. Next base: position 487,793 of record CAVQIK010000005.1, on the reverse strand, counting down.
TGCTCGCAATCCCTTCACCGCATCATTCCCGCCGGCCGCTCCACGGGCGGGATGGGGCTGGTGAGGTCCGGGCCGTTCCGCAGGGTCTTGAACACGTAAAACATGTAGCTCCCCCCGATGAGGGCATAGATGATGAGGAGAAGGCTGAGCGACCAGATCACGTTTCCCGGCGGAACGGGCGAAAGGCCGTCGGCCGTGCGCATCAGGTTGTAAACCAGCCAGGGCTGCCGGCCCATTTCCGTGGTGACCCACCCCAGCTCCGTGGCCAGGAAGCCCAGCGGCTGGATTGCCACGAGGGCCCGAAGGAACCCGCGGTTTTGGAATATTTTCCCCGTGCGCCACAGCACCGCCGCCCAGATCATGACCAGCAGGAAGATAAACCCGATGGCCACCATGACCCTGAAAGTCCAGAAGAGGACGGGGGCGTACGGGCGGTCCTCCCGGGGAAAATCCTTCAGGCCCTGGACTCGGCCGTTCAGGGTATTTGTGACAAGCAGGCTGAGGCCGCTCGGAATGGCGATCTCGAAACGGTTTTTTTCGTTCTCCATATCCGGAAAGGCAATGGCGGCAAAGGGCGCTCCCCCGCTTGTGTTCGTTTCCCAATGAGCCTCGATCGCCGCCAGTTTGGCCGGCTGGTGCCGGAACATGACCCGTCCGCTGTAGTCTCCGAGGTAGATCTGGAAGGGGGCGAAGAGGGCGGCCAGGATTAGGGCGATTCCCATGGACCGGCGGTAAAAGGCCGGGTCCGTCCCTTTCAGGAGAAAATACGCGCTGATCCCGGCGACGGCGAAGACCGAAGTCTCCAGCGAAGCCATGACCATGTGGCCGAAGCGGGCGGGCAGGGAAGGGGTGAAGATGGCCTCGGCGAAACTCACCACCCAGAATTTTCCCTCGGCGAGCCGGTAGCCCGCCGGGGTCTGCATCCAGGAATTGGCCGCCAATATCCAGAACGCCGAAAGGATGCTCCCCAGCGAAACCAGGCAGGTGGCCAGGAAATGGATACCCCGGTGAACTCGCTTCCACCCGAATAGCATGATCCCGAGAAAGCCCGCTTCCAGGAAAAAGGCGGTGAGGACCTCGAATGCCAGGAGGGGGGAAAAGACATTCGCCACCGCCTGGGAGAAGCGGGAGAAGTTCATCCCGAACTCGAACTCCAGGACGATCCCGGTAACGACCCCGACCCCGAAATGAATGGCGAAGATCTTCACCCAGAAGCGGTACATCCGGTAATAGATCTCTTCCCGGGTAGAGAGCCAGAGCGATTCCACGATGACCAGGAACACGGAGAGGCCGATCGTCAGGACCGGGAAAAGAATGTGAAACATCGTGGTGAAGGCGAACTGCAGGCGGGACAGAAATACCAATTCATTTTGCACGGGTTTTCCCCTGTAAGATGAACGGTTTCATCAGTCATTAGGGTAACAGAAAAACCGTTGGAAAAAAAGACAGGCGAAGGATGGGCAAATAAAGAGGAAACGATTTCGACCGGGGTTATGAACGGGGGCAGACCTTGCCCGCCATGTCTCTCAGGATCTCCTCCGCCTCGGAAACGATGCATTCGACCAGCTCCCGGCAGGTGGGAATTGCGTCGATAAATCCGCAAACCTGGCTGAAAGCGAGAGAACCCCACTCGAGATCTCCATCGACATAAGCCTTGCGGATCCTCCCCACCCCGTACTGCATCATCTCCCACGGATCGACTTTACTCTTGGCCATATCGATCAGTCTCTTGGCGAAGTCATTCTTGATGACCCGGCACCGCACCCCGGTCAGGTTGTCGGTGACCACCGTGTCCTCTTCGCACCGGTCGATGAGATAACGCTTCACGTTTTCCGGGACCGGCGCTTCCTGGGTAACGATGAAGCGGCTCCCCATGGAGACCCCTTCCGCGCCAAGAGCCAGGGCTGCCGCCAGGCCCTTTGCGTTTCCGATTCCTCCCGCGGCGATCACCGGGATCTTCACGCGGCCGGTCACGAGGGGGACGAGGACCATGGTGGCGATATGGCCGGTATGGCCGCCCCCCTCGGTCCCCTGCACGATAATGGCGTCCGCGCCGTCCTGCTCGGCCCGAACCGCGTGCCGGAGGGAGCCCATGGTCGGCATGGCGATGATCCCGTGGGGTTTCATGCGATCGATGACTTTTTTCGGGTTTCCCCTCCCGTAGCTGGCCACCGGGACCTTTTCATCGATGATCACGTCGAGCAGCTGGTCCACGATGGGGTTGTCGGGCATAAAGTTGACCCCGAAAGGCCGATCCGTTTGATCTTTGATCTGGCGGATGTTCTCCCGAAGCTGGTCGGGGGTCATGAAAGCGGCCCCGAGGATCCCCAGGCCCCCGGCGTTCGACACCGCGGATACCAGGGGAGGGAAAGATACCCAGGACATCGCCCCCTGGATGATGGGATGTCTTATGCCCAGCAGTTCCGTGACTCTTGTCTTCATTGCCTCACCGTCAGAACTTCAGGCCATGCATTGAGATTTTACGAATAGCACGGCGGCTTTTCTCAGTCGCAAAAGCCCCATTCCGACCCGAATTTGTGCATACATATAAGAAAGGCCGTGAGGGCGGTTCCCCACGGCCTTAACGGGAACTGGCCGCGGGTCCTGCCCACGGCCTGAATCTTCTTTCTGTTTGCTCCGGAGGTCGGCCAGAAGGTTCAGGCGGCGGGCAAGCTCGTAAGGGCGAGGCCCAATAAGAGCAGAGCGAGTCGCAAATTCTTCGCCTTCACCTGAACCATATATCTCCCCTGTTCCCGATATGATAAAACCCGCCTTCCTTTTTTGTCAAGGTCATAGTTCGCCGGAATGGGAAATGGGAGACGATGCCGCCCGGCAAAAAAATTCAATTTCACGGTGAATACCCTCTATAATGAATTTAGGGGACGCGATCATAGAAATGCCCTTCCTGTATCTAAATTTCCCTTCCAAAGGGAGTGACCATGGCGTTCAAAGGCTAAACTGTTTCGAAAAGGATAACTTTTTTGAGGAGGCCTTATGGGCGAGGTTAGCGTTGGGGCGGCCCTTTCTCAAAGAGGCGTTTCCCGCAGAGATTTTCTGAAATTCTGCACGGCCATGGCGGCCACGTTGGCCCTGCCTTCCGCGATGGCTCCCAGGATTGCCCGGGCCCTGGAGAAACAGGCCAAGCCGGTGGCGATCTGGCTGGAGTTTTCCGACTGCGCCGGGGACACGGAATCGACGCTCCGGGCGTACCATCCGACCATTTCCCAGATCGTCCTCGATGTGCTCTCCATTGAATACCACGAAACCATTATGGCCCCTTCGGGGAAGGCGGCCGAAAAATCCAAGAAAGACGCCATAAAAAACAACCGGGGCAAATACATCGCGATCGTTGAAGGGGCGATCCCCACGAAAGACGGGGGGATTTACTGCACCATCGGCGGTGAGACCGCCCTGGACATCGCCCGGGAAGCTTGCGGGAACGCCCTCGCCACCCTGGCCATCGGGTCCTGCGCCGTGCTGGGGCGGAATCGCCAGCGCGGCACCCAACCCGACCGGATCGGTGGGGGTCAGGCAGGCGATTCCCTCGGCGCCCAACCTGGTAAATCTCCCGGGGTGCCCGGTGAATGTCGAGAACGTGACGGCAACGATTGTCCATTATCTCACCTTCGGGTCCTTCCCGGCGCTGGACGGCAACCTTCGCCCCCTCTTCGGATACGGAAAGAGAATCCACGACAACTGCGAGAGGCGGATGCATTTCGACGCCGGCCAGTTTGTCCGCCACTTCGGCGATGAAGGCGCGCGCCTCGGGTGGTGCCTGTACGAAATGGGGTGCAAAGGTCCCGAGGCTTACTATAACTGTCCCACGGTCCGGTGGAATGAGCGGCACCAGCTGGCCCGTGCAGGCGGGGCACCCCTGCTTTGCCTGCGCCGCCGACAACAACTGGGACGTCATGGGGCCTATTTACAGCCGGCTGCCCAACGTTCCGGGAGCCGGGTATCAGCTGACCGCCGACCGGATCGGCCTTGGGCGTTGCAGCCGCGGCGGGAATCGGAATTGCCGCCCACGCGGTAATCCGGGGAATCAGGGGCAGCGGGCCGAAAGAACCTCCCCCTCGCGTCGAAACCGAAAAAGAATAGGAAAGGAGAAGGAGATGCCGAAGATCGCGATCGATCCCATCACCCGGATCGAAGGTCATCTGCGAATCGAAGCTCAGGTTGACGGCGGCAAAGTCACGGATGCCTGGTCTTCCGGGACCATGTGGCGGGGCATCGAAATCATGTGAAGGACCGCGACCCGAGGGAGGTGTGGGCCCTTCTCTCCCGGATATGAGGGGTGTGAACAACGGTTCACTCCACCAGCTCCGTGAGAGCTGTAGAAAACGCCCTGGGGATCACCATTCCGGATAACGCGCGGATCATCCGAAACCTGATTTCGGGCATTCAGTATATCCAGGACCATGTGATCCATTTTTATCACCTCCACGCCCTGGATTGGGTCGACGTGGTCAGCGCTCTGAAGGCCGACCCGGCCAAGACCTCCTCCCTGGCCCAATCCCTTTCCGATTGGCCCAATACCTCGCCCGGCTATTTCAAAGGGATTCAGGCGAAAGTCAAAACCCTGGTGGAGAGCGGCCAGCTCGGGATATTCGCCAACGGATACTGGGGGCATCCCGCGTACAAGCTCCCCCCCGAGGCCAACCTCATGGCCGTCGCCCATTACCTGGAGGCCCTGGATTGGCAGAGAGACGTGATCCGCATGCACGCCATCCTGGGGGCGAAGAATCCCCATCCCCAGACCTTCCTCGTGGGAGGAATGTCCATTCCGGTCGACCCGAACAGCCAGAATGCCCTGAATGCCGGCAGCATCGCCTTCATCCGCGAACTTTCCCGAAAGTCCCACGCATTCGTGGAAAAGGTGTACATCCCCGACCTGCTCGCCGTGGCTTCTTTTTACAAGGAATGGGCCGGCATCGGCGCCGGGGTCGGGAATTACCTCTCCTACGGGGAATTCCAGAAGGACAACCAGAGCAACACGGCCAACTGCTGGCTGCCCCGGGGATTCATCCGCAATAAAGATCTCGGCAAGGTCGAACCCGTGGACCAGATGAAGGTCACCGAGGATGCGGCCCATGCCTGGTACAAATACAGCGGCGGGGATGAAAAGGCCCTGCATCCCTGGGCGGGCGAAACGAGTCCCCAACTATACCGGCCCAAAACCGCCTTATGAATTCCTGGACACGGAAAAGAAGTACAGCTGGGTCAAGGGGATCCGCTACGACGGTCTCCCGACGGAAGTGGGGCCCCTTTCCCGGATGCTGGTGGCTTACGCCTCCGGTCACGCGAGGATCAAAGAAGTCATCGACGGGGTTTTGAAGCAGTTGAATGTGGGGCCGGAAGCCCTGTTCTCCACCCTTGGGCGTACGGCCGCGCGGGGGATCGAGACCCTGGTCACTTCCGAGATGATGCCGGCCTGGATCGACGAGCTGGCCGCCAGGATGAAGGGGGGCGACCTGCGTGTCCACGCCGGAGAGAAGTGGGACCCCTCGACCTGGCCGGCGGAGGCCAGGGGATACGGATTGCACGAAGCTCCCGCGGGGAGCCCTCTGCCACTGGGTCGTCATCAAGGACCGCCGGGTAGCCAATTACCAGTGCGTGGTCCCGGGCGGATGGAACTCTTCCCCGCGGGACGGCAAAGGGCAGAGGGGGCCTTACGAATCGGCCCTTCTGAATACCCCCATCGCCGACCCGAACCGTCCGCTGGAGATCCTGAGGACCATCCACTCCTTCGACCCGTGCATGGCCTGCGCCATCCACCTCGTGGATTCGGAGAGGAAAGAGATTCTCAAGGTGAGAGCGCTGTAGGAGGCTCGCATGCTGCAAGCTCGTTTACGTGTGGGAATTCCCGGTCCGGCTGACCCACTGGGTGAATTTTCTGGCCATCGTCGTCCTCTCCTTTACGGGATACTACATCGGCACTCCCTTTTCGCAGGCGCCCGCGGGGGAATTCTTCTACATGGCCACCATGAGATTCATCCACTTCGTGGCCGCTTATGTCTTCACCGTGAGTGTGCTGGTGAGAATTTACTGGGCCTTTGTGGGGAACGAGTATTCCCGGTGGAGGGAATTCCTCCCCTTCTGGGGCCAGAGGCGCAGGGACCTCGTGGGCTGCGTTTATTACTATTCCTTCATCCGGAGGGAATGCCCCCCCGCGGTCGGCCATTCCGCCACGGCAGCCGCTTCCTACCTGATTTTACTTCTGCTCTACCTGGCCGAAATCGGGACCGGCTTTGCCCTTTACGGCCAGGGTCACCCGAGGGGATTTTTCTGGACCCTGATGGGGGGATGGCTCTTATACTTTTTTCAATCTCCGACACTCAGGCTGATCCACCATCTCATCATGTGGGCCATCCTCATCTTCGCGATCATTCACGTGTATATCGGCTGGTTGAATGACATCGCCGAGAAAAAATTCGTGATGAGCTCCATCTTCGGCGGCTACAAGGCGGATGAAGAATAAAATTCTCGTGGTCGGCCTGGGGAACATTCTTTTGAGCGATGAAGGAACGGGCGTTCATGCCGTTGAGGCCCTCCGGAGCCGTTTCGATTTTTCCCCGGAGGTTTGCCTGCTGGACGGGGGAACGCTCGGCCTCGACCTTCTGCCATGGATCGAGGGAAGGGAAAAAGTTCTTTTCATCGACGCCGTGAATTTCCAGGGGACGCCCGGCACGGTGGCGGTCCTGGAGGATGAAGAACTTCCCTCTTTTTTGGGGCCGAAGCTTTCCTTCCATCACGTCGGCCTTGCAGACCTGCTCTTCGCTTCCAGCTTCCTGGGAAACAAGCCCGCGAAGACCGTCCTGGTGGGCATCCAGCCGGGAAAACTGGAGGTCGGCCTCACGCTTTCGGAAGCGGTGAGGGATCGCTTCGATGTGTTGCTGAATACCACCCTCGAAAAGCTCCGGGAGTGGGGCGTGGAAATCAACGGCAAACCTGTTTGCGAGAAGACCCATGTGCCTGGCCATCCCGTCTGAAATCGTCGAAATCAGGGACAAAATGGCGACCATCGCCGCGGGGGGAATCCGAAGAGAGGTAAGCCTCCTCCTCCTTCCGGAGGAGGCTTCGATCGGCGATTACGTCCTGGTCCACGCCGGGTTTGCCATCCACAAGATGGACTCCCGGGCGGCGGAAGAGGCGGTAAGATTAATTCGCGAGATCACCGAAACGGAAGATCGGTCCTGAATTTCAGCTTTCAAGATCTCTTCGGCGGGATTTTATGCACGAAGTCTCTCTGGCGCTGGGCCTTTTGGAAATAATTGAAGAGAAATGCCGGGCGGAAGGGTATCGGCGCGTCGATTCGGTGAGGGTCCGGGTCGGAAAGGCCTCCGGCGTTCTTCCGGAAGCCTTTGCCCTTGCCTTTGAAGCGGTCAAGCCGGATACGTTGGCCGGGGGAGCAAAATTCATCATCGACACCGTCCCTCTCGGGGGGCTTTGCGGCCATTGCGGTAATCGGTTCACCACGGCCGAACCCTTCCTCGCCGAGTGCCCTCTCTGCTCTTCCACCTCATTCAAGATCAACCAGGGCTACGAACTGGAGCTCGTGGAGCTGGACGTCAATTAAATTGGGACGCAGATCAACGCAGATTTACAGGATAATAAGCTGAACCACAGAGATCACGGAGATTTCCTGCACATTCATATAGGTTTTTCTGTATTCTTTATGGTTTATTTTTAATCTGCGTCCTAAATTTTTTTCTTCTTTGACTTTGGCCCGAAGGGCTCCGGCAGGAATTTCCCGTCCCTCTCTTCCAGAAAACCTTTCATCCCCCGCTCTTTCTGGGCGTCGAACATCTTCTGCCTTTCCGGCCCATGGGAACAGTGAGCCAGGGTTGAGTACGGGGCACAAACCTCCATGGCCGCGCCGATCCCATACGCCATGTAGCCCGACAGGATCAGCCGCTTCATAATCCGGACCGAGTTCGGCGGCACCATGGCGATCCGCTCCGCCAGCGCCATCACGGTGGGCATGAGCTTCTCATTCGGGAGGCACTCGTTCACGAGGCCGATGCGTTCCGCTTCGCGGCCGTCGAAATGGTCTCCCGTGTAAAGGTAACGGGCGGCCCTTTGCCATCCCGCGAGGGCCGGGATGAGAAACGTGCTGTTCGCGTTGTGCCGGACCTCCGGCTGGCCGAATACCGCATCCTCGGAGCAGTAGCACATATCGCAGGACATGGCGAGCCACATCCCGCCGCCCATGCACCAGCCGTGCACTGCGGCGATGACCGGCTTCTTCAGGCGCCAGATGCTCAGTTGGTCGTCGTGGACGTGCTTGAAATCCCGGGTCTGGAAATAGGCCAGGAATTCGCCGATGCTCGCGTAGTTGGCCGGGTCTGTTCCGCCCCCTTTCCGGTCCGGACCCATCTGGTACCCCGAGCTGAAGGCCCGGCCTGACCCGCAGATCACCATGCAAAAGACCTCGGGGTCGTCATCCCCTTCGCCCAGCGCCGAATGGAGATCTTTCTCCAGGTCCGCGGTGAGTGCATTCAGCGTCTCCGGCTGGTTCAGAGTGATTTTCAAAACTCCCTTCCCTTTTTCGCAGACTACACCTTTGTAATCGTATGCCATGGCACACCCCCGCAAATCTGAAATCTACAACCTGTCGCCCGAACGCAAAGAGAGAAATCTCGCTCAAGAGCAAAAAAGCCTTTCGACTCCGCTTTTCCGCCGTTTGAACACGAAGCCGGATTAAATCCCGCGGAGCAATGATCCTGCGCGATAGATCATCCGCTTATTTCCCCTTGTATGTCAATAAGGATTGTTCATTCGCGCCGCAATCGCCAACCTGGTCGCGGGGATTCCATGGTATTTCTATCGATGAAGGATTGTCTTGGTTGGATTTGGAAGGAACAGAAGAGCGGCTGGAGGCTACTTCCGGTTTCATCCCCCCTTCCCCTGTTAAGGGGAAAGGGGGATCTGAGGTTAAATTTTCCGAAATTATCGCTTGTTCTTGCTCCGGGGAATTGAAGCCCCGGCCTGGTTTACTGTGATTGTCTTCCCGGCAATTGTAAGGGTGCCGGTTCGGGGAGAAGTCCCGCTATTGGGCTCTGCCCGGTAATAGATCTTACCGGTTCCGAAGCCGTTTGCTCCGTAAAAGACCTCAATCCAGTTTACATTACTCTCCGCCGTCCAGTTGCACGAAGTGGGAGCGGTCACGCTCACCGACCCGGAATACCCGTTGGCCGGGATGGATTGGGAGGTTGGTGAAACGGCAAAGGAACAACCCTGTCCTTCCTGGGTGATCTTTACGAGTTTATCTCCAATCGCGATCACGGAAGACCGGGCAACATAGGGCGGAAACATTCACCGCACCCGCAGCCCCTGTGGCCGGGACGGATTGGGAGGTAGGAGAGATGGCGTAGGTGCAAGGAGCGGACCTGCCGGCCTAGTTGATCGTGACGGTCTTTCCGGCAACGGTCAAGGCGCCGGTCCTGGAGGTGGTCCCGCTGTTGGCTGCCACCGTGTAGGTGACCTGGCCGCTTCCCGAACCGCTCGCTCCGGAGTTGACGATGATCCACCCCGCACTGCTCGCCGCTGTCCAGGTGCATCCGTTGGAAACGGTTACGCTCACCGATCCGCTGGCACCTGTAGCGGGGACCGACTGGGAGGTGGGCGAAACGGAATAGGTGCAGCCATAGCTTTCCTGAGTGATGTCAAAATACTTTCCCCCGATTAGAAGATAGGAGGAACGGGGAGAGCCGGACGTGTTGTAGTCCACGGAATAGCACCCCGACGCTTCCGTTCCCACCGGCGGAACCGAAGCTTTGCTGAGTCGGGCTAACAGAAAAGGTACAGGAAGGCGAACCGGCTGCCTGGCCGATCGTTACCGTCTGCCCGGCAATATTCAAAGTCCCGGTCCGGGCCTCTCCCGTGTTCTGGCTCACGGAAAAGCCTACGCTCCCGCTTCCCGTTCCGGAGGCCCCTGAAGAAATCGTGATCCAGGACACGTTGCTTCGAATCATCCTCTCTCGGGGTGTGTCAAAATCCAGCGCCTTTTAGTTTGATTTGGACGACGCCGCGGTTCGACGCATCGGAATAAATTTTCATGATCCCCTGTAAGCCCCCCTTGGATATCGGTTCAAATTCCACCGTTATACTGCAACTTTCCCCGGGAGCGACGGTTTTGCAAATTTCTCCGGCGACGTGAAACACTCCTAAGGCCCTGCTGATAAATGTAACCCCTCCGATGGTTAGCGGGGCCGTACCCTTGTTGGATATCTTCACCTGCTGGGAAGCGGTCCCCCCCAATCGAACCCGGCCAAAGTCAATGCTGGTGGGATCGACGGCGATCACCGGGACGGAGTTGGCGCCGACCTGGGTTACCGTAAAATTTTTCCCCGCAATAGTTAAGGTTCCAGTGCGGGCTTGGTCTCCGGGATTAGTCGCCACCGCGTATTGGACATTTCCGTTGCCCTTCCCGGTTTGTCCCGAAACAATAGTAATCCAGGAGGACTGGCTTTGCGCCGACCAGGAACACTCGTCGCCTGCACTTACACTCACCAGGCCTGATTCCTCCCCGGATAAAACAGATTGGCTGTCCGGGGAAATCGAATAACTGCACGGCTCCCCCTGCTGGGTGATCGTAAACGTCCGGCCCCCGATGGTCATCGTACCCGTCCTCTGGGAAGGAGAAGTATTCACCGCGACCGAATAGTTAACCTGCCCGCTCCCCGAACCGCTCCCCCCGGAGGCGATGGTCACCCAAGAGACATTGCTCGCCGCCGTCCACGGGCAGCCTGCGAGCGAGCTCACGCTCACAGCCCCTGTCCCGCCCGTGGGCCCGAGGCTGACTGAGCTCGGTAAAATGGAATAGCTGCAGCTCGCTCCATTCTGGGTGATGGTGAAAGTTCTCCCGGCCGCGGTCAGCGTTCCGGTTCTTGCGGAGGTTCCGGTATTGGCCGCAACACTGTAGCCGACCTGTCCGTTGCCCGAGCCACTGCTGCCGGAGGTGATAGTCACCCACGAGACATTGCTGGCAGCGGTCCAGGCGCACCCGGCGAGCGAGGTCACGCTCAAAGTCCCTGTCCCGCCCGTAGAACCCGCATTCACCGATGTCGGGGAGATGGAATAGGTGCAGCTAGCCCCGCCCTGGTTCACCGTGAATGTCCTTCCCGCAATCGTCAGGGTCCCGGTTCGGCTCGAAGTCGCTCCGTTGGCTGCTACCCAGTAGCCGACCTGCCCGTTCCCGGACCCGCTTCCTCCCGAAGGGATGGTCAGCCACGAGACGTTGCTCACTGCGGTCCAGGCGCAGCCGGTCAGCGAGGTTACGCTTACAGTCCCTGTCCCGCCGGTGGAGCCCGCATTCACCGATGCCGCGGATATAGAGTACGTGCAGCTCGCTCCCTCCTGCTGGACTGTAAAAGTTTTCTCCGCAACCGTCAGCGTTCCTGTCCGGGACGATGTGGACTGGTTTGCCGCAGCTGAATAAGCTACCGTTGCGGATCCCGAGCCACTCGACCCGGCGGTCACCGTCAGCCACGCCGTGTTGCTTTTCGCGTTCCAGATGCAGCCGCTCCCGGCTGTTACCCCCACGCTTCCGCTGCCGCCGCCGGCGGTCATAGACGCTTGGGACGGATTAATCGTGTAGGTGCAGGGAGCGGTCCCCTTCTCCTGGCCGATGGTTACCGTCTGTCCGGCAACCGTCAAAGTCCCGATCCGGGAATCTCCCGTGTTCTGACTCACGGAAAAGCCTACCGTCCCGTTTCCCGTTCCGGAAGCCCCTGAAGAAATCGTGATCCAAGACGCGTTGCTGCTCGCGGTCCACGGGCACCCCGCCGTTGCGGTTACGCTCGCACTTCCCTGTCCGCCTGCTGCGGCAAATGAAGACGGGGTGACATTGCTGACCGAGTAGGAACAGGTCGGGGCCGTTCCCACCAAAGCGATCGTGTAATCCCCGAAACCCACCACGCTGTTCAACTCGGAATAGGCGATCTTAAAATACCCGGATTCCCCCCACCAGGTCCCCCAGCTGTTCTTCACGATGAAATACTGGCCCGGATCGTCGTATCCGACGAGCAACACCGCGTGATAACCCGCCAGGCCTCCGGTCACGTAATGGTATACGCCGCTGGAGTAGGAAAAGAAGTCGTTGTAAACCGCAAAGGTCGTGGATAAGGGCCCATACGTGTAGAGAGCATTCTTGAGAGCCTCCACGGTCGCCTGATTATAAGTCACATAGCTCCAGCTGGAGATCCGGTACGCTGAAGATTGCCAGCCGGCGCAAGCATTGGAACAGGAGCCGTTGGTCGCGGTGTAGGGGTAGCAGGTTTCAAGTGGGATCCCGGTGCTTTGGAAGAACTGGGCCGAACCGGCCGGGGAGCCCCCGTTGCAGCTCCCGGCACTCCCGCAGGAGACCAACACCTGCTCTGATAAGTTCAGATCAATCCCCGGGCTATGGTTGCCTATAAGGACGTTCGATTCCAGGGCCGCGGTGGCCGCAAAGGCCCAGCAGCTTCCGCAACCGCCCTGATCGCGAACGGGGGTGACAAAATTCCCGCCGTTACTGCGCCAGTCCAAGCTCGCAGGGGCCCCCACGATGGGAGCTGCCTCCATGCTGAGGCGGGGCTCATTCCCGGTAAGCACGGGAGGAGTGAAACCCAGCCGTTTCTGGCGTTCCTCCTGGGAAAGCCGGGTCATGGAAGTTTCCCCAGCCTGCCACTTCGCCCCCTTCTTCTCGATGGCCATGTGGATTTCGCTCAGCCGCTGCCCGAAGGCCGTCGACTGCAGAATGAAAAAACAAAAGAACGCGCAACAAACTAGGAGATAATTTTTCTTATTCATTTTTCCTGCTTCCTTTTTCCCTTTTAGAGGCGATGAACAAACCCGATCCATATCGGAGGCCGTCCCTAAATGAAATCGATTTGTTCCAGCATTGATTTCCAGTTTGCCCTATCAAAGCAAATGTTCTGCCACCGGCAAGAGGATTGGGTGGTGTTAACATACTGAATTAACATATGATTTAATTATCCCGCCATTGGTCTAAGACTCGATCGACAATAAATGCAATAAACTATCAATCCATGAACATTAAATGTCGATTTGAACACCTGATCATGAAAGCGCTACGCGGGGTGACAGCCTGGGGAAAAAACCAGAGCAAAAAAAATCCCCCTTGCTTACTCGCAAGGGGGATCGGAGGCCTCTCTTCTGATCAGTTGTTTCTATTACCCAATAAATACCGTGGGAAAAAACAATCAATCTTCCATGTGTCGTGGCTGCTTGCTCTAAATGCTCAACGCTAAAAAGAGTATCAAAATTATATACCCGCCCCCTTCAACTTAACCTGGGTCGTTCGGCGGTTCGAGCCATCGCCTGAGCCATCGAATGACTTTGAAGTAGAGGCGAGCGCAAACGTGCAGTTCACTCCGGTCTGGGTGACCGTGAAAGTGTTCCCGGCAACCGCCAGGGTACCGCTCCGGGGTGAGACGCCGCTGTTGGCAGCCACGGAATAACTCACCTGCCCATTTCCTGAGCCGGCGGCCCCTGAAAGGATCGAAATCCAGGGGATGCTGCTTGCCTCTGTCCAACTGCAGCCCGAGGGCGAACTCACTGTCAGCGCCCCCGTCCCGCCCGAGGAACTGACAGAGCCGGATCCCGGGGAAATCACGTATGAACAGCTTACTCCCTCCTGACCCACCGTGAAGCTCTTGCCCGCAATGCTCAGGGTTCCGGTGCGGCTCGCGCTGCCGCTATTCGCCGCCACGGAATAGTGGGCCTGGCCGTTGCCTGAGCCGCTGGAGCCGCCAGTGACCGTGATCCAGGCGGCATTGGTGGCTGCAGTCCAGCTGCAGCCCGTCGAAGACGTCACGCTAACAACCCCGGTGCCGGCAGAGGCGCCGAAAGATTGAGAAGAAGGAGCGATGGAAAAGGCGCAGCTGGTTCCATCTTGATTGACGGCGAATTTCAACCCGGCTATATCCATGGTGGTGCTCCGGGGAGAAGAGGACGAATTCGCGGCTACTGAATAAGAGATCAGGTTGCTCGAAATAGAAGTTACTTTCAACCAGCTGACATAGGTCGTGACCGAGTAGGAGCAGCCCTGCCGGGTCGTCAGTTGCACGGTCCCGGTCCCTCCCCCCGATCCAAAACTCGCCTGGGTAAGATTAATGGAATAGGTGCACGGGGCAGCCTCCTGGGAAATAGTAAAGCTCTGCGCCCCGATCTGCAAAGTTCCCTTTCGGGAATTGCTCCGTGTTTGCGCTCACGGAGAAATAGACTGTTCCATTGCCCGGGCCGCTCGCGCCACCTGTCAACGTGATCCACGGATCAGGGCTGACTGCTGTCCAGGGGCAGCTGCTCCCGGTGTTCACCGAAATGCTGCCGCTTCCGCCCGACGTGGAGAAGGAGCCGGGAGAGGGCTGGCTGATGCTGTAGGAACATGCCTCTGGCAAAAGGGCTACAGTACAATTCCCAAATATCACCGGCCCGGTTAACTGGGAATAAGCGATCCGGAAAAAGCCCGACTCCCCCCTACCGTTCGATTCAAAATCATTTCACCTACCGCCTCGCGGAGAGTGAAATGGACAGGGAAAAAATCTATCGGCTTCGGTACCTGATTTATGTCCTGGAACATCCCTGGGAATCGGCGAACGAATTCGGGCTGGAAAGGGACGAGTATGACGACCAGGCTGTTCATTTCATGGTCCAGGACAAGAATAATGCCGTTATTGCAGCCTCCAGAATACTGCGGCCTGGCGGCAGGCGGACATTGCCCATCGAAAGGCATTTCCCGGTCGATTTAGCATCCGGCCCATTCCCTCCGGAGGAGGTTTGTGAAATCTCAAGGTATTGCGTCGCCCGGGAATACCGAAGGCATATCGAGGATGCAGATCGCTCCCCCGCGCGCTCGGGGAACCAAGCGGGAAGGAATCGATTGAAGTACCGTTCGCCGAGCCTGCTGATGAATTTCTTTAAGATCATTTACCAGTACAGCATGGATCATGGAATTCGAGGCTGGCCATGGTATGAATCGCGCCTGAGGGGAGCGGGATTCGACTTAACCAAAGTAGGGGAACCCCGGAATCATCATGGGTTGAGGACCCCGTATCTCCTCGATCTCGAAAAGATCGAGCGGGAAGTGGCGGATATCAATCCTGCGTTATCGGCATGCCTGAATCAGAGATAGGATTGTGGGTTCGGCTGTCAAAGATGAAGGGGATCGAATCCTCAAGTTTTATTGGGACGCAGATTTCCGCAGATATACGCGGATAATTCTTATATAGTAGAAAAATATTTTGAAATCCTGTAAATCTGCGTAATCTGCGTCCGATAACATAAGTAAATAAAATGAAAACGACACGGGCCATATCCATCAACAACAGCCTGGTTCACGGCATATGCAACTGCAACTGCCTGACCTGCAGCGTCAACAAACCGGGTTTCCGGGGATGCGAGCCTTTCAGCCCGAAGAAGTCACCCGGAAAATCACGGAAAGGGTCCAGGAAGCGAGCCGGGGGGGCGCTTATGTCCGGTACATAGCCAATTCCGGGGACGGCGAACCGACCCTGCATCCGGAGTTCTCCCGGCGCATGGAACTCTTCGGGCAGCTGAAAAAAACCTGGCATCACCCTGTTTTCCCGGCTCCGGAAGTATCTGTCGTGAGCAACGGCCACACACTGCACCAGGAACATATTTTAGAAATCCTGGAGAAGAACCGGATCTCCCTGAAAATCTCCTTTCCCACTTCTCACCCGGCGCATTACGGGGAGATCATGCTGCAGAAACCGGAGAGGGGGGCGGAGATATTTGAGACGCTCATCCCGGCTATCGGACGTGCTCTTTCTCTTCACGGGCGGGGGAGAATCGCCCTCGAATTCCACATCTCCCCGCCGTATCGGGAATACGTCCGGGCCGATTTCCCCGAAACCGTCGATTTTTCTCACCGATCTGGCCGGCCGAAACGGAGCCGGAGAGATGAATTTGCTCATGTTTTCCCTGCCCTGGCCAACCGGGCCGGATCGGTACCCTCCTTCTTTGGAGGCGTGGACATGTACCGGGACTTCTTCAAGGCATATCAGGGGAAAGTGCTGAACGGGGTCCGGGTTTCGATGGCCATCTCGGCAAAGAGATTTTATCCCGACTTCTCCCACTTCATCGATCTGTTCCGGGCGTTTAATTATCCCTGCATCTGGTACGGGAACCTATTTCTCGCTCCCACCGGGGATTCCGCCTGCTGCAACGACCAGAGTCTTGGAGAGACGCAGGGGAATATCCTGACCCACTCCATCCAGGAACTCATGGAACTGAAAGAAAATAAGTTTCCTTCTATGATCTGCCGGGCCTGCAACCAGGCCCCGGAAAAATTGTATGGCTCCCCAACCGCCCTCTGTTTCCGGCTGGCGGCGGGAATAAAGCTGCGGTATGCGCGAGCGAAGAGCAGAAAAGCTGAAGATCGCTCCGCTGCCTCCCATCCCTTGCCTGCGGAAATCGAAGGAAAACATTCCGACGCCCTCAATGCCTGAGCAGACCCCTCCCCGCCCGGTTCGGAAATTCTAAAAACTCCCGCATGCGATATCGGACCAGAGATTGACTCTATTTAGGGATTTGCCGGACCTTTCGCGGGCTCAGGGTATTCTTCACAGAGGAGATTGTGCTGAAAAGAGATCCCGGTGGTCGTCTCTTTCCAGAAAAGGTCCACCCGGGAGAAGGGGAAATACAGGATCCGGGGATCCTGGAGCTCAACCCGGCAGTCTTTGATCCATGCGCGTGCTTTCCGGTTCCCCTGGGGGATCATCGACCCGAGAATCACAACCCCCAATTCTTGGGCATCCGTCTCGGGAAGGCTCGCTCCCGCCGTCAGCGGATGGGACCCGTCCTCGAAAGATCCGGTCTTCACGTCCGGTTGCGTGAAGGTGAGGCGGCTTCCTAAGGTGTGCAGGGTCTGAGGGTTGCGAAATTTCGCCGCCGGGAGATAAAAATAAATAGGTCTCCGCGCTTCCTTTTCGGTGTTCACCGCCCGGGGCGGCGGGGCCAACTTGTACAGGGCCGCCATGGTTTCCAGGCGTTCCCCCGAAGATTCCAGCACGCCCTTACACCTCCAGAAGGGAACCCACAGCACCTCCCCATCTCCCCTGTCCGGCGCGGACGCTATCCCGTACGGGATTTCCACCCAACCTCCATTCTTTTCCCGAAAGAGGCGCCGGCATGTGGGGCAGAAATGGAGGACGCTAAAGGGCCGGAAAGGGAACTCCCAGCCGCAGTTGGGACAACGAAAAGGCAAGAACCGCAGTTCAGGGAATTCAAAGGACTTGCGGGAGTCGTCTCTCCTGAGCTTCTCCACGATCGGACTCACATCGGGCAAACTCCGGACGGGGCTCTGGCCAACCGCATCGACGATTACAAAATCCCGGCCTTCCTCATGAAGGCACTCGACACACCAGAGGGGAAAATACAGGAGCGAGAAATTGATGCCCACGACCCTTTCCAGTACCACTTCGGGCGTCATTTCGCCGGATGGAAAGAATCGGTCGCCAAAAGGATCGGCCTCCGCCCGGGCGCTCTCCAACGTGGTTTCCAGCGGCAAGAAAGAATCCCGTTGCTCGAGATGCTCCCGGGAAAAAGGTTTGAGGCGCAGTGCCTGGGGCCGGACTCCGAGGTCGGGAAGGCCCAGTTGCAGGCCGGCAAATGCCGGCCTTGTCTGGTCGACCCTCCGGGAAAAGAAACCTTTCACGCGCTCCACCGAGTCGGGTACTCCCGTTTCGATCTCGAATCTCAGCGGCTTCAGGCCGAAAGTCCACCGGTACAGGTTCCCTTGCATACGCCAGAAGGGCGCATAGAAGAGAAACGTATTCCCCGCCCGGGAAGAGTGCCTCCCCGAACGGAGCATCTCCTCTACTGCCCGCAACTGGGCCTTCCGGGGGTCGAGATTATGCGGTGAAAGGACGTAGCGCAGGACGCGCTCTCTACCCGTAACCAAGAGAGATGAGCCGCAGAAGGTGCAGCGGATCACATGCGCTTCTTCCAGAAATTCAATGTCTCCCCTGCATTGGGGGCAGTGAATCAGGATCTTTGATTGAGGCTGGGCAGGAATGTCCATTTATTTTATTTGGACGCAGATGAACGCAGATTTACAGGATTCTGAACAAATCAAAAACTGAACCACAGAGATCACAGAGGTGATTTTTCATCGAAACAGAATACAAAGAGGTATGAATTGCCTTTCTCTGTGACCCCTGTGGTTCATCTGTATATTCGTATTCCGGCTCCTATGAGAGTTTTTCCCCGCATTCATTGCAGTACGTCGCCCCGGGCATCGCCTGGGTGCCGCACTTGGAGCACGCCTTCTTTACCTTTTCGACTCTCGTGCCGCACACCATGCAGAATTTGGCTTCCGGGGGAAGATCCTTCCCGCACTGCAGGCATTTATTGACTTTCACGATCTGCGAGCCGCAGGCAGGACAGAAACGCGCCTCGGAGGGGATTTCGGCGTGGCATTCCGGGCACGGGAATTTCTTCTCGCCCGGGGTCGTCTTGCTTCCCTGTTCCAACGTCTTCATCAGGATGCCGGGAAGAATCATGCCCATCCCGGCTCCAACGCCCAGCCCCATACCCGAGGCGGCCGCGGCTCCGGCTCCCGCCCCTTCGGCGCGGGCAGCGTCTCCTAACGCTTTGGCCGCTTTGAACTTCAAAAAAGAGTCCAGGCTCCCCACCGCCTGCATCCCGCTCCGCTCGTCGATCATCTTTTGGACTTCATCGGGTGGAGTGATGTTGTTGATGAACAGGTCGACCAGCTCCAGCCCGTACTTCTGGAAATCCATCTGCACGAAGGACTTCAGGGCGACGCCCATCTCCGTGTACTGGCGGGGGAGTTCCAGAATGCTCTTCAGGGCTTCCCCCAGGAGATCGTTCAGGCGGGAAACGATCACATCCTTGAGGTAAGCCGAAATTTCCTCTGTGGTGAAGACCCCCTGCGTGCCGATGAGCGTGTTGATGAACAGCAGGGGCTGAACGACCCGCATGGTGTAGTTTCCGAAAGCCCGGAGCCTCACGACTCCCAGCTCCTGGTCTTTGAAAGCCACCGGTTCCTGGGTCCCCCATTTCAGGTGGGTGAAGACCTTGAGGTTGGTAAAGAGAATTTCCACCCGGAAGGGACTCTTGAACCCGAAAGGAAAGCTCATCACTTTGGTCAGAACCGGAAGGTTCAGGGTGGAAAGCGTGTGGCGCCCCGGGCCGATGACGTCGTAGCCCTTCCCGTCCCGGAAGAAGACGGCCGCCTGGTTCTCCCTCACGACGAGCTGGGCGCCCATCTTGATCTCCGCCGATCCGGACTCGGGAATGCGGTGCACCATTTCCCGCCCGGTCTCGTCGAACCATTCAATGACCTCCAGGAACTGACTCATAGACCCTCCTCAAGGTGCCCCAAGACGGCGAATTGCCAGGCCGTAGGGGCGATTCACGAATCGCCCTTGCCCGCTCCCGAATAAAGGAAACAGAATCTGCGCCCATCTGCGAAATCTGCTTCCCAATAAAATAAACTTATTTCCGGCCAGGCTGCATGCGTTCCTCCGGCGGCCGGCTCATCCAATCCTTGCGCTGCTGAAACTTCGTTTCCATCGAAGCAAGAAAAGACTCCGCCTCCTCGGCTTTCTTTTTCCGTGCCTCTGGAGTGTCGGCTTGGCCGATCTCCTCCACGCTCTTACGGATTCTCTCGAGGTCCTCCGCCAGGGTAAAGTCGAAATTGTAGAGCCGGTCCAACTCGTCTTGCCGGATCTTCTCCAGGTCGAAGATCCCGCCGTACCCGTACGCGGCATAACGGATGGCGTCGATCATCTGCTGGAGATGGGAAGAGAGGCGGTCCAGGCCGGCCAGGGAGTCCATCTCCCCACGGGTGCTTGAATCCAGAACGATCTTCTTCAATTGGGATCGCACCTCTTGCAGACCGGAGGCAAGATGCTCTCGAAGTTTCTTATCCGTTTCCCTTCGGTGCTCCCGTTGCCGGTAGGTTCGCACCCCCGGCACCCGGGTCATCCATTTTTCCACTCGATCCGCAAGACTTTTAGGCATTTCCATAGAGCCTCCAAACCGGGCCTGGTTCCACTATTTTCCGCATTTAGCCAGCCGCCAGGGTTCGTTCCATAGGGTTTCCGAGGGTAAAAGGCGAGAATTCATTAAAGAATTTATCGGCCGGTTTTCCGGAAAATAAAGCGAACCCAGGATCGAAACGCAATTCGAGAAGGTCTTTTCTTTCATCAGCCAAGAAAGAAAAGGGGAACTGGAAGAAAGATCGCGAGCGTAAAGGAGGTGGGGGCGATGCGAAGGAACGGCCGTTTCGGATTATTTCAAACCCAGCAAGTCTCTGGGGTTCTGGTAAATCATCCGGTGAATCGCCTGCTGGTGAATTCCATGGTAGTACAGCATGCCCGCGATAAGGCGCAGCATTTCCGGAGCCGGGGGGGTCCAGCTGAAGAACGCATCGGTCGCCAGCAGACATCGGTGCTCTCCCACCAGGGCGATAACCTCCATCAGTTGGGAAATCTTCACTACCTGGAGCAGGAGATGCAGGCAGGTCAGTTCAATATAAAAACCCATCCCGGCAATCTGCTTTATTTCCTCCACAGAAGCCCCCAGGCTCAACGGATGGGTGAAAATTAATTTTGTGAATCCAGCCGACTGACAGTACTTAGCGAGCTGGATGCTCTCCCCGGGCGATACATGACCCGTCCCGACAATCAGGTCGTGCTTCCGGGCGATCCCGATGATCTCGCCAACTTCGGGCTTCAGAGCCCCCGATTCGTCGAGCAGGGAAATCCCCGACTCCGGGGTGAGCTCCTCGTAAAACGGGAGCCGCTTGCGGAAATATTTCCCCCTGTGGTGTTCAATATCGAACTTGGCTCCCCAAGTGGGGAACC
This sequence comes from uncultured delta proteobacterium, assembly GCA_963712535.1. Taxonomy (GTDB): domain Bacteria; phylum Desulfobacterota; class SM23-61; order SM23-61; family SM23-61; genus CAVQIK01. Next base: position 466,935 of record CAVQIK010000005.1, on the reverse strand, counting down.
AGATAACCCTGGCGCCCAGTTGAACGGCGGATTCCACCGCCCACGGGCTAAGCCCTCCGACATTCGGGTTCAGGGAAAGACTTCCGAAAATTTCCAGGCCGGGGAAGTCCCCCCGCAGGGAATAAGCTCGTTCCATGGTGGGCCATACATGGCTCTTGATCACGAACCCTCCCATTCCGAGCTCCCGGGCTTTTTCCGCCCACTCACGATCGGTGACTCGCCCCTGGAAATCCAGGCTCACCTCCGGGTAGCCGTGGGCGTGCAGATCTATCGCCCCGCAGATCAGCTCGTCTTCGGTTCCTTTTCTAATCATTTTTCTTCCTGGGGGGAATCGTGCGATTTCGTGTATCCGGAAAATTCGGAACGGGAGAAAGAAAGACGCCCTTTCTCCCGCGGCTCCCTCACCCTCCCCTCTCTCCTTGGAGGTGTGCCGTAATTGGGAGAAGAGCCGTCATTCCGGCGAAAGCGGAATCCAGTTTTTGATTTCATTGACTTTTCAAAATCCTGGATGCCAGCTTTCGCTGGCATGACGAGTTATGACCCAGCCTCTTGGCCGGGAGAGAGAGGAAGGAAAAAAGGGAATCTTGGCTCGTTTCGCTCCTTATTGAGAGGATCAGATCCGCCGACCGATAGGGCAGGCGCGGACACAGGTTCCGCAATGAATGGTGATCCCATGATGCCGGCCGTGATGGATATCTTTATAGTACCCCATCGCCCCGGCCAATACGGCAAACCTGTTCTGGCAGGCCTTTTTGTCGACAATTCCCTTGTCGGAGGGGATGGGCCCTTTCCCCGCACCTTCATAACTTAAGGCTTTTGCGGGACAGCGGCGGATGCAAGCCCGGCCGCATTCTTTCTGCGTGGACTGGCAAATCTCCTCCTCGAAGGGCTTGTCGGGAATAAGCGGCGCTTCAGTCAGTACCGACACCAGGTAGCAGTTAGGCCCAAACTCGGGGGTAAGAAGCAGGGAACTCAACCCCATCTGCCCCAAGCCGGCCTGGACAGCCGCGTGCTTGTGGGAAAGGACTCCATGGAGGGGTTCCTGGTAGTACGGGTGCCCGGTCCCGAGTGGGACAGCGTTGTAATCATTCCTGATCAGGAAACGGGCCACGTGGTGGGCGAGGATATCCATGTGGGCGTACCCTCCCCGGCCGCACTGGAGCGTGGTGTTGTGGGCGTTGTATTCGATTGTCCCCAAGGGAAAATTGTCGATGGGTTTTTCCAGCCCGGGATAGCTCAAGGTGGTCAATTTATCCAAACGTGGAAAATCGATGCCCGCCACGATCAACACCACCAGGCTGGTCGATCCCGGGAGGATATCCTCCGGTCTGTGCCCTTCGGGGGGGGATTGGACTTTCAGGTAATTTTCCACCGAGGCGATCCCTACCAGGTCCACCCCTTCCTTAATTGCGTAGTTTTTCACTTCATTGGTCAGCCTTCTCTTCAGCGCCGGGGAAATTTCTTTCGTCACTGCGGTCTCCTTTCTTAATTTTATCCGGCAGGGCATCGGGTTCGATCACTCTCGCCGGGGAGGGTGATTGCCCGGGATTTTCGTCAAACCAACCTTCGATTCACTACCAGAGTCATCGAATCTGCCCATCTGTCTGGGCGCGCGGGGCTTATGGCAGGCTCAAAATCTACTCTTTTTCCGGCATCAACACTTCGAGTTTGTAGAACACCGGATGAACTCCATCGTGGCAGGTGCAGTAATATTCCCCCTTGTTTTTCATACTGGGATAATGGGCGCCAAACTGCAGAGCCGCCACTTGGGGGAAAAGGTCATGCCAGGCATAGCTGCAAAACCCGGGCGGAATGAGACCGTCCTCCTGAACTACGAATTCCTGACCCTCCCGGGTGCGCCGGCAGGCGTGGTTCCCGTCGTTCACGATTTCCGGAAGCTTTTCCCCGAAGACTTCCCGGGCATGCATCTTCCGCATCACGGTGATTTTCAGTGGTAATCTCTTGTTCATCTCTCTCCTCGGGGTTTACGAAGCCAGTTCTTCCCTCATTTCCGCGTTCGCCAATGGGGGAAAAGGCTTTTCAAACCTATACGTTACAGTTTTTCGTTTTCGTTGGAAGAACTCCCGATGGTTTCTCTCAGCCTTGCAAAATGCCCTTCCATGGCCGTTGCAGCGGCTTCGGGATTTCGTCCGGCAATCGCGTCGTAAATGGGTTGGTGTTCCCTCTGCAGGGTCGTCCAGTCGTTCAGCTCCAGCAGGTCTTTTACTTTATATTTACGGTAACGGTTCAGTAGATCTCGGATGAGGTCCTCCAGTAAAGGATTGCCGGAGGCCCGGGCGATCGCGAGGTGGATGTCGAGGTTAAAATCCCCCTGCCGGTACTCGGCGGGAGATAACTTCTCGATCAAGGTCAATGGGCGAGCGATTTGGCCTAGCTGCTCTTGGGACGCACTCTTCGCGGCCAGCCGGGCCGCTTTCACTTCGAGAGCTTCCCGGGCTTCCCATATCTGCAGCAGGGTAACTCGAATGTTTTCCAACCGGGACCTGCGGATGTCCTGGAGCTTGGGGATGTGTTCTGCCCGCAGGTAACGACCGCCCCCCGGACGCGATTCGACAAACCCTTCCATCTCCAGCACCCGGAATGCCTCGCGCAACACCGGGCGGCTGACCTGCCAAAATCCCTGGAGATCGCGCTCCGGAGGGAAACGATCCCCTATTTTCAGGTGCCCGTCCCAGACCAATCCGGAAATCTGGTCCACGATCGTTTCGTAGAGGCGAACGCTGCGGATGGGAGAAAAAACTGACTGGGAATTGGAACTTCTTTCGGGTGGACCGTTCATGGGAACCTTTCTGATCGGTGCTTTCCGGAATCCGGAAAATCTACTCCAAAGTAATAAATCTTTCATCCTATGTCAACTAAAATTACTGGGTAGCCCAATTTTAGTTGTTTCGTCCGAACTTTAGTTTGACTTGGAACGTCTCCTAACTCAGCTGCCGATCTGTCTTGCCATCCGCCTGAGCCTGTATGCTTGGATCAACGAGGAGTGTGGAAAGAGGACCCCGAAGGGTGCTGCGGGTTCCCGATCGGGATGCGTGGGACAGGATTCCCAGCGTTTAATTTCGGAACTGGTCTGGTTATCCCGGATCCGGAGGCGGGGCTGAGCGCGAGAATCCTGAGCCGATGGGTTATTTGTCGAAGGGGCGGGGAGAGCACCCCGCCTCCTCCGACGAAAATCTGGAATCTTCTTCCTGGCTTTCCGCACGGCCGAGCCAGCCCGCGTTTCTCGGCCGTGCGTCCAGACAGCAAAATGGGCCGCTTTTTGTGAACGGGAAAATCGAGAATAATTCATACCGGGTCTGGATGCCGACCCCGGTACCTTCCTACCATAACCCCAGGACCTTCCACCACGGGAACCCGACGCCCATCCAGATGATAATGTTCATGAAGGAAAGGAGCAGCCCGAATTTCCACCAGGTCTTCTGGTCCACGTAGCCGGCCCCGAAGTAAATGGGCGCAGGACCCGTGCCGTAGTGCGTGGTTCCGGCACACAGGGAGGAGAAAAAGGCCAGGCTGAGAGCCGCGAGGTAGGGTGGGGCGCCCGCTGCCACGATGACCGCCAAGAAAGGCGGGAACAGGGCCGACGTGTGGGCGGTCAGGCTGGCAAAGCCGTAGTGGCTGTAGAAGTAAACCAGGAGCAGGACAATCATGGCCGGTAACCATCCCATCCCGGCCACGCTGGCCCCCGCCGCCGTGGCGAACCATTTCATCAGCCCGAGGGTATTCAGTTGGGTGGCCATCATCACCAGGCCCCCGAACCAAATGAGGGCGTCCCAGGCGCCTCTCTCGGCGAGGACATCCTCCCAGCGGATCACGCCGGTGAGCAGCATGATGGAAACGCCTAAGAGAGCGACGAGCGTCGCATCCAGCTTCGTCCACTCCGCAGTCACCCAGAGCACCAGGATGACGATGAAGACGGCGACCATCATTTTTTCCCGCCTTTGCATGGCGCCCATTTTTTCCAGTTCAGCCTGGGCCATCTGGGACGCCTGGGGGGTTTCCTTGACCTCGGGAGGATACAATTTGTAAAGAATATACGGCATGAGAATTAGGCAGATGAGGCCGGGGACAATGGCCGCCACAGCCCACGTCCCCCAGGAGAGGGAGACATTCGCGGTCTTTTTGGACAGTTCGACTACCAGAGGGTTGATGGCGCAGGAGGTCATGAACATGGCCGAGGTGATGACGGTTGCCTGGTATTCCATCTTCATCAGGTAGGAACCGATCTTTCTGGGCGTCTCTCCCGGCTCAGAACCGAACGTGCTGCAAAGAGAACGGACGATCGGGTACAGGATCCCTCCCGCCCGGGCCGTGTTCGAGGGGGTTGCCGGAGCAAGGACTAGCTCGCTGGCTTCGATGGCATAGGCGAGCCCGAGCGTCTTCCGGCCAAAAGCCTTGATGAAGTGAAACGCGATCCTTCTGCCCAGGCCCGTGATGATGAAACCCCGGGCGATCAAAAAAGCGGCTACAATCAACCAAACCGTGCTGTTGGCGAAGCCCGACAGGGTCGGCCCGATTTTGAGAATCCCGGTCAGGGCGGTCATCATGACGCCCAGGAGGACAACGGCTCCCATCGGCAGAGGTGAAAGGATGAGTCCGAAGATCGTGGCCACGAAGATGGCCAGGAGATGCCAGGCCTCCGGTTTAACCCCCGCGGGCATGGGAGAGTACCAGATGACGACTCCGATGATCACGACGATGAGGCCGCGTATGATCCGCCCGCCCATATTCGGTCCCTGTCCGTTCATAGCCTCTCCTTTCGAATTTTTAAAATCTTAAAAATAAATCACGCATTCCGTCTTGGCTCTATTCCGCCGACCTCTTTCTAATCTTTTTTTTTTATCTTTGTCAAGCATTGAATTTCGCTTGTGCGTTACCCTGGGAGGTACCTGTCTCCCTGGGTAACACAAGATCATCCTTGACCACGGATGCCGGGGTTTCTATAATTCAAGGGTCCTGTTTTTCCGTGCCGAATTTCAGAACCGATGGTCCACGCCCAAACTTCCAGAGGAGGGTATAGCTTTAATGAAGAAGGAACAGCTGACCGAAGTGATTATTGAACTTCTGAAGAGAGCCTCCATCCGTCTTCCACGGAGCGTCAAGGAAGGCTTGCAGGATGCCCTTTCGCGGGAAGAGGCGCAAATGGCCAGGCATCAGCTCGAAACAATTCTGGAGAATATTTCCATTGCCGAGAACCAGAGCATTCCCGTCTGCCAGGATACCGGGGTGCCCATTTTCTTCGTCAAGGCCGGCAGGAACTGGGCAGGGAACCAGGAGTCAGCCGAGGCCATCACGGAAGGGACGGCAAAGGCCACGAAGCTGATTCCTTTGCGCGAGAATGTGATTCACCCCCTTACCAAGGAGAATTCCGGGACCAACACCGGGTGGAGAATGCCTTTTATCTACTACGAAATAATCCCCGAGGAGTTCAGCGAGATCCAGGTTCTGCTGAAAGGATTTGGGTCGGAAGCCAAAACTTCGCTGGCTTACATCCCCACCTCGGAGGACGTTAGAAAAGGGACGATCAAATTTGTGCTGGACTGCGCGCGGAAAGCCTTCGGGGAACCTTGCCCTCCCTACATTCTCGGAATCGGGATGGGGGGGACTTCGGATATCGCCTCCGTGCTCGCCAAGAAAGCCTTTCTGCGCCTTCCCCTCGGGAAAAAAAACGCGGATCCTGCGGCGCGCGCGCTCGAGGAAGAGCTCTTGCAGATTGTGAATGCCACCGGAATCGGGGCCATGGGAATGGGGGGGAAGACAACCGCCCTCGCGGTCAACATCGAACTTTGCGGGACCCACTCCGCGGCGGTTCCAGTCGCCGTGGCAATTCAGTGCTGGGCAGACCGGCAGGCCTCCGTGAGAATTCACGGGGATGGAACCTTTGAATTTCTGGAGGAGGTTTGAATGGCTGAATACGAATTGCGCACACCCCTTCGCGAAGAAGAGCTCCGCCGCCTCAAGATTGGAGATGCGGTGTACGTTACCGGCGAAGTGCTCACCGTCCGGGATACGGCTTATGAGCGAATTTTAACCGCCCTGGATTCCCGCCAACCCTTGCCTTTCGATTTGAAGGGAAAAGTCATCTGGCACGCCGGTCCCATCACCAAGCAGGAAGATGGGAAATGGAAACCCGTCTGCGTAGGCTCCACGACGAGCTCCAGATTTACCGGCCCGGCCGCCCGGTTGATCGAGGAAATGGGGGCTAGAATGGTCGTCGGCAAGGGGTTCATGGGCCCGCGAGTCTCAAACGCTCTAGCAAAATTCGGGGCCGTCTATGTTCTCACCACGGGCGGAACGGCTGCTTACTATGCCAGCCAAATACCGGAAGTTATAACCGTTCACTGGCTGGATCTGGGTATGCCGGCGGCGGTCTGGGTCTTGAAAGTGAATCGATTGGGGCCGCTGATCGTCGCCCTGGATTCTCATGGAAAGAACATTTTTGATGATCTTCAATCCCGGGTGGATGATTCCCTTAAAAGAATTTTGGCCGATCTGGACATCGACCCGCAGCATAAGTATCTATGGTGGCCGTAATTTCAGACAAAAAAGCTCAGGCTTACACTGATTGGAAACCCGTTAGTTTCCATCGAACCAAAAGATTCCCACCCACTTGACCGCGAGGATCAGGGCTTCGGCGTGAGTTCATCGAACGCTCACGCCGAAGCCTAGCCTATCTTGGGCTGGTAACATTTCTGAAATTCAACAACGTTATTTCTGACTGCCGTCACCCCCGCCAGGGGAGAGAGTTTCCTCAACCCTGAACTCGCCTGAATCTCAACCTCAGCCGGTTTTTGTCTCCAGCAGTGAGAGGACTTCTTCGTCGGTTAAGTCGTACCAATTTCTGTAAGCCGCGGCTACCGCGAAGGGCAGAGAAGTTCTGATGTTCAAAACATAAATTTCATCTGCCAGTGGCTGGAGCCTCTTCACCGTGCCCTCCGGGGCTGTGGGAACCGCGATCGTAGTCCTCTCCACGTTTTGCCTGGCGAGAAATTTTGCCGCCTCGGCCATGGTAAAACCGGATGCCAAACCGTCGTCCACTAAAATAACCTTTTTGCCGCTCAAATCGGGGAAAGGCTTGCCCTTGCGGAATAACTGGTTTCGCGCCTCCAGCGTATTTCGGGTCTTTTGCACTTCCGCTTCGACTTCTTCTTTCGTGAGGCGCAATCTCTTCAAGAGTTCCTCGTTGAAAATCACCTCTCCGTCGGGCCCAACGGCCCCGAACCCCGCCTCCGGGTCCGCCGGGATCTGGATTTTTCTCACGATGATCAGGTCCAAAGGAAGAGAGAACTCCCGGGCGATTTCCAGGCCGACCGGCACACCCCCGGCCGGAATTGCGAAGATGAGGGAATCCGGGGAAACAGAAGCGGAGAGTCTTCGAGCCAGCAGTTTCCCGGCTTCCGACCGGTCTTTGAATACGTAGCTCCGGTTCCTCAGGGAAAGATCTTCAAGAAGCTGCCCCATTTCCGCGCTCCGATTGTCTTTCTTTTAGGGGCGGAGTCACCCCGCCCTTATATGGAAGCGGTGACCGCAAGGGCCTCCATCAAGCGCTAAATGGATACTTTCCGGGTTTCCCTTTGAACGGCAGAACGAGCAATCGGAATAGGGTAAGCTGCCGTGGGTCCCGGAAATGGCTGAGCCCGATGGTCATCCCTTCATGCCCGGCCGCCGGCTGCGCGCGATAGGTGCCGAGGAGCCGGTCCCACCACGGAAAATTAAAACCGAAATTGCTGTTGGTTTCCCTGATCACGACGGAGTGGTGCACGCGGTGCATCTCCGGAGTGACCACCAGCAGCCTGAGCCATCGGTCGATCCGGGCCGGGAGGCGGACGTTGCCGTGGTTGAACATGCTGGTTCCGTTCAGCAGGACCTCGAAGATCAGCACCGCCAGGGCAGGGGCGCCGAGCGCGGCAATGGCCGCGATCTTGATCCCCATGGAGAGAAGAATTTCGACGGGGTGGAACCGCACCCCCGTGGTGACGTCGAAATCGAGGTCGGTGTGGTGCATCATGTGCAGACGGAAAAGGGTTGCCAGGCCGTGAAACATCGCGTGTTGAAGATAGATCACAAAATCCAAAGCCAGAACGCCCAGGAAAACCTTGATGCCATAAGGCAGGGAGAATTGGGCGAGAAGTCCCCATCCTTCTTTCTCCCCGATGAAGGCAAGGCCGGTTGCCCCGAAGGGGAAAACGAGGCGCAGGAGGCCGGTATCCAGCGAAACGATCCCCAGATTGGCAAACCAGCGGGTCTTTTTGGAAGTCGTTAAAGGCCTCCGGGGGCTGAGCATTTCCCACAGGGCCATGAGAAGCAGGATTCCCGCAAAAAATCCGAAGCGGATGGCGGGCTCGTATGGAACGACGGGACTATTCATTCGGTCCCCTGGACTAGTGGACGATCAGGCGGGAAAAGATCCAGCTCACGATGCTGACCAGAATGGAGCCGAAGAAGGCGCCGCCAAAACCGTTCACATGGAACCCGCCGACCAATCCGGCCACCAGCCAGAGCATCAGGGCGTTGACGACCAGAAGAAAGAGCCCCAAGGTGAGAATCGTAAGCGGCAGGGTCAGCAGGATGAAGATGGGACGGATGATCGCATTGACGATTCCCAAAAGAAAGGCGGCCCCCAGCGCGGAGACCCAGTTATCCACCCAGATCAGCCGGGGAAACAGGTAGGCAATGATCATGATTGTCGCCATGTTGACCAACAGGTGGATGATGAATCTCATCGGGCTTCCCTCGTTTTATTCGCGGTGAAAGAAATGGGGTGTGGATTTGCGCCCATGGCGGGAAGAATACCCGGCAGTGGACCAGGCCAAAGAAGGAAAAAACGGGTTCAAAAGATCCCAGGGAATCGTTTATCGAAGAAGAAAATGGCCTTTTAAAGATCAGGGATTCCGTTACCGGAGGAGAACCCTGCCGGGGAAGGGCGTCCTTCAGAGGAACCGAATCCGACCCAAACCAGGCAATCGCACCGGGCGGCCTCGCCGCGGCCGGGGTTTCTAATCTTGCTTCAAGGCCTGATAGGCCCGGCTGAAGGCCTCGTCCAGCTTCTTGACCGACGAAACCGCCCCTTTCTTAACCTCCTGGGCCAGCCTCTCCAGTTCCCGCACCGAGGCCAGGAGGAGTTCTTTTGCCTTCCCCGATGGATTGATCGGCTTCCTGCTTCAGGGAGGCCGCCCCCTTGCCGATCTCCGATGCCGCATCCCCGGAATTTTTTTCAAGGAAGCTCTGCCGGGCTTTGCCCAGGTGCCGTTCCGCCCCGAGGGTGACCGCGACCGAGCCGGTACGGCCCGTGCGGTGATCGAGAGCCGCGACTGAGATCTTCTGGTTGGGTTTCAAAGCGCTGATCACCCCCACAAACCCGTCCACGCCCATGACAGGCTGGTCTTCAATTGCCAAAATAATGTCCTGCACCTCAAAGCCGGCTGCTCCAAAGGGCCCCTTTGAATCCACCCAGGCAACGGCCACGCCCTGGCCGGGGCTCAAGCCGTATTTCTCGACTTCCTTGGAGTTCAAGGCCCGGACCTCCACCCCGTAGCGGTCCCGCATTTCCTTGGCAATCACCTTGGTCCCTTCTTCCATGCTCCCGATTTTCACGGTGAAATCCTGCTTCTTCCCGTCGCGCAGAACCGTGACCTTCGCCTGCTCTCCGATCGGAGTGACGCCAACTTCGTTGCGAAACGTCCCGGAGTCCTGGATCTCCTTGCCGCGGAACCCGACAACGACGTCGTTCTTTTTCAGGCCCGCCTTGTCGGCCGGCCCTCCCTTCACCGTATCGGCGATCAGGGCGCCCCGGATGTTCTCAAGTTGCAGAGACTTGGCAAGCTCCGGGGTAAGGTCCCGGATGCTCACCCCCAGCCAGCCCCGTTCCACTTTGCCCGTCTGAATGAGCGCCTTGGAAACAAAAACCGCCATGTTGCTCGGGATGGTAAACCCGATGCCCTCAAACCCACCCGATTCGGTGGCGATGGCGGCGTTCACCCCGACGACCTCCCCAGAAAGGTTCAGCAGGGGGCCCCCGCTGTTTCCCGGGTTGATGGCCGCGTCGGTCTGGAGGAAATCCTGGTAGCTGCTGGGATCGGTGATTCCTTTCCGGTGCTTGGCGCTGATGATCCCCTGGGTTACCGTCTTCTCCAGGGCGCGGGGGGAGCCGATCGCGATGACCCACTCTCCCACTTCCACTTTGTCCGAATCCCCGAAGGTCACGTACGGAAGCGGCTGCTTGGGCGAGATGCTGATTACGGCGAGGTCGGTCCTGGGGTCCCCTCCCACCAGTTTTGCAGGATAACGATCCCCGTCGGCCAGCACGACCTGGATCTGGGTTGCCCCCCCAGCCACATGGTAGTTGGTTAATATGTGACCCTGGGCATCGATGATCATCCCCGAGCCCATCCCTTTCATCTCCTGCTTGAACTTTCGGGGCATCTTGGGCGTATTGAAAAACTTCCGGAGGAACGGATCATTTTCGAACGGGAGCAAAGGGTTCGCGACCTCCCGGCTTTCCGTGACTTCGATGGCCACTACAGCCGGAATCGCCTGCTTCGCCACCTTGGCAATGGCTGTGCTTAGATCCACGGATTTCACTTGGGCGCAAACTGAGTCGGGGCACAGCAGAAAGATCCCAAGCATAAAAATGAAAAGTAGCAAAGAGAATAGGCGAAAACGGGAAAGATCACCGGCAAACATGGGTCCCTCCTGGCAGAAAGCATTAAAGGTTATAAGTTATTTTGTTCCCCGGATGGGGTAGTACATAAATGGGGTGAATCACCCATTTCTTCTGGAGAATACCCTATTTTTAGGCCGCGAAAAAAACCGGCGGGACTTGCACCCTTCAACGTTGGACGGATCCTATTGAAAAGAGCGAGGGAAATATCCCGGAATGATCCACCCCTTACCTTAGTGGGCATTTCCATAAATATCGTATCGTATTTTTTCGCTTAAAAGGGTTCACAGTACGGCAGAGTCAGAGACAAGCAAATGGAGTTCCTTGATACGTCCCTTCCAGAAATCCCCCCCGCCCCCCTTTATCAAAGGGGGGAAGGGGGGATTTCTGAGGCTTGTTCTCATGGCCAGGGTTTCCTTTTTCCAAACTCAAGAGCCTGCAACATAGTACAGAAGCAGGCCGCTGCGTAACCTGAATACGTTAGTGAATTTATGAACTACTGTACTTAGCGTCGCCTCCAGCCGCTCCAGACCGGAAACCCATTTTCATCCCGGAGTTTCATGATTCCATCTTTCGTTTTTACTTCACTGGCGATGATGGCCGGCTTTCCTTCAAAAACGATTCTTGATCCGGTAACCTCTACCGTCTCATTGGGCTCGATCTTGATATCCTGTCTCTCCAGGTACCAGGCAGGACCCAAATGGACCGGAATGGTTTCCTTAGAAGTTTTGATGATTAGATGAACGCCAGGGGACATCCCCTTCTGGAGAGCGCTGAGCTCGAGCGCTCAGGATTCATGAGACCTCCGGGAAGAACTCGGGTATTTTCTTGAGAAAGGGGAACGCGAGCCCCCATGCAGCCGATTTGATTACCTCTTGGACGGGAAGGGGTGAAAAAAATTCGGATGAATTCCCTTAGTTAAAGGAACCGGAGAAACGTAGGGGCGATTCATGAATCGCCCCTACCTGCCATGCTGAGGCGCACATCCGCTCCTGGTCCCGGCGGCGGATCCTAGTGTCCGCACCCGCCCTCATGAGCCTTGCAGGAGTGGTCGAGGGAAAGCTCCTCGAGCTTGTTGTCTTTGAACAATTCGAGGTTCTCTTTCACTTTCGGGGCGCCGGCCTCATAGACCTTCACTCCCATCGCGTTCAGCCTCACCAGGGCGCCTCCTCCGATTCCGCCGACGACTAAGGCATCGACCTTTTTTCCCCCCAGGGCCATAATCGGGTTGCAGGCCCCGTGGACATGATGGAGGTCCCCGTTGCTGACCGTTTCGAGATTCTTTCCTTCGGTGTCCACGATCAGAAACATCGGGCAGGAACCAAAATGGCCAAACACCTCGCTCTCAACGCCTTCGCTCTTCTGAACAGGAAAACATACTCTCATTACTTCCTCCTTCCTCTGAATGGGGGGCTTCTAGTTTTAGAGCCTTCCCCTTAATGATCGCCTCTGCGATCTTGTGCCGGGCCCCCTCCAGGATTCGCCCGAAGGTAGCCCGGGAGATCTTCATTTTCTCGGCGGCATCCTGATGATAGAGACCCTCCAAATCCGCCAGACGGAGGGCCTCCAATTCATCCAGCCCGATGAACACTTCCTCGAGGTAACGGAGAGGAATCCCTTTCGGCTTAAAGTAGCAGGAGTTGGGTTCACATTCGGTGCAGCGGAATTTCCTGGGCCTGGACATGAGAACAATTATAAGCATATGCCCATAATATAGCAAGCGGTATTTTCCGGTTTTCCTGTGGGGCTCAAGCAGGAGAGTAAAAGGAAGGTTCGTAGGATCAAAACGAGAAGGAGGAGGAAGACGGGAAAGGCGATGCCAACCGCCCTTCCCGAAGGTTTGCAGGATCAGCTTCGTTCCACGAATTCAACGATGTTCCCGTCGGGATCTTTGACCATGGCGATGCGAGTTCCCGGGCGCACTTCCTTTTCGGGTACGGTGAATTCGATTCCTTTGCCTTTGAGCTCTCCGCAGATTTCCGATAGGTTTTTGACCACGAATGTCACGTATCGGAATCCCAACTGCTTTTCCACCCCGACTGCCCCCCTGCCTGGAACCGTGTTGGGTTGAATCAATTTGAAGTCGCTGGTCCCGAACCGCAGGCGGTGCATGGTTCCAAACCAAACCGGCGTAATCCCCACAAATTCAAGTCCGAGGATGGTCTGGTAAAAGTTGAGGCTGGCTTTGATATCGCTGACGATAATTCCGAGGTCCAAAGAGTCCTTCGCCGGCTTCATCATTTGGGGCTGCTCCTTTCTGAATCGAGATGTTTTTCCGGGTACACCTGAATCTACTAAATTCAGGGAAGGCCCGTCAATGTAATTCGAAGCCGGAAGAACGGGCGGCGGGCGGGTCGGCCCTACACTCTCTTTTTTCGGACGTTCGGAGAACGGCAGGTCGGAGTGCGATTCAGATCTTAAATTTTTTTAAGAACCTGCCCCAGAGAGAGGGAGGAAACCGGAAAGCCAACAGAAGGACCAGCAGCACCCCGGCGATATCGAGGAGGATATCTCCCCCTGAGGCATCCCGGGCAGGGATAAAAGACTGGTTGTACTCATCCAGAATGCCTACGACGACGGCGATCAAGCTCCCAAGCCCGCAACGGATTTTCATATTCTGGTCGCTCGTGGACGCAAACGCCAGGAGGAGAAGGAGGGTGAGAAGCGCGTAGAGAGGTACATGAAGGAGACTGAAGAAATTGAACTCGCCGATGACGGAAACCGCTGAGGAATCCGCGCAATAGAAAATCCCGAATATGTAAGCGGCGGAGAGGATCGTAAAAAGTGGGTTCATCTTTCCGGATGGATAAAAATTTTGAATAGATCCTTTTTTTATCGGGACGCAGATTTCCGCAGATATGCGCAGATTACAAGAATGAACCACAGAATAAACAGAGAAAGGATTATTAACACCATTTTTTACCTTAAATTTGTTTAAGAAAAATCATCTCTGTGATCTCTGTGGTTCAATTTTTATGTATTCAGAATCCTGCAAATCTGCGTTTATCTGCGTCCAATAATAAAAATTGATATTGCCGCTCAGTCTCCGTTGCCCTCAAATTCCTTGGCCAGGGAGCTCAGAGCCAAATATCGGTCCTTCACCTCGTCATTGGCCATGAACTCCTGATTCGTCCCGTGGTACACGATTTGACCCTGATCCATGAGGTAATGCCGGCTGGCCAGAGCCAGGCACATCTCCAGGTTTTGCTCTACGAGGAGAACCGTGATCCCCTCCCGCACGATCTCCTGGGTGATCGACTGGAGCTCCTGAACGATGAGAGGGGCGAGGCCCTCGGAGGGCTCGTCCAGCAGGAGCAGCTCGGGTTCGTTCATCAGGGCCCGGGCGATGGCCAGCATCTGCTGCTCGCCCCCGGATAGGCTGCTTCCCCGGAGCGTTTTCCGCTCTTCCAACCGGGGGAACTTACTGAAAATTCTTTCCACGCTCCATTTCCCCAGGTGGTTTTTTCCCTTGGCCACCTGGGCGATTTTCAAATTCTCGACGACCGTTAAGTAGGAAAAGATCGCCCTCTCTTCCGGGACGAAGGCAATGCCCTTGCGGGCCACCTGGTAGGGTTTCAGCCCGGAAATATTCTCGCCGCGATAATGGATGCTCCCCTGCCTCAGAGGAACCAGTCCCATGACGGTCTTCAGGGTGGTCGTCTTTCCCGCGCCATTCCGGCCCAGGAGGGTAACGACCTCCCCCTTCTGAACGGAGAGGCTGATCCCCTGCAGGATATGGCTGGTTCCGTAGTAGGAATGGACGTTGGCGAGCTCGATCACCCGGAATACCCTCCCAGATAAGCTTTCCGGACCTCGGGATGTTCCCCAATCTCTTTCGGAGAGCCGGTCGCGATGGCCTGCCCCTGGTGCAGGACGGTGATGGTCGTGGAAATGGACCAGACCAGATTCATGTTGTGCTCGATTACGATCATGGTGCGCTGCCTGGCCAGCTTCTTGACCAGCCGGATCATCTTGATCGTCTCGTCCGGGGACATGCCGCTGGTCGGCTCATCGAGGAGGATGAGCGCCGGGTCTGCGGCCAGCGCCAGGGCCACCTCCATGGCCCGCTGGGCTCCGTGGGAAAGTTCCCCCGCTTTTCGGTCGGCGAGGTCCGTGATTTCGATCTCTTCCAGGATTTTACGGGCGTGCTGAATGGGGAGGAGAAACGAGCGGAAATCCCGGAGAAGATGAAAATGGCCCCCGAGGTGAATATGCGCCGCGAGCCTCACGTTTTCCAGGACGGTGAGGTTCTTGAAGAGACTATTCTGCTGAAAAGACCGGCCGATCCCGATGCGGGCGATCTGGTGGGGTTTGAGGCCGGTGATCTTCTTCTCCTGGAAGAAAACGTCTCCCCTCGTCGGGGGGATTTCTCCGGTCAGGATGTTGAAGAAAGTTGTTTTGCCCGCGCCGTTCGGCCCGATGATGGAATGGATCGTGCCTTCGCGGACCTCCAGGTTGACCCGGTCCACGGCCGTCAGGCCGCCGAACTCCTTCGTCAGGTTCACCGTGCGCAGGATCATAATGCCCTCTCCGCGCGGCGGCTCTTGAACTTGCCCCAGGTGGCGGCGAAAAGCCCCCAGATCCCTCCCCGCATGAAAAGCACGAAGGCCACGAAAATACCCCCGAGCACGAAAAGCCAGCGCGCCCAAAGCTCGCTCAAAATCTCCGATGCCACCTTGGTCACCAGGGCCCCGATCACCGGGCCGTAAAGGGACCCGGTGCCCCCCAAGAGGGTCATGATGATAAAGTCGGTGGAAGTCAGGAGCTCGACGGCGGTGATGGGCACCATCTTCATGAAGAGCGCGAAGAGCCCGCCGGCAACGCCGGTGAAGAACCCGGAGATCATGAAGGCCACGAGTTTATACAGGGTAATGTTGTATCCCACGGCCCGGGCCCGGTTGGGGTTGTCGCGGATGGCCAGCAGGATGCGTCCGAAAGGGGAATAGATGATGCGGCGGATGAGAATGAAAGAGAGGAGGAAGATCCCCCAGACGAAAAGAAAGAAAGCAAAATTACTCTGGAGGGAAATTTTCAGCCCGGGCAGGAGGGAAAAGTCCGGGCGGGGGACGTTCATCAGGCCGTCATCCCCGCCGGTAACGGACTTCCACTGATAGGCCAGGAAAAAAGCCAGTTGGTTGAAGGCCAGGGTGAGCATGACAAAATAAATCCCCACCTGCTGGATCGAAAGGAATCCGATGATCGCCGCGAAAGCCGCCCCGATCACCCCGGAAAGGATCAAGACGACGGCGGGGTGCCATCCCCAATGGATCAGGAAGATGCCGGTGAGATATGCGCCGCCGCCGAAAAAGGCCGCCTGGCCGAAGGACAGAAGCCCGGTATAGCCGAGAAGAATATTAAAGGAGACCGCCCCCAGGGCATAAATCAATATTTCCGTGGGAAGCGATTTGTAGGGAAGGACAAAGGGAAGCAGGAGCAACAGGCCCCCGAGGATGAGGATTTCCCGGTCGATGAGAGGTTTTTTATTTCCGACGGATTTCTCGATCATTCCATTTTTCTGGACGCAGATAAACGCAGATGAACGCAGATATTAAGAATTTTTTTGTATTCTGATTCCGGTTCTTGATCCTGAAAATCTGCGTAAATCTGCGTCCCAATAAAATTACTTAAATCCCAGGAGGCCCTTGGGGCGGACCAGGATCACCAGGGCCATGGCGGCGAAGATCGAGAGCATCGTCCCGGGGGGCCACACCAGGGCCATCATGGACTCCACCACGCCGACCAGAAGTCCTCCCAGAATCGCCCCGGTAAAACTCCCCATGCCTCCGATTACGACCACCACGAAACAGAGGGTGAGGATCGTGTCCCCCATGAGCGGCTGGGCCCCGCGCATGGGTACGGAGAGGGCTCCCGCCAGCCCCGCAAGCCCCACCCCGAGGGCGAAGACGCCGGTGAATACCTTGTAAATGTCGATGCCGAGGCAATTCACCATGTTCCGGTTCTCGGTCCCGGCCCGGATGATCGACCCGTAGCTCGTCTTTTCGATCAGCAGCCATATGAGCAGGCAGACGAGGGCGATAAAGACGATTAAAAAAATCCTGTACTCCGGGAAAGTGAAAATACCGAAATCAACCACTCCGGCCAACTCCTTGGGTATGGACAGGCTCTTGCCGATGGCGCCCCAGATGATAATGATCACCTCCTGGATGATCAGGGCCACGCCGAAGGTGAGCAGGATCTGGTACTCGTGCTCTGCGTCCTGCATCCTCCTGAGGAGGGTCACCTCGATCAGGGCTCCGAACGCTGCCGTGAAGATCGGCGCAAGGAGGATGGAGACCCAGAAACTCCCGGCCCATTGCCCCAGCAGGACGGAAAAAGAAAACGCCAGGTAAGCGCCGACGGCATATACCGCCCCGTGGGCGAAGTTGATGATGTTCAGCATGCCGAAGACGATCGTGAGCCCGACGGCCATGAGAACATAAATCATGCCCAGGGAGATTCCATTTAGGAGCTGAACGAGGATGAGGGCCATAAATAAAAGTTGGGAGTCGGGGCGGGTTTGAAACCCGCCCGTACGGAGTTCGGAGTAACGACAAAAACTCCGAATTATAGGCAACGACGAAAGAAAGTGGCCATTGCTCTCCGGCATCCCCAGCAGAAATCCCCCCCAACCCCCCTTTACGAAAGGGGGGCAGGGGGGATTTGGGAACGGAGATTTCTAGCTCTTATGAGGGCTCATCCAATGTTGCCTTATTTAAGTCGTTCCCTATAAATTACTCCGAACTGTATCCTCATTATTTCATCTTACAATCCGATTCGGACTGGGGTTTAAAGGATTTTCCCGAAGAGATAATGGTTGCCAAGTCTCCCGGGCCCTTGATGTCTTTTTTCCCCTTCGCCACCATAAGATAGTACAGCTTTTTGGTTTGATGGTCGAAGGCCTGCATCACTTCCCTGCCCGTGAGCCCGTCCCATTCCATCGTCTCCAAAGCTTTCGAGACCGCTGGGGGGTCGAAGGTTTTCGCTTTCTCGATCGCGTCGATAATCATCTTCGTCATGATGTAGCAGGCGGCCGCCGGGTAATTGATGGGGTCTTTGTACTTGGCCATGTAGGCTTTATTGAGCGTCCGGGTGAGAGGCACATCCACGTCGTGCCAGAACTGGGACCCGAAATAGATCCCCTCGGCGATGTCCGACCCGATTTGAATCAGGTCCATGGTTCCCGATGACCAGGGGACCAGGAGCTTGGCCTTCTTTTTCAGCCCGAAGTTCTCCGCCTGTTTAAGGGCGTTAATCGTATCCATGCCGAAGTTGAAGAAAACGACAAAATCCGCTTTGGAGGCTATGGCCTTAGTATAAAAGGAACTGAACTCGGTCGCTCCCATGGGATGCATGTCGTTGCCCACATGCTCAATTCCGTATTTCTTGAAGACTTCCTTGGCGTTGTTCAGCAGGGAATGGCCAAAGACGTAGTCCGGCGTGATCGTGTACCAGCGCTTCGCCTGGGGGAATTTCTTGATGAGCGGCACGAGCGTTTCCTGGACCGCCCCGTAGGTGGGAACGGACCAGCGGAAGGTGTACTGGTTGCAGTTCTTGCCGGTTATTTCATCCGCCCCGACCGAGGTAATGTAAATCGCCTGCTTCTCGTTGGCTACCTGCCCGATCGCGAGGCCCACCGAAGAGCTCACCGCCCCCTGGAAAAATTTTACCCCCTTGGACTCAATCGCCTCCCGCACCTTGCGGGCCCCCACGGCCGGTTTGTTTTCATCATCAATGGCCACCATTTCGAGGGTCTTGCCCAGCAGCTTGCCTTTTTCCTCGATGGCCAGCTTCGTCCCCCGAATGTCCTCTTCGCCCACCGCCGCATAGGGCCCGCTCAGCGGGGCGATCACGCTGATCCCGACCGTGTCCGCGGCCGTCCCGATCGAAAACGGGAGAACGATGCCCAGCACCGCCAAAAGGATTGGCAGAGTACCCTGAATGATTCGGTTCATGTTTCCCTCCTCTGATTGTATTATGGGGCCCCGCTTTGGGCGGGGGCCGCGTGTTGACGCCTGACCCTCCTCGAAGGAGGTCGGGATCAAACGGGGGGCGCCCAAAAAGAAGAGCGTATTTTACATCTATTTCCGGTTTATGTGCCATAGGAAAATCTATATTTAGACTTCCTTGCCTTGAACATGGATTCGTCGCCCCGGGCCCGGAGCAATGGGACAGAAAGACCTTGACAGTCCATTCCGTTTGGAAATACATTTAGTTGTCGTCACCCTGGTATTTGAGCTGCTTACTCCATATCGTTATCCGCAAATGTACAAACAGGTTCGGGAGAAAATGAGCCTTGAAAGGAGGAATGGTATGAAACGCGCTTTGATTTTGGTGGGGGTTGTGTTTTTGGCTTCATCAGTGTTCTTTTTTCCGCAGGCCGTCCTCGCCCAGGGCAAGCCTATCCTGGTCGGCTATCCCATGATCCTTTCGGGCGGCGGGGCCCTTTTTGGCCAGCCTTCCCTCGTGGGGGCCGAGATGGCGGTGAAGGAGATCAATGAAAAAGGAGGGCTCCTTGGCCGTCCCATTCAGCTCCTCGTCCGGGACTGCAAATCCACGCCCGATGAGGCTACCCGTGTCGCCCGCGAGCTCATCGCCAGGGAAAATGTTCAGTTCCTGGTGGGAGGGCTGACCGCCGCCCAGGGATTGGCGCTCTCCGAAGTTGCCAAGACCGAAAAAATTCTCTACATCGCACCCATCTCCAAGAGCACGGCCATGACCGAGCCCGGCAAGCTTCACCCCTACGTATTCCGGGCCGCGGCCAACACCAACACGGAAGGCAGGAGCGCCGCGGTTTTCATGATGAAAAATCCGTGGAAAAAAATCTACACCCTGGGGCCGGACTATGAATTCGGCCAGATGGTCACCAAGGCCTTTGTGGAATGGATGAAGAAGAATAAACCCGAGGCGGAAATCATCGGCCAGGGCTGGCCCAAGCTGGGGGAGGCGGACTACACCCCCTTCATCACCGCCATGATGGGAGCCAAACCGGATGCCGCTTTCCTCTCTCTCTGGGGCGGGGATTTCGTGAACTTCGCCAAGCAGGCAAAGCCTTACGGGTTCTTTGAGAAGGTGAAGGTGGTAGCCGCCGGTGAGGGCGGTTCTCCGGAAACCGCCATCGCCCTGAAGGACGATCTTCCCCTGGGGATCACCACGAACGCCTATGATCTTTTCTATTATCCCAACACGCCTGAGCACAAGGCCTACGTGGAGCGCCTGAAGGCGTACACGAAACAGGAATACCCGCCGAGCTGGGCGATTACGGGTTACAACTCCATGCAGTTTTTGGCTGAAGCCATTAAGAAGGCGAACTCGTTGGACACCATGGCCGTGGTGAAGGCGCTCGAAGGCCTGACGATCAGCACTCCCATCGGGAAGCAGACCATGCGGGCCAAGGACCACCAGGCCAACCGCGGGCAGTTCTGGGGAACGACGGCCAAGGTCCCCGAATACCCCTTCCCCATCCTCCGGCCGGTGGAGTACATCTCGCCGGATAACCTGATGGATTGAATCCCAGCCACAGAGGGCACAGAGAGCACAGAGCTGGAATAAAAACATCGGAAGCGTGGAATAGTGGAATACTGAAATCCAGAAGTAACGCCAATCCCGTTCTTATTGCCATCCAAAATTCCACGATTCCCCTTTTTTCCATTCTAATTCTCTGTGGCCTCTGTGACCTCTGTGGCATCGTTTCCACCCCATGAACCTCCCGGACCCTTCATTCCTTCTCATCCAGTCTTTGAGCGGCCTTACCTACGCGATGTTCCTTTTCCTCATCGCTTCAGGGCTGTCATTAATTTTCGGTATCCTGCGGGTCTTGAATTTCGCCCACGGGTCCTTTTACATGCTGGGCGCGTACCTGACGTTCACTTTCTCCTCTCGATTCATCGATTCCCCGGCCTACTTCTGGCCGGCGGTCCTCTTCGGTTCGATCGCGGTTGCCGTCCTGGGGGGCCTCATTGAGAGGCTCTTCTTAAGCCGGCTGTACATTCGGGAGGAATTGAACCAGCTCCTGTTTACCTATGCCCTGGTCATGATCCTCGGCGACTTGGCCAAGATCATCTGGGGGACGGGACAGCTTTCGGTGCCCAGGCCGGCGCTCCTCAAGGGGGCGGTCCAGATCCTGGGGCAGTATTTCCCGGAGTACAACATCTTCATCATCTTCCTGGGGCTGGCGATCGCCTTTGCCTTCTGGCTGATCTTAAACCGGACCCGCTGGGGGAGAATCATCCGGGCGGCGGCTTTGGACCGGGAGATGCTTGGGTCGCTCGGGGTCAACGTGAACTGGCTGTTCACAATCGTTTTCACCATCGGGGCCTGGCTGGCCGGCCTCGGGGGGGCCCTGGTCTCCCCTATCGCCGCCATCGTCCCGGGGATGGACGTGGAAATCATCATCAACGTGTTTATCGTGGTCGTCATCGGCGGCCTGGGGAGCTTCTGGGGAACGCTCCTGGGGGCGCTAGTCCTGGGGCAGGTGATCTCTTTCGGGATCCTCGATCCTCCCCCGGCTGGCCATCGTCTTCATCTATGTCCTCATGGCGGTGGTGCTGATCCTCCGCCCGTGGGGGCTTCTGGGGAGGCCTCTGCAGAGGTAAAGCCGAACTTATATTAATTTTATGGGGGACGCAGATTCGCGCAGATTAAAAAAGTATATGTCTTATAAGGCCTATAGGCCCTATAGGATCTATAAATTTTGAAATCCTGTAAATCTGCGTTTATCTGCGTCCAATTAGAAATAATGATAATGTCCAAACAGAACTGGCTTCTCATTATTATTATAGGGCTCCTGGCCCTGCTTCCCCTTTCCGATTCCCGTTTTTATCTTTTTCTGGGGACGGATATCCTGATCATGGGCCTCTTTGCCGTTAGCCTCAACCTGATGTTGGGTTATACCGGCCTGGTCTCCTTCGGGCAGGCAGCCTATTTCGGGATCGGCGCTTACACCTGCGCCCTGCTCATGAAGAAAGCGTCCCTCGCGTTCCCCTGGGCCTTTCTTGCGGCCCCGCTTGGCAGGGGCGGCGGGGGCGCTGATCATCGGTTTTTTCTGCGTCCGCCTGACTCAAGATTTACTTCGCCATGCTGACCCTGGCCTTCTCCCAGATCGTCTGGGCGATCGTCTTCAAGTGGAACTCCCTGACCGGCGGGGATACCGGCCTCATCGGGATCAACTTTCCCCAGTACCTGGACTCCTCGACGCGGTTTTATTATTTCACTCTGGTCGTCGTGGTCCTCTCCCTCTTTCTCTTGCGGCTGATCGTCAACTCCCCTTTCGGCAGGATGTTGACCACCATCCGGGAAAACCCGGAGCGAACCGAATTCATCGGCATCAACGTCAAGCTCTTTCAGCTGATCGCCTTCATGATCTCCGGCGCCTTCGCCGCCGTATCCGGCGCGCTCTTCGGGATCTTCAACCACAGCCTCTTTCCCGACCTCCTGTACTGGCCGCAATCGGCGGAGGTGCTCATCATGTCCATCCTGGGCGGAATGTACAACTTCTTCGGCCCCCTGGTGGGCGCGGCGGTGATGCTCTACCTCCGGATGGCGGTCACTTCCAAGACCCAGTACTGGCCGCTGATCATGGGAACGATCCTGGCCCTGCTCCTCTTCTTCTTTCCCGGGGGCATCGTCGGCTTCTTAAGGAATCTGCGGATTTTCGCCAAGTGGAACCGGTAATTCTGACCGTGGAAAATCTGAAGAAAACCTTCGACGGCTTCGTCGCCGTGAACGGGGTGAGCTTTTCGGTTAAAAAAGGAGAGATCTGTTCCATCATCGGCCCGAACGGGGCCGGGAAGACCACCCTCTTCAACCTGATCACCGGACATCTTTCCAAGGATGAGGGGAAGCTGATCTTCAAGGGAATGGACATCACCCCCATGCCGCCCCACAAGATCTGCCGCCTGGGCATGGGGCGGTCATTCCAGAGGACGAATATTTTCCCACGCCTGACGGTTTTCGAGAATATTCAGGCGGCGCTGGTGGCCCACCATGGAAAGAGCCTGAATTTTTTCAAGCCCGTCGAATCTTTTTTCCGCGAGGAGACCCAGGCCCTCCTGGAAAGGGTCGGGCTCAAGGAGTTTGCCGGTACGGTGGGCGGGTCCCTGTCCTACGGTTTTCAGAAGCAGCTCGAGCTGGGCATCGCCCTGGCGAGCGACCCGGAGCTTCTTCTCCTGGACGAGCCGACCGCCGGGATGTCGGCCCAGGAGACGCATCAGACCATCGATCTCATCGGGCGGATCACCCGGGAAAAAGGGCTCACCCTCCTTTTCACGGAACATGACATGGAGGTGGTCTTCTCCATCTCGGAGCGGATCCTGGTGCTGCACCAGGGCCGGATCATCGCCGGGGGCAGCCCCGGGGAGGTCCGGGGAAACGCCGAGGTCCAGAAGGTGTACCTGGGGGAGACGCGATGAGCCTGGAGGTCAGCAACATCTACACCTCGTACGGGTTGAGCCAGATTCTTTTCGGCGTCTCCCTGAAGGTGGAAGATGGGGAAGTCGTTTCCCTCCTCGGGAGGAACGGGGTGGGGAAAACCACCACCCTCCGGTCCATCATGGGCCTCACGCCGCCCCACTCCGGTTCGATCCGCTGGCGGGGGGAAGAGCTTGCCGGCAAGTTTTCTTTCCAGATCGCCAGGCTGGGGATCGGGTTCGTCCCGGAGGACCGCCGGATCTTCTCCGACCTCACGGTCTGGGAAAACCTGGACGTCGCCATCAAAGCCTCGCCCGCGCGCAAGAATGTCTGGAGCCTGGAGAAAGTCTTCGGGCTCTTCCCGGCGCTCGAGCCCATCCAGAACCGCAGGGGAGGATTCTTGAGCGGAGGAGAGCAGCAGATGCTCACGATCGCCCGCACGCTCATGGGGAACCCCGACCTTCTCCTGCTCGACGAACCTTCCGAGGGCCTGGCCCCCATCGTGGTCCAGCAGCTGGGCGAGCAGATCAAGAAACTCCGGCAGGAGGGGATGACCATCCTCCTCTGCGAGCAGAACGCCCGTTTCTCCCTGGACCTGTGCGACCGCCTCTACATCCTGGAAAAAGGAGAGGTGCGCTACGAGGGAACGGCGGAAGAGTTCCGCAAAGATGAGAAGGCCTACAAGGCGTATTTGGCAATTTAATAAAAGTGTCAGTGATCAGTGTTCGAGTGTCAGGAGTATAAGCATTGGAGAATCTGTTTCGCCCTTGTATTTCACCACTGACACTCGATCACTGAACACTGATCTTTACTTCATACAAGGAGGTGAAAAAATGGTTAAGCTGGTGGCGATGTTCAATCTTCCCCCCGGGGCCGACGAGGCTGAATTCGAAAAATATTTCGTCAAGAAGCACGCCCGGGACGCGGCGAAGATTCCTGGGCTGCGGAAATACTCGATCGGCAAAGTCGTGGGGTCTCCCGCGGGAGAACCGGCCTGGTACCGGGTGAATGAGCTGTGGTTCGACAGCGTGCCGGCAGCCCTCAAGGCTTTTAATTCCCAGATAGCTGCGGACGCGACGAACGACCTCATGCCCCGGGTTAAGGACTTCACCCCGGTCTTCGTCAAGGACATGGAAGTGAAACTGCCCGCCCCCCCGCCGAAGGGCAAAACGGCGGCGAGAGGAAAAGGAGGAAAGAAAAGATGAAAACGACAAAGATAACGTGGCTCGGCCACGCCTCGATCAAAGTGGAATCGGATGGGAAGACCGTTTACTTCGATCCCTGGATCGAGGGAAACCCGGCCTGCCCCATCAAGCTGAAAGACATCAAGAAAGCGGACGCGGTCTGCGTCACTCACGGCCATGTCGATCACATCGGGGATTCCCTCGCGATCGTGAAATCGACCAAGGCTCCTCTCATCTGCAGCCCGGAGATCGGGATGTATGCAGAGAAATTCGGGGGGATCAAATACGACGAAGCATCGACCCCCCTGAACATCGGGGGAAGCTGGGAGGCCGGCGCGTTCACCATCACCATGGTGAATGCCGCCCACACATCCGATATCATGGGCGAAGACTATAAAAGCCAGGGGATCCTGACTGCGGGTTCAGGGTCGGTCGGGTACGTGATCGAATTTAAGGACGGCCCATCGATCTATTACGGGGGGGATACCGGAGTTTTCGGCGACATGGCCATCATCCGGGATCTTTACAGCCCCGACGTGGCCGTGCTTCCGGTGGGGGGAAAGTACAACATGGGGTCCCGTGAAGCCGGCTATGCCGCCTCCCTGATCCACCCCAAGTATTTCGTGCCGATTCACTACGACACTTTCCCCAACCAGAAGGCGGACCTTGAAAAACTGGAAAAAGAAATCAAGACCCGCGCGCCTCACGTGGTCGTCGTGCGCTGGAAGCCCGGTGGGACCTTTGAGTATAAGTGACCGTCGCCTGCCTGTAGGGGCACGATGCATCGTGCCCCTACGCCATACGCGTAAGCGTTCTGGGAAAGAGTTCCGTAAAATCCTGCTCAGCAAGAAGGGCAACCACGGGGGGTTGCCCCTACATTCTTGATCGATCCGCCTATTTAGCTGGTAAGCATACCCAAAAAAATGGCCTTCGAGAAATTCTCTCGAAGGCCCTCGGGAGTGTCATCCCATCATCAAAACCATTGGATGATGGGATCGTTAGTTCTTCATCGGAACTCACCTCCCTTACACCGACATTCGGTAACAATTAGGAACTCCCCGCTTCGTTCCCCCTTTCTCGCCTTTCCGATTGGTCCCCTGCGTAGACAGCATAGATGGTTATTCCCGCCCCAAGGAGGACCAGCAAGGCTCCAAGCACCAGGCTGTTTGTAGCCGCCGCGCCCGAACCGTTAAAACCCAACACCCATGGCGAAAAGAACAGCCAGACCCCAAAGAGAATCTCGAGAAACATCCAGTAAATTAACTTTTTCATGTTCTTCCCCGTTTGGGTCTTGGGTTATGTACATATCTCCTGCCGGCATGAAGGGGAAGTCTCACGAAGAAAGATCCCCAGACCCATCACGAGCAGAACCGCGCCGAACACCATGTCGCTCAAAGCCACGGCGGTCACGTCGTCGAAACCGACGGCAAAGGGAGAAACGAAAACCCAAAATCCCAGGATCATCTGAAAGAGCATAAGGATAAGAATTTTTTTCATGGGCTTAACCCCCTTTTCCCTCTCTTGAATTGTAGATGAAAAAAAAGGGGAATGGATTCCGGCCCGCGTTCATTTCCGCGCCAGCGCTTCATATCTCTTCACCAGGCCCAGGTAGGCCTTTACCGCCCGGAGGAGGGTTGGATAAGCTGCCACCTTTCTTTCCCTGATGCGCTCCTCCACCCCGGGCGTGTGCTGGATGACATCCGACGCGAGTAGAATCGGTTTCCCGTACTTGCGTCCGAGGTCCTGGACCTGGCCCAGGATTCTCTCTTCCTCCTCAATCCAGTCCTGGCCGGCGGCTTCCATCCCGTCCTCGGCATCCATCGACCAGCTCTTCAGGAATCCTCCCCGAACGGCCCTCCAGCCGAGGCCGAGCAGGATCACTCCGTCAAACTGTTCCGAATCGAGGAAAAGTTCCATCGAGCGGTTCAGGTCGCCTTTCCGGTATCCCGCAACCATGTCCACGGGGTTGATCCGATTCCACCAGGGGGGCAGAACCTGATTCAGGGCCTCCACCATGTTCCCGGGCAGCTCGCCGATGATCAGCCCGGCTTTCGCGCAGTAGTCCGCGGCCAGGACTCCCCATCCGCCCCCCAGGGTGATGATCCCCACCCTCCGGCCCCTGGGGAGAGGCTGAGTGGAGAAGGCGGCGGCCATATCGATCATCTCCTCAATCGTCTCCGCGCGGATGACCCCTGCCTGTTTGAACAAGCCGTCGTACAGGACGTCGGCGCCGGAGAGGGCGCCGGTGTGCGAAAAAGCCGCCTTGATTCCTTCTTCGGTCTGACCGCCCTTCACCATTAAGACGGGTTTTCGGGCGGAAGCTTTCCGGGCGGCTTTGGCGAATTCTCTCCCGTCTTTCACTCCTTCGAGGTACGAGAGAATGACTTCGGTCCGGTCATCTTCGGCGAGGGCCTCCAGGAAGACCGGGGTCTGCAGGTCCGCCTCGTTTCCGCTGCTGATCACCCGGCTGAACCCCAGTCCCGCCTTGATGCCCATTTCGATCAGGGAAGTGGCCAGGTTTCCGCTCTGGGAGACGACGCCCACGGGACCCGACCGGGGGAACTGGGGAGGCATGTGGGCGTACAGCGGCCTCTCCCCGATGCTCACGATCCCCTGGCAATTCGGCCCCATCAGCCGCATCCCTACGCTCCCGGCCAGCGCCGTCATCTCTTCTTCCAGGCCCTTCCCCCGGCGGTCCACCTCCCCAAACCCGGCAGTGATAACTACTCCGACCTTCGCCCCGTTTTTTCCGCATTCCCGGATGACGCTTAGGATGTCCGAAGGAGGGACGACCAGGATGGCCAGGTCCACCGGCTCAGGGATTTCAGAAATCGACGGGTAAGCCTTTATACCCAGGATCTCTTTTTCCCTGCGGTTGACCGGGTAGATACGGCCGGGAAACCCGCCCTTAACCACGTTGAACAACAGATTGAAACCCCACTTTTGGGGGTCCCGCGATGCCCCGACCAAGGCGACAGACTCGGGTTCGAAAAGGGCTTGCCGCCAGGAATGAGATTCTGTACGGGCGTGGAAATCTTTCCATTCATCCATGGCCATCTCCTTCAGGGCGCTCGTTTCAGGCCGGACTTTTCCAGAGACGGGATGATGATCCGCGCCGCCGTTTCGAGGTCTTCCCGGAGGGCATCGGTCACTTTTCCCTTGTCTTTTTCCTCGAGCCCCTGGACCATTTTCTCGTGGTGCCGCAGGACTTTCGAGTTGTCCTGGGTCACGATCGCGTAAGTATAGACGTACGGGCCCACCCGGGCCCAGATGCGCTCGATGATCTCCAAGAGGAGCGGGGAGTCGGCGCAGGAGTAGATGGAGAAATGGAACTGGGTGTTTCTGCGGTTGAAGATCCTCGGACGGTCCACGGAGGCTCGCATGGACGCCAGGAGCTGCTTCAGCTTGGCCACCGCGTCCCCCGGCCGCAGGTCGCAGGCCCGCTCCGCCGCGGTGGACTCGAGGAGGAGCCTGAGGCGGAGCGCCTCTTCCATCTCTTTCGCGGTCAGCGTGTTCACCCGGATTCTCTTGTTGCTCTCGATGACGATAATTCTTTCCGACTCGAGCTGCCAAAGCGCCTCCCGGACGGGCATGAGACTCACCCCGAACTTCTGGGCCAGCTCCCGGAGGCTGATGGTTTCCCCCGGCAGGATCTCCGCGGAGATAATCTTGTCGCGCAGCTGCTCGTAGACGCCCTGCCGCAGCGTTTTTACCGAAATTTTTTCAATGGGCATAATTCGTCCTTAAATGCTATCGACGTCTTGAAGGCTGGCCAGGGCCGATCCTGGATCGGGGCGGGCTTGACCGAAAATGATATATGTGATCACATATCACGGATTACACTTTCAAAGAATCGGTGTTATCTTCGATGCTTACGAAGACCTAAAATTTTATATTGACATCCTTTATTCATTGATAGCATAGTTAAAAATAAAATGCACTCTCAAAGTCTGTTGAAAAAACCCATTTCCTTTTGGCCCGAGGACGGGAACCCCGTAGGCCGCCCGAAGCTCTGCACGGCCGGGATTTTCATGGGCGAGGATCATGAGTTCAACCGTCTGCAAGAATCAGCCAAACCAGAAAGGAGAAGCACCGTGGAACGGAGAAAAGGTTCGGTAGCGGTTTTGTCGATGATTTTCCTGCTGCTCCTTGCCGCAGGGAGCGGCCAGGCATCCCCTTACGCCAAGTACGCCGGGACGACCCTGGTGATCAATTTCCCCAACATTGCCTATTACAATTACGCCATCCAGGTGATCCCGGAGTTCACAAAAGAGACCGGGATCAAGGTGGAGATCGACAAGCTGGAGTACATGAAGATGCGGGACAAGCAGCTCCTGGAGATGTCCAAGCCCAAGGGAGATTACGACTTGATCTCCTACGTCATCATGTGGAAGACGGAGTACGTCTCCAAGGGCCTGCTCGCGCCGCTCGCGCCATTCTTCACCAACCAGGCCCTGGCGGACCCGTCCTATGACCCCAGCGACCTCGTTCCAGCTTACCTTCAGGCCATAGGTCTTGTCGGGGGGAAGAAAGGGTATTTACCGGGCCCGACCGACGCCCTTTACGGCGTCCCCTTCGGGTCGGAGACCAGCATGTTTGCCTACCGGAAAGACATCTTCGACAAGCATGGCTGGAAGGTCCCCAAAACTTATGACGAGATGCTGAAGATCGCCCGCCAGGTGAAGGAGAAAGAACCGGGAATGGGGGGCCTAACCATGAGGGGCGAAGCCGGCCACCAGGTCCAGCACGCTTGGTTTAACACGTTGACTCCTTACGGCGGAGACGTGTTCGACGACCGCTGGGAGCCAATCTTCCACAAAGGGGGGTCCATCCAGGCCGTGAAAGCCATGGTCGAGATGGTCAAGACCGGCGTCCCGGGCATTCCCACCTTTGCCTACGGCTCCATGACCGACGCTTTCCTCCTTGGGCAAAGCGGCGATGTACCTGGACAACACCGCCCTGCCCGGGCAGGTGCGAGATCCCAATAAATCGAAAGTCATTGGCAAGGTCGGCTACGCCCTCCACCCGAAAGCCGTGAAATACTCCACGGAAACGGGCGGGTTCGGGATCGCGCATCCCGGCGAACTCGACGAAGAAAGAGGCCGCCTTCCTCCTCCTCCAGTGGCTGACCTCCAAATCCACCGACTACAAGATCACCAAGTTCGGCGCCATGCCCAACCGGCTTTCCACTCTCAAGGACCCGGCCATGCAGAAGGAGTACCCGGAATTCGCCGCCATCCTGGAGAACCTGAAATACGCCAACCCCGACTGGCGGCCCCTCATCCCCGAGTGGCCGGAAATCTCCATGCAGTACATCGGGATCGCCCTGCACGAAGCCATCACCGAGAAAAAGACCCCGGAGAAAGCCATGAGCGACGTGGTTGAGCCGGTGAGAAAGATCATGGAAAAGGGCGGGTACTACAGCTGGAAAAAATAGCACGAACGCCGGAGCCCGCGTCATTCCTGCGAAAGCAGGAATCCAGCTTCTTTAATCCTGGATTCCGGTTTTCACCGGAATGACGGCCACGATTAGACCTAACCTCAAATAGTGTAGTCTTGCTGGGATCCTGAGTTTTCATAATCGCCCTCTCACTCCCCTCTCCCCCCTTTTCGGGGGAGAGGGCTAGGGTGACGAGGCTGGCTTCAGGGCGATCATTTCAGAACTTGTGACTCAGGACTAGCCATTCACAATAGAATAGAAAGGATTTGCCATGGCCGTGGATATTTCCAAAATCGACCGAGATACGTGGCTGCGAAGCGTCTTTCCGGAATGGGGAACCTATCTCAACGAGGAGATCGAAGAAACCCAGGTGCCTTCGGGAAAATTCGCCATGTGGTGGCTGACCTGCTGCGGGATCTGGGTGAAGAGCCCGGGGAACACGGATATTGCCGTGGATTTCTGGGTTCAAAGGGGGGAGGCCACGAAGAAGCAGCTTCCCTACGAACAGATTAAGGACGCCCAGATCATCCGCATGACCGGCGCCCGCAAATACCCCCCCTTCGTGAGGATCGCTCCCCACGTGATCGACCCATTCCGGGTGAAAAAGCTGGACGCCCTTCTTTCCACCCACATCCACGGCGACCACATCTGCGAGTTTGTGGCGGCCGCGACCGTGAAGAACACCCAGGCCCGCTTCATCGGGCCGCCCATGTGCGGCGACAAATGGGCAAGCTGGGGAGTCCCGGAAGATCGCATCGTGCGGCTCAAACCCGGGCAGTCTTACAAGGTGAAGGACACCGAAATCTTTGCCGTGGAATCCTTCGACCGGACCGCGCTGATCACCCCCCCTCCCGAAGGCGATCTTCGCGGAAAAGTTCCCCTCAACATGGATGAGCGGGCGATCAACTACGTCATCAAAACCCCCGGCGGGTCCGTCTATCACAGCGGCGACTCGCATTTTTCCAACGGGTACTACCGGCACGGGAAACAATTTGAAGTCGACGTGGCCCTGGTTTCGTACGGGGACAACGGTCCGGGGATCACGGACAAGCTGACCGCCTCGGACACCCTGCGGATCGGCCGGGACCTCAACGCCAAGGTGCTGATCCCCATCCACTGGGACATGTGGGCCACGCAGGCTCCGGACCCCAACGAGCTGGTGCTCCTGCACGATTTCAACAAGCACCAGATGAAGTTCAAGCTCGTCATCTGGAAAGTTGGCGGAAAGTTCCTGTACCCGGACGACAAGGATATCGGGAAGTACCAGTACCCCAAGGATTGCGGGGATTACGCAACCGAGGACCCGAACATTCCTTTCCCCTCCTTCCTCTAAACCGGGAAAGATCCGTTTTCCCGCCGCGGGGGTAGAGGAAGGCCCCCGCGGCGCGCGGGAATCAAATGGCGCGACAGAGGCTCTTCAGCGGCATCACTCCCTACCTTTTCGTTGCCCCGGCCGTCGTTATTCTCGCCTTCACCTGCCTTTATCCGGTTATAAAAGGCTTCGAGCTCAGCTTTTACGACTGGGCGCTCGGGACTCCCATCGAATCCCGCAAGTATGTCGGCTGGGAGAATTTCGCCTCGGCCTGGCACGACCCGATCCTTTTCAATTCCATCAAAGTCACCCTGGTGTTCACCGCTTTCGCTGTCGCGGCCGAACTGTTCCTGGGGCTCGCTCATTGCCTTCCTGCTGGAAAAAGGGATGAAGGGGATCGCCCTTCTCCGGACCATGTTCATCCTTCCGATCATGATCGCTCCCGTCGTGGTCGGGCTGCTCTGGCGGTATCTATTCGACGCCAATTTCGGCCTGATCAATTACATCGTCTCCCTCTTCGGGGTGGAGCCTAAAGTCTGGTTGGGGACCCCCGGCCTCGCGCTTCCCGCGGTTATCATCACCGATATCTGGCAGTGGACCCCCTTCATGTTCATTCTGTTCCTGGCCGGACTGCAAAGCCTGCCCAAAGATCCGGTGGAGGCCGCCCACGTGGATGGGGCCACGGCCTGGCAAGTCATCCGGATGGTGAAGCTTCCCCTGCTCGCCCCGGTGATCTGGGTGGCCGTGATCCTGCGGGTCATCGATGCTTTCCGCAGCTTGGAAGTGATGTTCATCATGACCTTCGGCGGACCGGGGAGGGAGACGGAAGTTCTCTCCCTCAATATCTACAAAACCGCGTTCATGGGCCAGCGCCTGGGCCTGGCGGCGGTAAACTCCGTGTTCCTGCTGGTCTTCATCATCCTCTTGAGCATGGCTTTCCTGATCATTGCCCGGCCTGCTTTAACGAAGAAATAGGCCGGCGGCGGATGAGCGAATCGATGAAAGAAAATCTCAGCGCAACGGGAAGAGAGCCGGGAAAGGCCGGGCAGGACACCCGTCCGGGCGGGCCGGGAAATCTGGAAAGCCGGCAAAACCAGTCTCATCTTCATCCTGGGATTCATGTACCTCGTGCCGGTCATCGTACTCATCCAGACTTCTTTTAAAACCCAGATCCAGATCATGTCCAGGGCTCCTTCGCTCTTCTTTATGCCGACCCTCATGAACTACAGCAATGTCCTCCTGGAACAGGGGTTTCTCCGTTACCTGGTCAACAGCGTCATCGTCGGCCTGGCGTCCACTTTTTTCACCCTGATCATCGGCGGGTTTCGCTTCTTACGCCCTGGTTCGCTTCAATTTCTTCGGGCAGGGGGACGCTTTCGTTCAGCACCCTTCTCCTCCGCATGATCCCTCCGGCGGTCCTGGTCGTTCCGATTTACGTTCTCTGGACATTTTTCGGCCTGGCCGACACCCGGTTGGGGTTGATCATCGTCTACATCGGTCTGAACCTCCCCTTTACGATCTGGGTGCTGATCAGCTTCATCTCCGACATCCCGCTGGAACTCGAAGAAGCCGCGGTGGTGGACGGGTGCGGCCCCTGGAGAATATTCTTCAAGGTCATCCTTCCCCTGATCAAGCCCGGACTCGCCGCCGCGGCGATCTTTACCTTTCGGATCTCCTGGAATGAATTTATCATCGCCCTGGTTTTGACCAACCGCGTGACCCGCACGCTTCCCGTGGCTACGACCATTTACCTGACGGATACCGGCGTCGAGTGGGGGAACATCACGGCCATGGGGACTCTCGTCGCCCTCCCGGCGTTCATCTTCACCTTCCTCGCCGCCAAGCAGCTCATCGCCGGATTGACCGCGGGAGCCGTCAAGGGATGATAGAGACCGCAAGGCGCGAGGGCGATGCAGACCTGCAGGCCCCAGCACGCAACGTGAGAATCATCGCACCCCCTCCGCGGGCATAAGCGCTAACTTAACCCCCCTTTGAAAAAGGGGGGGAGGGGGGATTTTCAGTGGGAGCCGAGCCGTGTTGAAGTACTGGGCAAATCTCAAAGTCAAATCCCGCCAATTGCGAAGTAATTTGACAGAGAGCGAAAGAGCTCTTTGGTCAGGATTGCGGAGTAAACAGGTCCTTGGTGTCCAATTTTATCGTCAGAAACCCATTGGCGAATATATCGTGGATTTCTTCGCGCCACGGGCAAAGTGGGTCATAGAAGTTGATGGATCACAGCACGTGGAAGAAAAACAAGCCAAGAAAGATAAAAATCGCGATGACTATTTGGCCTCTCTTGGGTTCAAAGTCTTGCGATTTACCAGCAGAGAAGTTCTGAAGGAAAGGGAGGCGGTGGCGGAGGTTATCTACCGTACCCTTAAAGAGAACCTATCAGCAGAAATCCCCCCTGGCCCCCCTTTGCAAAGGGGGGAATTGAAGAAAAAAATCCTAAGTTAGCGCTTATGCCCTCCGCGGAGGAGGGTAGGGTAGGGGAGACGTTTGATACGCTCTCTCGCCTCGCGCCTTGCGACTTGCGAATGTAATTTTTTAGAGGTGACATACTGTGCATTCCATCCAGATGAATTCCAGACAGCGTTTGCTCACGGCCTTAAACCACCGCGAACCGGACCGCGTCCCCATCGACCTCGGGGGGACCCCCACCAGCACCATTTCAGGCTCGGCGCTCGAGAACCTCAAGGCTCATCTTGGCATCACCTCCCCGACCAGGCTGATGAGCCCGATCTTCCTTACCGCTTACCCTGACGATGAGGTCATCCAGCGGTTTGGCGTTGACGTGAAGATGGTGGCCGCCAGTCCGCCCTCCGGCTTCCAGCTTAAGACCACCCCCGAGGGGCGGATCGTGGACGAATGGGGAGTCGTTTACCAGAAGCATGAGGAGGCCCAGACCCATTTCGTGGTGGAGGCGGAATCCCCGCTCCACCGGGCAACTTCAAAAAGCGACATTGAAAATTATCCCTGGCCGGACCCTTCCGATCCCTCAAGGGTGCGCGGACTCGGCGAAACTGCCCGCGGGTTCCGGCAAGAAGGGTATGGAGTGGTCGTCAATACCCCCCTCATGGTCATGACCCAAACCGAGTGGATGCGGGGCCTGGAACAGTTCATGATGGACACGGTGCTCAACCGGGAGCTCCTCGAGTATCTTATGGATAAGATCCTCGAGATCCAGACGGAGATGACCCGCCTGCTCCTGCAGGAAGTCGGCCCGTACGCGGACGTCGTCGTAACCGGGGACGATCTTTCTCACCAGGGCGGTTTGACCTACTCCCCGGAAATGTACCGCCGGCTCTTCAAGCCCCGGCACAGGGCCATCATTCGTTTTCTGAAACAGCACGCGGGAGAGGCCAAAGTTCTTTACCACTGCTGCGGGGCCGCCGAGCCTCTCCTCGGGGACCTGATCGAAATCGGCGTGGATGCCTACAACCCCGTCCAGGTGTCCGCGAAAGGGATGGACGATACGAAAAAGCTGAAGGCCCTTTACGGCCGCGACCTGACCTTCTGGGGCGGGATCGACACGCAGCGGGTCCTTCCCT
The DNA here is from genome assembly GCA_963712535.1 of uncultured delta proteobacterium. Lineage (GTDB taxonomy): Bacteria > Desulfobacterota > SM23-61 > SM23-61 > SM23-61 > CAVQIK01. The sequence continues at coordinate 432,365 of CAVQIK010000005.1, read as the reverse complement.
TCGGCACGCGGGAAGAAGTGCGGGCCGAAGTGACGAGGCGCATAGAAGACCTGGCGCCCGGAGGCGGGTTTGTTCTGGCGGCGGTCCACAACCTCCGGCCGGAGGTGAAGCCGGAAAACATCGTCGCTCTTTTCGAAACCGCGTTGGAATATGAGAAGTACTCGGATAAAAAATGAACCACAGAGAACACAGAGTTACCAGAGCCGCAACCAAATTGTAGGGGCAATCACGCCATGGCGTGATTGCCCATTTATCGGGCGGCCACGGAGGGCCGCCCCTACCATTTTTTAAACGGGGCCTTGGGGCAGCATCCGTTAGGGCCTTTCATGAATCGCCCCTGCACCATGTTTCGCACATAGAGGGCTCCTTCCCGCCATGTTATTATAATGATTGCTGGAGCCCGGGAAATCGAGGAATCCTGAAAAGGAGGATGAGATGCGGTTGGAAGAGATATATTCGTATTTAACGCAAGGACGGATGATCGATCTCAGCAAGAAGGTGACGCCCGGAAAGGCGGAAGGCCCCCTGGATACGGGCACGCGAAAGTATGAGATCAAGTCTTTTGCCTTCCCCCCCGGGGAGATCATGCACATGATCGAGATGGAGAGCCATATCTCCACCCATATCGAAGCCCCCTGCCACTATATCCCGGCTCGCTACGGAAAGCCCGCGCATGATATAAGCGAGGTGGAGCTGACCCGGTTTTTCGGGATGGCGGTTCTGGTGGACTGCAAGGCCCTGCCTCCCAAGAGTCCCATCGGGGCGAAGATCCTGGAAAAATTTTCCATTCGCCAGGGGGACATCGTTCTCCTCGGCAGGTCCCCGCACACCGGCCAGGACCGGTGCTACCTCGCCAAAGACGGGATCGAGCACCTGCTCGAGAAAAAAATAAAGATGGTCGGGGTTGACGATACCGTCTTCCCGGAAGACCCGAAATATGCCTTGAGGGACCTGCAGAAGTATTTTTGCCACGACCTCATGCTCTCAAACGAGATCCCGATCATCGAGGGGCTCGCCAACCTGGGAGAGCTCAAAAAGGATCGGTTCCTTTTCTTCGGGTTCCCAGCCAAGATGGGGGGCCTTGACTCATTCCCCATCCGTGCCGTGGCCATTGAGATACCCTGACTCGCAGCTGTTGCGGCTTATGAAAGCCTTCCAAAATTGCCAGAAAAATTCAGAAATCCCCCTTTATCCCCCTTTTTCAAAGGGGGAAACCACATCTCCTCCCTTTGAAAAGGGAGGTCGGGAGGGATTTCTGGGACTCGAATTCTATTTTAGACCGCTAAATGGATATCGTGAGTCCAGACGACCCTCCCGGGAGGAAATTCAATGCCGGATCTGAAAAAATTGACCAGCGCCGCCCAGTCCACCCTGAACCGCTTCCGCCTCGACAAAAAAATGGCCGCGGTGGTCGGCGGCAGCCAGGGGCTCGGACAGGCCATGGCCCTGGCCCTGGCGGCTGCCGGCGCGGATGTTTGCGTCATCGGGCTCGGGGAAGAAAACCTGAAGAGGACCGCCGAAGCGATCTATTCCCTCGGCCGCAAGGGCCTGTGGATCGAAACGGACGTGACCCGCGAGGAAAACGTGGAGCAATGGGTCGTCCGGGCCATGGAGTTTTTTGGCCGGATCGACGTCCTGGTCAACAGCCAGGGCACGAGCCACTTGCAGCCCTCGGCCGACTTCGACGCCGAAGCGTGGCAGCGGGTCATGGACGTGAATCTGAAGTCGATCTTCCTCTGCTGCAAGCACGCCGGCAGGGTCATGTTGAAAAAAGGCAAGGGAAAGATCATCAACGTCTCCTCGGTCCGGAGCTTCCAGGGCCGGGCGGAAGACCTCGCCTACGCCCCGAGCAAGGGGGCCGTAAACCAGCTCACCCGTTCCCTGGCCATCGAATGGGGAGCGAAAGGAATAAACGTGAACGCCATCGCCCCGGTCTTTACCCTCACCCAGATGAACCGGGCCATCCTGGACAACCCGGCCCAGAAAGAATGGGTGCTCGGCCGGATCCCCATGAAGCGCCTGGGCGAACTGGAGGACCTCTTCGGCCCCGTCGTCTTCCTCGCCTCGGAAGCCTCGAATTTCGTGAACGGCCATATCCTCGTCGTGGACGGCGGCTGGATCGCCGCCTGAAGTAAAACGCCCTGAAAATCAAAAGGCAAAGGGCAAAAGGCAAAAATTGAAAATAGGGGCTCATCGGCCAAGAAACCTTTGACCCGGCGAGGGCATTTGCCTATTTAGGATTAGGGGCTTTGCCTTGCCTCCCCACCTTTGCCCTTTGATTTTTGCCCTTTGCCTTTTGATTTCTCCCAGCCCTCCCCCCCTCTTCGCCCGAAAACGCTACTGATCCCCCATCAAAAAGGTTAAAATTTATATAGCGGATCTCCCCGCAGGAGCGGCGAAGATCCTCTAATTTTTGCAGATGGATGGGGGGCGATTGGGGCATAAAATTTCGTGGAGCAGGAATATTGCCTTTTTCCTTCTCTTTTTCCTCGCTTTCTCCTCCCCGTCCGCCGCGGCGGACCCTGTCCAGGTGGTCATCGAGGGTCTGGAGGGGGACGCCTTGAAGAACGCCAAGGCCGCTCTCGCCCTTCCCCCGGGAATCGTCCGCGATGGGTCGGTGGACAAGACCCTGCTGGATCTCCTGGAGCGGCAGGCTCCGGAAAAGATCCGGCAGGCCCTGCGCGCTTTTGGGTACTACGACCCCCAGGTTTCGGCGGCGCTGGAGGAGGAGGGCGGCGGGCACGTTCTCCGCGTCAAGGTGACCCCCGGAGAGCCTGTGCGGGTGGCCGCCGTGAACGTTCGGGTCACCGGCCCCGGCGAGAGGGAGCCCGATTTCCGAGAAATCATCTCTTCCTTTCCTCTGAAAACGGGGGAAGTCCTGAACCAGGTCCAATACGAAAATGCGAAAGATGCGTTCAGGACCCGGGCCCTGAATCTGGGATACCTGGGGGCGGACTTTACCACCCACGTGATCCGCCTTTCGCTCGCGGATCGGAAGGCCGACATCGAACTGGTGTTGGAGACCGGGCCGCAGTACCGGTACGGGGAGGTCATTTGGGAAGGGACGAACGTGTACCCCGTGTCATTCCTGGAACGATTTCTGGACTTCAAGCCCGGCGAACCTTACTCCTACGCCAAGACCTACCAGACCCAGCTCAACCTCATCAATTCCGACCGGTTCTCCTCGGTCAGCGTGCGGGAGGAGAAGGAAAACGCCCGGGACCTGCGCGTCCCCGTGAGGGTCCAGCTCAAGGATTCCCCCTCCCACCGCCTTCGGCCGGGAGTCGGGTACGCGACCGACACCGGAGCCCGCATTCTCGCTCCGTTACCAGGACCTGAACCTATTCCGCGCCGGGCACGATCTGAACACGGAGCTCACCGTGGGGGAACGCCTCTCGGGACTTGCGGCCAGCTACACGATCCCCCGCGCCGGGCACATGGACAACCGGACGATCTTGAAAGCCGCGCTCCGGCAGGAAATCGTGAACCCCTACGACAGCCAATCACTCACCCTCGAAGGGGAACACGCCCGCAGTCTCGGGGCGGGCATCGTGGGTTCCGCCTACCTCCAGTTCCTGTACGAGAAATTTTCCGAACCCGACCGGGAAGGCGAATCCACCCTTTTGATCCCGGGCCTGCGGTTTTCCCAGCGCCGGGTTGACGATATCGTCCGGCCCCGCAAAGGCTTTCGCTACGCCCTGGAGACCCGGGGTTCGACGGACTTTCTCGGGGCCGAGACGAACTTCGCCCAGTTCCTCGGGAACGCGGACGCGATGATCCCCTTGCCTTACAAATTCACCTTCCTCCCCAGGGTACAAGTGGGGGCGTCATGGCAGCGGGATGCGCTCACCGACCTCCCCCCGACGCTGCGTTTCTACGCCGGCGGCGACCGAAGCATACGGGGCTACACGTACCAATCCCTCGGCCCGAAGGATTCCAACGGAAACGTGATCGGGGGAAAAAATCTCCTGGTCGGGAGCGTGGAGCTGGAATACGCGCTCACGCGGGCGTGGGCGCTGGCCGCCTTCTATGACGCCGGAAACGCCTTCAACAACTTCTCCGAACTGCACTGGGCCCAGGGAGCGGGGTTGGGGGTCCGGTATTACACGATTGCGGGCCCGATCCGGGTCGACGTCGCCCGCCAGATCAACGTTCTTCACCCTGGATATCAGCTCCACGTCTCCGTCGGGTTCGTCTTGTAGGGGCAATCCCCCGCCGCTGCCATTTCTGAGGCGGCCGCGGGAGGCCCGACCCCGCGGCAAATCAGGGTGTGGTCAAAAAACTTGAGTTAAAAAGAATCATGGGTTTACGAAAACCCTGAAGTTCTACGGTCTGCCTCATCGCCCTGCTGCTCATTTCGGCAGCGGCCGTATCCGTCGTAATCTGGGCTTTGAATACCGCCGAGGGGACCCGGGTTCTCTTGAAGGTTGTCTCGATCGTCTCCCCTCTCGGGATCGACGCCGGTGAAATTACCGGGCGCATCCGGGACGACCTCCGCATCCGCGACCTGCGCCTCCGGTTGGGCCAAATGGAGATGCGGGCCGATCGCTTCCGCCTCCGGTGGGAGGCCGGTCGTCTCTTGGACCGGAAGGTCCTGGTTCACGACCTCTCCCTGGAAGGCGTACAAATCCGGGACAACCGCCCCGGGTCGAAGGAGGTCTCCATCCCGGGCTGGCCCGCCGCCCCTTTCTGGCTGAGCCGGCTTCAGGGCCGCGTGGAATCTCTTGCGGTGAAGAATCTGGAATACCGGCGCCTGGAACAACCATCTGCCCATGCAGACAACCTCTCCGCCCGGGTGCTGTGGGACGGCGACGTTCTGACCGTCGATCGTTTCACCGCGGCAGCGCCTTCCGGAACGGCTGAGGGGGAGATGAAGATGGGGTTCTCCCGGCCCGCCCTGGACCTGGATCTCCGGGCCGCAGCGGGGAAGGAGGTTGCCGGCTTCGAATCTGTTCTGGTCAGGCTCGGCCTGAAGCCTGCGCAGGGACGGGAAGACGCTTCGGGGCACCTGCTTGTTTCGGCCGCTCAAAAGGGAGCGGAGCGCCTTCACCTCGAGTCGGACGTGAACGTAACCCGGACTTCCCTCGGGTTCCGTAATGTCCGCCTGTCCCAGCCGGGGCGCAAGGCAACCTTGCGGGGCGAGGCCGATGTGCTCTTGGGCACCCCTTTGAAGATCCGGCTGAACGCCGACTTCGCCGATGTGGACCTGGCGCCGGAGTTGGGGACCCCCACGGACCTCTCCGGAAACCTGGAGCTGAAAGGTCCGCTGGATGATTACCGGGGGCGCCTCTCCATCTCCAACGCGGTGGAGGGCTGGCAGAAGGTCAGGGTTGAGGGTTCCCTGCGGGGGAACCTGGAGAGCGTGAAGGTCGCGAACCTCGACGCCTCTCTCCTGGGCGGTTCCGCGAAAGGGCAGATCGAACTCTCCTGGGCCGGGGGGCTCTCTGTCCGGGGGAACATCCGAGGGAGGAAACTGAACCCGGCCTCATTCGCCCCGGAGGTCCAAGGGGATGTGAACCTGAATCTTCAGGGCCGGTATGACCTCCCCGAAAAAGGATCTCCGAAAGCCGAGGTTGCGGCCGCCCTCCTGGAGAGCCGCCTTGTGGGCCAAAATATTTCCGGAGACCTTTCCGCGCGCGTCGAAGACGGCCTCTTCCGAATCTCCCGGCTCAACCTGCGCGGCCGGGGCTTTACCGTGCAGGCCCGGGGAACCATCCAGGAGAGAGTGGATCTCTCGGCAGCCGTCGCCGACCTCTCCGGCCTGGTCCCCGGCGGGAGAGGAAGTCTCTCTGCGGCTGGGTGGGTCAGCTATCGGGACAATCGTGTGACGGGAAGACTGGAAGGCAGCGGAAAGGACATGTTTTACCAGAGCCTTCGGGCAGCGACCGTCAATCTTCTCTTTTCCCTGAAGGAACTCAAGCCCGGCTCCGATCCCGTGCTCTCCGCGGAACTCCGCGCAGGAAATCTCCAGGCCGGCCCCCTTCCTGCTGACTCCGTGATGGTGAAAGCGGAAGGGACCCTGCCCCGCCACCGCGCGGATATTTCCGTGACCGTCCAAAACGGCGGACTGGAGGGTGCCCTGGCCGGGGGCTATGAAAAGGGTATCTGGAAAGGCCGGCTGGAAAAGCTCGCCGCGAAAGACCCCCAGGGGCCTTGGTCCCTTCAGAAACCGGCCGGAATCGTCCTTTCCTCCCGGCGCATCGTGGTTGACCCGCTGGTTGTAAAGAGCACGAAAGGCGAAACGGTACAGGCCCAAGCGGATCTTGCGCTGGAGCCGGTATCGGGCTCCGCAGAAGCCCGGTGGGGGAGCGTCGACCTGTCCCGGGCCAATCCCTGGCTCCCCGGCGGGACTCTTTCAGGGCGGACGAGCGGATCGGCATCGGCCAGGTGGCTGAAGAGCGGGACCGAAATCGCGGCCGCGCTGAACGTAAAGGGTGCGGCGGAATACGGGAGAGTGAAGGTAGGGGCGTCCTCGGCAGAGGGAAAGCTGAGCTGGAATCAAAAGGGGCTTGAAGCCTCGGCCGGACTGAGCCTGACCCAGGGCGGGAGGATGGAAGCCCGCATCTCCTCCCCCGAGCCGTTCAAGGCCGCTCTCCCCGCCTCAGGCAAGGGGAACGGCCGGTGGCAGAATGTGGAAACAGGGATTCTCGCTGCTCTGTTCCCGCCGGAATATTCGATGGCGGGCCGGACCTCAGGGGAGGTCTCGGGGACGTGGTCCGGATCGCGTTTCGACGCGGCGGGGGCAGTGAAAATTCTCCAGGCCCGGGTTTCCTGGAGCGGCGGCCCAAAGCCCGTGGTGTTGAACCTGAACGCGGCTGACATGCGTTTCAACTGGGGAGAAAAAGGGCTGGACGCCTCTGTGGCCCTGGACTTAAAGGAGGGCGGGAAACTTTCCGGCAATATCTTTTCCCCGGATCCTGCCCGTTTCGCTGTTCCCCGCCAGGGGAGAGCGGATACAACCTGGACGGACTTAAACATTGCCGTGCTGGGACCTTTTCTGCCGAAAGGTTTTTCCCTGGGGGGAGCCTCTTCCGGCCGCCTGGCGGGAAGCTGGTCTCCCGGCCCGGTCTTTGACGCCGCCGGAGAGGTGCAGATCTCCCGCGGCAACGCCGGCTGGCAGGGAGGCCCAAAGCCCGTCTCGGTGAAATTGGACACCGCCCGGGCCGACTTCGCTTGGCAGGGCCAAACCCTGAAGGGCACACTCGATCTGAGTTCTCCCGATCACGGCTGGCTCAAGGGGACTTTTCTGCTGCCCATCCCCGCCACCAGCCCGCCGTTCTTCCGTCCTTTGGATCCCTTAAGTCTCTCGCTCCAAGCTCAGCTGCAGGATCGGGGCCTTCTGGCCACCCTCTATTCCGACCACATCCGAAACAGCCGGGCTCAACTGAAGCTGGATTTAACCGCCGGAGGCACCTTCGAAAAGCCGCAGATCAAGGGCAGCGCCCGGCTCTCCGAAGCCGCTTTTCAATTCAGCAAACCGGCGGGCCCGAAACAGGACACAAAGGCCCGTCCGCCCGTTGCCCTTGAGATCCCCTCCGCTTCGGCAACCCTTGACTGGGGCGGTCAGGGGCTCGCGGCGAAGCTGGAGATCGTGTCGGCGAAGAACGGGAGAATCGACGGGGCCCTCTCCTCCCCGGAGCCCGCCCGGTTCGCCGTGCCGGAGCAGGGGAGTTTCGAGCTTGCCTGGACGGCGCTCGACCTCGGGGTCCTTCAGCCGTGGATTCCCGAGAGGATCTCCCTGGACGGCCAGGCCGCCGGCCGTGTGAAGGGTCGCCTGTTCCCCGGCCGCCGCCTCGAAGCGAACGGCGAGTTCGGGGTCGAGAAAGGCAATTTGAGCTGGAGGGGAAACGGCGGCCTCGTTTCGGCGGCCCTCAACCATTCTGCCCTGAAATTTTTCTGGCGGGGGGAAGGGGTCGAGGGAAATGTCAACCTGACCCTTAATGAATTACGGTTTCCTGAAAGGGGATTTCAGCCTGCCCCTTCCGGCCCGCCTGCCCCCCCGGTTCGACCCGGCGGGGCCTCTCCGCATTTCACTGAAGGGGCAGGCCGAGGAGAAGGGTCTGCTCTCCGCCGTCTTCCCGGGGATGGTGGAAGAGACCCGGGGGAAGCTGGATTTCTCTTTCACCGTTGGCGGGACCTGGGGCAAGCCCCTCGCCGGGGGGACTGTCCAGCTCGCGGAAGCCCAGGCAAAGCTACCGACGCTCGGCATTCGCGTCGAAGATATCTCCACTCGCTGGGCGCTGAAAGAAGACCGGGTCGAGGTGGAATCCTTCCAGGCCCGGTCCGGGCCGGGCCGGATCGAAGCCACGGCAACCGCTTGGCTGGAAGGGCGATCCATCCGGCGCTATGAAGGCCGGCTGCGGGGAGACCGTTTTCAAACCTTTTACCTGCCCGACATACGGATTCAGAGCAGCCCAAACCTTACTTTTCAGGGGAGCCTGGAGCAACTTACCGTGCGGGGCGAGATCGTCCTGCCGGAAGTTCTCATCCACGGCGTCTCCGGGCCCGGGGTGGTGCGAGCCAGCCGGGACGTAGTTATCATCGACCAGCCCGAAAGGAAGGAACTCCCCATCTCCCTGGACATCCAGGTGAAGGTCATCCTCGGCCAAAACGTACAGGCAAAAGCGGCGGGCATCGACACCCGTCTCGCGGGGAGCGTGGACCTGAAGATCGTGGGGCTGAAACCGGAGGAGATGACCGCGAGGGGCCAAGTGCGCACGGTAGGCGGGAACTACACCGGCTACGGCCTGAGCCTCCGGATTGACCAGGGACTGTTCGTGTATTCCGGCGGGCCGGTGGAGAACCCCGGCCTGAACATCGTGGCTCTCCGGAAGCCGGACGACGTCGAGAGGATGTATTCCGTCAAGGTGGGGCTCGCCGTCGTCGGGACTCTCAAAAACCCGGTGGTAAAGCTCTACTCCCAGCCGGCGATGAGGGACGAGGAAATTTTATCTTACCTCCTCCTGGGAAAGCCTTACGATCCCAAGCAGGGGAATCTCTCTCTCCTCCTGGCCGGGGCCGAGGGCCTCCTGTCGGGCAGCGGCCCGGGAGTCGTGGACAAGCTGAAAGCCCAGCTCGGGATCGACACGGTGGACATCCAGACGGGGAGCGGAGACTTTTCCCGGTCGATGGTGACGGTGGGGAAATACCTGAACCCCCAGATCTATGTGAGCTACGGCTACTCGATGTTCAGCACCGAGCAGCTCTTGAAGATCCGTTATCAACTCTCGAAAAGGTGGGAGGTCGAAACCTACCGCGGCATCGCGATGGGGGTGGATCTATTCTACCGGATAGAATTTTACTGAACCAACGGGCCAGCCCCCTGCACTTTGGCCTGAACTTCCCGTTTGAACCGATGAGAACCGTCATTCCCCCGAAACCAGGAATCGAGGATGCACCCCCTCACGTCAACAGGAAGCCCATTGCCGGATGGCATTTTTCGATTGAAACATATATTCTGATAGAATACTGAAAGTCCCTCATATCGTCACTCGGGGAGAATGCTTCGGCGTGCGCGTGCCGAGCGCCGGGTCCCGCATAGGGTGAAAAACTAGTTTCCATCCGGAGACTCCCTCTCGCGCGACTGGGCGGGGATGAGGGGGATACGACAAAAACCTGATGAATTTCCAATTTTTATCACTCCCACCCTCGCCAAAGTCCAGGCCTTCGCTCCAAGACCCAGCGCAAGGGGCCCTCACTGGAAAATAAACACCGCCGAGGCCGCGCACCCATTTCGGGAGAATCCCGGGGCGAAAGCATCCCGGCCAGCCGCGGCTGTCGGGCAAAATCGCCGATTCCCCGGGCTCCGCCGCCGATCGGTTCCCCGTTGCGGGAATTGGAGCTTCGGCGGGGGGACTGGAGGCTTTCGAGAAATTCTTCCAGAATATGCCGCCTGAACCGGGCATCGCCTTCATCCTGGTTCCCCATCTCGACCCGACCCATTCGAGCCTTATGACCAATCTGCTGAAAAAATATACTTCCATGAAGGTCGTCGAGATTAAAGACGCGATGAAAGTAGAGCCCAACATCGTTTACGTGATCCCCCCCAACAAAGACCTGGCCATCCACGAAGGACATCTCCGGCTCTCAGCCCTTACCGAGGCCCGCAGCCTAAGATTGCCCATCGATTCTTTCCTGCGCTCCCTGGCCGAGGACCAGGGGGAAAGGGCGATCGGGATCATCCTGTCGGGAACCGGCTCGGACGGCACCATGGGAGTGAAGGCCGTTCACGGGGCGGGCGGGTTGACCCTGATCCAGGACCCGGAGAGCGCCAAGTACGACGGCATGCCCAGGAGTGCGGCCGGCACCGGGCTCGCCGACTATGTCTTGCCTCCTGAGAAAATGGCGGAGTCTCTGGTCGAATATGTGAAACGGTTCCCCGCCGGAAAACCGGGAGATCACCTTTGTCCGCCGGGCCCCCACCTCCGTCCACAGAATCCTGAACCTCCTCCACACGCACACCGGGCAGGACTTCTCCCTTTACAAGAAAAACACCCTGTATCGCCGAATCGAAAGAAGGATGGGCCTCCACCAGATCGAGGACGCCCAGAGGTATGTCGATTACCTGCAGGGCCACCCGGAGGAGATTTGGTCGCTGTTCAAAGAGCTTTTGATCAGGGTCACCTCTTTCTTCCGGGACCCGGAAGCCTTCGAGGCGTTGAAAGAAAGGATTCTCCCCCGCATCCTCGAAAATCAGCCCGACGGTTATTCGCTCCGGGTCTGGGTCCCCGGTTGCTCCACCGGCGAAGAAGCCTACTCCATCGCCATGGTCATCCGGGAATTCCTGGAAGAGCACCAGGGAGCGCGTTAAACTGCAGGTATTCGGCACCGACCTGGACGAGGATTCGATCGACCAGGCCCGCCGCGGGTCTTTCCCGGCCAACATCGCCGACGATGTGGGCCCGCGGCGCCTGAAGCGTTTTTTCTCCAACGAGGAGATCGGGTTTCGCATCCGGAAGGAGATCCGGGAGGGCATCATCTTTGCCGTCCAGAACCTCATTAAAGATGCCCCGTTCACCAGGATGGACCTGATCAGTTGCCGAAACCTCCTCATCTATCTGGAACCGGAACTGCAGAACAAGCTGATCCCCCTCCTCCATTACAGCCTGAGACCGGGAGGATTCCTCTTCCTGGGAACAGCCGAGACCATCGGGGGGTTCTCGGATCTCTTTGCCGTGACGGATAAGAAGTGGAAGTTCTTTCAGTCCAAGCCGCAGATCGCCTCAGCCCCTGAAGTGATGCACGGCGGCCTCCCCTGGACCCTCGAAGGCCGGCGGGAGGACTCCGGGGAAGAAAAAAAGGGGAAGGAGGCCGGCATCGCCGAAGTGCTCCAGAAGTCGCTCCTCCAGGACTTCTCCCCGCCGAGCGTGGTCATCAACGAAAAGGGGGCCATCCTCTACATCCACGGGCAAACCGGCAAATACCTGGAGCCGGCCCAGGGACAGGCCAGCCTGGACATCCTGGATATGGCCCGGGAGGGCATCCGCTATGAGCTGCGGCTCGGGATTCACAAGGTCCTTGCCCAGCGCAAAGAGGTAGCCTACAACGGGTTGCAGGTGAAAGTGAACGGCGAATACCACCCGGTCAACCTGATCATCAAGCCGCTTTCGCAAGCGGGGGCCGCGCCCGGGCTGATGATGGTCGTTTTCCAGGACATCCTTCCGCCCAAGAAGGGAGGACCGGATGAGAAGAAGGCTCGGGAGATCCCGAAGACCAGCAGGCAAATCCAGGAACTGGAGCGCGAATTGTCCCACACCAGGGAAAATCTCCAGGCAACGGTCGAGGAGATGCAGTCGGCGAACGAAGAGCTCAAATCCACCAACGAGGAGCTGCAGTCCACCAACGAAGAGCTGCAGAGCACGAATGAAGAGCTGGAGACCTCGAAGGAGGAGCTCCAATCGGTAAATGAAGAGCTGGTGACGGTCAACTCCGAACTTCAGGCGAAGATTGATATGCTCTCCCGCGCCGAAAGCGACATGCACAACCTGCTCAACAGCACGAAAATCGGCACCCTATTCCTGGACCGGGACCTGGCGATCACCCGGTTCACCCCCGAGACGATTCGGAGTGATGAACCTGATCCCGGGAGATATCGGGCGGCCGATCAGCCACCTTGTCTCCAACCTGGAGTATGATCGGCTGGAAGCCGACCTCCGGGAAGTTCTCCAAACCTTGATCCCCAAAGAGGTAGAAGTGAAGACCAAGGCTGGGGACTACTACCTCATGCGGATTTTGCCCTATCGCACGGCGGACGATGCGATCGACGGGCTGGTGATTACTTTTACCGGGATCACCCAGCTGAAGCAAGCAGCCGAAGAGCTCAGGAGACTGAATGACCGCGTCGTTGCGGCGCGGGATTACGCCCACAATATCATCGAGACCGTGCGGGAACCGCTGATGGTGTTGGACTGCCAGGCTCCGGGTGATCTCGGCCAACCAGTCCTTCTACCGCATCTTTCAGGTCGAACTCCGGGAGACCGCGGGCAAGTTTATCTACGACCTGGGAAACCGGCAGTGGGATATCCCGGAGCTCCGGAGACTCCTGGAGGAGATCCTGCCCGGAAATAACTCCTTCGAAGATTTTGAGATGGAGCACGATTTCCCCTCCATCGGCCGAAAGCTGATGCGCCTGAACGCCCGGAAAATAACCCGGGAAGACGGCGAAATCCGAATTGATCCTGCTGGCCATCGAAGACATCAAGGAGAACAAGGCGCGGGAAAGAGAAAGAAACCCCCGGTCCATAGAAACCGGACACGGCGAGGCGTTCCTTCCTTCCTGCTTCCGCTCTTTGGAACCGGGGCTCCCAATCCAACCACCCGCTCCCTGCTTCCGTATCTTTGGATGGCCGGACTCATCAAAAAAATGGAACACCCGAGTGGAGCGATCTGTATTTTGATCTGCTCATAATAAATATATACATCCAGATGGCCTCCCAATGCCTCTCATTCCCGCTCCCGCGGGAATGAGCCAGCCACGCGGAGGATGAACTCCGTATGGCGACAAATATTCTCCAGCCTCTACCCTTTGAATTTGCACCCGGGACCTTAACATGAAAGCCAAGATCCGATCCGAAAAAAGGAATGGCCTGCGCCAAAAAGCGGAAAAATTGCTGCCGAAAAAATCCGCAGACCTTAGAACGATAGCCCCCCAGGACATTGAAGGACTCGTACACGAGCTCCAGGTGCACCAGGTAGAGATGGAGATGCAGAATGAAAACCTCCGCCTCGCCCAGGAGGAGATCGAGAAATCCCGGAGCAGATACTCAGACCTGTATGACTTTGCTCCCGTCGGGTATTTTACTTTCGACGAAAAAGGGCAGATCCTGGAAGCGAACCTCACCGGGGCCAGAATGCTGGGACTGGAGAGGACCCTGCTGGTCAATAAATCATTCCACCTGTTCGTCCGGTCGGAATCCCTTGACGATTTTCGTTCCCACCGCCTCCTGGTTCTCAAAAGCGGCCTCCTTCAAACCTGCGAACTGGGACTCCGGAAGAAAAATGGCACGCTCTTCTTTGCCCGGCTGGAAAGCATTCCGGTAAAGGATCCCAAAGGGCACTTCGGGCAAATTCGTACCGCGGTCATCGATATTACTCGACAACATCAGGCCGAGGAGGCTCTCCAGGCGGAACATGCCTTCCGGCAGGCCCTGGCAGACTCCGTTTCCTCGGGCCTCGTGGCCTATGACCGCGAAGGAAGGCAGATCTACACGAACCAGGCTTTCTGCCAGATGATCGGATATGCCCCGGAAGAGTTGATCGGCGCCAAACCGCCGTACGTTTACTGGCCTCCGGAAGAAGAGAAGTCCCTGGTGAAGACTTTCCAGGAGCTCTTCAGCGGTGAAAAACCGGTCGGCAAGCTCGAGCTGCGGCTGAAAAAACGGACCGGAGCCCGGTTCGAAGTTCTTTTCATGTTCTCCCCCCTGAAAGACAGCGCGGGGAAACCGAGGGGCTGGGTGGCTTCCATCGGGGACATCACCGAAACCAAGAAGAGGGAAGAAGAGGTCCGCAGGCTGAACTCCCAGCTGGAAGAGCGGGTTCGCAGGCGCACCGCCGAGCTCGAGGCGGCGAACGAGGGCCTGAAAAACGAGATCTTGGAGCGGAAGAAAGCGGAGGCGTCCCGGGAAAAGATCAACCACCGAATGCAGGTTCTATCGGAGACCGCCGGCCAGTTGCTGCAGAGCGAAGACCCGGCGAAGATTTTGAACGATCTGTGCCGGAAAGTCATGATCGCCCTGGATTGCCAGGTTTTCTTCAATTATCTGGTAGAAGAGGGAAAACAACGGCTCAGGCTGAACGCCTACGCCGGAATCCCGGAACAAGCCGCCCGGAAAGTCGAGTTCCTGGATTTCGGGGTGGCCGTGTGCGGGTGCGCGGCCCGGGACGCCCTTCCCATCGTGGTCGAGAATATTCCCGAGACTTTGGACCCTCGCACCGACTTCGTCCGTTCCTTTGGAGTATTGGCCTATGCCTGCCACCCTCTAGTTGACCGGGGGCGGGTGATCGGGACGCTTTCCTTCGGAACCCGTTCCAGGACCGCGTTCGGGACGGATGAGCTGGCCGTGATGAAGACCATCTCCGATCGGATGTCCGTCGCCATGGAACGCATCCGGCTCTATGAGGAAGCCGAGGAACGGGCGGGCGAGCTGCAGGCGATCTTCGATTCCTTGACCGACGCGGTGGTAGTTTACGATGCCCGGGGGAATCCAACGAAGTTCAAGCCGCCGGGAAACGCAGCTTCCGGAGGCCCTTTTCCCATCCAGGATTTGCGAGATTCCTTCTTCCGGAAGCTTTCCCTCCGCCACCCGGACGGGAGAGTGGCGGCTTCACCGGAGATCCCCTCGACGCGGGCTCTCCGGGGAGAAACCGTGCTCGATGAAGTCCTTCACTTTACCACCCCCGAAGGCCGGGAGATCATCATCCGCGCCTCGGCTTCGCCGATTCTCAAGGACGGGAAGGTGGCCGGAGCGGTCACCACGTGGAGCGACATTACCCGGCTGAAAGAGGTCGAAGAAGCGTTGCAGGTCAGCGAAGAACGCTTCCGCATCGCCCTGGAGAATTCGCCCATTACGGTCTTTAACCAGGACCGCAAACTCCGGTATACCTGGGTTTACAATCCGACTCAGGGTTTCGGCAAAGGAGATTTTGCGGGCAAAACCGACCGGGAAGTATTCCCGGAGGATGCTGCGCGGCTTGCGAAGATCAAGAACAAAATCCTGGAGACGGGAATGAGCGCCCGGGAAGAGTCCTTTGCGACGGTGAACGGGGAAGTCCGCTTCTTCGACTTGAACATGGAGCCCCTCTATGATTCCGCCGGGAGCATCGTCGGGATCACGACTGCCGCCATCGATCTCACCGCGCGTAAAAAAATGGAAGAAGAGCTTCGCCGCTCCCGGGATGAGCTGGAGGTCCGGGTTCGCGAAAGAACCCAGGATCTGAACGAGCGAATCAAAGAGCTGAACTGCCTCTATAGGATTTCCAACCTTCTGAAAAAGCAGGATTCCCCCCTGGAGAACATTTTGCAGGGGGTGGCCGATACCATCCCCTCCGGGTGGCGGTTTCCGGAGATTACCTGCGCCCGGATCACCTTCCGTGGGCGGGAGTTCAAAAGCAGGGGGTTTCTCGAAACCCCCTGGGGACTGAAGAGCGCGATTACCATGGGAGGGAGGACCGCCGGCGAGGTGAGCGTCTATTATCTCGAGGCAAAGCCGGCCTCCACGGGGGAAGGCCCTTTCCTGAAGGAGGAAAGAACCGTCATCGAGACCCTGGCCGCCCAGCTCGGCGAGTTCGCCGAACGAAGACAGGCGCAAAACGCCCTGCGGGAGAGCAAAGAGGAGCTTTTGCGCCTCATCGCCGCGGTGGGGCAGGCGTCCGAATCCATCGTGATCACGGATATGGAGGGGGTGATCCGGTACGTGAATCCTTCTTTTGAATCCGTTCACGGGTGCGGGCAAAAAGACGCGATCGGAAAGAACTTCGAGGAGTTCTTGAGGAACGGCTGGGCGGACGAGGAGGCGGAAAGGGCCATCCGGAAGGCGGTGCGGGAGGGGAATAAGTGGAACGGTCATCTTACCCGAAGAAAGGAAGACGGCGCCGTTGTGGAGCTTGACTTGGCTGTATCCCCGGTGGAAAACCCAACCGGGAAAATCATCAATTACCTTTTCGTCGAGCGGGACGTCACCCGGGAAACCAGTCTGCGGGAGAAGATGCACCAGAGCCAGAAAATGGAGGCCCTGGGGACCCTCGCCGGGGGGATCGCCCACGATTTCAACAATCTCCTCATGTCCATGGTGATCAATACGGACCTGGCGCTCATGGACGCTCCGGCGGAAAGCCCCCAGCGCGACCCCCTGGAACAGGTGCTCAAGGCAGCCGAAATGGGCCGGGGCCTGGTGAAACAGATCATCGCCTTCAGCCGGCCGGATTTGCATGAAAAGCGTCCGATTCGAATGGCCGAGGTGATTCACGAGTCGCTCAAACTGATCCGGCCATCGATCCCTACTTCCATCGAGGTCCGCGAAAACCTGACCGCCGCCTCCGGCCTGGCGCGGGTCTCACCCGATCAAATCCAGCAGGTTCTGTTCAACCTCTGCGACAACGCCGCTTATTTCATGCGCGATAAGGGCGGGCTCCTGGAAGTGAACCTTGAGGACGTTTACCTGGAGGGGGCCGCGGCCGCGCTCCACCCGGACCTGAAACCGGGCCCCTACCTGAAGCTGTCCGTGAAAGATACCGGGGCAGGCATCGAACCGATGATCCTGGACCGGATCTTCGACCCCTTCTTTACCACCAAGAAAAAGGGCGAGGGGACGGGCATGGGCCTTGCGGTGGTACACGGGATCGTCAAAGGGTGCAAAGGGGCGGTCACGGTAGCCAGCAGTCCGGGGCAGGGGACCACTTTCGAAATTTTTCTGCCGCGGGCCGAGGGCGCGGCGGAGGAGCTTGCTCCGGCAGCTCTGCCTCTGGGAAGGGGAGAGCGCGTACTCCTGGTCGATGACGAGGAAGCCGTCCTCGCGAGCGTGAAGTCCCTCCTGGACCGGCTGGGATACGTGGTGACCGAGGCCAAAGACGGAACAAAAGCCTGGGATATTTTCCGCGCCGATCCGGAAGGCTTTGACCTGGTGATTACCGACTATGTCATGCCCCGGATGACCGGAATGCAGCTGGCGGAAAAGGTCCTCAGCCTGCGGAGGGACCTCCCGATCATCCTCGCGACCGGTTACAGCGAGGAAGTCACCGAGGAGGAGGCCAAGGCCCTGGGAATTCGGGAGTTCCTTTTAAAACCCTCGACCACTCAATCCCTGGCGCAAATGGTGCACAGGGTGCTGAAAAAGGCGGGTAAGAGGTAGATACGGGGCTTGGCGAACTCGAGAACTTCCCCTCCCCTCGAATGGGGGTCGGGTAGGGGTGAAGATAAATAAAAATGGGAAAGGAGACGACATGTACCAAACGATTCTAGTCCCGCTGGATGGTTCCAAGCTCGCCGAGTGTGTTCTCCCCCATGTGGAGACGCTGGTTCGCGGGTCCCAGACGAAACGGGTGATCTTCGTCCGGGTCGTGGAACCGTTCCGGCAGCCCACGGGGGATTACGTTTTCCCCGAGGAGCAGATCCGGAAGGCGGAAGCCGAAAACAAGGCGGAAGCCGGAAAGTACCTGGGGGAGATTATCGCCCGCACCAAATTAGACGGCCCCCGGACGGAATCCGCGGTCCTGTACGGGCCGGTGGCCGACACCGTGGCCGAGTTTGCCACGAAGAGCCAGGCGGACGTGATCGTGATCGCGACCCATGGCCGTTCCGGGGTGAGCCGGTGGGTGTGGGGAAGCGTGGCGGACCGCATTCTCCGCTCGTCGTGCGTCCCGGTCCTGATGGTCCGGGCTCCGGGATGCTACCCGGGGATCTGATAAGCGATCGGACCGATCGGTCGGATCCGACCGATCGGTCCGATGCCTAACACGACCGAACTCCTTTGCACTTCGGATAACCGCAGCACCCCCAGAACTGCGATCCCGGGTTCCTGCCCTTGCGCGCGATCCGAAGCGCCATTAAGCCTCCGCATTCTGGGCACTTAGGGGGCTTGTTGTCTGCCTGCCCCATCTGCTCTTGCCGGGCCCGCTCGGTGATGCGCTCAGCCGCTAACCTTTCGGTATAACCGCCTTCCCGGATAAATTGCCGCTCCAGACCCGCAATCTGGCGGTCGAGCAGGTAGTTGGCCTGGTGGATCAGGCAGATTATGGCGTTGGCAACAACTGCGGGATCGCTGTGGGCCAGCCAGGAGGAGTAAGGGCCCGGATTGGACTGATCGGTCGGATCCGACGGATCGGTCCGCTGAACCCTTCTCACGGCTTGCGCTTGGGGGTGGTCTTTTGCCCATTGGGCTAGCCCCCGTTGCCGCAGGAAATCCTCAAAATCCAGCAGCAGCTCGTCCAAGCTGGCGCGAGCGACGTTTACCAGGCGTAATTCAGTCTGGCTGGAAGCGGCGGACGCTCGGCTGCCCTCCGCTATGTTCTGCCGCCCGCTGCGAGCGGCCTGGACCATCTGGTCCACCGTCCGCGAGCGCGGGTCCATGAACCGGTCGCAGAATGCCACAGTGGCATCGTAGATAATAGTGGTCACCTGGAAAGACCGTAAATTGCGGTACCCGCCGCTTGGGCGGAGTCCCTTCCCGCTCCGCTTCGCCGAAAAGCTGTCATTTTTTTCCATGATCCGACCGATCGGTCGGATCAACCCCCTTGTTTCCCAGCCGGTCCCAAGCCGCCCCCACCCCCCGCGACTTCAGCGCCACCTTCTGCACCTTCTCCGACCCGGTTTTTGGCAGGTGGGAAACAAACTCGATATACCGGGGGACCATGAAGCCTGCCAGCTTCTCCCGGCACAGCTCGATTAGCGCCCGCGGCTGTACCGAAGCTCCTTCCCGGAGGACCAGGTATACCTTGATCTCTTCTCCCAGGACCGGGTCGGGGACGCCCACGGCGGCCGCCTCGGCAACCGCGGGGTGGCCGGTCAGGACCTTTTCTATTTCGTAAGGGGTAATGTTCTCCCCGCCCCGCCGGATGCTCTCCTTCTTTCGTCCGCAGAAGTAATAGTATCCCTCCGGGTCCACCCTCCCCAGGTCGCCGGTGTGAAACCAGAGGTTCCGGGAGTCCTTCAGCGTCTCCTCCGCCATCTTGTAGTACCCGTGGAACATGATGAAAGCCTTCCGCGGCCGAAGGACGATCTCGCCCACCTTGCCCGGGGGTAGTTCGTTATCATCGTCGTCGAAGATTTTCAACTCAAAACTCTCCCGGGCTCTTCCCACCGAGCCCGGCCTGATCTCTCCCGGACGGTTGATCGTGTTCCAGGTCCCCGTCTCGGACATGCCGTACAGCTCGCAGACCTTCACCCCAAAGCGCCGGGTCACCTCCTCGTGGACTTCCCGGGGGGCGCCGCCGCCGAAGCATTTCCGCGCCGGGGTCTCTTTTTCTCCCTCTCTTTCGGGCTGACTCAGAAGGATTGGAAGGACGGCGCCCACGTAACTGAACGCCGTCGCTTGGTAGGCCCGGATCTCCTGCCAGAAGCGGGAAGCGCTGAACTTCTCCGCCACCGCGACGCAACCTCCCGCGACGAGGGCGGTGAGAACGCAGTAAACCTGGGGGTTGGCGTGATAAAGGGGGAGGGACGAGTAAATAATATCGCGCGAGGTGAGCTCCACGTAATCCCGCAGGTCTTCAGCCGCCGCGATATAAGCCCTGTGCGGGTTGAGAACGGCCTTCGGCATGCCGGTCGTTCCCGAGGTATAAGTGATGATCAGCGGGTCCCAACCCCGGGGAGGCTCCCCTTCCGGCTCATCCCCCGGGCTCTCTGCAAGCGCCGCCGAGAAACCCCGGGTCCCCCCCATTTTGGGGGGCCCCGGTGCCGGGTCGAAAATCGCCTGGACCAAGTTCGGGGGTTTCCCCGCTTTGTTCAGCTCGTTCTGGTATTCAGCGCCCGCCAGGCAGCACTGGACGTCCGCCTGCTTTAGGGCGTATTCGATCGCTTCCGCCTTCCACTGGGTGTTGAAAGCGACCACAACCGCACCCAGCTTCGCCAGCCCGAACCAGCAGGCGATCCATTCCGGGCAGTTGGGGAGCATGACCGCCACGTGATCGCCCTTGCGCACCCCCAGGGATTGGAAGGCCCGGGCGTACCGGTTGGCGAGAAGGTTCATCTCCCCGTAAGTGATCGCCCGATCCCGGAAACAGACGAAGACCTTATCTCCGATTTTGCCGGCCTGTTCCGTAATCAGGGTCTTCAGGTCGTCCATGGTCCGGCCTCATCCCAGGACGTGCCTGGCTACATTATTCTTCATGACCTCCAGCGTGCCGCCCGCGATGCATAGGGATTTGGCGTCCCGGAAATAGCGCTCAAAGGGCGCGTCCCGGTAGCAGCCGTGGCTTCCGGTGAGTTGGATCGCCTGGGAAACAGCCTCCATCGAAATCTCTCCCGCCAAGAGCTTCGCCATGGACGTTTCGCGGGCCGGGTCTTTCCCCTGATCTTCCATCCAGGCGGCTTTGTCCCGGAGAAGTCTCGCGGCCTCCAGCCTGGTGGACAGGTCCGCCACGATCCAGCGGATTCCCTGAAAGTTGGCAACCGTTTGGCTGCCGACTTTTCTTTCCTTTATGTAGAGCAGGGCCTTGTCGAGGGCGCCGGCGGCGATCCCCAGAAGGCAGCTGGCGTTCCCGATGCGGCTGTGGTTGAAGGCGGAAAAGAAAACCCTCGTCCCCTGTCCTTCCGGGCCGATCCGCCGGCTCTCCGGGACCCGGCACTCGGTCAGGCGGAAGGAATAAATGGGGGAGGCCCGGAGCCCGATCGGGTCCATCTTCTCCAGGATCTTGAAACCCGGGGAGGCCGTATCCACCAGGAAGACGGTCAGTCCCTGCGGGGCCAGGGCGAAAAAGTTGATGATCCGCGATTCCGCGGCGTCGTTGATGTGGACCTTTTCCCCGTTCAGGACGTAGGAATCCCCTTCCTTCCTTGCGGTTGAAGCCATTCCGGCGAAAGACGAGCCCACGCCCTTTTCCGAAATCGCGGTGGCGGCCAGGCATTCGCCCCTGACCAGATCCGGCAACAGCTCCCGTTTCTGGTCTTCGGTCCCGTGGTGGACGAGCATCTTTTCGGTCTGATAATGCCCGTTGTGAATGTAGCCAGCGCTGACCCTGGCCGTCTCTTCGCAAAGGATGCCGTACTCCACCGCCCCGGCGTTCCCGCCGCCGTAAGCTGCCGGGACCGTGATGCCGAGATAACCTTCCCGCCCCATCCTCCGAAACGTCTGTGCGGGGAAATGGCTTTTCTCGTCGTATTCCCTGGCTTCGGGTTCGATCACCTTCTCGGCAAAGGCCCTCACCCTCTCCCGGAAACTTCTCTGAGCTTCGCTCAATTCAAAATCCACCGTTCTCCTCCACCTCGGTTTTCGAGGAAACAAGTCCGCCGATCCTCCGAAATGTTATTCATAGGGGACGAGCTTTGTCAACAAAGAAGCAAGGGTCGCTACCCCAATGCCGCTGGCTTCCATCCACCTGCTCGCGCGGTTCTTCAAGGGAGGAAGTTACATTTTTGTATTGAGTTTATTCCCGAACTGGATTACCATCGGTTCTTAATTTTGGCTTTGGCCCCGGCGTTCCCGGCGGCCGGATAAGGAGAACTTGCCATGTCTGAGTTGATTCAGGGTTTTCTTTCCCTCAGTACGCCCACGATTTCGGATGCCCTGGACCTGCTGCGCCTCAATGGCGGCTGCCTGGGTCTGCGGCCGGTGATCCTGGGCCACAAGATTGCAGGCCCCGCCTTTACCGCACGTTTCGTCCCCGTGGGAATCGGGAAGAAGGGAGCCGGCGACTTCCTGGACGACGTGCCCTCCGGGAGCGTTGTCGTCATAGATAACGGTGGCCGGACGTACTGCACGGTTTGGGGGGACCTCATGACCCGGGTGGCCAAGCGGAACGGGATTGCCGGCACGGTGATCGACGGCGTCTGCCGGGACGTAGCCCTGATCCGGGAGCTCGATTACCCCATCTTCACGCGCGGAGCTTTCATGGTCACCGGGAAGGGGCGGGTCCGGCTTGCCGCGGTGAATGAGGAGGTGACCGCGGGAGACGTATCGGTCCATCCCCAGGACCTTATCGTCGCGGACGACAGCGGGGTGCTGGTCGTTCCCAAATCCCGGGCGGAGGAAGTGTTGCGGACCGCACAGGACATCGGCGCCCGCGAAGACCGGATCAAGCGGATGGTGGAAGAAGGCCTGACCCTGAAGGAAGCCCGGGCGCGCGAGGGGTACGACCAGATCGGGAAGCTGTAGAAGTCGATTTCAATAATTAGGACGCAGATGAACGCAGATTGGCGCAGATAAAAAAGTATATGTCTTATAAGGCCTATAAGACCTATAAATTTTGAAATCCTGTAAATCTGCGTTCATCTGCGTCCAATTCTTATCCAATTCATTAAATGGAGGATCAGTAAAATGGTACAAGCTTCGGACCTTCTCCAGAGGGCCATCGAAATTCACGTTCATTCGGGCCCCGATCTATTCCCAAGGCTCCTGGATCATGTCGAGATGGCCAAGCTGGCCAAGAGCGCGGGGTATCGGGCCGTCGTGTTCAAGAGCCAGAACATGGGCACCGCGGACCGCGTCCCCTTTATCCGCATGCTGGTGCCGGATATCGATCTCTTCGGCAGCCTGACTTTGAATTACTCCGTGGGAGGGATCAACCCTTTCGCGGTAAACGCCGCCATCGGGTTCGGGGCCAAGATCGTGTGGATGCCCACCATCGACGCCCGAAATCACATGAACTTTTTTGGGGGAGCGGGACAATTCGGGTCCTCCATCAAGTCGGAAAAAAAGCTCCCGGACTTTTACAAGAAGGCCAAGGGGCTCACCGTTCTTTCCGAGGACGGGAAGCTTCTTCCCGAGGTGCGGGATATTCTGGACCTGGTCGCGGCGAGCAAGATCGCGTTCGGGCTCGGCCATGTGAGTCTCGAGGAGATGTTTGCCCTGGCCAAGGCGTGCCGGGATGCGGGCGTCCAAAAGGCTTTCATCGACCACCCCGACATTGCCTTCACCAAGGTTCCCCTCGAGGCGCAGGTAGAATTGGCCAAGCTGGGAGTGAAGATGAACTACGTGGCCTCGGAGGTGTCGCCCCGATTTTACTGTATATCGCCGAAGGAGATCGTGCGCAACATGCGCGAGGTGGGAATCCAGAATTCGTTGATTTCAACGGACGTGGGTACGCCGACGAATCCGAACCCCATCGAGATGATGCGGTCTTACGTCCAAATCCTTCTGGACGAGGGGCTGACGGCCGACGATGTGGAAACCATGCTTCACGACAATCCCGCGGCTTTGCTTTACGAATAATAAACCCAGTGGGGAGAGGTAATTGCGATCGGGCCGATCGGTCGGATCCGACCGATCGGCCCGATCTCTGGCACTCCCTCACTGATGCATTAGCGACCAAGGGGCGGGCCTGCGGGCGCCGCCCTCTACAATCCTAAGCCGGAGGTAACACAATGAAGAGGAAGAGTGCATGCCTAGCCGTTGTAATGGCGGGAACGCTGCTATGGGGGGGCTTACTGGCCTTTCCTCCAGGCCTTTCCGCCCAGGAGAAAACGATCGTGTGGAACATCCCGCACACGGCTGCGCCGAGTTATTACCACATCACCTGCCTGAAACTCTTCGCCGACAAGGTGAAGGAAAAGAGCAAGGGGCGCATGGAGATCCGCGTCCATCCTGCCTCTTCCCTCTACCCCCAGAACGAGCAGATCCCGGCGGTGGTCGACGGGAGGGTGGAGATCGCCCCGATCCTTTCGGGGTACATGGTGGACATGTTCCTCGAAATGGCCGCCCTGGATCTCCCTTTCATGACCAGCTCCCTGGACGAAGCGCGGGCGGCCGCGGAAAAACTCCGGCCTTACTACATCGAACGCCTGGCCAAGAGGGATATCCTGCTCCTGGCCATCGGGACCTGGCCCACCCAGCAGCTTTTCTCGACGAAGAAACCTTTCGCCAAAGTGGAGGATTGGAAAGGGACCAAGATTCGGGTCTACGGCACCGAAACGGCGGAACTGACCAAGGCCCTGGGAGGGGCGCCGGTGAACATCCCCTTCGGCGAGGTTTACACCGCCCTGCAGAGGAACGTGGCGGACGGAGCGGTCACCTCGGCCACCAACGCGGAGCCCATGAAGTTCTTCGAAGTGTGCAAGTACATCAACTACTGGTTCATACAAGGCGCGGGCGTCGAATTCCTTGGCTGCAACAAGAAAGCGTTGAATGCCCTCCCCAAGGACCTGCAGCAGGTGGTCCTGGACTCCATCAAGGAATCCCGCTTTGAAGACCAGGAATGGGAAAACGCCAAAGCCTTCGATGCCCGGGCGAAGAAGCGCTGCGCCGAGCTTGGAATGACGGTCGTGGAAGTACCGCAGGCGGAGATCGACAAGGCGCGAAGCATGATCAAACCCGCCTGGGACGGCTGGCTCAAGCGGACCGGCCCCGAGGGGAAGCGCGCCCTCGAGCTCGCCTTGAAAGCCCTGGGCCGGTAATTTCGATTTTGCATACACAAATATGTAGGGGCGGTTCGCGAACCGCCCCTGCCTTTATAAACTCGGGTGAGAGAATCCTTGGCTGAACAGCCAATTTACTCGTCTCCTGCAGAGTATGCAAGAAACTCCCATTACCCCAAAAAATAGCCCTAAGCCTACATCACTGGAACGGTTTTCGGAGCGCCTCATTCTGATCACCGGGTTGGGAATCCTTGCCATCACCCTGCTGGTCAGCATGGACGTGCTCATGCGGTTCTTTCTCAACGAACCCCAGCTTTTCGTCGATGACCTGAGCTCCTTCCTGCTGGTGGCTGTCGTCTTCCTCGGGACCGGCCCCACATTCTACAAAGGCGGCCACATCCGGGTAGACCTCATGACCAGCCGCCTCAAACGCCGAGCCCAAAGCCGGCTGAGAGTCGTCACTCTCTCCATCGGCATCGTCCTTCTGGGGGTCATCATTTACGAAACGACGCTCAGCACCCTGGCGGCGCTTGAAACCGGGCGGGTTTCGGCAGTTATGGCCTGGCCTTTGTGGCCTCCCATGCTCTTTATCCCCGCGGGCCTCATTCTCATGGCCTTCTTCCTCGGGGTGGAAATGGTCAGAGAGTTGAAGACCAAAGGGGGAAAGGCCCTAGCCGGCCCTAAAGAACTTTCCAGCGAGATCTCTCATTGAGCGATTATCTTGCCGGCACGATCCTCGTCGCACTCCTCTTCTTCTTTTTGACCCTGGGGCTCGAGGTATCCCTCTCTCTCGGGATGGTGGGAGTCCTGGGCCTGCTCTGGATGAAGGGCTGGGCCGTGGGCATGTCGGCGATCGGGTCCATCTGCTGGTCCACGGTTTCCAACTTTAACTACATCGCCCTCCCTCTCTTCATTTTCATGAGCGCCATTCTCCTCCATTCCGGGATCGGCTCCTCCCTCTATACCGCGGTCACGAGGTGGGTCTCGTTCCTGCCCGGCGGCCTGGCGGTGGCGAGCGTTTTTGCCTGCGCCATCTTCGGCGCGGTCTGCGGGTCCAGCGTGGCGACTGCCGCGACGATCGGCCTGATCGCCATCCCGGAGATGGAGAAGCGGGGGTACCAGAAGGAGCTGATGTACGGGTCGATGGCCGCGGGGGGGACCCTCGGGATTCTGATCCCCCCCTCCATTCCCATGATCATTTACGGCGTGATGACCGAGACTTCAGTCGGCCAGCTCTACATCGCCGGGATTATTCCCGGGATCGTGCTGAGCATTTTTTTTGCCGGCTATATCGTCATTCGTTGCGCCATGCACCCGGAGTTGGCCCCCAAGGGAGCGGAGATCGTCGTCTGGAGGGATCGTTTTTATTCGCTCCTGGAAGCGGCTCCCATGGTGGGGCTGATCTTCATCGTTCTCGGCACCATGTACCTGGGCGTCGTGACGCCCACCGAGGCCGCCGCCCTGGGCGCGGCGGCCAGCATGGCGCTGGCCGCCGCGTACCGCCGGCTGACCTGGAGGACGCTGGTGAACGCCTTCCGGGACACCGTTGGCCCTACCTCCATGGTCATGCTCATCATCACCTTCGCCTCCATCTTTTCCCACGTGATCGCCCTCATCGGCGCGCCCAAGGCCATTTTCCAGGTGATCAATGATTTGGGACTGCCCGCTTGGGCGGTCTTTGTCCTCATCTTTATCCTGCTCATCATCATCGCTTATTCCCTGGAAGAACTCTCGGTCATGATCATCATGCTTCCCTTCCTTTTCCCTCTCATTACCGGTTTGGGCTTTGACGGAGTCTGGTTCGGAATCGTTATGATCGTCTGGCTTGAGATGGGGTTCATAACCCCGCCGGTGGGAATCAACCTGTTTGTCATCCAGGGGGTGGCGAAGGGCGGGACGATGAAGGAAATCTCCTGGGGAGCGACGCCTTACGTGGTCATGATGATCCTCTTCGTAGGCCTCCTCTTTCTCTTCCCCGAAATGGTCCTGTGGCTGCCCAGGCAAATGGCGTCCGGCCGCTGATTTGGAATTTTTCCCCCACCATAAAATTTTGGATGGTGTTTCCCGTAGGGGCGGGGTCACCCCGCCCCTACAGTGAAGAGGAAAACAGGCGGGCTCAGGTCCCCTCCACCATGACGAGGCTTGACTTCGCCGATCGAAGCCGTATTTGAAGAAGCGGCCGGTATTCCGGGGAGTTGTACCAGGCCTTCAGTTTCGCGGCGCTGGAAAATTCCAGGATCACCAGCCGCTTGGGAGTCCAATCGCCTTCCAGCACTTCCATCGCCCCCCCGGGCCGGACCAGGCTGCGGCCGCCGTAAGCCGCGATCGTGGCGGCGACCCCTTTTTTGTATTCTTCGTAAGCTGCGGGATCCGTGACTTCAATGTTGCCGATGAGATAGGCGGCCATAAATTTCTCCTTTCCGATGCGAAATCTTTGCCCTGATTCGTAGGGGCGATTCACGAATCGCCCCTAAAGCCCGACCGGGGTAGCAGAGACGGCTTCGGGCTATTTTACGGCTCCTTTGAAATCTTTAATGGACCGCGCCGGGCGGCCGTCCGGGAGAGTGATGGCCCGGGTAACCGGTTTCGTGGCGCCGAAGGTTGGGATGAATGCGGAGTGTTTCCCCGCGCCTCCGGCGACGGCGATCTGGATCTCCTCCCAGCGGTCCACGAGGGGGATCTTGCCCCCTTCTTCGAAAACGTGTTTCCACGCCGGCCTCATCTGAGCGATCCACTTCCAGCTTACCGTCGGGTAGTGATCCACGGGGACGCGGGCTTCTTCATAAAGAATTTTCTTGACGTCTTCCTTGGAAAAACCGTCCGCCGCGATCGTGGCGGCATGTTCCGGGCCCAGCAGAAGCAGAAAGTCCCCTCCGGTAAGGCCGTTGTTGCAGCCCGGCACCGCTATCGTGTAGGCGATGGTTTTCAGAATGTCCCGGCCGGAAGTGCTCCGGTGGTCGTTGATGTTGTGGGGGGCCTCCGCCCCGAAAACGGTCACCGTGCTGTCCTCCGGGGCAAACCCCTTTTCCACGTGGTAGGGCTTCCATGGGTTTTCGGCCTCGTTTTCGGCCAGGCAGTAGGAGTATTTTCCCGGTTGGCCCATCGTCGCCCGGTCCAGGACCCCGGGTTCCCCGCCCCCGATGTTGAGCAGAATCAGCCGGATGGCGCGGCCGATGGTGGCGTTGCTTCGCCACCCCTGCCCCAGGGCGTTGTACCGGCCGTTGATGTTCAACTCCTTGGCCAGGGGTCCGTTCACGAGCAACAGGGGAGAACAAGGATGGGTGGTCGCCTGGACTGCGTACAGGTTGAAGGCTTCCTCGGCCATGGCCGAGACCGCGGCGAGCACGACGGGGAAGTACTGCGGGAGGCACCCGGCCATGACCGCGTTGACGGCAATCTTTTCCACCGTCGCTTCCCCCCAGCGCGGAGGAAGGATGGCCAGGACTTCCTTCGGGTCCTTACCGGCGTAGGCCAGCATCCTGGCCACTCTTTCTTCGGTCGGAGGGACGAAAGGCAGCCCGTCGGCCCAGCCCCTCGCCTGAAAGAGCTGGAAGATAGATTCGGGGTTGTCGGCGACCGACAACCGCCCGTCTTCTTCCGCCGATGCGTCCAGGGTCGAGGAGGCAAACAGGCTCTTTGCTTTGAGGGGCTGTTTCCGCTGGCGGGCGGCTCGCTTCTCTTCTCCGCCGCCGTCCTCTCCTCCGCGCAGCGCCCGGGCGACCTCCTCCAGGGCCTGGTCCGCCTTCTTCTCAACTTGAGCCGGGGGCAGCCCGCCCAGCGGGTGAGGAATGGTGACGATCGAAAGCGCGGGTATGCCCAGCGCCCTGGCTTCGGCCTGCCCCAGGGACAGGAATTCGTCGGTACAGAGGGTCACCGTCGGGATTCCCTTCTTTTCCAGCTCTATCGCATCGTGGATACTCCACGAAGTGCACGAACCTCAATCCCCTATGGCATTCACGACGCCGTGGCATTCTTTCACCAGCTCGTCGATGAATTCAGCCGGCTCCGTTGCCCTGGGTTTGGCTCTGGACAGGGCTCCGGCCAGGCCATACTTCTTCTGCATTAGATCGGCCAGCCGCGAGAGGAGGATATCCGCGTTAGGCTTTCCGTTCTGCATGAAAGCGACAACCTTTCCCTTCAGTTCCCCGAGGTGCGGTGCGGGGGTAATCGGCACCGCCTTGACCCGGCCCTCCGGCACGAACAAGGATATCTTGGAACTCATATGGTTTCCTCTCTACCCGGAATTTTTCAGCAGGCTTACAATATTCACCATTTCCTGTTTTCTGTCAATGTAATTGCCCTCGGTGCTGCCATTTTCCGGCAAGGAAATGTCCCTTGCATCTGCAGAATTCACCAGCTTTGAGTAAGCATAGGGCACGATCGATGCTGATCCTGACCAATTGCACGGCCAGAGGCACAGAGGAATTTCCATTGGGCTGACGGAAGCTTCTTCCCTCCGGCTTCCTGGTGACACACAAAGTGATTTTCGCCCTTGACAAGAAAGGGGCTATTCAGTAATCATGCAGGGCAATCTGCACCCGCCGAATTCGAACCGTTGAAATTGCTTCACAGACTTTGGGCAGAAGCTAGCAGCCGCGTCCGGTTCGGGAAATCATACATGCCAAAAGAAGGAGGAGGACAAATGAGAGGACGAAGCGTTTTCATCCTGGGACTCGTGTTTGGACTGGCGCTGACCTGCTACCCGGCCGCATCGAACGCGGCGCCAAGAGTGTTTGATCTGGGCGACCCCATCGGCGGCCCTCCCGGTGAGGCCCCGCTGCGCGTGGCTCTTGACTTTTTCTCGGCGGAGGTTCCCAAGAGAACCAACGGGGAGATCGTCATCAACTATCACCCCCAGACGATTGTCACCAACGAGGTGAAAGCCGTCGAGATGTGCAAGGTGGGCGCCCTGGCGTTCGCCGGGACCGGCGGAGGGGTGGGCACCATGTTCCCGGTTACTCAGCCCCTGGCGCTGCCCTACCTGCTGCGCGATTACAAGCATTATTACAGCGTGGTCCGGGGTCCCATCGGCAAGAGGATGGAAGCGGAGATCGAGAAAAAGTACGGCTTGAAGATGATCATCTGGACCGAGTTCGGGTTCCGGCAGTTTGCCAACAGCAAAAGGCCTTTGAATACCCTGGAAGATTTCAAGGGCCTCAAGCTCAGGGTCATGCCCTCTCCCCCCCTGGCCGACATGGTCAACGCGCTGGGCGCCAGCGCCGTGCCGATCAGCTGGTCCGAAGCAATCCCCGCGGTTCAGCAGGGGGTCGTGGATGGGCTCGACCTGCCCGTGGCCAACCTGATCTCCATGAAGATTTACGAAATCTGCAAGTATGCCGCCATGAGCAACCATTATTTCGGACCGACGGCGGTCGTGGCGAACCTCGGCATTTGGAAAACGTTGACGAAGCAACAGCAGGATATCATCCTCCAGCTCGGGATCGAAGCCGCAGATAAGAATTGGGCGATGATGGAAAAGATGGACCGCGATGGGAAGAAACTGCTGGAACAGAAGGGAATGAAGGTGACGGTTCCCGACCTGGCGCCCTTCAAGGAAGTCGCCAAGGCGAAGGTGTACCCCAAGTACTACTCCACCTTTGGCAAGGAAGTCATCCAGGAAATAATGGATTTTAAATAGGCCGGATTTCAGGACTACTCACCCCCACCCCTCGCCCTCCCCCTTCGAAAGGAGGAGGGAAATTTTGGCTTTTCAGAGGATGGCCCGCCCGGGCGGCGCCCTGATCCTTGTAGGGGCGATTGATGAATCGCCCCTACCGCCTGCCCCCGCAACGCCTTGGAGAATGAAGTGTTCATGGCTGGAGCATATTTCCCGCCCGGCGAATAAATTCGGCTGCAACCTCGGCGGTGCCTCCGGTCGGGACGATTTAAGGAAAAGGAGAAGGAAAATTTGGAGACTTCCGCAAGCGTGGAGAAGGAGCATAAGCCCGGAAAGCTGTACGGGGCGCTTTCCCGCATCCCGGAGCGGGTCCTCCTGGTCATACTGATCTTGACCATGCTGGACATGGTGTTGAGCGTCTTTACTCGGTACGTAACCGGCCAGGCGATTTATTGGGCCGAAGAAGTGGGGACCTTCGGGCTCGTTTGGATGACTATGATCGGAACGGGCATATGCGTCCAGAAGGGGATCCACTTCGCGATGCCCACCTTCCTGGGCCGTTTCCCCCCGCGTGTAAGATATGCGATCGCGATTATCAACCACGTCCTGATCGCGGCGTTCGGGGTTCTGATGATCCTCACGGGATTCAACATGACCAGCCAATCCTCCAACATGTACTCCCCGGCCCTCGAGGTGAACCTTGGGCTCCTCAATAGCGCCGGGATCGTCTGTGGGTTGCTCATCCTTGGGTACGAAGTGGCGCGGGGGGTTAAGACCATCCGAACGGGCGAAATTGCCTCGCCGGGGCCCCATTAGTCTTCATCTCCAGGATTGCAGAGGAAATCGGCTGCGTCCTTCCCCCCCCACTTCTAACTCTCCCCCTCGGAAGGGCGCGGGAAGGGTGGGGGTGGTTCTTGGCCGTTTTTATGCAACGTTTAGAGCAGCCTGACACATAGAAAGGAAGAAGCCATGCTGAGCTTGTCGGTCCTGGGCGTCATCTTCCTCCTGTTTCTGATCATGGGGATCCCGATTGCCTTCGCTTTGGGCCTTTCCAGCGCCGTTGGCCTGCTGATCATGGGAAAACCACTGTCGACGGTGGCCATTTCCATTTTCCAGGGCATCGAGTCCTGGGTTTTGCTGGCGATCCCTTCCTTCATCTTTGCCGGGATCCTTTTTGAACGGTGCGGCGTCAGCTACCGCCTGATCGACTTTTCCCGGTCCATGGTGGGATGGATCCGGGGCGGGCTGGGAATGACTACGGTGGTCGGGGAAATCATGTTTTCGGGGGTCTCCGGCTCCACCGTCGCGGATGTTTCCGCCATCGGCGCGATGATGGCCCCGCCCATGCTGAAGGCCGGATACAAACCGGAACACACGGTCTCCATCATCGCGGCTGCAACCTGTTTCGGGGTCCTGATCCCGCCGGCCATCTTCATGATTGTCGTCGGGACCCAGACGGCGACGTCCGTCGTAGGCATATTCCTGGGAGCGGTCCTGCCGGGCCTCGTGGCGGGGCTCCTGCTGATGGGCACGATTTACATCCAGGCGATTCGGTTCAAATGGCCGGTGGACGCGAGGCCGAATTTGAAATGGTTCTGGCAAGCGTTCAAGAGCGCCATCATCGCCCTGGTCGTTCCGATCGTCATCCTGGGAGGTTTCCGGTACGGGATCTTTACGGCGACGGAAGCGGGAGCCATTTGCGCGGCCTACGCAGTCGTGGTAGCGCTGTTTGTCTATCGCAATGTCACTCTGAAGGAAATTTTCAATATCGGGTTGGAGACGGCCCTGCTCACGGCGGCGGTTATCTTCCTCCTGGGTACGGCGAGTATTTACCAGTACATCATGGCCAGTTTGGGCGTGCCCCGGCTTTTTCTCGTCCTCTTGCAAGATCTCTCTCCCCTCACGTTTCTTTTCGTGACCGCGTTGATTATTCTGCTCTTCGGGTTGATCATGGAAGGGTTGCCCGCGGCGGTTATCGTCCTGCCGGTCATTTTCCCGGTGGTACAGGCCAAAGGAATTCATCCCATCCATTTTTGCGTGGTGATTACGCTCGCGGTCATGATCGGGTTTTTCCTTCCCCCCACGGGCGCCGGCCTCCTGCTCTGCCTGCGCCTGACCAATCAGAAGCTTTCCTGGACGTTCATCCGCAGCTATACGCCTTACGTGATATCGGTGGTCCTCGCGCTCATCGTAATTATCCTCTTCCCCAGCCTGAGCCTGATCCTGCCTTTTCATGCGGGGATCAGGTGAAGAAAAATATTCACCGCAGAGAACGCGGAGGGCGCAGAGATTCCCAAATCAGAAACGGAAGAAACGTAGCAGGATTTTTCAGGGTTATTTCTCTGCGTTCTCAGCGTCCTCTGCGGTTAAACAACAAAATCGGCACAAAAGGAGCAGACATGGATCAGAAGGATCGGGACTATATTTCTCGCCTTTTTCCGGCAATCCTGGACATTCAGAGCCGGCCTATTCAGGACAAGGTCTACCGGGTGTGGTTTAATGCCTGGAAGCGCGGCAATTTCCCGGGCATTGAAAACGTGCACCAGTTTGAGCCGGCCAGGGATTCCATTTCTTACACCAACGTCGAGCACACGAACCAGGTGTGCAAGGTTTGTGAGAAGATCGCCGCCGCGGTTCGCGAGGGCATGAAAGTGGAATTGAATATGGACTACCTCCTCGCCGGGGCTCTCCTCCACGACGTGGATAAAATAGTGGTCTTCGATTTCCGGACCGGTGGATGGACGGAAGAAGGGCGCCGGACCCCGCATGCTCTCATGGGCGCCGCCATGGCCCGCGCCGAAGGCCTTCCGGAGGAGATCGCCCACATGATTGAAGCCCACTCCACCACCTTCTCACCCGGGCCTCCCAAGTCCATCGAAGCCCTGATCGTCCGCCATGCCGATCTCATTATCGGCAACGGGGCGTATCTGGCGAAAGGGATGGACATGGAAAAGGTGTTGAAGGAATCGATCGCTCGGCTGGGATGAATCATGTAGGGCCTGATCCCCGATCAGGCCGAATTGGTCCGTTCGGGGAACGGACCCTACATTCCTGCAAATGATCGAACATGCCTAAATTTCCCCTCCTCTTCCAAAAAGCCTCCCTCGGCTCCATGCAGCTTCGCAACCGGATTGTCATGGCCCCGATCGGGACGAATCTCGCGGATGCCGGCGGGGCGGTCACGCCCGCGCTCATCAGTTGGTACGCGGAGCGGGCCCGGGGAGGGGCCGGCCTGATCATCGTGGAAAACACCCTGGCGGATGTTCGTTTCGGCCGCGGCCTCGCGCGCCAGCTGCGCATCGATCACCCGATGCTTACCCCCGGCCTGAGCGAGCTGGTTGAGGCAGTCAAGGCCGAGGGCGCCAAAATCGCCATCCAGATCAACATCCAGGGGGCCGGGGTGGACCCGGAACTTCTGCCGGGCGTAAGCCCCGTGGGAGCCTCTCCGCTCTCCTACCTCTTTGATCCGTCGGGACCGGGGAGTTCGCTCCCGGCGAGGATGAGGCGGGAGAAGCGGGTGCGGGGGCTTGCCGTGGAGGAGATGAGGGAGCTCCGCGATTCATTCGTCCGGGCCGCCGGCATCGCCAAATCCGCGGGTTTCGACGCCATCGAGCTTCACGGCGCCCACGGGTATCTTCTTGCCGGTTTTCTCTCCCCCTTCAGCAACAAGCGGGAGGACGAGTACGGGGGAAGTCCCGAAGGCCGTCTCAAGTATATCCTGGAGGTTTTCCGGGGCGTTCGAGACCAGGTGGGCCCCGATTATCCCATTCTGTTTCGCATGAGCGGGCGGGAGTATCTCACGGGAGGACAGGAAATCGAGGAGTCCCGATGGATCGCCCGCCGGCTCGAACAGGCCGGGATCGATAGCTTGGACATATCGGCGGGAATCACCATGCAGGCGGCCCCTCTCGCCTGGATGTACCCTCCGGCGGCTTCCCCCCAGGGGACTTTTATCGAGGATGCCGGGGCGGTAAAGAAAGCCGTCCGAATTCCCGTAATCGGGGTGGGCAAGATCCGGGATCCCTGGTTTGCTGAAAAAATTTTAGAAGAAGGGCGCACTGATTTTGTCGCCCTCGGCCGGACCCTCATCGCCGATCCCGAATGGCCGCGAAAGGCGGCTGAAGGGAAGGAGAGGGAAATCCGGAGATGTATTTCCTGCAACCGCTGCCTGGCGATCATGTACCGCCGGCCCGTCCGCTGCGCCGTGAATGCCCGCGCCGGACTGGAGCGGGAATTTCCCTTGATCCCCTGTGCCCGCCCCAGAAGAGTCGCCGTTGTCGGGGGCGGGCCTGCCGGATTGGAAGCCGCGCGCATCGCCGCGGAAAGGGGGCACCGCGTAACCCTCTTTGAGAGAGAGCGCTCGCTTGGCGGGCAGCTCAGGCTCGCCGCCGTGCCGCCCTTCAAGAAAGACCTTGCATTCCTCCTTTCCTACCTTAAGAGTGCGGTAAAGGAAAAAGCCGAGATCCAATATCAAAAGGAGGCCGGCCCGGGGACGCTCCTCGAAGGGGGGTTCGATTCAGTCGTGGTGGCCACGGGAGCGGCCCCTTCACCGCCATCCCGCGACGAGGAGGTGCCCGCAGTTCTTTCCTGGGAGATTCTCGGCGGGAAAGCCAAAATTCCCGGCGTCCGGGTGGCCGTTTTGGGGAACGGCCGCGTGGCCTGCGAGACTTCGGAGTTTTTGGCCCTCCGCCGCAGAAAGGAAGTGACCCTTATCCACGCAGGTCCCTTGGAAGAAATCGGATTCGATCTCGAGCCCTTGATCGAGCGGAGGCTCCTTATGGAAAGGCTTGTAGAAAGCCGGCGTCAGGATTTTGTGGGGGACGAGGGCGGTCGGGATAACTCCGCAGGGCGTGCGGGTCGAGGGGAGGGAGTCCGGGCTCATCCCCTGCGATCACGTCGTCGTGGATGAACCTCCCCGGCCCCGCGGCTCGCTTCTCCAGGAGCTCCGCGGCAAAATGAAAGTCACAGGCATCGGCGATTGCCTGGAACCCGGCGACCTCTACAAAGCCATCCACGAGGGCTTCCGGGCGGGGTATTCAATCGAGTGAATTCAGATTGAATACGGAACTCAGGCTCACGCCACAGGTCCCCAAATTTAAATACAGGGCAACTGTTCAGTCATATGGAAAATTTCCAAAATTGCCGGAAAAGCCCAGAAATCCCCCTTAATCCCCCTTTTTCAAAGGGGGCAACTATATCTCCTCCCTTTGAAAAAGGGAGGAAGGGAGGGATTTCTGGGAAGTCTTTTAACCTGCTATATTGATCCCTTAAAGATAGTTGGGAAAGTGCGAGGCCTGCCTCCCTCAATCCTTCCACATCAGGGGGTTGAAGCGCGTGTCCCGGTCGTAATGGTCTTCCCCCTCCACCTTTTTCAGGTAATTCACGGCAAGGTAGGTTACCGGAGTCGCCGCGGCCTCGTAGGCGGATTTGATCAGCCATTGGTAAATGACGAGTCTGCCCAGTGAATCAAACGGGATCGCGCCATAGAAGGCGAGGAAGATGAATACCCCTGAATCCGCCAGTTGGCCCACCATCGTCGAACCGATGGTCCGCGCCCACAGGTGCCGCCCCCCCGTGGCGATCTTCATTTTCGCCAGCACAAAGGAGTTCAGAAACTCGCCAAACAGGTAGGCCAGGAAGGATGCGGCCAGGATCCGGGGCGTAAAGCCGAAGATGGCCCGGTACGCCTGCTGCGACGCTTCGGGGGATTCGAGAGGATAAACTTTCCAGAATGGGGCGGGCGGCAATTCGATCGAGAGCCAGATGGCGAGGACAGCCAGCAAATTGCACCCAAAGCCGATCCAGATCACCCGTCGCGCGCGGGCGTACCCGTACACCTCCGTCAGGATATCGCCAAAAATGTACGACACCGGAAAGATGATGATCGCGGCAGGCAGGAACAGGGGGCCGAAGGAAATGATTTTTACGGCAATGAGGTTGGAAACAATCAGGCTGGTGACGAAGACGGCAGCGATGGGAGGAAGCCACGTCTGCCTAGGCATTCTGTTTCCGGTATTCCGCTTCCACGGTGATGGAAATCCCTCCGCGCACCGCGAACTCGGCTTTCACTTTACACCAGCGAGGCTCCAGGATTTTAATTAAATCATCGAGAATGGCGTTCGTCACGTGCTCGTGAAAGACCGGCTGGTCGCGATAGGACCAGAGGTAAAGCTTGAGGGACTTGGACTCGAGGATCTTTTCCTCCGGAGTATATTGAATCGTCACCGAAGCAAAATCAGGCTGGCCGGTTGCGGGGCAAACGCAGGTAAACTCCTGGGACTCGAGCGTCACCACGTAATCCCTCGACGGGTGATGGTTGGGGAATGTCTCCAGTTTCTTCCCCGGTTTTGCGCCCGGGCCGAGCAGGGTCAAGCCTTCCAGGTCCGATTTTCTGGTAATCTTCGGCATCCCTTCCTTCCTCTCTTCCTTGGGCTTCAAGTTTCCTCATTATACAAAAATCCCGAACAATAATCAACACCTATCCAACAGGGGTATGGATGTGGATGGAAATCATTGTTTCCGGGCAACGGCAGCGATAAAATTTTGGCTAAAGCAGATTTATTTAGTGGGACGCAGATTTCCGCAGATTCCCGCAGATTAATTCTAAAAACCCAGGAAAGGGATTTTGAATCCTGCAAATCTGCGTTTATCTGCGTCCAATAAAAATAAATGCTCATTCGAGAAAAGAGAGTCAAATCCATCCTGTCCAAATCCGGGATTCCGGGGGTGGACTACTGTGTCAATCCCTACGTGGGCTGCTCTCACGCATGCAAGTACTGCTACGCCACTTTCATGAAAAGATTTACCGGCCACAAGGAAGACTGGGGAACCTTTGTGGACGTGAAGGTGAATGCTCCGGAGATTCTCAACAGGGAGCTGAAGAGAGCGCGCGCGGGACACGTCATGATCAGTTCCGTGACCGATCCCTATCAGACGGCGATGGAAGGGAAATATAAGCTCACGAGGCAGTGCCTGGAGGCTCTCTTGCCCCACAGGTTTTCGATCGGGATTCTCACCAAGTCGCCCCTTGTCCTCCGGGACCTGGATCTGCTAAGGCAGCTTAAGGAAGTAGAAGTGGGCTTTACCGTCACCACCGATCGGGATGAAATACGAAAATTGTTTGAGCCCAACGCGCCGCCGATCGAAGCCAGAGTCCAGGCCCTGAAAACCTTGCACGAGAACGGGATCCGGACGTACGCCTTCATCGGCCCCGTATTGCCGCAGAATCCGGAACGGCTCGCCGAAAGCCTGGGTCCTCACGTCGACTCTGTTCTGATCGACAGGATGAATTATCTCCCTAAGACGGTAAAATTATACCGCCTCAGGAAGCTGGATCGATGGCTCGATTACGATTTCGTGGATGAGATCTTAGAGCGGCTGCAAGTTGGATTCGCGGGGAAAGATGTCTGTATCTGCTGATTCAATCGCCTTCTTTTTTCTCTTCGGCTATTTCCAACAACCTCACATCGGAGACGTCGATTTCCCGCCCGGAAGCGCGTTTGGTTAAAATCAGGTCTTCCTTGCTGATGACATAAAACTCTTGTCCCTGGAATACCATTCTTTCCCGCCGCTTCCAGGCGTCTTCAAAATTAGTCCCAGGTGTCGAGGTCTGGACATCTATTCTGATCCTGTCTTTGAATACGGTGATTTCGTTGGATAGAAGCTCTTCAGCGGAAATAAGAGTCGCCGTTCCCATCTCGGCCGAAATCAGCGCATTCAACAGGTTTCCAGCATTTTGGGGAGTCGCTTCAATCAGGATATCGAGGTCGAAGGTAGCTCTTGGAACGCCATGGAGGATGGCAGCAATGCCCCCGATCACCAGGTATTTGACCTTATTTTCTTGAAAGGACGCGAATACGCCTTTGAGTCTGTTGAGCATCTCTTGCTTCCACGATTTCGGGGTTCACTGCCAGAATGAGGTCGGTAAAGGCGCAGAGAATTTCCATCCGCTCTTCGACAGACAGGGACTTGAACCACCTGGCCTTGGCTTCGGGAGTTTCTTCGCTTCGATCGTGGGATACGGAAGGAGCCATACGAGAGGAAGATAACATTAACTACTGTAATGTTCAACAGGATTTGCCCCGGTGAGCATGTTCAGCAGGGGGCAGGCCTGTTCAAGAACGTTGTATTCGTATTCCCGTCCGGCCCCTAAGATCGTTCAGCTGGCAATTCCTTACTTTCTTATCCGCAGGTCCCACATCCTTATCCTTTCCTCCTCTCTGCGGTATCTTCTCAGGCATAAATTTTGCAGAATCCAGTCATTTGGCGGCGGCCCGAAATAACCGAACTCGCAAGCGAGGAAAAAGAAGGTGAAACGCGACGGAGCAGTAAGAAAAACTTTCAGGTTCTTTCAGCTGATCCCAATCATCCTGATGGCCGTCTTCATTTGCCCGTCCTCGGCTCACTCTTCGTTCTGGAATTTTTTCCAGGGGGAGGAAAAGAAACAGCCCTCCAAACCGTCCGAGGGGATCATCCGGGAGTCCAGGGAAAGGCCGGCGACCCCTCTCAAGCTGGGAATGGAAATTCAAAGCGTCTCTAACGAGCTCGAATACTACCGGAAGGAGATCGAATTCAAGAAAAGAGAAAAGGAGGAGATCGCGAGGCAAATCAGCTCCAAACCCCGGACCGACCTCAACAGGGAAATCGAAAAGATAGAACTGGATGTGAGGGGAAAGCAGCAGGTCGTGAAGGACCTGGAACGAGAGCTATTGGGTCTGAAAAAGCGGCTGCGGGTTTTCTATTTGAGCTATGTGTATCGTCTTCTCCTCGTGCTCGCGGTATTCGCCGGGGCCTATCTCCTGAACCGGGCGGCTCGAACCTTCCTCCGGCGTATGTCCCTCGAGGAGTCAAGGCGCCAGGGAGCCGAACGGCTGATCCGGATCCTCCTGTTTATTTCGGCTTCCGTGGTCGCCGTTTTCATCGGGCTCGAAAATCTCGCCCACGTGGCTGCTGTCCTCGGCCTGGCGCTGGCCGGATCGGCGATTGCCCTCAAGGACGTTTTTACCAGCCTCATCGGCTGGCTCATGCTGATCTTCACTCGGCAGATCCGGGTGGGTGACTTTATCGAAAGCGGCGGAATCAGCGGAAAGGTCCTGGAAATCAGCACATTAAAAACAACCGTTTTGGAATATAAGAATCATCAGGAAACCGGGCGGGTCATTTATCTGGCCAACAACCTGATCTTCAGCCAGGCGGTTTACAATTCGGGTCACGCGTACGTGTGGGACAACATCAACCTCTATCTAACCCACCAGAGCGACTGGAAGACCGGTTATCATCTCCTGCTCGAACTGCTTGACGGAAGAAAGATCGAATCCCTGCCCAAGGCCGAATCGAATCCCGTCGCTCTTGCCGAAGCGGACACCCCGCGGGAACTCAAGCCGGTCGTTCACACGAGCATTGAAGACAAGGGAATTCTCCTTTCGGTAAGGTACCCGGCTCCTGTTCAAACCATCCTGAATACCCGCAGTGAAGTCATGCAGGCAATCCTGAACGCGTTTTCCAAGGAAAAGAACCTGGTATTTGCTTAGAGTAGCGGGCTCTCGGCGCCGCTTCACGGTAGATATCAGGTCCTGCCAGGAGCAACCCCTTGTGGTTCTCCATGTTGTGGGCGGCCGCGGGGGGCCGCCCCTACGCATCAATCCTCGAGGGGGAAAGGGTTTGGGTGGGGTGAAATTGCCGTTTCTTTGGAGATGATGATTTTATATAAAGATATTTATTACGTTTGTATTAATATCGGTAGCTGAGATCCACTTTGAACAGCTGATTGGTGCGCTTTACGCCATCGGCGAGGTTTAGATTGTGAATCCTTTCCCACCCGTACGCCAGATTCAGATCCCAATCCCCGTAAACGGGCAGGTTCCATGAGGCTCGCCAGGAATTTTTTCGTTCGACGGCCTGCATGATCCCATTTACTTCGACCCTGCCCTGGTTGCCCCGCTCCGTATGGAAATACTCGAGGGCGAGGTTGTTTCGCAGGGAAAACCAGTGGCTGTAGCGGACAAAGAAATCCTGGGTCGCCCCTCCCTGGGAGTGGCCTATGGGCATTCCCTTATAAATATAGCCCTCCGGAAATGTCCCATTGGTGTAGAGAATCGAGTTTCCCCAGAAATATTCAACGCGGAGATCGTCCTTCCCGCTGGCGGTCAGGCGGGGAAGGTAAAAACCCGCCAGGTAGCTTTCCGCAATCGGCCAGACCGCAGCCGAATCTTCGCCGGAGAATTCTCCATAGATTTCCGCGTTGCGGAGAAAAGGGAGCCGAATCCTGACCTCCACCCCGGCGAGGTTGTTAGTATTGTCGGAACTGGTCCCCCCGAATATCCCCCTCAGGTTGCTGCCCACGCTGTTGTCCACGCCGGGGCCGCCGAACTGCTTGCCGTAATTTATCCCAACCTCGACCACGGCGGCGGGCTTCACCGAAAGCTTGGCTCCCATGAAATAGGGTCGGCGCTCCTCGCTGTCCGTCATCACGGAATCAAACCTGGAGAATAAAACGGCATATTTGAGGAACCCGAGATACTTCAACTGCAGCGGCTCGGGGTTCGACAGCTTAACGAGGTCGAAGTTCCGCGCGTTGTTGGTCAGGGTGATGGCTCCCCGGTAGCCGAGCCCCAGCCACACCGCATCCCTGCCGGCCTCCAGCTCCAGCCCTCCGCCTCCGAGCTTCACGTAGGCTTTGTTCAACCGGGCGTCGGTGTCGCTTCCCTGCTCGGAATGGCTGAGCAGCGGCTCCAGCAGCGCAGAAGCGTAATCCTTTAGGTAAAGCTCGCTGTTCAAGAGCAGCTCTACGTTGTTCCCGCGCCCGTACCGGTTTCCCTCATTATTCTCCAGAAGGGGGGTCCCCTCGGTGCCGTGCTGTCGAACAAGGGTGGGGTAGGGATTGTCAGGCCGAAGGCCGCTCCCGATCCCGAACACCCCGTCTCCTCCGGGGTCATGGACAGGACGCTCGTAGCTCCGGGGAACTCCATCCAGGTAGACGTACCTGAGCCGGAACGCGGCAAGGGGATTGTTGTCAAAAAAGGGAGCCTGGGACGAGTCCCCGCGGAGAGCCGCTTCCCGGGGGACGAGCTCGCGCAATCGCTTTACAATCTTCCTTGCGAATAAATCATCGTGTTCTTCCCTCCCGGCCAGTTCCTCCTCCGCTTCGAGCAGGAGCCTCGCAGCCTCGGAACGCGAATAGGGCCTGATCCCTTTCAGGTCCGACTTGATGAGTCCGAACCCGGCGAGTTTTTCGATGTACTGATAAACGAGGCTGTTCAGGGGAATGTTATTGGAGGCCAGAGGCCAACCACTTTGCGGAGCCGCGACTAAGATGACAAAAAGGGCCGCGGCAAAAATCTCACGCTGGGGAGTGCCATTCGTTGTTAACAGGTAAGAAGGTGAGTTTTTATGATCTTCAAGGCGACAGCTTCAGCCAATTTAGAGCCGTATTCCAAGAGGAATGCCAAAAATATGCCTAAATTCATCGCCGTCGGGATGCCCGAGCCAATAAGGTGATCCACTCCTCTAAAGGAGTTAAGTCGTCGGGACTTTTACTAATTTGATGGAGTGGGAAATGAATCCGGCGCTCTTTTGGATGGATAAAAGAAGGGCGGCACGTCAATTCGAAAAACAAGGCTGGTCATCATTTGACATGGGTGGGGGGCCCGCAGAATGTCTTTCGGAGTTAGTAAGGAAACGAAGGGGATCTGGAGGGAGCGGGCAAGGACGAAATCAGCCCCCAACGAGGGGGGCGATGAGGGTGAGTTGGT
The DNA here is from genome assembly GCA_963712535.1 of uncultured delta proteobacterium. Lineage (GTDB taxonomy): Bacteria > Desulfobacterota > SM23-61 > SM23-61 > SM23-61 > CAVQIK01. The sequence continues at coordinate 390,496 of CAVQIK010000005.1, read as the reverse complement.
CTCCTTCCTGGAGGATGGATTCCGTCGTCCCCCGAGCGCCGTTGACCAGGATAAAACCAACCTCCCAGTCGTTCAGTTTCAGACGTTCGATGATTTGAGAAACGGAGGTCTGCAGGGGAACATCCATGGGGACGAACGTCGTTTCTTCCTCAAGGCTTTTCAGGGTGCCGACGGTCTTGACAAAAACAGTCATTTTACCGGAGCGACGCGCCCCCTCACCCCAGCCCTCTCCCCCGCTTCGGGGGAGAGGGGAGGGTGAGGGGGATTTTGGGATTGCAAAGGCCCGTTTGAAGGCATTTATATCCTGAAAATCTGCGTAATCTGCGTCCAAAAATTTTATTTCCTACAGATTTTTTCGGCAGCTTCCTCTAATTCAAGGGCAAGAAGCTTATCCCGTGTTGGGATCCCCTTTTCATCCCAACCGCGGAAACGATAGTACTCCTCGCGCATTTTCAGGAAGAGTTGTTCCCCCTCCGCAGCCGGCTTTCCCGGACGCAGGATCTCCAGGATCCTCGGGGGGACCGTATCGTTGGCGGCCGAAGTTCCCATCAAAACATTGTAGGCCCGTTTCAAATTGTAGAGGCGGTCGCCGATTTCCATCAACTCTGCGGAGGTCACGTTCCAGCCGGTCAGGCCTTTGATCCACTTGCAAATGGTTTCGTGGGACACCCGGGCGAAAAACAGAAATTTGCAGAGGCCCAGGGCGTTGAAGACGGCCATGTAATTTTGCATCATCGCGGTCATCTTCCCCTTGCCGTCCCCGGAGGTGCCGTCCATGGCTTTTAGGTAGCCCATCTCCGCGAAAGGGACACCGCCTTCCACCTGGTGGGAGAACCCTTCGAGATGGCACGCGCCCCGGTTGGACGTGGCCCAGCTCAAGGCCAGGCTCACGGTGGGCGTGGGGTTGGACTGGGAAACCTCCAGGCCTTTGGAGTGCAGGGCGAAACTTTCCGTATCTCTCCCCAGCGCTTTGGCCGCTTTTTCGACTCCGTCGGCAAACAGCGCGCCGATTCCCCGCCGGGCGGCCATTTTTACAATCAGGGAAGCGATCGCTTCCGGGTCCCCCCAATGCAGATCCAGCCCGTCGGCGTCTTTCAGGTATCCGCGTGAAAATGATTCGATGGCGAAGGCCACGGCGATGCCTGCGGACATGGTGTCCAGGCCCAGGTCGTTGCAGAGATAATTCAGGTCGATGATGGATTTCAGGTCATCGTTCAAGAGGAGAGAACCCATGCTGCTGAGCGTCTCGTACTCGGGGCCGTGGCCCACCACCCCGGCGTACGGGCCCTCGCTCACCTTCACGTCTTTCCCGCAGCGGATCGGGCAGGAGTAACAGCCGTAGTCTTTCTCCAGGTATTCCGCCACCATCGTCGGGCCGGATATCTTTTTCGCCCCATCCCAGTGGGCCAGAAGATAGTTCTTGATGGGAAGGGCTCCGACCGCTTCTTTCGATTCGATGAGGGCGGCCGTCCCGAATTTTGTCAGTCCTTCCACGAATTTCAGGTTGGGGAGAAACTCTTTCGTGGTCTCCTGCAGGATTTTCTGGTCCGCAACGGCCGGCTTTTGATCTCCCCGGACGACTACCGCCTTCAGGTTCTTCGCCCCCATGACGGCCCCGAGGCCGGTCCGGGCCATCACCCGGGCCTCCGCTCCCCCGGTGACCACGGCAGCCATAAAGCTCCGCGTCTCGCCGGCGGGACCGATGGCGGCAACCCGTGCTTTGGGATCGGTGAGCTCTGTGAGCCGGGCGGTGGTTTCAAAAGTTCCCTTTCCCCAGAGTGACTCGGCGCTCCGGACCTCCGCTCCCTTCGAGGTAACCCACAGATAGGAAGGTTCTTTCGCCCGGCCGGTTATGATTACGCCGTCAAACCCGGTGAATTTCAGCTCCGGCCCCCAGTACCCGCCGGCGTTCGCTTCCCCCCAGTGCTGGAGCGGGGATTTGGCGCAAATGGAGATTCGGCATCCGCAGGGTACGGGAACGCCGGTGAAGAGGCCGGTCATGAAGATCAACGGACTCTCCGGGTGGAACGGGTCAAGGTCGGATTGAAAACGGCCGAACAGGATCGATGCGGCCAGGCCGCTGCCCCCCAAAAACTTGCGCAGCGTCTTTTCCCCGTACTCGGTTACTTTCGAGCGTCCGGTGGAGAGGTCGATCTCCAAAATCCGGTAAGAGTTCCCAACCATGGGAAGCTTCCTTTCAAACGACAAATATCTTTGCCACAGAGGTCACAGAGATCACCGAGTCAAAAAGAAGAAGAAAAGAATCCGTGATCCTTTATTTCTTTGAAAGCTCTCCTATTTCGCCCTTGTTTACATCTGTGTTCATCCGCGTTGATCCGCGCCCCAATAAAATTTTCCTCTGTGGCCTCTGTGATCTCTGTGGCTAATGATTTTACATCCCCAGGTAGGCCTTGCGGATCGTGTCGCTCTTCAGGAGATCGGCTCCCGTCCCTTCCTGCACGATGGTCCCGGTCTGAAGCACATAGGCACGGTCGGCAAGCTGCAGGGCGTCGCGGACTTTCTGCTCGACGAGGAGGATGGTGGTTCCCTGCGAGCTGATTCGTTTGAGTACTTCGATGACCTTCACCGAAAGGGAAGGCATGAGGCCCAGGGAAGGTTCGTCGAGCATCATGAGTTGCGGCTTGGACATGAGCCCGCGGGCGATGGCCAGCATCTGCTGCTCCCCGCCGGAGAGCGTCTCCCCCCGCTGGTCTTTTCTCTCTTTCAGTATGGGGAAGAGCTGATACATCTCCTCCAGGCTCTGCTGGACTTCGGGCTGGGAATTCCGGGTGTGGGCGCCCACCAGGAGGTTGTCCAGCACCGAGAGCTTGCCGAAGATCTTCCTGCCCTCCGGAATGTGAGAGATCCCCGCGGCCGTGATCCCGAAGGGGGGTAGAGTATCGATTCGCCTCCCGCGAAAAAAGATTTCCCCGCTCAGGGGCCGGAGGAAGCCGGAAATGGTCTTCAGAATTGTCGATTTGCCCGCCCCATTGGAGCCGACGATGGAGACCATCTGCCCTTCTTCCACGTGGAAGGAGACATTCCGGATGACCGGGACTCCCAGGTAGCTCACGCTGATCTTCTTACCTCAAGCATCCGAGGGCTCCTTCTGGTAATCCCCCAAATACGCCTCGATGACCCGCGGGTTCTTGACGATCTTTTCCGGGGAGTCCTCCGCAATTTTCTTGCCCGAGTCGAAGACCACCACCCGCTCGGAGATGGACATGATCACTTCCATGACGTGCTCGACCACGATCAGGGTGATTCCGCGGCCGCGGATCTTCTTGATCAGCTCGATGGCCTCGTTCGTTTCCGTGGCATTCAGTCCCGCCATGGCCTCGTCGAGCATGAGAAGTTGGGGCTGGGTGGCGAGGGCCTTGGAGATCTCCAATCGCTTGTGGTCGGCAATGGTCAGATTGCTGACCAGGGAATCTCTTTTTTCATAAATCCCGGTGAACTTCAGGATTTCCAGCGCCTCCTGGTAGGCGCCTCGGCGCTGCGGGTGCGGCAGAAAGCACCGAGCATGACGTTTTCCCAGGTCGTCATATCCCGGAAGACCTGGACGATCTGAAAAGTCCGGGCCAGGCCGAGCCGGCAGATCCGGTTGGGACGCAGTCCGCCGATCCGGTGATCGTTGAATCGAATGGAGCCCTCCTGGGGAGTCAGGTAGCCGGTCAGGCAGTTGAAAAAAGTGGTCTTCCCCGCGCCGTTGGGCCCGATCAGCCCGATGATCTCGCCTTGTCTCACGGAGAGGCTCACATCGTCCACAGCGGCCAGGCTGCCGAATTTCATGGTCAGGTTTTCGACCTGGAGAATTTCCATCGGTGTATTTCCTGTTTTGCGACCAGACGTAGGGCGACCCGCCGGGTCGCCCTACGAAAACCTATTTCCTTGCCTTTTTGAAAAATCCCGCCATTCCCTGGGGCTGGAATACGGAGATGAACAGGATCAGCGCGCCGAAAACGATCAGGTCCACTCCCTTGCCCGTCCCCCCCAGAAAGATCCGGCTGTACTCCGAGAGAGGGATCAGGATGGCCGCCCCCAGGATCGGCCCGATAATCGTGCCGGCCCCTCCCAGGACGGTGATCAGGACGATCTTGATGGAAATGTCCAGGGAAAGAACGGAAGGAGGATCGATATACAGAATATACTGGGCGTAAAAAGCGCCGCAGATGGCCGTCACGAAGGCGCTGATCACCATGGCCACCATCTTGTACTGGGTGGTGTCGATCCCCAGGCCCTCCGCGGCTTCGTGGCTCTGCTTGATCGCCCGCAAGTAGAAACCCATCCTGGAACGGTCGATCTTGTAGGCCAGGAGCAGGACCAGGACGAAGAAGACAAAAGCGATGTAGAAATAGGGCATCTTGGTCTTGTACCACATGAAGTTGACCAGGCCCTCCGGCAGGACCGGGGCGGGGAGGCCGATGGCCCCTTCCACAAAATCCCAGTTGTTGAAGAGGCGCTCGACGATCTCCGCCACGGCAAAGGTGGAGATGGCGAAATAGTGGCCCTTGAGCTTGAAAACCGGGTAGCCGATGACCACGGCCACGATCACCGCAACGCCGCCGCCGACCAGCATTCCCACCCAGGGGCTGAGGTCGAATCTCTTCAGCAACACCAGGGAGGCGTACGCCCCGATGCCGAAGAAGGTGGCATGCCCGAAAGAGACCTGGCCGGCGAACCCGCCGATGAAATTCCAGGCCTGGCTCAAGGTGGCAAAGAGCATGAACATGATCAGGACGTGGTGAAAGTGAAGATTCGTGCTGGTCCAGGGGAGGAAGAGCAGGATCAAAAGGGGGATAAAGATCACCGGTTTTTTCAGAAAGGAAATAGCGTTGGTTTCCATCTTCATAAACTCAAAAAACGAAATTGTTCATCTTTTCCGGAAATCCCTCCCAGCCTCCCTTTAACAAAGGGAGGAGAAGAGTCTCCCCCTTTGAAAAAGGGGGACTAAGGGGGATTTCTGGGTGTTCATGGCCGCTAGGAACTTTATTTCCATAAGTCCCAAACAGCTATGAGGACGTTATTTATGAATCCCGGCGTTCGAACCTTAAACCTCGGGCCTCGAAGCTATCCTACCACCCGAAGAGCCCCTTGGGCCGGATCAGGATGATGACCAAATACATGGCGAAGACCACCGTGTACTTGAACACCGGGGCGATGAAAACCCCTCCGGCGGTCTCCACCACCCCGATGAGGACCCCGGCATAGAAGGCCCCGGTAATATTCCCGAAACCGCCCAGGGCCACGGTGACAAAAGCGAGAATTCCGAAGAGGCTTCCCACGCTGGGGAAGACATAATAAAAATTCATCAGCAGGGCCCCGGCGACGCCCACGCAGGCTCCCCCCAGGCCGAAGGTCAGCGCGAAGACCCGGTCGATATTGATACCCATGAGCAGAGCCGTGTCCCGGTCCAGGGCCGTCGCCCGGATGGCCCGGCCGGTCTTGGTCTTGAAGATCAAGTAATAAATCAGGAAGGTGATGAGCCCGCTTCCGCCGCCGCCACCACTTCCGGCAGGCTCACGTTGAGGTCCCAGAAACTCAAGGTCTTATCGCTCAGGATGGCTCCCTGGATCTGCCGGAAATCCGGGGTCCAGAAGAACTGGGCCAGGTTCTTGATCAGGATCGACAGGCCGAAGGTGGCCAGGAGTGCCGTCAGTCCGGGAGCATTGAGAACTTTCTTGATGATGAGGTGGTAGGTGAGAACTCCGATGGCGAAGAGGACTGCCACGGTAATGGGCATCGACCAGAGGGGATCGATCTTCCAGAGAGAAAACATCCAGAAGGAGATAAACATGGCCAGCATGAGGAATTCCCCGTGGGCAAAATTGAGGATGTCCATCACGCCCCAAATGAACGTCAACCCGACGGCGATCAGGGCGAAGATCAGCCCCATGAGGAGGCCGCTGACCAGGATCTGGAGAAGAATATCAAAATCCATATTTCCCTTGCTCCGGAGAAACGGCGAGGACTTGGAACCTGACTTCAGAACCAAGTCCTCGGGGTTGGCACAAATTGCAGGGGCGGGTTTAATCACGCGCTGCGCGTGACCGCGCCTACCGGCCGATTGCAGATGGCAAATTTCGGAAATTGTCTAGCTCTCCCAGAAATCCCTCCCAGCCTCCCTTTAATAAAGGGAGGAGAATGGTCTCCCCCTTTGAAAAAGGGGGATTAAGGGGGATTTCTGGTAGCTCCTGCATCTTGGGACTTTATCTTTCATAAGGCTAAACGTTACAAATTTTGGTGTAATAGCTCCTGGTCCCCAGCTACTTCCTCTTATCCCAGGGAACGAAGGGCCACACCATTTCGGTCGCGGCCATTTCGCCCGGCCAAATGACCCGGTACTGGCCTCCCTGGACCTGGGAGATGTTGGAGATGATCTTTATATTCTGGCCCTTTTCGTTGAACTTCACCGCGTCCCCCGGAAGCGTGGGGGTTTTGAAGTCCGTGGTCCGCAATGCCTGGACAATCGCTTCCGGGTCCGTGGATTTGGCCCGGTTGAAGGCATCGGCAATGACCAGGACCGAAGTGAATCCTTCGATGGTCACCCCGTCGAAATCCACGCCGCTCCGCTTCTTGTACATCTCGTTGATCTTCCCCAGGACGGGTTTCTTGGTGATGAAGTCCGGGCTGAACGTGCACTGGCCCATGAAGAATTCCGCGTCCTTCTTCAGGTTCTGGACGAAGCTGGGGTCGTGGTACCCGCCGCAGTAGGAGAGGTTCACGTTGAATTCCACCTTCAGCTCTTTATAGGCCTTGGCAAAGAGCATCATGTCTCCCAGCAGGGAGGCCTGGAAGATGACATCCGGCTTGGCCGCCTTGACCTTCAGCACTTCGCTCTTCACGTCGGTGGATTTGAAAGGATAGGAGATATCCGCTACGATCTTGTACCCTCTTTGATCGGCCTGCTTCTTGGCTTCCCCCCGGGCATGGACCCCAAACTCGGTGTTCTCATAGACCAGGGCGACTTTCTCCACTTTCCTGCCCTTTTTTTTCATCTCATCCAGGAAGTTGAAGAAAGCGATGGAGTCTTCGGAATCCGTCGGGGCAATCCGGAAGAAATACTTGAGGCCCCGTTCGGTCAGTTCCGCCGAGCTGGATTCGGCGCAGACAAAGGGGATCTTGTAACGCTCGGCCACGAAGCTCGTCGATTTGCTGACCCCGCTCTGGTAAGCCCCAAGGAGCAGAGGAACCTTTTCCTGGGTGATCAGCCGCTCCGCCTCGGTCTTCCCCACTTCGGGAGAGGCCTGGCTGTCCCCCCAGACGACCTGGAGCTTGGCCCCTTTCAGGTTGGGGATTCCTTCGGTGCGGGCGAAGGGAATATCCAGATCGTACTTGTTGTTGATGACGTCCAGCGCCGTCTCAACGGCATGCTTGCTGCGCATCCCGGAGGAGGCAATCGCGCCGGTCAGGGGATAGATGGACCCGATCCGGATCACATCCTGAGCCTCGCTTAGGGCAGCGCCCAGAGTGAAAAGAATACCGGCAACGACGACAAAAAGAACTCCGCTCTTTTTCACGTTCTCTCCCTCCTTACTTGGTTTTAGGCGGTTTTTCCCCGGTGGGAGTTGCAGGGCCATTATGCTGCAGGCTTTTTTTGCTTGTCAAGGAAAAAGCGGGGAAACCGGGGGCCGACCGGCCCCGAGCCTGCCTTTCTCGTTGAACACTTCGGAGCCCCGTTTTATACTCACTTTACGGCCCCTCCCCGCGTTGGAGGGACCCGCCGGGTCGGCCCTACAACACACCTCTTCACTCTCCCGTTGTGGAAAACGCTCGTGGAGTAAAGCTGATATGATCCATCCGACCAGAATTCAATATCTGAATTCCCGGCCCGCCCAGGAAGGGAATTTTGTTCTCTACTGGATGCAGGCTTCCCAGCGGACGGAATGGAATCACGCGCTTGAATTTGCCGCCCGTTCTGCCAACAAACAGAAGATGCCCCTGCTGGTTCTCTTTGTCCTGACCGAAAATTTCCCCGAAGCGAATCTCAGGCATTACACTTTCCTGCTGGAGGGTATGCGGGAGGTGAAAGTCGGTTTAGAACGGCGGGGGATCCCCTTTATCGTCCTTCCTGGATCGCCGGAGAAAGAAACGATGAAAGTCGCCCGCCAAGCCTCGATGGTGGTAACCGACCGGGGATATCTGCGGGTACAGAAAAAATGGCGGCAGCACGTTGCCGAAAATGTCTCCTGCCCGGTGGTCCAGGTGGAGAGCGATGTTGTGGTGCCGGTCGAGACTGCCTATCCCAAAGAGGCTTACTCGGCGGCGGTGCTGCGAAGAAAGATCCAAAAATTTCTTCCTGAATACCTGGTTCCTTTATCGGAAAATCCGATTCCACACAAGAGCGGCGTGGGGGCGGGGTTACCCCGCCCCCACAATAAACATGGCCATGTTCATGTTGGCCTAACCGTCCCATTCTCCGGCCTCGATCTCGAACAGGGGCCCAAAGAAATCCTCTCTTCTTTTTCCATCGACCGCAGTGTTCCTCCGGTGAATGGTTTTCCCGGCGGCACGGCCCAGGCCAAAAAATTCCTGGACGAATTCATCAGGAACAAGTTGCGGGATTATTCCGAGGATCGGAACGATCCCTCCCTCGACCTGGGCTCCCGGATGAGCGCTTACCTTCACTTCGGGCAGATCTCCCCGCTTTTTATCGCGATGAAAATCCGGGAGGCAGTGAAGGTCCCTCCAAGGGCGAGACAGGCCTATCTGGAGGAGCTAATCGTAAGAAGAGAGCTGGCCATGAACTTTGTCCATTACAACCCCGCGTACGACTCCTTCGAATCGATACCCGGCTGGTCGAAAGAGACTCTTCAGAAACACCTGCGGGATGAGCGGGAAAGCCTTTATTCGCCGGAAGAGCTGGAGCGGGGCCGCACCCACGATCCGTACTGGAACGCCGCCCAGCGGGAGATGGTCGTGACCGGGAGGATGCACAACTACCTGCGGATGTACTGGGGAAAGAAGATTCTGGAGTGGAGTCCCAGCCCCGAAGAAGCTTTCCGGGTCGCCCTTTATCTCAACAACAAATACGAGCTGGACGGGCGGGACCCCAACGGTTTCGCCGGCGTGGCCTGGTGCTTCGGCAAGCACGACCGGCCCTGGGGAGAGCGCAGCATTTTTGGAACGGTGCGCTACATGAGCGAGTCGGGGCTGCGGAGAAAGTTCAATATGGATGCGTACCTGAAAAGAATCGAGGCATTGTAGGGGCGATCACGCCCAAGGGCGGGACGGGTCGCCTCTGCCTCCCCCTTCGCGACCAGCGGTCAACTTAACTGCATGTTCAATATCTCAAAAAAAACTCCCGAGAATCATTGTAAAAAGAAACGAGTGACCTATTTTCCCATAACAACATCCCGCAGGAGGTCCTCCCTATGAAAATCCTTTTCATCCCCGTTGCTCTTCTCCAGCTTCTTGTCTTCGCCTCCATGACCTTCGGGGCGCCTTTGAGCAGCACTCTGAACGATCAACAGGATGTGGCGGTCACGATTTACAACTCGAATCTGGGGCTGGTGAAGGATACCCGGATCGTGGACTTGAAACCCGGCATGCTGGAGATGAAGTTCATGGACGTAGCCGGCAAGATCGATCCTACCAGCGTCCATATTAAATCTCTGACCGATGGAAAAAGCCTGAGTGTACTCGAACAAAACTATGAGTACGACCTTCTGAGCCCCCAGAAGCTCCTCGAAAAGTTTATAGGCAAGAAGGTGCAGCTTGCCACGGTCAACCCGGAGACGAAAAAAGAAGAGATCATCGATGCCACCCTCCTCTCCACCCAGAACGGGAATATTTTTCAGATTGGAGATCAAATCTCCATCGGCCATCCGGGCCGCATCCTCCTTCCAAAGATCCCCGAAAACCTCATCCCGCAACCCACTTTGGTCTGGACGCTGGAAAACAGGCTGAATAAACCCCAGAAGGTCGAGGCCTCATACCTGACAGGCGGCATCAACTGGAAGGCCGATTACGTCGCCGCTTTGAATCAATCGGACACGCTGGCTTCTTTAACGGGGTGGGTAACCCTCGACAACAAGAGCGGGGCGACATACCGGAACGCTCTCCTCAAGCTGGTGGCCGGCGACATCCACCGGGTCCAGCCGGCGGCGCCGATGGATCGGGCGGGAAGAGTGATGGCCGCGAAGGAAGCCGCCCCGCAGTTTACCGAGGAGTCTTTCTTCGAATACCATCTCTACACCCTGGACCGGAGGACGACGATCAAAGATAACCAGAGCAAGCAGATGAGCCTCCTCGATGCCGACAGGATTCCCGTCAAGAAGCTCTTCATCTTCTCGGGCGCTCCTCAGTATTACTTTTATCCAATGGACCAGGGGGCGAACAAGCAGAAGGTCGGCGTCTTTCTCGAGTTGGAAAACAGCCAGAAGAACAACCTGGGAATGCCTCTTCCGAAGGGTACGGTCCGGGTTTACAAGGAAGATAAGGACGGCAGCATTCAATTTATCGGGGAGGACCGGATCGACCATACGCCGAAGGATGAAAAGATCAAGGTCAAGATCGGAGAGGCTTTCGATGTGGTCGGGGAACGGGTTCAGACGGATTATAAACGAGTGGCCCGCAATCTTGTCGAGGTCGGGTTCGAAGTCACCTTGCGGAATCACAAGAAGGAGGATATCCGGGTTTTCGTGGAGGAACCGGTCCCGGGAGACTGGGAGATGCTTTCAACCACCCACCCGTACGAGAAACTTAGCGCCCATCTGATCCGGTTTGACGTTCCCGCTCCCAAGGACAAGGAGGTGAAGGTAAAATACAGGTTCCGGTTAAAGTACTGATTAATGTGGCATCTCCGGTCTGGTCCGACAAAGCACCCCCCGACTGTAGGGCGACCCGGCGGGTCGCCCCTACGTTTCCCTTTCGACGGAACTGTAAGGTCCAATGCGGACTTCACCCCTTCGTCTTCCCCAAATTCCCCCCTCATTCGTTCAATAAGCAATTTGAAAACACGTAGCGCTCGGTGTTTCCCAATCAGTTTTTGCCTGTCAAGGTTTTTGCCTTGATCCTGGCCCTCCCGTTTCTGTAAAATCAGGCCATCCTGAAAAAAGCCCGGTAATTCAGAGGGCACTCTACACCCAGGAGGGTCAAAATGATCAGAGGAATCTTCACCATCGTAATTACGGCTTTTTGGTTGTTCGGGACGGTCGGTCTCGCCGGAGCGCAAACCACCGACTACCCGACCAAGCCGGTCATTCTCCAGGTGCCCTGGCCGGCAGGCGGTTCCACGGACGTCGGGGCCCGAATCCTTGCGGCGATTGCCGAGAAGAAAATGGGGCAGCCGATCGTCGTAACCAATAAAGTCGGCGCCGGTTCTCAGATCGGACTCGCCGAAACCGCCCGGCAGAAACCGGACGGGTATTACCTTGGGTTTGCCAGCCTTCCGGCGCTGAACACGATCATCCTGGACCCGGAGCGGAAAGCCACTTTCGACCTGAACTCTCTGGTCTTCATCATTAACCAGGTCCTTGACCCCGGGATTATCTGGACGCGGGCGGAGAGCCCTTACAAAACTCTGAAAGACCTCCTCGACGACGCGCGGAAACGGCCGGGTGAAATCCGGGCGGCGACAACGGGAATCATGGGAGATGACCACCTGGCGATCCTCATGATGGAGGAGGCGGCAAAGGTGAAGTTCCGGATCGTTCATTTTGACGGCGGCGCCCACGTATTCACCGCGGTCCTTGGCGGCCAGGTGGACGTCGCTTTCGGCAATGTGGGCGACATCGCCGGCAAAATGAAGGGGAAACAGCTGCACGTCCTCATGGTCATGGACCCCGAGAGATCCAAGTTCGTGCCCGACGCTCCCACGGGTGCCGAGCTCGGGTTCCCCGGCGTGATCTCCTCCTCGACCCGGGGGGTTTTCGGACCCAGGGGGATTCCGGACCCGATCGTGCGGAAAATCCAGACCGTCTTCGGGGAAGCCATGAAGGACCCGGAGCATGTCGACAAGATGGACAAATCAGGGTTGGCCGTCAGGCCCATAGTGGGCGCGGAATATGACAAATATGTCCATGATCTCCAGAAACGGGTGGCGCCGCTGGTGGAAATCGCCCGCAAGACCAAGTGACGGGAAGCGGGATTCGGCAGGTGAAAGGATTACTCGGCCCCACGAATGGAGATCACCGCAGCCGTAGTTCACGAGCTTTCCGGCCCCTTCCACATCGAGCGCGTTGAGCTTGCCGAGCCCGGGGCCGGCGAAGTGCTGGTCCGGGTCGCGGCGAGCGGGATATGCCAGACGGACGTACACGCGCGGGACGGATATTTCCCGATCCGCTACCCCGCCGTATACGGGCACGAAGGTGCGGGAATTATCGAGCGCACCGGCCCCGGGGTAGACAAGGTCAAACCCGGAGACCGGGTTCTTATGGTTTTCCCTTCCTGCGGGGCGTGTGTCCACTGCAAAAGCGGAAAGCCAGCGTACTGCCTCGCGGCCGCACGCCTGAAGAACTACGGGACTCGCGCCGACGGGTCTACGGTGATGAGTCTTGGCGGCGCGCCTATCTTCAGTTGCTTCTTCCAACAGTCCTCTTTCGCCACATTCGCGCTTGCGACGGAGCGCAACGTGGTGAGGGTCCCGGAGGACATGCCCTTTGAACTGCTTGCGGCCTTTCCTTGCGGAATTAACACCGGCGCCGGTGCGGTTTTGAATGTCCTCCATCCGAACCCCGGGGATGCTTTCGCCGTCTTCGGGGCCGGGACGGTTGGGCTCGCGGGGCTCATGGCCGCGCGGATCGCCGGCTGCGAACCCATCATTGCCGTAGACCTCTACCCCAATCGCCTCGCCCTGGCCCGTTCCCTCGGCGCGACGCATACGATTGACGCCGCTCACACCGATCCCGTCGCGGGATTCACAATGTCACGGGAGGACAGGGGGCCCGGGTCTCTCTTGAGGCGGCAGGATCGCCGGAGGCCTTGCGCCAGGCGGTCGACTGCCTGCAACCCTTGGGCACCTGCTGCCTGGTCGGCAGCAGCCGGAAAGGAACGAGGGCGAATCTCGACATGAGAACGCTCCAGAACGGCCGTACGGTCCGCGGCTGCATCCAGGGCGACAGCGTCCCCGAGCAATTCATCCCCGAACTCATGAATTTGTATCGCGCCGGAAAGTTGCCGGTCGAGCGAATCGTTTCCCTCTACGACTTCGCCGATATTAACCGGGCAGTAGCAGACAGCATCGCCGGCAAAGCGATTAAGCCGGTTCTGCGCATGCCGGATTGAACAGCTTCCGTGGAGGGCTGGGCGGGTAAAGGTGAGCGGGCCGGGGTATTGGTTTGGTGCTCGTCATTCCGGCGGAAGCCGGAATCCAGTATTTTTTGAAAGCCTTAATAAATTGCTGGACCCCGGTTTTCACCGGGGTGACGACTGAAAAGGTATTTTCACAGCTCCCCCTCGGGGGGAGGTCGGCGTTTAGCCTTACAGCATCCTGTCCAGTATATCCAAAAGTTCCTGATCCCCCTGGGCCGGGGGCTTCCATTCCACCTGCACGGCCTCGACCTCCTGTTCCACGAGCGAGTCAAAAAATTCCCGCAGGCCGATGTTGACAACTTTAATTTCCTTGTTTAGCAGGTCTTCCATTCTCTTCTCCGGTTCAGGGCAGTTTCCCGCGCTCGGCGATGAAGGCCGCCCCCCGGGCGGCGGACGCATTGCTGGGAAAAACGAGGACCCCTGCCTCCCGCAATTTATCCGCCTGCCGGGAGCGGTTCTGGGGATCCTCATCGGTGCCGCAGACCGACGCCACAACCGGTACGGTCCTTCCCTGCATTTCTCCAAGGCCCGAAATCAGCTCTCCCGCGGGGTCCCGGTGCACACCATAACCGAGGACAACGTCCAGAAGAACGGCGGCCGTATGAGGATCTTCCATCTCCGCCTGTATCCGCCGGTTGCGGACGGCGGGCTCAAGCATGGGGTGCGGCCGCCCGGCAGTGAAAAGATCGTCCCCCAGATCCACGCAGGTGTGTTCCCTGCTCAAACGGGCGTCGGGAAGCCTTTCCCCTGCGGCCACATTCGTATGAATTTTTCCCAGGAGGCGCGACAGGATCAGCGCCGATTCGACGGCGAAGGTGCCCCCGCTGAAGACGCCCCGGACAAATTTCCGCTCTTTTCCCAGTTTTCCGGCCGCAGAAAGCAGCGACTCGTTCGGGATTTTATCCTTCAGGAAGCTCGACGGCTCGCTCCCTGCCAGCGTAACCGCCGTCTCGGCCGCTTGTTCCATGTCTTCAGCGAAATGGATGTCGCCTTCTATTTTCCGGGGATGCTCGCCGATAAAATTCACCACGGTCGGTTTCTCGAGCTTTCCCAGGGCCTCGATCACTTTGCCAAAGACCTCCGGGGAGGGAGGCTTGGAAATAACGACGATCACCCGGGTATGCGGGTCCCCGGCCAGCATCTGAATCGCCGCGAAGCATGGTGATGCCGCCGATCTCACGGGAAACATCATGGCTCCCCGTCCCGATCGCCTGGCTCACGCCCAGCCCCAAATGATGCACGAGACAGGCGATCTCCTGGATACCGGTCCCCGAGGCGCCCACCAGGCCTATCGGACCTTTCCGGACCCGGTTGGCAAACCCCAGGGCGGCGTTGTTGAGTATGGCCGTACCGCAGTCGGGACCCATCACGAGAAGGCCCAGCGCCGAGGCCTTCTGCTTGATCTCCAGCTCATCACCCAAAGGCACGTTGTCGCTGAAGATAAAAAGATGGAGCCCCCGCTCCAGGCATTTCATCGCCTCCCGTTTCACATACATCCCGGGGATCGAGAGAAGGGCGATATTCGCGGGGACCATAGCCAAGGCGGATTCCAGCGAGTAGGCTGTAGCCCGGCCCGGGGAGGGCTTTCCGGAGGTCCCCTCCAAAATCGATTCCGAAAGAGCGAGGGCCTTTTCCGCCGCTTCGGGGGATTCCGCCTCGACCACGAAATACACGTCATTGCTCGTCGCCTGCTGCACCGCCTGGGTCAGCAGTCGGCTCCCTTTGAGGAACTCCTTATTCCTCTCCGTCCCCACCATGATGGCGCAATCGAGGACACCGGCCGCGGCCTGCACCGTCGTGGCCACCCGCATCAGCCGCACGGAGTCATAGTACGCGTTCTTCTTCACCCGGCTGACGATAACGGACATTTTCTTTCCTTTACGTTCCAAATTGCTCCATATTCTAAATTGCAAAACTGCTATATTGCCACATTGCTTCCCAGACGTTTCATCCCCTGCCAACCTTCTCCGCAAACGCCTTCAACGCGTCCTTGAACATCTCCAGGGGCTGCCTCGTGACCCCGATGCCGAGGAAGCCCCCCTTATTGGCGGCGATTCCGGTGTCACAGATGGGGGCGATCCCTTTCTCGACCACTTTGCGGATGTCGATCCCTATGGGCGCGCCCTGGAAATTGAGAAACGAGAGGAGGAAATTCTTGTTCTTGGCGACGGTGATCTCATACATTTGCCGGGTATAGTCCTGCGCGTCCTCGACCGTCCCTCCCACCATTTCCATGAAAGTCGGCGCATTGGCCAGCACAAATCCCCCGATACCCACCGTCTCCGTGATGGCGCTGTCTCCCAGGTCGCGGCAGGCATCCTCCGGTTTGGTTTTGGCCGAGAAGTACAGGCCTTTAATAACTGCGGACGGCGCGGTGAACCAGCGGTTCCCGAGTCCGCTCACCTGGATCCCGGTGTTTGTCCCATTGCGGGCCAGGCAGGTGACGACGCTGCTGTACGGGATGTCGCGGGCGGCGTCGGCGGTCGCCTTGCACGCCGGCATAATCAGGAAGAGAGATGATTGTTCGTTGTCCATGCCGATATCGATGAACCGGCTCACCACGCCGGGATCCACTTTGGCCCGGAGCATGTGGGGGACGAGCTCCAGGGTGAACCGGAGCGTGGACGCGGCGCACCGGTTGTGGCACTCGTCACCCATGTTCAGGGCCCGGGCAATGAGGTTCTTCAGGTTGATCTCCCCCGCCTGTTGAATTCCCGACTGGAGGGCCGGGGCAAGGACGTCGCGCCTCCAACTCAGGGCTTGCTCCACCTCGTCGTCGTACATTCCAAAGGTGATGCGCTTGAAACGCTGCGGCCCGTCGAAGAAGAGCTGGTGGTAAGCCTTGTTGCCATGCTTTCTGTTTTTCACCACGAAGACGGGAGTCGAAGCAGAGGTAATGCCCGCCATGGAACCCACCGTGGCATGCTCATGGCAGGGTTCGATCAGAACCTTGCCTTTTTCCATCATCTGCTCCGCTTCCTTCGCGCTGCCGGCAAGCCCCTCGTGGAGGATGGCGCCGATCGTTCCCTTCTTCTGCGGCAGGCTCATCTCCCCCCAGGTAACCGGTGGCCCCGAGTGGAGGACCATGTTTTCCCGCATCCCGGGAATCACCTCCAGGGCCTTCCCGATCCCCACCAGAACGGGTTCCGCTTCCATCATCGCAGCTACCGCTTGCTGGTTCGCGTCTTCAATTTTCTTCCGTATCTCCTCCATGGGAAAACCTCCGTCCAATGCTGGAGTATGCGTTTATCCGGGTATCCATATCCGGGGGTCAGGCAACGGTAATAAGGTTTTTTTGCTTTCTTCCTTTCCTCAGCCGGATTTTCACTTGCCAACTCTTCCGGCTAATTCCTTATCTTCAGCAGCCGGTTCTCTACTTTGATCACCGTTCACTGATCGTCACGGGCTCCCGTTGAAAATGTTGAGCGATCTCCTTAACGAAAGAACCGGTTATTTTCTCATCAAGCCAAGGCATAGAGATGAAAGGGTACCTGGGGTCAGGCAAGGGTAATAAGGTATTTCTTCTTTCTTCCTTTCCTCAGGTGGATTTCCACTTCCTCAACTCTTCCGGCCAATTCCTTATCCTTCAGCAGCCGGTTCTCTATTCTGATCACCGCCTCACTCATCGTCATGGGCTCCCGTTGAAAATGTTGAGCGATCTCCTTAACGAAAGACCCGGTTAATTTTCTCGCCAGATAGGCCACCAAACCCCGTCCATGCGCCCCCTTTCGATCCCGGGTTAAAGAATACAATCGATCGCGGGGAATTCCCAAACGGCGAATGACTTCCAAAGCAATTTCTTCAATCGGAATTTCAAATAAGCACGGATTGCCACTCGCCTTTTTCCTCTCTATTCGATCAACGAAATCATCTTCTCCCAAATACCGCTGATCTTTCACTTCATAATACTTGGGTTGATGGCCCATAGGGATTCCCTCCCCAACAAATTGCTGATACCTCCTGCGAGCAAGATGTTTATTCCTACCGAATTGACCCAAAATAAAGGGTCCATCCAAAAAGTCATCTTTGGCCTTCCCCAAATAGCCCAAGTGTCCCGTCCATAAATATTTATCAGGTTGCCGAACTATCCCACCCCGCACCGGATTGAGATGAATATAGCGAATTAACTCAAGTAAATAGGTGTCCTTATCGCAGAGAATCGCCTTGTACCGCCCCTGGAAAAGGTGCCCGGCTTTTCCATATCGCCGATTGAAGTAGCGAGTATACCGGAATTGGAGGACTTGCATGATCTTGGACAGAGGGGTTTCTTCAACGCCTATTAAGAGATGGGTATGGTTTTTCATCAAGGCGTAGGCATAGAGATGAAAAGAATATTTTATTTTATATTCAGCGAGATAAGAAAGATAGGTTCGAAAATCTTTTTCATCCCGGAAGAGGTTCTGTTTTCGATTCCCCCGGACAATTACATGATAGAGGGCGCCAACAAAATGAGTGCGAGGTCTGCGAGCCATGGGAAGGGTATATCATAAAATAGAATAGCATTCAATACCTTATTACCATTGCCTGACCCCAGAATGACCCCAGAATGTGACCCCAGAATGACATTTTGGCGGCCAGCGCAATGGACTCAAAGGGGGGCTCCACCACGATCACAACGACGTCAACTCGCTTCTCGCCGCGCCCGAAATGCTCCACGCCCGCCTCGATGTCGATCAGGATGTTCTCCTTATTACTTAAGGAAAGGCGGGTGAGAAAGGCGTTCAATACCTCCGCCATCGGACAGGCGCAACCTTCAAAAGCTCCGGTGATGTTTCCGACAGAAGCCAGCTAAAAAGTATCTCCCCCAATCAGGTATTTGCACCGGCTTTCGTCCACATAGGCGTACGCCTCCTTTCAAGATCTTTCTGATTTCCAAACCTTATCCGCATGCATTTTCAAAATCAAGGAAAATTCTCTAATTCAGGCATACTGGGGTGTGGAAAGAAAGGTTTTGAGAGGCAAACTAAGGTCCTTTCTAGAGTTTGCAGACACCTCCCCATCAAGCCAGTCGATCACGCTTTAAGGAAGGAAGATTTTCCGGGAAATAACCTAAGATCCAGTCGAAAAGAAAATCAGCAACCTTTCTCTGCCTTGCTGGTAGATAAGGAAACTGGATGATATTTAGGGATTTGAATGTCACCTCCCGTATCTGGACTGGCCAAGGTGATTTCCTCCCTGCCGTCATGGGTGGGTATCGGGGTGAATTAGGCGGGTCTGCTTCTCAGGGATCTTTATCCATTCACTTTTCCTACGTATGAATAGCTCTTTTCTGCAACCGGCGGAAAAGGGGAAAGCACAGCACCCCCAGGGCCAGGGCCAGCAAAACTCCCGAAATCGGACGGGTAAAGAAATAGAGCGGGTTTCCGTTGCCGAACATGATCAGGGCCTTGCTGAGATTAAGTTCCATCATCGGCCCGAGGACAAAGGCCAGAACGAGCGGGGCGGGTTCAAAGGCGAACCGTCTCATGAGATAACCCAGGACTCCGAAGAAGATGGTCATAAAAACATCGGCGATGCTGTTGTTCAAGCCATAAGCGCCCAGCAGGACGAACATGATGATGAGGGGAGACAGGATCGCATAGGGAACGCGCAACAGCTGGACGAAAATTCCGATCAGCGGCAAATTCAGAACCAGAAGCATGATATTCCCGATGTACATGCTGGCGATGACCCCCCAGAAAACGTGGGGCCACTTGAGCAAGGAGCAGAGGACCCGGAGTCACTCCGTGAAGCATCAGGGCGGCCAGCAAGCAGGGCCAGAACGGAATTGGTGGGAATCCCCAGCGTCAGCAGGGGGACGAAGCCGCCGGCCGTAGCGGCATTGTTGGCCGTCTCCGGACCGGCCACCCCTTCGATCGCTCCCCTGCCGAACCGTTCGGGATGTTTGGAGACCCGTTTTCTCGACCGCATAACTCATGAGCGAGGCAACGGCCGGCATTCCGCCGGGCAAAACCCCGATTCCAAATCCGAGCCCGCTGCCGCGGAGGATCGGCCAGAAAGATCTCTTCCAATCCTCCCGGGTGGGAAGAAGATTCTTGGGGACCTTCAAGATCGAACCCGTCTTCTCCCGCTGCTCGATGTTGTAGAAAATCTCCCCGAGGCCGAAGAGGCCCATGGCCAGCGGAACCAGGCCGATGCCGTCGCGCAGGTAAAGAGTCCCGAAGGTGAAGACGGTCCACGCCGTGAATGTCATCCGTTCCCACGACGCCCAGGAGCAGTCCCAGGACGGCCATGAGAAGCCCGCGGGCGACGGATTTTCCCACCAGGGTGCCGATGCAGGTAAAGGCGAAGAAAAGAAGGGCGAACATCTCCGGCGCGCCGAACTTCAGGGCCGCTTCCGCAAGAAAGGGAGAGATGAGCATGACGGCCAGCACTCCCAGGGTTCCTCCGATGAAAGATCCGAAGGCCGCGATGCCCAGGGCCGCGCCCGGCTCGGCCCTGGCGCGCCATCTGGTAGCCGTCGATGCAGGTGACCACGGAGGCCGCTTCGCCCGGGATGTTCACCAGGATGGAAGTCGTCGACCCGCCGTACATCGCCCCGTAATAAATTCCCGCCAGGAAAATCAGCGAGGAGACCATGTCCATTCCCACCGGTGCCGGGAGGAGCAGGGCGATGGAGGCGGTGGGGCCGAGGCCGGGGAGAACGCCGATCACGGTCCCGATCAGCACTCCGAGAAAGACGATACAGGAGATTTCCAGGAGTCAGAGACGGAAACGAAACCCGTGCAGCAGTAAGCCGAGGATATCCATCCGGTTGCCTTTCACCACCCGCTTGGGCAGAGGGAGAATCCCTACGGGAAGGGGCACTTTTAGAGCTACCCGGAACAGGATCAAGGAAGACGCTGCTGCCAGGACTGCGGTGACCAGAGAGGTACGCCAGCTCTGCTTTTCGACCCAGCGGAGCTGAATCGCGAGAAGGGCGAAGGTGGATAACAAGTACCCCAGTCCATTCAAGGACCAGGGCATATGCCACGATGGACAACAATAGCGACGGACGAACGGACCCCATCGCGATGAGCCGGCGCGAGGCGCGCCTTTCTTCCAGGCCCGGACGAAGCAGAAGCCAGATTCCCAACCCGCCCATCGCACAGGCGATGAGAAGAGGAAAGAAACCGGGGCCCGGGAGTTTGGAGGTCCCGAGGTCGAGCCGCCAGCCCGTTACGAACAGCAGGATGCCGCCCAGAAGGGCTGCGAGGCCCACGACCCGGTCTACGAGGCTCATCAGCTCTTCCTCCGCGCCTACTGCTTCAGGGAGCTGCCCACCTGATCATACATGGCCTTCATGGTCTTGCGGAAATCTTCCCCGTTCAGGTAGGCTAATTCCACCTGCAGCTTTTCGGCGCTGGTCTTGAACTGCGGGTCGTCGAAAACTTTTTTCAGGCCGTCATGGAGTTTCTGAACGATCGGCTTGGGGCGTCCCCTTGGGGAAAACAAACCCTTTCTGGTTTTCGATGTAAACATCGTACCCCAGTTCGCGCAAGCGTGGGAGTATTTGGTTCGACCGGGGACCGGACGAGCGAGGCATTGGCCAGGGGACGAATCCTTCCCCCCTGCACCAGGGCATACGCCTCATTGGGAGAGGCCATGGCAACATTCACATGGCCTCCGGCCAGGGCGGCGAGCGTCTCCGCTCCCCCTTTATGAGGAACGTGGCGCAGGCGGATTCCAGCCTTTTTTTCCGTGACCAGGACGGTGGCATGATGCAGGCCGCCGATCCCCGAAGTGGCGTAGGTGAACTTCTCGGGATTCTGCTTGGCGTCCGCCATGAATTCCTGCATGGTCTTCCAGGGACTGTCGCTCTTCACGTAAAATCCCACCCGTTCGATCATCAACCGGATGACGGGCACGAAATCGTTGATAGGGTCATAGGGCAGCTTTTTGAAGTGGGGAACGGAAATCGTTTCACTTCCTCCGGCCACCAGCAGCATGTACCCGTCCGGCTTGGCCGAGGCAACGGACTGGGCCGCGATCGTCCCCGTGGCGCCCGCTTTGTTTACCACCACCAGAGGCTGGCCTACATATTTTTGGGCCACATCGGCCACGGCCCTGGCGATCATGTCCGTTCCGCCTCCCGGCGGGATATCCGACAATCACCTCAATCGGTTTGGTCGGATAATCCTGGGGGTGCGCTTGTGGAGCCAGCATGGCCAAAACGAGAAAGATCCCCAACCCCGCCGAAAAGCCCGCCATTCTTCGAGACATGCTTTTCTCCTTTCATGAGAGGATGAATCTTCAGTGAAGGAGGTGAAACTCGAAACCGCTGAAGCTTCGGGATAATAACATTATTCTCCCAAGATGTCATTTTCGATTGGGGGTTCTGCCTTGGTTCTTGATCGGCGGAGGTTGGAGTAGCGCGGCTGGTCGAAGCGCGTGACGGACGCCCGCGAGGGCATTGCGGCCCTTCAGTACTTCATTCCGGTAAAGGCCACGCCCTCGATGATCCTCGTGCGGAAGATGAGGAAGACCGCCAGCACCGGCAGCAGGGTGATGATGCATGCCGCCATGATCCCGCCGTAGTCCACCGCGTACTCCCGCTGGAAATACATGAGGCCGAGCTCCATGGTGAACATCTCCGTGGAGTTGGCCACGATCAGCGGCCAGATGAAGAGGCTCCAGGTGTAAACCCAGTTCACGATGGAGATGGCGGCGATGGGCGAGAGGCTCAGCGGGAGGATGATGGTGCGGAAGACCTTCCATTCCGTGGCCCCGTCCACCCGGGCGGCGTCGATGAGCTCATCCGGGATGGACATGATGTTCTGGCGGAGGAAGAAGATGCCGGAGCTCATGATGATCAGCGGGAAGATCAACCCCTGGTAAGAGTTGATCCACCCCAGCTTCCAGGTCAGGAGATAGAGGGGGACGATGTAGGTCTGGAGCGGAATCAGGATGGTCGAGATGACCAGGAAGAATAGAAAGTCCTTTCCCCGGAAACGGTACTTGGCGAAGACGTAGCCGCAGGCGGCGGACCCGATGGCGACCAAGAGGGTGGAAACCCCCGAGACGATAATGCTGTTCAGGAAGAACCGCACGAAGGGGGCCACCTGGGGAAGCTTGAGATAATTTTCCAGGGTCCAGACCGGCGGGAAGGAGCCGGGGAGTCTCGGTCACGATATCCGTGGAACGCTTGAAAGAGGTGAGGAACACCCAGATGAAGGGGGCCACCATCACCAGACTGGTGAAGCCCAGGAACAGGTGAAGACCGACGCGCCGCCATCCTCTTGTCGCCGATTGCCGACCTACCATGAATCCCTTCCCGGTTAATGTCGATTCCACTTTGATCAGCCGGAACTGCAGAGCCCACAAAGATCAAAGATACGATGAACAAGAACGAAAGAGATGGCCGAGGCGTATCCCATGTTGAAGTACAGGAACCCCTCGGCGTAGATCCGCGTCACCAGGACCTGGATCTCCGCCCCGGTGGAGATGTCCGTTCCCTGGGACATGATGTACACTTCGGTGAAGGCGGACCAGGCCCAGATGGTGGCCATGACCACTCCGAAGAGGATGACCGGCTTGAGAAGGGGAAGGTCCACCTTCCGGGTGACTTCCCAGGAGGTGGCTCCGTCCACGATCGCCGCTTCCCGGAAGCTCGTTGGGAATGTTCTTGAGGCCCACCAGGAAGACGATCACGAAAAACCCCAGCTGCTTCCAGACGTGGATCCCGATGACCGCCAGCAGGCTGATCTGGGGCGTGCTCATCCATCCGACCCGCGCAAAACCCATCTGGTCCAGGAGGTAATTGGCCAGGCCGTAGGTCCCCGGAGCGTAGATCCACTTCCAGATGATGGCCGAGGGAACCATGGGAACGATGTAGGGCAGGAAGTACAGGGTTTCGTACAGCGACTCGAACCTGACCTTGCGGTTCAGGTAGATGGCGAAGGCCAGTCCCAGGACGATCTCCACCGGAACAGCGACGAGCGACGAATTCCGTGGAATTGATGAAGGCGGTCAGGAAATTCGGATCTCCCGCCAGGCGGGTGAAATTCTGGTAGGGGAGAAAACGGGTCAAGGGCCGGTTCAGGTTGAAGTTGGTGAAAGACATGAGGAGCACGACCAGGATGGGGATCACCCGGATGATGATGAAGAGGGCGATCACGGGCATCACAATGCCCCACAGGAATCCGATCTGGCTCCGGGTCAGGCGGCTCCCCACGCCCACGGCCACCCGGCTGCGCTTTGCCGCTGTTTGAGTCATTTTCCGCTCAGGATTATCAAATGCGAGATTTGAGTATAAGAATATGGATTGGAAACTGACCTCGGAAATCCCCCCAACCCCCCTTTTTTAAAGGGGGGCGAAGGGGGGATTTCTGGATCGATTGGAAACCTGAATAAACTCTTAAGCAAGACACCCGAACCCATCCACCCGCCCTCTGCGCCGCCGCGGAGGAGAAAGTAACGGAGGATGAAAGGCACGATGCCGGCAATTACTTGGCCAGCAGTCCGTTCTCGTCCAGGATCCGGTTGGTCTCCTCGGCCGTTTCCTTGATGACCTTGGCGATCCCGGAAGGATTGTCCATAAGGTCCGCCCGCTTGAAGGCCGCCATCAGGCGGTCCGCCATCCGGGAGTGGATTTCAAAGATGGGGGCGATGTTCTCGTAATCGTACACCGTGTGTCCCTTGGTCTGAGCGGCTTCGATGAAAGTTTTGAGCTGCGGGCCGGGTCTTGTAGAGAGCGCTGTAGTCCACTCCCTTCCGGAACGGCTGCCAGCCGCTGTCCCCGAAGGTGGCCCGGGACATGTCGTCATTCATGGCGAACATGGCGAAGTCGAAGGCCTCTTTCTTGAACTTGCTCGCTTTGGAAATGGAAAGAGCCATGGTGTTGCCCACGGTGCCCCATCCCCCCGGGCCCTTGGGCATCATGAAGACTCCGTAATTGATCTTGGGGGCGTTCTTGGCCATGTAGCCGACGACCCACGATTCCCGCTGGAACATGGAGGTGATGCCCAGACCGAAGGCTTCGGCGTCGGACTTGAAGTCCAGGCTGTCCACCTTGTGCTTGTAAACAGCGTCGATGTAATACTGCAGGGCCTTGCGTCCGGCTTCATTATCATAACCGGCTTTCCATTTATTCCCCGCCTTCTCCAGAACCTTGGCTCCGTAGGGGATCATGACCTGGCACCAGTACTTCTGGGAGGTCCCGAATCCGCCCCCGGAGAGCCGCAGGTCCAACCCGGCCCGGGTCAGGTTCCCCTTGGCGTCCCGCTTGGTGAGCTTTTTGGCCATCTCCATCATCTCGTCGATGTTCTCGGGAGTCTTGGTGATTCCCGCCTCTTTGAAATGGTCCTTATTGTAGAACATCGTTTTCAACGCATTCAGCCAGGGGAAGGTGAAGATCTCCCCCTTTTCCGAGGTCACCGAGGCCACGGCATAATCGGGAAAGTTCTTATTCACCCAATCCGCCACATCCTTGGGCAGGGGGGCCAGGTGGCCGGCTACGTAATAAGGATAGAAGGCCATCTTGTCCATCTCGATGAGATCCGCGGCCTGGCCGGCCGGCAGGGCTACCGCCACTTTCTCTTCCAGGGCCCGCTGGGGGAAAAGGGTGGTCTTGATCTTGACGCCCGGATTCTTCTCCATGTATTTGTTGGCAATCCAGGTCACCTGTTCGTGGAGCTCGGGAAAGGCGCTCCAAACCTGCAGCTCCGCGGGCGCCGCGCTTGCCCCGGTCGCTCCGAATAAAAATCCTACCGCTACCAGGGCCCATCCCATCCGTACGATTCTCATAGGTCGCATTTAAATCCTCCTTGGACGAAAAATGGGGTGAAGGGGTTCTGGGGAAACCCTGCTTTCCTTCATCGTTATGATGCTACGCCAACGTTTCGGTTTATTCCAGGCAAAAAAATATATGGAGCCCGGGACATATTTTATTGAGCTTCCCAAAACTAATGGAACTTCATTCTCTCTGCTATTCCCCCATCACCCCACCCTCTCCCCCCTTTGGGGCATAAGCGCTAACTTAGGATTTTTTTCTTCAATTCCCCCCTTTGCAAAGGGGGGCCAGGGGGGATTTCTGCTGATTAGGTTCTCTTTAAGGGTACGGTAGATAACCTCCGCCACAGCCTCCCTTTCCTTCAGAACTTCTGCTGGTAAATCGCAAGACTTTGAACCCAAGAGAGGCCAAATAGTCATCGCGATTTTTATCTTTCTTGGCTTGTTTTTCTTCCACGTGCTGTGATCCATCAACTTCTATGACCAACTTTGCCCGTGGCGCGAAGAAATCCACGATATATTCGCCAATGGGTTTCTGACGATAAAATTGGACACCAAGGACCTGTTTACTCCGCAATCCTGACCAAAGAGCTCTTTCGCTCTCTGTCAAATTACTTCGCAATTGGCGGGATTTGGCTTTGAGATTTGCACAGTACTTCAACACGGCTCGGCTCCCACTGAAAATCCCCCCTCCCCCCCTTTTTCAAAGGGGGGTTAAATTAGCGCTTATGCCCCTTTGGGGGGAGAGGAGAAAGGTGAGGGGGGCAATTTGGCTGCGGTTCAGTGTTCCATTATTATGCGAGCTTCAATAATTGTTGAATATCCGAGGAAAGCTTATATTTTTTTCAAAAGATCCTTAAGGGCCTTTTCATAGGCCCGGTAGGCTTCCTGTCCGAAGAGGACGAACCGGACAAGCTGGATATCGGAATGACTGTTGAGGTATTCCGCTACGGTTTTCAAGGCGATCGGCGCGGCTTCTTCAATAGGGTAGCCGTAGGCGCCCGTGCTGATGGAGGGGAAGGCTACGCTCTTTAATTTGTTCTCGCTGGCCACCTCGAGGCTTCTCCGGTAGCAGCTGGCCAGCAGTTCGGGAGCTTTTTTGCCGGCTGAATGGTAAATCGGCCCGACGGTGTGAATCACGTGCCCGGCTTTCAGGTTGTACCCCTTCGTAATCTTCGCGTCCCCGGTTTCGCAGCCCCCCAGCGTCCGGCATTCGGCGAGGAGGCGCGGGCCCGCGGCGCGGTGAATGGCCCCGTCCACTCCCCCTCCCCCGAGGAGTGATCGATTGGCTGCATTCACAATGGCATCGGTCTCCTGTTCGGTGATGTCCCCTTCCAGGAGTTCTATCTTCCCGTGACCGACCTTCGCTTCCATGAGGACCTCCTTACATCCACCGTACCGCCGGCGGCCTCCGCGGCACGAGTTTTCTGAACTTCAGGACCGGGTAGCCAACCGTGCAGCAGGTGAAGATTTTATTGCCCGGGGGGATTTCCAGCTCTTTTATGATGGACGGGTCCCTCTCTGCCGCGGTGAGGAAATAACCGACGATGCAGGTCCCCAAGCCCAGGGCGTTGGCCTGGAGAAGGATGTTGGCCATGGCGAGGTGGCAATTCTGGGCCGAAGAGGCGTTTTCCGCCAGCGCATGCACCAGGATGAGCGCCGGGGCGTTGCGGAAGATCCGGTCTTTTCCCGCCTGGTGATGCTCCCAATTGAGCCGAATCCCCCGCATGTGGGTCTGCAGCCACGCAGGAAGTTTTACTTCCGGGGCGCTCAGCATCTTGTGAAGGTTTCCGTAAAAGACCGCGGTCCGCCCGGCCAGCGTCCGGATGAGTTCGCGGTCCTGGATTACGATAAATTGAAAGTTCTGCGAGTTGTGGCCTGAGGGGGCATAACGGGCGATATCGATCAATTTTTCGAGAAGCTGCCTGGGAACCTCCTTCTTCGCAAAAGCCCGGCAGCTCCGGCGGGACCGGAGAAAGGGAGCCAGAAAATCGGAAGGCAGCGCCGGATCCTGGGGAACATCGGGAAACTTAGCCGGATCGAGCCCTTCTACGGAGATCGCCCCGGCCGCGCAGACAGCAACGCAGTTGCCGCACATTGTGCAGTACTCCTCATCGACAACCCGGACTGTCTCTCCACCGGCGACGAGTATGGAAGAACTGCAGGCCAGCGTGCAACCGCCGCAGGAGGTACACTTTTCGAAATCTACATGGATCCCGGCCACCGCTTACCCCCACCTCTCCCCAGAAGGTGTAGGGGCGACCCGCCGGTCGCCCCTACGAATCGGAAAGTCTGCCCTGCTTACAATCTCTTCAGATTGCCGGCGATGGCGTCCTGGACCTTTTTCGAGTACTCTTCGTCCCCGAAGGTCCCGATCCGGACTTTCACCCGGGTGGACTCTTTGCCCTGGGCTTCAAGGGAGATCTGGAAATCTTTTCCCTCGCCGGTCTTTCCTTTGATCACCCGGTTTTGATCCAGATTGTCCATGTACTTTTCCGTCGTCTTCATCTTCAGTTCATCGACCGCCGCCAGGGAGGCGTTCCAGGCTTTCTCGAGGGACGCTGAATAATCCTGCTTCAATTCCCCGCCGATATACTCCGCGGCCCCGACCCCTGCCGCAACCCCCCCGCCGACGACAAAGAGTGCGCAGCCTGTGCTGCCCCCGGCTATTGAGAGCAAGAGAATGAGGCCAAATCCCTTCATCAGGAAATTCATCGCGCCTCCATGCGAAACCGTGTCACACTCCTCGAAACCGGGGGCCGCCGAACGCCTGCCCGGCAGCGGGCGCCCACGCAGGGGCGCCCCTACATATCCCACTCACCTATTTGGAGGCCGGCAAAGAGGCCCCCCAGCCCTGGGCCATGATCCTGGGAATTTCGATGTTATCGAGGAGTCCCCGGAATTTTTCACCCCATGGACCCTTGGCAAAGACCATAACCGGTGTGTGGGTGTGGGTTCCCACGGCCCAGCCGGTGTTCATTTCTTTCCCGAAGAGGCGTCCCATCAAGGCCTGGGGGGTATTATCCCCATAGACGGTGGCCGGAGGTTTTATTTTGGGGTCCTTGCCCAGGACATAGGCTGCCTGCTCCTCAGTGAGGGAGAAGGGACTGTTTTCTTCGACCTCCCGTTTCAGATCGGCCGGATTTCCTTTGCTGTCCAGAACCATCTTCAGGAATGACTTCTTCTGCGCGGCCATTTTTTCGAAGATTACCTTTTCCGCGAAATTGTATTTCGTCTTCCAGGTTTCGCCGCTCGCCAGTTTCAAGGGTGCGGGGGGGTTATAATTGGTGTAGGCTATTGCCAGCCCTCCGGTATCATGATCGGCGGTCACCACGATCAGCGTGTCGGGGTTCGTTTCGGCAAAAGACATGACCAATCCGATCGTGTTGTCGAATTCCAGCATCTCGTGGACCACGCTGGCAACATCATTGCCGTGGGCAACCCAGTCCACCTGGCCCCCTTCCACCATTAAAAAGAACCCCTTGGGATTCTTGTTCAGAACCCCCAGGGCCTTTTCTGTCATATGGGAAAGCGTCGGCACTCCGGTTTTATGCTGCGGCTGGCGGTCAATGGCGCTGGGAAAGCCGGAGGCCGCAAAGAGGCCGAGGACTTTGTCCACTTTCCGGGGGTCCAGCCCCCAAAGCTCCACCTCATTAGCAACGATCGTATACCCTTTATTCTTGGCCTCGCTCAGGAGATCCCGGCCGTCTTTTCGGCTTGACTTCCCCAACCCGGCTTTTGGATTGATGCCTCTTAGGTCCGGGTGATCTTCCACCTTTGTTTGCTGGGGGATAAAATGCTGTGCGCCGCCGGAGAAGGCCACGTTCAGGTCCCCCCGGTCGATGAGCTGGACGGCGATCTCGTTTTCCATATCCCGATGAATGACGTTGGCATAAAAGGCGGCAGGGGTGGCGTGGGTCATGCGGGTGTTGCTGATCACGCCGGTTGACTTTCCGAGCTGGCGGGCGATGTCCACCAGGGTCTTCATCGGCCGGCCGTCCTGGTCTTTGCCGATGATCGCGTCCCGGGTCTTCACTCCGGAGGCCAGCGCCGTGGCAGCGGAAGCCGAATCGGTGACCACCGTGCCATACTGGTAGGTCAGGCAGTATCCGGTGTTCCCGGCAGCCATTAGGCGTTCCATGTTCAGTCGCTTGTCCATCCCGTTCATAAAGCGGTTGTAATAGATGGCCAGCCCGACGGACTCCGGGCCCATTCCGTCTCCGATGAGGAAGATGACGTTCTTGGGCTCCGCCCCCTGGACGGGAGAAAACCAGACCAGGCATGCAAATATTAAGATAATCCACACACCCGCTCTTTTTCGGTATCCCATGGGCACCTCCTTCAATTAACGATTCAGGGATTTCCGGGCCTTTATACCACGATCGTTTGAGCGCTCGCAATCGGTTTCAGCCAAATTTGGAATGCGGAATTTGGAATTCGGTATCAGTCTAGCGGGTTTGAAAACAGTTCACAGAAATCCCTCCCAACCTCCCTTTTCCAAAGGGAGGAGATATAGTTCCCCCTTTGAAAAAGGGAAGCTGTGAAAAAATTAAACTGCGAGTCAAATAAACCAGTTTTGTTGTCCAGGGGGCGGCAAAAATTTGCAGGCCAAAATCGGCGGGAGATTTCTGATGTCCAATGGGTTTACCTGAGTTCCGCAAAGGAACCCCGGCAAACCCGAGCTAAACCTTGGTAAGTATTAATAGGTTTCCATTGTAAGGTTTCATAGGTTCAATACACCGCGGGCTGAGAAGGAACGAGTGCCTCTTTTGGCCTGCAAATTTTTGCCGCCCCCTGGACATGGTAACGCTCTCCCAATTTCCCGGCGGCTGATTTTTTCACAGCTTCAGGGGGATTAAGGGGGATTTCTGAGGTTTTTCCTGGCAATTTTGGAACACTTTTCATGGGGCTAAAAAGCTAAGAAATTCGGAATATGTGCACTCTGAGAATTCGTTTATTCCGCAATCCGCATTTCATTTAATGGAGATGGTCCCCATCACCCAGTCTAAAGTCACCCGGGCGACCGAGTAATCCCTCTGGGCCCGGGCCAGGTTTCCCTTCGCCTCTACCAGGTTCAGCTGGGCGTCATCGACGTCGAGCCTCGTCTTCACGCCGTATTCAAAGCCCTTCTCGGCCATCTGGAGGAGCCGTTCGGCTCTTCTTGTCGTCCCCGACAGGGCTTTCACGATCTCCTCCGCCTCCCGGCAGAAATTTACGGCGTCGCGGACCTGGAGGGCGATGGAATCCCGGAGTTTCGCCTCCTCGATTCGAAGCGTGCTGAGATCGCTCCTGGCCTGGATCGTCTTCCCGCGGCTGCGCATCCCATCAAAAAAAGGGAAGGACAGAAATACTCCGGCGCTCCAGGCCTGGCCGTCCCCTTCGTTTACTCCGATGTAATTGAGTTCCCTCCAGCCGTAGGAGCCCCTGAAATCAACGCGGGGTTTATCCCCTGCCTGATTAATATTCACCAGCTCGACCGAAACGCCAATCCTTTTTTGCAGGTCGGAGAGATCGGGACGGTTCTTCCAGGCAATGTCCACGCTCTCGTCGTAAGGCGGGCAAGGGAGCAGCTGGGCGCTTAAGGCGCCGGCGACGTCAACCTCCTGGCCTTCCAGCCCCAGGAGGTAGCGGAGCTTTTCCCTCGCGACCTGGGTCGCGTTATCCCGGCGGATGACCTCCGGCCGCGCGTTTTCGACTGCGACCTCCGCCGCCAAAACATCATAATCGGTGGCCGTTCCGGCGGCATACCTTCGGCGTGATTCGTCCAGGTGGCGCATCCGCTGATTGAATGTCTGCAACGAAAGGGCATGAAATTCCCTGGACAGCAGGACGTCGTCAAAGGCGGTGGATACGTCCCTAAGGGCCGCCTGCTGGAAGATGCGCAGCTGGTCTTCGGCAGTCGACAAGCCGATCTTCGCCGCGCGGATCGCCGCGCCTATCCTCCCGAACGTGTAGAGCGCCTGGGAGAGACCCACCTCGATGGACCGTGTTTCCTTCTCCGGGGGAAAGAGCCCCTGGAAGAAAGGTTTCAGGCTGTCGTCCCGGTCGCGGGTGATGCCCCCGTTAAGCGTGAGCTGAGGGAGGGCGGCGGCGCGCTCCTCGATGTACCGCCCCTCGACGGAATTCTTATATTCCCGGGCCTTCTGGATATCCTTGTTCTTTTCCAGCGCAATCTTCAGGGCCTCCTCCCGGGTAAGGACTTTCACCGCTTTTTCCTCCCCGGCGGCGGTCAGGACCGGGAAAAGCCCCAGCCAGCCGGCGCAGAAAAACAGGGAGAGCAGAGAGAAGTTCCTTGCCGGAGTCGCCGGCGTAAAGGGCTGCCCCGCAGGGACAGTCCGGAATTTTTGATCGGCTGAGATCGAATTCGTGCTGGATGGTCGGGAAGCGCTAGGGGATTTGCTCCAGGACGCATGATTCCGGCAACTGGTGGGCTCCGTCCATCTTCATCCCGGTGAGTTTCTTCTCCGAACTCCGAACTACGCTACTCCCAACTTTTTTCCTCAGTTTTATTCCGCATTCCGAATTCCGACTTCCGCAATCTTTATCCCCTCCCCGTACACAAGCATGCGGTAGGTCTTTTCAATCCGATCCCAGTTCTCCTCCCGGTCCAAAGACCAGTACCGGCCGATGACGGAGACAACCTTTCCCACTTTTAGCTTCTCCATTTCCTTCTCAATCATTTCCAGATATCGCGCCCCGCTCTCCTTCCGCTCTCCCCTACGGCCTAGCATGGCATGAAGGTACACCCGATCCGCTGATTCCTGCGCCGCCATCTTCAGCAAAGCAAACAAATGATCCATGGAGCCGTGAGAGCTGAAGAAGGAGACGATTCCCAGGAGTGGAGGTTCTTCCCGTCCCTCTTTGCTCCTCTCATGGCCCAGAGGAAGGCCTCGTTCCGGAAGAAAGTCCCGTCGTGGATGGCCCGGTCGATGAGCAGGCGGTCGGAGTAGATCCTGCGGCCTGCCCCGATGTGCAAATGCCCGGCCTCGGAATTTCCGACCGTCCCCGGCGGAAGCCCCACCGCCTCTCCCGACGCTTCGAGTACCGCGAGAGGGTATCTTTTCTGGAGGTCATCCATCACCGGGGTTCGGGCCCTGGCGATCATGTTCCCGTAAGCTTCAGAACGATAGCCCCAGCCATCCAGGAGCAGGAGCGAGGACCCTTCTTTTCCTAGCTTTGGAGGTTGAAGGGCGCTTCGTCAGGAGACTCCGTCCGGTCATGGCTTTCGGCTGGGGCAGGCCGAGGATTTCCAGGATCGTCGGCGCAACATCCGCCAATTCTCCCCGCGGCCGTACCGTCCAGGAACGAAGTTCCTCCTCTTTCGGAGGGACGAGGAGAAACGGGACCGGGCTGTCAGTGTGGCCCGTGTCGATGGTCCCGTCGGGGTAAAGCCACCTTTCCGCGCTGCCGTGGTCGGCGGTAATCACGGTGGTCACACCCGCCTTTCGAGCGGCCTCGAGGCAGCGGCCGAGGTTGGAATCGACGGTCTCGACGGCTTTCACGATGGCAATCTCATTTTCGATATGCGCCACCACGTCAATGTTTGCGAAGTTGGCAAAGAGGAGATCGGCCTGCCCCTCCTGAAGTTTCTCGATGACTGCCCGGGTCACACCGGCAGCGTTCATCTCCGGCTTCTGATCAAATTGGGCGACATCCTTGGGCGTGGGAATCAAGACCCTTTCTTCTCCCGGGAACGGCTCCTGGATCTTCCCGTTGAGAAAATAGCTTACATGAACGGCCTTCTCCGACTCCGAGATCTTGACCTGCCTGCGGCCGTGCTTGCTCAGCGTTTCACTCAACGTGTCCCGAATCTCCCCCTCCGGGGAGAAGGCGACCTTGGCCTTAAGCCGCTGGTGATAGGGGATCATGGTCACCAGGTTGATCCTCAGATTTCTTTCCACCGGAAAATGGGGAAAATCCCTCTCCAGAAGACTCAGAGACAGTTCGACCTCCCGTTCTCCACGTAAGTTGTAAAAGATTACATAGTCCCCATTCCTGAACCTCCCGATGGGTTTCCCCTGCCGGTCCACGAGGACACGGGGCTCCAAAGTCTCATCGTCCTCCCCGGCCTGATAAGCCTCCCGGACGGCATCGGCCATCGGGTATTTGGACGTTTTCTCTGCCAACGTTTTTCCTCGCTTAACTTTCTTTCCTGCAGCTATCATCGCTTACGTATCCTTTCCTTGTCAATCGTTGAGGCGATGAAAGAATTATATGGGTAAGGCATAGCGAGCCACATCGGCCCGCGTCATGCGCCTCTATCCGTTACTCCGGGAAGTTAAGCATCGACAGGGCACGTGCGAACCGGGTATGGAGCCGTGAATAGACCTGTGAGGCGGCAGTGGAACTTTCAAGGTGGAAGGCCTCTATTTTGCCGGTGAGTAGTGGGGAATATGCCTGCTCGGGGCGGAGGCGGTGCGTTTTCTGGAGGGAACGACATCGGCGGTCACCCGTGCGGCCTATTCGGAGGAACTCGCCGAAATGCAAAAGTGTCCGTAAGTTTCTTCAGAAAGAACGTCTCCCTGTCCCGATGAAAAAAGAAAACGGCCATCTTCTTCGCTACCTTCGTTCCGCTTGTTAACCTACGTTTCAGAGCGAAGCCGAATGTTGCTTCCTGAAAGCGATAATTGACAGACATTGCATAAACGGGTAGAGTTCCTTTCGTAATCCTGAATTAATAGGAAATTTGACGGAGGGTAGCTCTTTTGTACAGATCAACGAAAGAATTTAAGTATAAGTCCAAAAATTGAAGCTTGCAGCTTAGCAGCTTAGTGGAAAGGCTGTAAGTCATTGACCGGAGAGTACAATGCTATGACAAATGTCTGGTTTGCACTTGGGTTGACGGTTTTCGCTGGCCTGGCAACAGGGGTCGGGAGCGCAATTGCATTCTTTGCCAATAGGACGAACTATCGGTTTCTGTCGGTGTCAACGGGCTTCTCGGCTGGCGTCATGCTGTACGTTTCTTTCGTTGAAATCTTCTACAAGGGGGTCGGGGCACTGGCAGAGGCTTACGGAGAATACTGGGGGCACTGGATCAATGCGGCATCCTTCTTTGGCGGCATGTTTCTGATCGGCATCATCGATAACCTGATACCATCGGCCGCGAATCCCCATGAGACACATGCGGAAGAGGAGATCGCACCCCTCCACGACCCCACCGCCCCCTTGCCGGATTTCGATGCTGTCGCTCAGGCTGGCCAGGAGGTGACTCACGGCGTCCACGACCATGGTAGGCACCAGAGAAAGCTTCTGCGCATGGGCCTGTTTACTGCACTCGCGATCGCCATCCACAACTTTCCGGAAGGGCTGGCTACATTCCTTGCGGCCCTGCAAGACCCGAGCTCTGGGCGTAGCGATTGCGGTGGCCATTGCTTTGCACAACATCCCCGAAGGGATAAGCGTATCGGTGCCCATCTTCTACGCTACCGGCAATCGCAAGAAGGCGTTCACTTACTCCTTCCTAAGCGGTTTGGCCGAACCTGTCGGGGCGGGGATCGCCTACTTGGCGCTACGCGTTATGGTGGGGGGTGAAAGTGGGGGGGTCCCCTCTCAAGTGATGGGCATTCTCTTTGGCGGGGTAGCGGGCATCATGGTTTACATCAGTTTGGATGAACTGCTGCCAACCAGTCGGGCTTATGGCAAGGGACACGAAAGCGTTTTCGGTCTCATTGGCGGCATGGTCGTCATGGCCTTGAGTCTGCTGTTGATGAAATAACAGAAGAGGGCTCTCTTGTCAACCCTACCCATATCTTTGTCGCAGACCCATAATACCGAATCCTCTTGACAACGATTTTCTTCTAGCGCATCCTATTTGAGTACTCGCCATTCGACTATTTCTAGATTTCCATTCCTACACCCTAACCTTCTGGAATGCCGTATGAAAGGCTATTGCTGGAAGGTGCCGATATGAAGCCTCCAAGAGATTCTTTTGTCTTTTGAGGGGCACTAAAAGAGCAAATTGTCTAGGGAAAGACTTTGGCTGACGCCTTGGATGAGATCCCCATCTGGAAAAACATCAGGGAAATGCCAACCATTGGATCTGATCCCTCTATGGCCGGTGTACTCTTATATATTCCCCCCAGCCAAGACTCGTTCTTGAAAATGCACAAAGGTTTGTGAATGCTTACAGAACCAATACTGTCCTCTCTCTAGCCATCAGGGGGATCCCGATTCGGTGTCCTGAGCTTACATAATGCAGGAACTTACAATCCATTTTGATGGTTTGAAAACCCGTATTCCTGTAAGCAATTCAATCGATCTGAACAAAATCTCCAATTACAGATCTGACGTCGACGGCCAACTACCTGTCTAAATCACATCCCAACCACAAGGAGGTGTTGAATGGCGCCTAACAAGAGTCGAATCACGCACAAGATTGTAGTTCCCTCTTACGCGGTCAGTCAGTTCCTTCGCAAGGCAGTGTTTGATGAGGAGACCTTTGCCATATTCATGGAAAACTCGGCGAGGGCCCTTAAAAACAGTGGAATCGAGCTGGATTGCAGTGTGCCTGACGAAGCTCTGATGCGGCTCCGGTTCCTGGTAGTGCGTGCCCGTGATTATGTTGTGAAGGAAAAGATCAATTCAGCCAAGTTTGAAGAGTTATTCGGCATTGTTGTTGTGAACCAGGGACTGCAGGATATTAAGCTCAAGGCCGCTGTCATGGTAAAAGCGGATGCAACTGTGGACGTCCGCTATATGGAAAACTCCTCAGAGTCAAACCGGGGCTCAAGCACAGAGTGGAACAACAGGGACGCACTTACGGACACGCGTTCCGACCATTGGAGCACCACAAATTTTGGAGGCAAAGGGATCTCGCGCCCTGAAGACCGGTTCATTCGCGTTCCCTTGCTGGACACCGTGAGTTTGGTAACCGTGATCGCCAAGCTGGATTCCAAGCTCAAAGAGCTTGGAAGTTAGGTGGGCCGAAATGCTTTCGCGCCTGGTTTTTTCCGTTACCTATGATTGTCCCATCAGCTGCAAGTACTGCGTTACGGAGTCGGGGCCATGGGATGGCCCCGCACTCGACGCAGGTTTTATGAGCAGTGTAATTGATGAGGCACTGGAACTCGGTAACCTGGTTTCGGTCGTTTTCACCGGAGGGGAACCTCTGCTGAAGAGACAGGATGTGGAGCGGACAATTTTTTATGCTACCCAACGCCGACTCTGGACTCGTATCGTCACCAATTCCTTCTGGGCCACCACGCCAAATGTTGCACTCCAGACTCTCAGCCAACTCAAAGAAGCAGGGTTGTGCGAAATCAACTTCAGTTGCGATGATCTCCACCAGGAACACATCCCCATAGAGCGCGTCCGCAACGCTTACCATGCGGCAAAAAAAATTGATTTGCCGGCTCTTATCGCGCACAAACAGGTGAGGAACGGGAAAATTACTCCCGAATCTATCGAAGAATTCCTTGGCGTACAACTGACCGAATTCAAAGAGGGGGAGGAGAATCCGAAGACCGACCTCTACAGTTCAGCTTTAACTGTACCGATTGGGGCCGGCGCCAAATGGCTTAACTCAGATGATTATATTATCTATCCTTCAAATGAGATAGCGTGGAGCGCACCGTGCAGCGGTATTCTCAGCTCCGTCATCATCTCCCCTACTAAGGAAGTGCGGATCTGCTGCGGCATGATCGACCAGCGGGTACCAGAACTCACGATTGGAAGCCTTGAAAAGCAACCACTGGCCGAGATTGTCTGCGAAGGGAACACGGATCTGGTTGCTAACTGGCTGGCCCTTGAAGGGCCTTACGGCATTATGAGCTTTATTCGCGAAAAGGCCCCGCAGATCGCTTTTCAGAAGCAGTACGTAAATCACTGTCATCTCTGCAACGACCTCTTCACCAGGGCTGAGGTACGGAATGTAATTCAGCAGCATGCACACGAAAAACTGGAAGGAATTGCCCTCCAGAGGGCATTTTTGGAAGCCTTACGATTCAAGGGTGCTCCTTGATACACGCGATGTTGCGCTCTCCCGTCCCTCCTCTAGGGCGACCAACCTCCCAATTGCGTAGGGGCCGGGCCATCCGGCTCGTTTAATCGACGCTCCCGCGCACATGTCATTTTCGCAGCCAACAATGGTAGTTTAACAGTTTGCTGAAAAAGGATTTTTTATGCTTCGACAAGCTCAGCATGAACGGAAAATCTCGAATAATTTCGGCTCGTGTTCCGTTCGCCCTGAGCTTGTCAGGGGAGGGGGACGCAGGTCCTGAAACAACTTAGGCATATTTTAAAACTTCCGGATGCTTACGGACGAACTTACCTGAATGAAAACATTGCTAAGTTGCTTCAGAACCTATGTCCCCTTCGGTCTCGGATAGGTCCAACAGACCAAACAGGCCAACAATCAGTGGAAAGGAGGGGGAGGGATGAAAGCGAAAGAAACGGCTGTCGTATTGATTGAATTCCAAAATGAGTTCTGCAAAGTGGGCGGCAAGTTGCACGATGGGGTCAAGGGCGAGATCAACCGACAGGGCACGATTTCCAACGCTGTCAAGCTGGCGGAAGGCGCCCGCAAGAAAGGCGCCGCTGGTGATTCATGCACCCTTCATCTTCAACCCGGAATATTGTGATCAACACCAGATGGCGGGCATCGTGAAAGCTGTTGCGGATAGCAATGCTTTCCGCGAAGGGACCTGGGGTGCAGCCATCATAGATGAGTTAAAGCCCCAACGGGCCGACAAAGTCGTAAGTGGCAAGTGCACCCTGTGTGGTTTCAACAATACCAATCTGGAGGAATTGCTCAAAGCTGCCAAAATAAAAAACGTTGCCATCGCCGGGTTTCTGACTAATTTTTGTGTTGAGAGCACTGCTCGAACTGCTTATGACAAAGGGTACCCCGTGACGATTGTCAAAGATGCCACTGCTGCCAATTCTGCCGATGATCAAAAGTATACGGAAGAGAAGATTTTCCCGCTTCTCGGCCAGGCGCTAACCGTGGAGCAGTTCCTCAGCCACTTGGAGACATGAGCGGAACTTGCTCTGATTACACCTCCCCATAGGATTAATTGCCTAGTCGTCGTTCTCTCCCTGACGAGGAAATCCGACAACCCAACCCTTACCCATCTTGAGTGAAAGATGAAAAGGGTTGCCCCAGATGATCAAGTGAAAGCCTCCAAAGGGCTAGCGATTTCCCTTTGGAGGTACCTTCCCCGGACGCAAGCGTCCCCCCTCTTTGTCATGAGATAGATCTTACGAATCGGGGCGCTCTCTATCGATTATTGTTCGGCAAAGGCGCGCCTTATTTGCAAAGAGGCGGAAGGCCATGCTCCTGACGCGTCTTCTGGACTTTTATGATTCCTTCGAGCGCATCGGCCCTAGCCTTTTCCACATTTCCACGTTTCGGATCTTCCTGGACAATTTTCGGGTAGATGGATGAGGCGAGTTCCTTATTTCCGGATTCCTCCGCGGCTATGGCCTTGATGTACAGAGCATATAGGCGCAGATTCGGCTCCTTCTCCGCGGCATAGGCCTCTTCTGCCGCGCCGATGGCTTCGCGATGCCGGCACTCGGCCACGAGGGTGGTAGCCTCGAAATTCTTCTTCCCGATTTCTTTTTCCAACTCCGCGAATTTAGGATCGGACCGGATGTCTCGGGCCTGCTTTTGCGACGTCTGCGCCGCCTTTTCTTCCGTTTTTTTCCTTTCCTTGTCTGCCATGGAGCCGGACACCGCGCCGGTCGCCGCCCCGGCCGCGGCACCGACGGCGGCTCCCGCTGCGGCTCCGCCGAATACGTTACTTCCGAAAATAAGGCTGGACACCGCTCCCGCAACCGCTCCGCCAATCACCCCATAGGTCGCCCCCCGACCCGCTTCGCGCCCGGCCGAAGAGTCGGTGGCGCAGCCGCCCTGGAGAGCCGAGGAGACCAACAGGCTCCAGAGGATCAAATAGCAGAATATTTGTCTCATAACGCCCTCCTTATCCCCCGAATCTCGGAAACTTTTCTATTATAAAATTTTTTGACTTTTCCCGCTATGATCGTTACGAGGGCCATCCTATATTGCCCTTGGCATTGAGCGGCAAGTGATAGGGAATCATGGTCATCAGATCATCCTCACATTTCTTTCAAACGGGAAATTAGAAAATCCTCCTCCAGCAGGCTCAGAGATAATTCGACCTCCCGTTCTCCACGCAAGTTGTATGAGATTACATAATCTCCATCCCTCAACCTGCCGATGGCTCCCCCCTGCCGGTCCACCAGAACCCGGGGCTTCAAAGTCTCGTCGTCTTCCCCGGCCTGATACGCCTCCCGGAGAGCATCGGCCATCGGGTATTTAGACGTTTTCTCCGGCAAGTTTTTTTCCCCCAACAAACTGTCTTCTCGTTAGCTATCATCGCTTAGCCGCACTTCCCTGTCAATCTTGAGACCACTGAATTGGAAGTCAGCAGCGAACTCCTTAGCGCCGGCACTGGCTGGGACAAAGGTCGGGACCGGACTGAAGCAGTGTATGCCCCAGAAGGAAATTCATACTCTTTTCGGCCTGAAAAAGAAAGGGAGCAAATTGACTAGGCAAAAGCCTTCAGCTGAGAAGCGACATCAAAAAGTTCAGAGAGCAACTGACTGTGTTATTGTAGGACCTGGCATCCCACAATTTAAAATATAGGCATCTTATTATCGGGCGGGAAATTCTGATGATGGGGGGAGTATATCTATGTAACCAAATGCGCCAGTTGAGTTATAGAAAGAGTGAGCGCAGTCCTTCCGAACGCCGTCGTGAGGGGGCTTCACAATCCCTCAACCTGTTCTGGCATCTGGCTATATAGTTTTTAAGGAAAAATAATTCAGGGTTACGCCTACACTGTCCTTCTTTCTCGCGCTCTTTCCCCGTTGACATGCAATCCAATATTTTGATACCTTCAACTTATCTGAAATCCGAATTCTCACCTCCCCTCCATTGATCAGGAGGACCCAATGCTTCCCAAGACCGTCGGAAATGTCTTGGTCGCGGCATGTTTTTTTTTCATGGCCAGCCTGGCCGATTCCGCTCCCCGCAACTTCTCAGGCACATATAAAGGCGATCAGATCCTCATCACCATCGCGGGTGATGGCCCGGAATATACCGGTACCATCGCGATGGGCGGAAAGAAATATCCTTTGACCGGAACCGCACGCGGCGAGAAGCTGGGGGGTACATTCAAGGCTGATGGGGGGGTATTCAAATTCACGGCAACCCTTACGGGTTCGATGCTCACCTTTGAGACCGACGGCTCAACTTACTTATGCCAGCGGCAAGGCGCAGGCGGACAGGAAGGGC
Organism: uncultured delta proteobacterium; assembly: GCA_963712535.1. Classification (GTDB taxonomy): domain Bacteria; phylum Desulfobacterota; class SM23-61; order SM23-61; family SM23-61; genus CAVQIK01. The sequence continues at coordinate 350,274 of CAVQIK010000005.1, read as the reverse complement.
CTCGTAATCCGCTGGCCCGGGGGAAAGAACCGAAAAGCCCGTCTATCCCTTCATCGAATGAGTCACTCGGATCCACCTCTCAAACCCTATCTGCGGCCGGCTCCATGCGGTTCACCCGGCTTTCGGTCAAAGATCCGGGGATCAACAACATCGAGGCCGTGAGCTTCCTTATCCCGGCAGGCTGGAGAGCCGAGGGAGGTGTACAGTGGTTCCCCGACTTCAGCATCCAGGCGAATCTGCTTATGAAGATCACCGACCCTGAGACGGGGGCGGCCGTCGAGTTCCTTCCGTTGCAAAACTTCACCTGGTTGACGCAGATGGTTGTGCCCATGAACCCCGGTACGAACTACATGGGCAACATCCTCTGGCAGCCCATCCTAGACATGGCCCAGTTCGTCCAAACCTTCTATGTCCCTAATTCTCTCCGCCACTTGCAGAACGCCAGGATCGTCGCCAAAGAAGACCTTCCCAAAGTCGCCGCCCAGGTGGCCCAGATGCATGGGGGTCAGTCGACCGCCCAATCCGGACGCGTTCGATATGATTACCAGGCCGCCAGCCAGTCATGGGAGGAGGACGTTTACGTTACTCTCGTTTACACGCCCACGCAAATAGGAACTCTCTGGTCGGTAACGTCGGCTCATTCGTTCCGGGCGCCTAAAGGATCACTCGACCGCCTCACCCCGGTCATGAACACCGTTATCAACACGCTGCGGCTGAACCCCGAATGGTACGGGGGTTACATGTACGTGCAGAAGCTGTTTTATGATCGGATGAGACAAGGTATCCGCAGCGCCCGTGCCCTCAGCGAGACGATTACTCGCAACAGCGAAGAGATCCGGCAGATGTTCAGTGACTCTTATCGGCAGCGCTCCGAGTCTCAGGACCGCATCAGCCGAAGTTACACCGAGTACATTCGCGGCGTGGAAACCTACCGGAATACTTATGAAGACCGGCCGGTCCAGCTCCCTTCCGGTTACGCGAACGCCTGGGTCAACCGCTCGGGCGAGTACATCCTTTCACCTCAGGCCGGCTTTGATCCGAACGTCGGCTCAAATACTGAGTGGCGACGGCTGGAAAAGAGCCCTTGAAAAAACCCTGGGCACTCCATGACTTTTTCGGAAGAAAAGGCAATGACGTCTCTCCTGGAGCTTATTCGCTGCGGGTTTTAATTCGAAATTTCCATCGGTATTGAAAGATGACCAATTGGCAAATACCGGTGGATAAGTTATGTACCGGACGCAACTACATCCTATTTCCCCTAAGACTTCGTCTACCAAAGGAGGCTGCGATGCACGATTCAGCAAGAAAAAAGGACTCAATCCACGACGGTGAAACCCAAAAAGGGACAGACCTGCTAGAAACCCCCGTCAGCCGCCGGGGTTTTATAAAAGCCGCAGGCATCGTTGGGATGGGGGTTGCCGCCCCTGGACTCTCCAGCCCCCTTCGCGCGGCCGAAAGCAAGACTGACCTCTGCTTTTTACAGGCCTCCGAACTCGCCCCCCTTATTAAGAAACGGGAAATCTCCCCAGTGGAAGTTGTCGAAGCCCTGCTTGCACGGATCGGAGAAATCAACGACCGAATCACCGCGTTTATCTTCCTAAACCGTGAACAGTGCCTGGAGGAGGCGCGCCAGGCGGAGAAAGAAATCCGCCAGGGGCAATACCGGGGCCCGCTGCAGGGGATCCCGGTCGCCCATAAAGACATCTTTGACGTGCGCGGTCTCCCCACCACTGCCGCTTCCAAGGTTTTGGCCGGATACACCGCCAGGGAGGATTCTGCGGTCGCAGCTCGACTGCGGCAGGCAGGTTCGGTCTGCCTCGGGAAATTGAACCTGTGGGAGTTTGCCTCCGGGTCCATGGAGGTCTTCGGCAATGCTCGAAATCCCTGGAACACGGAAATGATCACCGGGGGATCCAGTTCGGGCTCCGGTGCTGCCCTCGCAGCACACCTGGTGCCCTTGGCTACCGGGACCGACACGGGAGGCTCGGTCCGCGGCCCCGCCCACTACTGCGGGATCGTTGGCCTGCGGCCCAGCTTCGGGCGAGTCAGCAGGGCCGGAGTGATCCCGCTTTCCTGGACACTCGATCACCCTGGGCCGATGGCCCGCACCGTGGGGGACGCTGCTCTGCTCCTCCAGGGGATGAGCGGAGCGGACCCGAAAGACCCAAGCACGCTCAGCCAGCCGCCGGGGGATTTCAGCCTTCTTCCCCTGGAGGGTTTAAAGGGGAAACGCATCGGTTTCCCCCCGTCAGAGTACTTCAAAGGAGTTGACCCCGAAGTCCTTCGGGCGGTTCAAACAGCGGTCAAACATATGGAGCAGATTGGAGCTTCCATAAGGGAAGTTGACCTTCCTCCGACAGGCTATGGGGCTGCGTCCTCCTGGACGATCGCTTATACCGAGGCTTTCGCCTTCCACCGGACGGGATTTAGCCGACACTGGGCTACCTATACTCCTGCGTTCCGCCGCCGCATTGCAAGTTCGGCTATGGTCAGCGCTGAAGAATGCGCCACGGCACACCGCATTCGCCAGCTCACCACCGCTGAATACCTTCGGGTCCTGGCGCAGGTTGATGTGATCGTGACCCCCACGGTTTCCCATTCGGCCTACCCCATCAAAGGCCCTTCTCCCCTTTCAGACATGTTGAATTTCCTGCGCCCGGTCAGCCTTACCGGCTTGCCGGCTCTCAGTATCCCCTGCGGCTTCACCGAGGCAGGCCTGCCCATTGGGATGCAGCTGGTCGGCCGCCTTTGGGAGGACCGGACGGTTCTTCAGGTTGGTCATGCCTATGAGCAGTCCACCGAGTGGCACAAGCGCCGTGCTCCAATAAAGCCCGGCCCTCTTCCGCCGCCAGCGCAAAAGGCCCCGGGCAAGGATATGAAGGTCACCGCGCAATATGTGTTGGAAAAGGCCAGGCTGGAAGGCTTGGGCTACATAACCCCCGCCGATGCGGAGGCTATTGCTCCGATGGTAGACCCGGTCCGGGCGCAGCTTGGCCTCGCTCGCCAATGGCTTGAGTCACTCGACCCGAAGCCCTGGCCTCCCTTAGCAGGCTGACTCAGGCTAGAGGGAGCGGGACTTGTGTGGACTGAGCCCTTCGCTGAACATGGTACAGCAAAACCTGAGCCCTTGAGCTGCAGGATGGATCGTGGGCCGGACATACGCCCCGAAATTTCTGAAAAGAAACGGCGGACTCCTGTAGAGAAGGGGGAACGTAGTGGAAAGTATGTACTTTGATATTTGGGGACTAGAAGAGAGGTATGCTGCCTAAAGCCAGATTAATAGATTCTCCTGTGACTCTGGGGGTAGGGTTCAGCATTTCGGCTATAGGCAAAGCAGTTCGAAAAAAAGTTGGAAAGAGCAAAGGTGTTAATTTTCCACTACGTCCCCCTCCCCACACAAGAGGAATAGAGGAAGGCACAGCGTTGCAAAGCAATCTAGGACACAACGTTCTCCATTCATTTTCCAGAATGCGTATTTTCGGAAGTCATGCTCGTAAGAGACGGCTGCTTAAACCGCCTCGGGAAAGTTGACCTCTCCAAAAAATCAATGCAAAACTGTACCGGGAGGTGCGATGATCTGCGGAAATTCGATGTGGCCGTTCTCTTCTAATTCTTCCGGTAAGCCTATGTCCCAACCATCAATCCTGGTACCTACTCTCACAATCATCCGGGCTTTTTCTGAAAGCCTGAGGCCGCAGGAAAAAGCTACATCCCGCCTGAATTTATGCTCAAGCAACTCCATCCGATCCCTTAAAGAATCTCCAAACAGATAAAAAAGATTGATCCATTTTTTGGTTTTGGCCCAAGTCACTCCGACCCAGATGCCAAATTCATTGCAATCAATCGAATCGTTTCTCAATTTTAGTAAAAAGGGATACAAAAATTTCAGATGGTGGCTTGGACCCTCAATGACTATTCCGTTCTCCCGGTCTTCCAATAAGCCGATACCGCTGGCAACGGCAATTGGACTCCCTGCGAAAACATTACTGACAATTACAGCTTGATCATCCTTTAAGCCCTCAAACCATCTTTCATCCTCTGCCAAGCCCATCTTATCACCTCCTCATAAAAGGTTCGGGGACAGATACTTCCGAGAAGCTGTCGGTTGCTTAAGAGATGGTTGCAGCCCCAAAACTATGGCCATTCACTGAAATATCCTTGGCCACATGAATGGGTCCCAAAGTCGGAGTGAATTCCCATGTCTAGGATCTCAGTACTCCACTTATTGGCCCCGTTCGGCCATTCTCCTTTTCTTCTTTTTCTATGGATACACCTTTATATTTGACAAAAAAATCGGCATTCTGGCTCAAAAACTTAAATCGGGGTTATAATTTTGTATTGGGGCTAATAGGGCTTAGCATGGAAATGAAGAAAAAGAGAGAAAATTAAGGAAATGTTCTGATGCATAGAAAACTCTTGCTTTATTTTCCAAAGGGAGAAAGACGCAAGGAAGGAGAGTCTTACCCAGAGTGCATGATGAAGTGCCATGTGAAGTGCCATACGGACGCTCTTAAATAATTCAACAGGTTGACCATTAAGGCAAAGCTGGATGTCCGGGGCGAGATCGAGTGCAGAAGGCTTACGGCAGCGAGCATGGGGACGTGGTTTTCGCGGTTCAGCCGGCCGAGGACGGCGGGTACATCCTGGCCGGCGGAACCAATTCGTTCGGAGACCGCGACTTCGACATATGGCTATGGAAGGTCGATGACAAAGGAAACATCCCGGCTTGCCGGGGGTATTGGATTAAGAACACGGACATTCGGGCTAGGGAAACCCAATCAATAGCCCGGGAAGGCCATCGGGTGAGTCGGGACACGCATGTGATCCCCAAAGAGAGCCATGCCTGGATAAAGGAGATGCAGGGCCGGGACGTGGACATTTGTGCGGGGATCCCGCAAATCTTCGTAGACCCTCCTTCTCGCATTCTCTCCTTTCCCGGAGTTAAGGTGGGACAATCTTCAACCAAGGCCGTGGAGTTATCCAACCGGGGGACGGGGGACCTGAAAATTCAATCCTTCAAGGTAAGCGGGCCGCCGTTTAGCCAGAAGAACGATTGCACCATCGTTGTCCCCGGGTCAATCTTGTCCCATCGCCGTAACTTTCAAGCCAGCGGCCCGTGGCCCAAGGAATGATCGGTTGGAAATTATTTCAAATGACCCGGAGGAGGGCCTCATCTCGATCAAGCTGTTAGGGGAGGGGAAATAAGGACCTGGATGTCATTCCCGGAAGAACAACGGCCGAGAGCACCCACCCTTTGACGCATGGGCCGCAAGCCCTGGCGAAATGCCGAACGAATTGCCATTTTGATCAGGCTAGGGTATAAGGGAAAGGGGCTGTTGTTAACTCAATGGAACTCTGTTTCAAGGGGTTTGGGTCATGAAAAGAATCAAAATCTTGATTGAAAAGCATCCTGACGGCTATGTTGCCTATCCCGTTGGGGTGAAAGGTGTGGTCGTAGGCCAGGGAGATACTTACGAGGAAGCCTTGCGGGATGTGCAGTCGGCCTTGAAGTTCCACCTGGAAACTTTCGGATCGGACGTTCTCGACTGCGAGGAAGGTCCGGTACTCGAAGCGTTCGTTGCCGAAGCGACCATCTGAAGATGCCAAAATTTCCCACCGATGCTCCGAAGTAACGTGTATTGCGGGCCATGCAGCTCTCGGCTTTGAAATCGTTCGCGAACGAGAGCACATTGCCCTTCAGCGCCGTAACCCCGACGGCACGATGACCCCCTTGACCATGCCCAATCATCCAACCATCAAAGGCTCAACCCTACGGACCATTTGCCGCCAATCAGACATCAGCCGAGAAGATTTCCTCCAAGCTTATGACGAGGCTTGAAACCCCACCACGAACCCATTGGATTTGTATTTCCATCTTTCGGAACATAACAGAAGGAGCCTGCCTCCTTTGTAACAGGATGTTTTTCTGTTGCGGCCCCTCTTCAATCTTGATAAATATGAACTGCCGATCCACCAGGACCCGGGGCTCCAATGTTTCGTCATCCTCTCCGGCTTGATAAGCCTCCCGGACAGCATCAGCCATCGGCTAGGTAGAAGTTTTCCCTGCCAAATTCTTCCTCAGTTAAATGATTTGCGTCCAGTTATCTTCGCTTATGCGCCTTTCCTTATCTTGAAACGATTGAAAAGGGGGGTATACCCGGAAATATGTTGAAAAAATTTACTGCCTGTTGTAACTTTGGGCAGCATTTCTCAGAAAATGCGCGAGAAAAAGAGGGGTCCCTTCGCCTGTTGCCGAACCGGCCAAAAGATTGCATTTTTTCTGAACCCACAGCAGCCGGTAAGGCTTCCGAAGAAATCCTCGATCAATTGGCTCAGATATGGCGGCTAAGCAAGAGAGACTAGACTTCGCGGCGCTCGTTGACGCCATCCGGCAGGTCCACGAGCACCTCACCGCCCAGGCGGGAAGGGCGGTGAATGTAAGTCTGACCTTGCGGAACTGGCTAATCGGATTCTACATCGCCGAATTCGAACTGCACGGCGCCGACCGGGCAATCTATGGGGAACGGCTGCTCGACGAACTCTCCTCGGCACTCCGGAAGGCCCATGTCAGCAGTACCGGACGCCGCCAACTTTACGGGTTTCTTGCTTTTTATCGCGCCTATCCTCAAATTGTGCGGTCACTGCCCGCACAATTCCGACATCTGCCTCCTGCCCCCGCGAGGACTGAACGAAAATTGCGGACAGTGTCCGCACAATTGAAAACCCCGGCGAAAGACCTCGTGAGCAGATTTTCCTACAGCCACTTGGAGCAACTGGTCATCATCGACGACCCCCTCAAGCGCGCCTTCTACGAGATCGAGTGCATGCGCGGCAACTGGTCGGTCCGCGAACTCAAGCGGCAGATCGGCAGCCTCTACTTCGAGCGATCGGGCCTGTCTCAAAACAAAGAGAAGCTGGCCGAACTGGAGCAGGCAGGGGCCGAGCAAGCGGAACCCAAACTGGCTGATCCGCGATCCGTATATTTTCGAGTTTCTCGGAATCAAGTCCCGCGAGGTCATGAGAGAGTCGGACCTTGAGGATGCACTGTTAGATAAGCTCCAGGACTTTCTCCTCGAACTCGGCCACGGCTTCTGTTTCGAAGCGCGGCAGAAGCGCATCCTGATCGGCGACACCCACGGCTTCGTGGACCTGGTCTTCTACCACCGCATCCTCAAATGCCACGTGCTCGTGGAACTGAAGATCGAGGCCTTCACCCACGAGAACCTCGGCCAGCTCAACACCTACGTGAGCTGGTACCGCAAGCACATGATGGCCGAGGGCGACAACCCGCCGGTCGGCATTCTGCTCTGCACCCAAAAAGACCACGCTCTGGTCGAATACGCCCTGGCTGGCATGGACAACAAGCTGTTCGTTTCCAAGTACCAGCTCGAACTGCCCGGAAAAGAAGAGATCCAGCGTTTCCTTGAATCGAAAATGCGGGAGGTGGGCGATACCCGCTGACATTCGGGCCAATCTGAAGGAGCTCGGGTATGGCGAGTAATGGGCGCACGCCGGAAACCGGCGGGAAGGTGCATGGGGGCCGGGGCAAGAAAGCCCTTCCCCGAACGCGGATCTTAGGCGCGCCGACTGAGGCCATTGGCAGCCCGCACGAAACTCCGGTGCGCAAGCCCAAATCGCGGCAAAAGATAGGAACCATTTTGCCGAAGTACCTGCATCGGGAGATTGCCCGTGTTCACCGGCTTGCCCAAGCGGCCGGCTTGTTCACGGAGGACCGGGACTTGCTGCATTGTGCCCACTGCGGACTGCTTGAGGATGTGGCCTGCTACGGACTGTTGATGACCTACTTCTCGGGGAAATCCTCTGGAGATTCAGGGTTGCGGTTCACGAAGGACAAGGGGGGGCGTTACACCTGCCCGAATTGCGGCGCCGTGGCGAGAACGGACAAGGAAAAGAGGACGACGACCTAATCGGAATCTCCCTCTACCTTTGCGGGAGAGGGGTATCGAGCGGAGGCCAATCTAAATGCCACGTATTTTCGATAATATCGAAGATAAACTCCTCCCGGTGCTTCAAGAAACCCTTTCCTTATGTGATCGCGCCGATTTCTGCGTGGGCTACTTCAACCTGCGCGGTTGGAAGGAGCTTGATTCCTACATCGAACGATGGTCCGGCGGTCCAGGGCACTGCTGCCGGTTGCTGGTCGGCATGCAGCGGATGCCTCAGGAAGAGATTCATGCTCTTCTCGGGCTGATGAAGGACGACGGGCAAATTGACCAGGCAATGGCCCTGCGGCTGAAGAAGGAGCTCGTCGAGAAGTTCAGAGAGCAACTAACGATTGGCGCGCCCACCAACGAGGACGAAACAGGCCTTCGCCGGATGGCTGCTCAGATCAAATCTAAAAAGGTGTTTGTCAAGCTATTCCTGCGCCACCCTTTACATGCAAAACTCTATCTGCTTTTCCGGCCCGACCCCATCAATCCCAGCATTGGCTATCTGGGCAGTAGTTAATTTGACCGGAGGGTAGCAAACGCGGGAGGCGGTATATCCGTCCGGCGCGGCAATTATCGAGCGATCTCATTAAATATCGAGCAGCCTCAGTGACTCCCCGCGCGTAATGACGGTGTTCGAAATGTGTTCGGCAATAAGCGGTCGGACCTCCCAAGTAGATAACCGACAGCCTTGCTGATGCGTCCGAAGCAATCTTAAGTGGATTAGGACAACTCCTTTTATTGGCAAAATCTAAATCGTTCCTTTGTAACTTATTGTATTTTTTAATGGTTTTATTTTCGTGTATTAGATCCAATCCGATTCAATATTATTGGCAAATCTAATATCGCGGTTGACTTGCTCGAACAATAACCCAGAATCGCAGTAAGCTCGATGCAAGCCGAAAACAAGCCTTATGATGGTTATAAAGACCATTGACCGGTCAGATTCACGATTTCCGTCCGTTTTGAGGAAATATTTGGGCGACCAAGCACCGGAATGCATCTTTTCGCTTGGTAACCTGGATATTCTGCGGCAAAAGACCCTTGCGCTCTTTTGCTCTGTCAAGTGTCCCGGCGACCTGATCCTTCAGACCTATGACCTTGCCCGGCATTTGCGCGACGCCGGGATCGTCAGTCATCAGCGGCTTTCACTCCCCGATGGAGAAGGAATGCCTCTCATTGCTGTTGCGAGGAACCCAGCCGGTTATCTGGTGTCCGGCCAAGCGCCTCACGGTCAATCGCCTGCCCAAGGAATATGCCGAGCCCATATCAGAAGGTCGGCTCCTTATGCTGTCTCCTTTCGGGCAAAGGATCAAGAGAGCCAGGCAGGATATCGCCCGAATCCGCAATGAGTTCGTGGGGGCGTTGGCTGACCGAATTTTTGTCGCCTATGCCGCCCCGGGAGGTAAGACCGAAAGCTTTTGTCAGAAGGTCCTTGGATGGGGCAAGCCGCTTTTCAGCTTTAAAAGTCCCAGCAACGCTGCTCTGCTTGCCACCGGTGCACGGCCTTACACTACTCTCAAAGATTTCCCCAAATCCCTTTAGACAAATCTTCCGAGGGAATGACCCCGAGAAAGGTCTCGTTTCGATCAAGCTGTTTGGGGACGGGAAATAAGGGGGCTGAGTTTCGATCAAGCTTCGACCCCATAGAGTCTTTGCCGCCCAATCAGTCATCGGCCGAGAAGATTTCCTGGAAGCTTATGACAAGGGCTTAAAGGGGTTTGAGGTTCAGACGATGCTCCCTGGGCAGATTTTGAAAAAGACCGTAGTCTTTATTCGCGAACCTCCTGATTCCTTCCCCGCTGATCCAAAAGGGCTCGCGACCGGAAAGTCTCATGATCCTTTCCGGTGGGCGATGCAGGCCTTTTGCCAAATTCGCGAAAAAGAGATCGGCCTGCCCCCCCTGAGCTTTTCGATCATGGCTCGGGCCATACCGGCACTCTTCATCTGCGGCTTCTGATCGAAATGGGCGACATCTTTCGGCGTGGGGATCAAGACCCGTTCTTCTCCCGGCAACTGGTGGATTTGGGCTCGAAACCCGAGCCTGTGCCCGAGGACGCCGGAATTTCTCTTGACGGAAGTTACAGCCTTGCTACCATTCAAACCGTAAGGTTGCACTCGCCCAAATCCAATTCCCCACAACCCGGCGTACCCTGTTATTATTGTAGAAGGTGGCGATAAGGCAGCCTCAATAGCTCTGCTCTTCTTTTTCTCAGCAGGGAGGAAAGGAGGTGAAAACTGTTTGGAGGAGAGGGCAAGTAAGCGCGCAGCTATGCCGAGGTTTCTTTCAAGCCATCGACTTGAGAAAGGCCAGCGTATTGGCAAGAGAGCTAATTCATGAAGGAGGGAGCCATGAAGAGACCACTTGTACGTCTGCTTTTCGGGTTTCTGATGCTTGGGATTGTGATCGCCGGTAGCACGGCTTCGGCCGAGGAGTGCTCGGGCACGATTACTAGCGAAGAGGCGCTGCGTGCAGAGGATGCCCGCTACACCGCCCAGACGACCAACGATTTTGCGGCCATGGAACAGCATGTTCGGCAACGACCTTGTTTACTTCCACTCCTCGGCGGCGACAGACAACAAGGAAAGTTACATCAAGTCGATGCAGTCGGGTGCGACCAAGTACAAAGTGATGAAGAGGAGCGAGACCAAAGTGCGCACCTACGGGTGCGTGGCCATCATCACCGGGATCGTCGATGTCGACGTAACCTCGGGCGGTGAGGACCTCAAGCTGAAGCTCCGGTTCCACAGCGAATGGGCCAAACGTGGCCAAGGCCTTCAGTTCGTATCCTGGCAGGCGACTCGCGTTCCTGAGAAGAAGTAAACCTTCTGGTATCCAAGCTGGGCGACGTTGTCCCAGCAAGGGCCCAGCTATACCGCGAGGGCGGGCCGGGATGCCTGCCCTCGCGGAACACATCGCTTCAGACCAGCCTTGACGCTTCCATACCCTCAGACGATAATTGATTTATGCTCTTCTATTCCCCGTTCCTTCCGTGTTTGCGGGATGAAAAATAAAGCCTGGTTCCTGATGTGCCTGGTGCCCCTGATGGTTGGTACTTTGATAAGCGGCTGCAGCCGGAGCTACGACCTGGCCAAGATTGTGGCCAGGAACGTATCGTACGAGATCGGCCACCCCGTACAGCCTGCCCCGGCCAAGATGAGGATTTTTCCTCGCGACAATCCGGGGATACACGCCGGCTGGGTCGGCCATTCCACCATCTTGCTCTCCTTCAACGGCACTCAAGTCCTCATCGACCCCAACTTCTCCAACCGCATAAAGATCGCCCGACGCGTCGTGGGATTGCCGCTCGAGCCGGAGGAGATCAAGGTTCTGGACCTGATTCTAATCACCCACGCCCACTACGATCACCTGGATCTGCCCAGCCTGAAGCGGCTCCCCCGGGAGGCTTTACTGATCGTTCCCGAAGGGTGCGGGGCGCTGGTGAAGGATCTCGGGTTTTCTACGGTGACGGAATTGGCTTGGAACCAGTCGATCGATGTTCGTGGCCTGCGGATCGAGGCCTTCCGCCCGAACCACTGGGGACGCCGAAGCCCCTGGGACGACGAGGAGCGGGGGTACAACAGCTACATCCTTTCGAAGAATGGCAAGGGGGTCCTTTTTGCAGGAGATACGGGCTACTCCAAAATTTTCGGTGAGAAGGGGAAGGATCAAAGACTCGATTTAGCGTTCTTTCCCATTTCGGCTTACAAACCGGATTGGTTCCGCGCGAACCACTGCACGCCGGAGGAAGCCCTGCAGATGTTCCTGGAAACCGGCGCCAGGTTCATGATCCCGATTCACTGGGGGACTTTTATCCTTTCCCACGAGCCAATCGAGGAGCCGCTGGAAAGGCTCAAGCAAGAGGCCGCCCGGCTGGGGATCGAGGACCGGGTGATAATTCTGAAGCAGGGGGAATCGTTCACGGTCCCGCAATAAATACGATTTCACCGCAGAGGACGCGGAGGACGCAGAGGTTAAATTCGACTGGGAATATAAATAGCGATGATTACGATTGAAAGAGGCACAATTTAATATAGCCATTTCGGTTGTTATTCAAAATTTGAGATATTTTATTTACTCTCTGCGAACTCTGCGCCCTCTGCGGTGAAAAAAAAATGATTCGAATCGGCCCGGCGGGTTGGTCATACGAAGACTGGGAAGGGATTGTTTACCCGTTAAAGAAAGGCGCGAAGTTCGACCCCCTGGCGTACCTGGCTGGATTCTTCGACACCATCGAGCTGAACAACACCTTCTACCGTCCGCCCACTCCCCAGATGGGGAAGAGCTGGGCCAAGCGCGTCGAATCCAACCCGCGGTTTAAATTCACGGCCAAGCTTTTCCGCAATTTCACGCATCTGCCGAAATCTCTCACGGAATCAGATGAGGCGGATTTCAAGAAAGGAATCGCCCCCCTGGTTGAAAGCGGCCGTCTGGGCGCGCTCCTAGTCCAGTTCGCCCAATCCTTTCGCAACAACAAGGAGAACTGGAATCTCTTAAGTGAGGTGACCGAAAAATTCCGCGATTACCCTCTCGTCCTCGAAGTTCGCCACGAGTCCTGGGACCGGGCGTCTCTGTATGATTTCCTCCGGGAGAACCGCATCGCCTTCTGCAATATCGATCAGCCCCCGGTGGCAGATACGATCGGGATCACGAGCAAAGTCACCAGCCCGACGGGGTACCTCCGTCTCCACGGCAGGAACCTAAAGAACTGGCTCCGCAAGGATGCCGGCCGGAATGCCCGCTATGATTACCTCTACAACCGCTTCGAGATTTTTGAAATCAGAGAGAGGGTCCGGGAGATCACCCAAAAAGCCGAGGAGGCATTCGTGATCTTCAACAATCACTATCACGGCCAGGCGGTATGCAACGCCCTGGAGATAAAAGCCATGCTGGGGGAAAAGCTCCCCAAACTGCCCGAGACTCTTCTGCAGCATTATCCGCAGCTGAAAGAGAGATACAGGAAGACCGAGGCCCAGCCAGTATTCTGAAACTCCCAGAAATTGACAATAATTCAGCGCGGAAATATGCTCGCCTAATTCCGCTCTTATTGACAAAACTGAAGAAAGGGCCACGCTAATCGTGCTGGAAAGACATAGCACCTACCAGGAGGTTTACAGCAGCTTCCGGTGGCCGGTTCCCGAACACTACAACATCGGGGTCGACATCTGCGATAAATGGGCCGAGGAAAGATACCGGCTGGCGTTGATCTACGAAGATGAGGAAGGCAAAGTCGAGAAGTTCACTTTCTGGGACCTGAAGGGGCTTTCCAACCGGCTGGCAAACGCGCTGAGAGCGTACGGCATAGAACGCGGCGACCGGGTCGGGATTCTCCTCCCCCAATGCCCGGAGACGGCTCTTTCCCATATCGCCATTTATAAAATTGGCGGCATCGCCATTCCCCTCTTCACGCTTTTCGGGCCGGATGCACTGGAATACCGCCTGGGCAACAGCGAGGCCAAAGCGGTCATCACCGACGCCGCCAACATCGAGAAGATCCTGCAGATCAAGGACAAGCTCCCCCATCTGAAAATCATCATTGCCACGAAGGCGACCCCCCGGGAAGGAGTCCAGGACTTCTGGAAATCCGTCGAAAAGGGTCTCCTCCAACTTCGAGCCGGTAAAGACCAAGGCCGACGACCCGGCCTTGATCATCTACACCTCCGGGACCACCGGCCCGCCCAAAGGCGCCCTCCATGCCCACCGCGTGGTCCTGGGCCACGTGCCGGGAGTGGAATTCTTCCACAACTTCTTTCCCAAGAAGGACGATCTCTACTGGACGCCGGCGGACTGGGCCTGGATCGGCGGGCTGATCGATGTCCTCTTTCCCAGCTGGCACCACGGCGTTCCGGTGGTGGCCTACCGGGCCAAGAAATTCGACCCCGAGCAGGCCTTTTACTTCATCGCCAAGTACGGCATCCGCAACGCCTTCATGCCCCCCACGGCCCTGAAGATGATGAGGCAGGTCAAAGAGCCCCGAAAGCGCCACGAATACCAGATGCGGACCATCGCCTGCGGAGGGGAGACGCTGGGAGAAGAGCTCCTCGACTGGGGGAAAGAGGTGATGGGACTTGACCATCAACGAATTTTACGGCCAGACCGAAGTGAACCTGGTGGTGGGGAACTGCGCGGAGATCATGCCCATCCGGCGGGGCTCGATGGGCAAGCCCATCCCCGGGCACCGGGTGGACGTCGTGGACGGGGACGGGAACGTCGTTCCTCCGGGCACCGTCGGCGAGGTGGCCATTCTCCGGCCCGACCCGGTCATGTTCCTGGAGTACTGGCGAAACCCGGAAGCGACCCGCGAGAAGTTCGTCCGAAGGACTGGTCTCTGACCGGCGACCTGGCCAAAAAGGATGAAGACGGGTACTTCTGGTTCGTGGGCCGCAAGGACGACCTCATCACCAGCGCCGGCTACCGGATCGGCCCGGCGGAGATCGAGGACTGCCTCATCAAACATCCGGCCGTGACCATGGCCGCGGTCATCGGCGCCCCGGACCCGGTGCGGGGGGAAATCGTCAAGGCCTTTATCGTCCTGAAACCCGAAGTACCTCCGGCTTCTGCCCTCAAGGAGGAGATTCCCAATTTCGTGAAGACCCGGCTTGCCGCCCATGAGTACCCCCGGGAGATCGAGTTTGTGAAAGAGCTCCCCATGACCACCACCGGCAAGATCATGCGGCGGGAACTGAGAAAGATGGAGATAGAGAGAAAGGGCGTGAAAAAGGATTCTTGAGGGTAGGAGGGATCCCATGGACTCCAGAGAAATAGAAGAACTGCGGCATAAAATCCTTTTCTATGAAACGATTCTGGACCATGTCCAAAACGGGGTCATGATCACCGATGAAAAGGGGCAAATTGTCTTTTTCAGCAAGGCCTACGGTCAGTTTCTGGGAATCGATCCCCGGCGGACCATCGGAAAGCATTGCTCGGAGGTCGTGGAAAACTCCCGCATGCACATCGTGGCCGAGACCGGGGTGGCGGAGATCAACCATCCCCACCGGATCATGGATCAGGATATGGTGGTGCAGCGCATCCCGGTCCAGATCGACGGACAGGGGATGGTGGTTTACGGGCAGGTCATGTTTAAAGATGTTCGCGATGTGCAGGCGCTGGCCAAAAAGCTCAACGTCCTGGAGTCCAAGGTCGAACTGTACGAGAAAGAACTCATGTCAGCCTGAGGTCGTCCAAGTACACGATCGACAACATCGTCGGCCAGAGCCCGGTCATGGTGGAATTGAAGAAGCTGGCCCTCAAAGCTTCCCAGATCAATGCCCCGGTTCTTATCATGGGGGAGAGCGGAACGGGGAAAGAACTCTTTGCCCACGCCATCCATTACGCCAGCGAGCGCCGGCTTTATCCTTTCATCCGGCTCAACTGCTCGGCCATCCCCAAGGACCTCCTGGAATCGGAACTCTTCGGGTACGAGGCGGGGGCTTTTACCGGGGCGGGAGCCAAGGGAAAACCGGGGAAATTCGAGTTGGCCCACCAGGGTTCGATCTTTCTCGATGAGATCAGCGACCTGCCCCTGGAGATGCAGCCCAAGCTTCTCCGGGTCCTGGAAGAAAAGGAAATGGAAAGGCTCGGCGGGACTCGGATGACCCGGAGTGATTTCCGTCTCATCGCCGCCACCCACGCGAAGCTCGAAAGCCTCGTCGAACAGGGAGCCTTTCGGAAAGATCTTTATTACCGGCTGAACGTGCTTCCACTCCAGATCCCTCCCCTGCGGCAAAGGAAAGAGGACATTCCCCTGATTTCCGAACACCTCATACGTAAATTTCAAAGAGAGGAAGGGACAAAGATGGTCCTCATATCTCCGGAAGTCTTGGAGATATTACAGAATTATTACTGGCCGGGAAACGTGCGGGAGCTGGCCAATATCCTGGAGAGAATTCTCTACACCATAGATGGGGATACGATTCTCCCGCGGCACCTCCCATCATCCTCCAGAGCATGGGAAAGGAATCCCCCAAATTCGAGGAAACAGTGCTGAAGCGGCTGCGGGAGGATGTGGAGAAAGAAATCCTCCTCCACACCATTCGGATTTCCAAGGATAACAAGAACAAAGCAGCCCGCATGTTGGGCATTCACAGGACTTCGCTTTACAAAAAAATGAAAAAATTTAACATCCCGCTGAAAAATGCATGATTTATGTAGAATTATTTTCTACATGTATAAAAAAAGCTAATCATCAAAATCATTCAATATTACAATTTCATAAGACCTAAGCCAAGTTTTGGTGTAGATTTTTTTATACAGGTTAGCTTTTCCTCCCTTCTCTCTTCCTACCTGGAATATATCAATTAAATTCAAAGCTTAAATTACTTTCCCCATAGGCCGCATGAATGGCTTGTTTCTTGCCTTATAAGTTCCTGCCATTATTCAGCAAATAGTTGCCTTTCCTTATTCAATTTACCAGGCCGGGCCAGACCATCTCACTTAACTTTTCTCTTCGTTATTCGTTTTGAACGGAGGGGTCGTCCATGGGGGCAAACCCTGCTTTTGACATCAACGAACCCAAAATCAAAAAAGAAGAGATTCTGATCACCAAGGACAATTATTTCAAGCCCCAGAATGTGGCGATTGTGACCGGGGCTGCCAGCGGCGTGGGGAGGGCAACTGCCGTAGCCTTGTCCGTAAACGACCTGACGGTTTTGGGAACCGACGTGGATGAGGCCCGCGGGCGGGAGACCGTGGAGATCGCCCGGGAGCTGGGTGGATGGGTCATCTTTTTCCCCGGCGACTTGAGCAAAGACGAAGACATCGAAAAAATCGTCCAGAGAGCCGCCCAGATCGGAACCATAAAGTATTTAGCCAACATCGCCGGGATTCAGCACATTAACTCCATTGAAGATTTTCCCATGGAGAAGTATGATCTCATGCAGAGGATCATGGTCCGGGCCCCTTTCTTCCTCTCCAAGCTCTGCATTCCCCACATGAAAAAGAGCGAAGACGGGATCGGGGCCATCGGCAACATGTCCTCCATCCACGGACACATCGTGACCAAGAACAAGCCCGTTTACAACATCACGAAATTCGCCCTCCGGGGCTTGACCCAGTCCATCGCCGCCGAGGGGGAAGGGAAGATCCGTTCTTTCAGCGTGAGCACCGGATTCGTGAAAACCCCTCTGGCCCTGAAGCAGGTCCCGGAACAGGCCCGGCAGAGAGGCATTTCGCCGGAAGAGGTGGTGACGGAAGTGATGATGGGGAGATCGCAGATCAAGGAGATGATGACCCCGATTGAAGTGGGAAATCTCTTCGTCATCGGCTTCTCCTGGCTGGGAAAATACCTGATCGGCGGCGACCTTCTTTTCGACGGCGGCATGGTGAAAACCTATTAAGCCGGTTCTCTCTGTGCACATCAGCGGGGAATGGATTCTTTCCCCAGCTTTTTAGTTTACCACCTTTCTCGAAGAGACATTCCTCCCCACCCTCCCTTCTCCTGCTGATGGGAGAAAAGAGGGAAGGAGGGAGGCACTTTCTACCTAAGGAGGATGAAAATGAAAAGATGTGTGATTTGGGCAGCTCTTCTATTCGCCGTCACTCTCGTCGCAGCACCCGCGGGGATGGCCCAAGCGATCAAAATCGGGGCCATCTATGACTTTGCCGGCGGCTGCCACATGTACTCGGAAGCCGGCATCAAGGGCATCAAAATGGCCGTTGAGGAGATCAACGCCAAAGGCGGGATCCTGGGCAGGAAGCTGGAATATGTCGTCCGGGATACGGAGGGGAAGGTCGATGTGGCCGTGAGAGAGGTGAAGGACCTGATCCTTCGCGAAAAGGTCAACTTCCTGATCGGCCCGTGCAGCAGCGGAACCGGACTGGCCATGCAGGTGGTTCACTCGGAATACAAAATGATCAGGATCGCGCCGATCGCCAACACCGAGGCTCAGACGGTGGACAAGTTCTCCCCCTACTTTGTGCAGGTGGTCCCCAACACCTACATGGAGGCCATCGCGGCCACCCGGTACCTGCAGAAGAAGGTCCCCAAGGCCAAGAAGTTCTGCACGATCGGTCCGGATTATGAATTCGGTCGGCGCGAAGAAGCCGCTTTTGCCGAAGAGATCAAGAAGCTGGTGCCCGGATGCGGAAATCGTTTACGAAGCCTGGCCCAAACTCGGGGAAAAAGACTTCACCGCCTTTATCACCGCCATCATGGCCAAGAAACCCGATGCCGTCCATGGTTCTCTCTTTGGCGGAGACCTGGTCTCCTTTACCAAGCAGGCGGCCCCTTACGGCTTCTTTCAAAAGACTCCCTTCATCGCCCTCTATGACCTTCCCGTTTTGCTGGCCCTGGGAGCCGATGCCCCGGAAGGAACTTTCGGCTTTGGGCGGGGATGTTTCTTCATGGACCCGAATCCGAAGATGATGGAATTTGTGGAAAAGTTCCAAGAAAGCCAACGGCGCTTATCCGGATTCCTGGGCGGTCCAGAATTATGAGGCCGTCTATCTGCTCAAGGCGGCGGTTGAAAAGGCCAAGACCATCGAGACCGATGCCGTGGTGAAGGCCATCGAAGGAATGACTTTTGAAGGATTAAGGCAGGGGTTTTCCATTCGGGCCCTGGACCATATGGGAACCGTGCCGTGCTACCAGGGAACGATCGCCAAGGACCCCAAGTACCCGTTTAAAGATCTGGAAGGACATCTCCCGGATCCCCGGAGATCAGGTCATCCGTCCCGAGGCGAGCGTTCGGGAGATCTGGAAGAAGACGGGGGTTCAGAGATAAGCGGCTGCCGCACAAGCCGGTTTTCCGATTACGCGGAACGAAGCGACAAAGTAGAGACGTTGCCCCGCGCAACGTCTCTATGAAGATGGATCATGAATCCGCTTGGCCCGCAATAGCCATCGCCCGAGTATTCAACCGCCCGATCACGCGAGCTTGCCGATGTCCTTTGACGTCCTCTTCAACCAGTTCATGAGCGGAATTGCCCGGGGTGCCCTTCTCTTTCTGGTCGCCTCGGGCCTTTCCCTGACCTTTGGAGTCCTGAGGGTACTCAACTTCGCCCACGGGTCCCTGTACATGCTGGGGGCCTTCCTTTCCTACAGCATCTGGAAATTCCTCCTCATGCCGTCTTCGGGTTTTATATGGCGGCCGTTCTGGCTGCCCTGATCATGGCGGGCGTTGGGCTGATTATCGAATTTGTTCTTGCTCCGACGCCTGTACGCCCGGGGGTGGCCGGAACAGCTGCTGGCCACCTATGCCATCATTTTGATCATCACCGACCTGGTCAAATGGGCCTGGGGGGGAGAGTTTCTCTCGATTCCCAGGCCCAAACCTTTTACCGGGGCCGTCTTCCTCTTCGGTTTCCCGTTTCCTTCCTACAACTTCTTCATCATCCTCCTGGGCGTGGGTTTAGTCATTTTTCTCTGGTGGCTCGTCTACAACACCCGTCTGGGGGACATCATCCGGGCGGCGGCCCATGATCGGGAGATGGTATCCGCCCTGGGAATCCCCATTCCGTGGCTCTTCACCTGGATTTTCGTGCTGGGCGCCGATGATCGCCGGACTGAGCGGGGCGGTCACCGCGCCTTTCGGGTCCGTTGCCCTGGGCATGGATATCGAGATCATCATCGAGTGTTTTGCCGTGGTGGTCATCGGCGGAATGGGGAGCCTTCCGGGAACCCTCCTCGGCTCTTTTATCGTCGGGCAAGTTTATGCCTTCGGGATCATGTTCATGCCGAACTGGCCCTGGCCTTCATCTTCCTGGTGATGGCCATCGTCCTGATCATTCGTCCCTGGGGGATCTTCGGAAGACCGGAAAGATAAAGGAGAATTTGGGGATGAGGACGGAAAAAAAGTTCGGAGAAAAGCAGGAAAACCGATTTGTGAAAGGAGGGTGGCTGATCTTCTTCCTCCTGCCTCCTTTTTGGCTCCCGTCTTTCTGAGCGAATTTTACCTGACCGTTCTGTGTGAAGCCCTGGTCATGGCCATGCTGGCCCTGAGCTTTAACCTGCTCTTCGGGTACATGGGCCAGCTGTCCTTCGGCCAGGCCGCTTTCTACGGGCTGGGCGGATATGCGGTCGCCATGCTCATGATCAAGGTCCAGTTCAATTTCTGGCTCAGCATCGTGGCGGGCATCCTGGTGGCCAGCCTCGTCGGCCTCATCGTGGGATATTTCTGCGTTCGGCTGAGGGGAATCTACTTTGCCGTGCTGACGCTGGCCTTCGGGCAACTGATCTTGTTCATCGTCTTCAAATGGCACGATTTCACCGGCGGGGATGACGGGATTCAGGGGGTCTTCCCGCCCGAGTTTCTGAAATCCCCGATCGGCTTACTACTATTTTATCCTTTTCGTCTTTCTGGTTTCGCCGCTTTCGTCCTCTGGAAGATCCTCCACTCTCCCTTCGGCCAGACCATCAAGGCCATGCGGGAGAACTCCGAGAGGACCGAGTTCCTGGGCATCAACATCGCCCGATATCAGCTCATCACCTTTGTAATTGCCGCCGCCCTGGCCGGACTTGCCGGGGCGATCTGGGTGCCGTTCTACCGCTCGGTCGCTCCTTCCTATCTGACCTGGATCAAATCCGGGGAACCGGTCATGGCCGCCATTCTGGGAGGGCCCTCGACTCTTCTTCGGGCCCGTCCTGGGAATGTTCATCATGACCTTTTTCCATGCCTGGGTTCTGGGATTCACCGTATTACTGGCCCGTTGTCATGGGGGCCCTGATCCTGTTCATCATCTTCTTTCTGCCCGGCGGGATTCTGGGTTTTGCACAGGAAAAGTTCAAAGAGAGAAGAGAAAGATTGAACCCAGCCAGAGGATGAACTATGTTTCTTCAGACTCAAGGCATAACCAAGGATTTCGGGAAGCTCCGGGCGGTCGATCAGGTGAGCCTCGAAATCCGCAAGGGAGATATCCACGCCATCATCGGCCCCAACGGAGCGGGCAAGAGCACCTATTTCAACCTCATCACCGGGTATCACCCGGCCACCTCGGGAAAGGTCTTGTTCAAGGGGGAAGAGATCACCGATATGCCCGCCTTACCGTCGGTGCAAGCTCGGGATCACCCGCTCCTTTCAGATCACCAGCATCTATCCCAAGCTCACGGTCTATGAGAGCGTGTTGATGGCGCTGTTATCTCATCGAGGGCGACGCTCAATTTCTTCTCGTCTGCCAGAAAATTCTTTCGAGGAAGAAGTCTGGCGGATTCTGGAGGACGTGGGGCTGGCCGATCAGGCCGAACGTCTTGGGCGATTCCATCTCCCACGGGGATAAGAAACGACTGGAACTGGCCGTCACCGTGGGAACCGAGCCTGAGCTGCTGCTCCTGGATGAGCCCACCTGCGGCATGTCCCCGGAAGAGACGGAGATCACCATGGGCCTCATCAATAAGCTCTCTTCCGGAGAGAGGCACTCACCATTCTCTTCACCGAACACGACATGGGCGTCGTCTTTGGGATTGCCAAACGGATCTCCGTCCTTCACCAGGGGACCCTGATCGCCGACGGAACCCCCCAAGAAGTGAGAGACAGTGAAGAGGTTCAAAAAGTCTACCTGGGCGGTGCAGGCATAATGCTCGAAGTCAAGGAGATCCATAGCTACTACGGCACCAGCCATATCCTCTTCGGCATCTCTTTGGAGGTGAAAGAAGGGGAAGCGGTCTGTCTCTTGGGAAGGAACGGGGCCGGAAAGACCACAACCTTCCGGAGCATCATCGGGCTCACGCCGCCGAAGACCGGGAGCATTCGATTCCGGGACCAGAAATCGTGGGGAAGCCCCCTTACCGCATTGCCCAGATGGGGATTGGATTTGTTCCCGACACTCGGCGGATCTTTCCGGATCTGACGGTTCGCCAGAACATTCTTGTCGCCCGGAGAGAGAGAGAAGGAGCGCATCTGGAATCTGGATCGGATCTATCGCTTCTTTCCCAAACTGAAGGTCCTGGATACCCATATGGGGACCCAGCTCAGCGGCGGGGAACAGCAGATGCTGACCATCGCCCGGACCCTGATGACCAACCCCCACCTCCTCCTTCTGGATGAACCCGGCGAAGGTCTGGCCCCCCTGGTCATCAAGACCATGGAGGAGCAGCTGGGAGAGATCAAGAAGTTGGGCACCACCATGCTCATCTGCGAGCACAACGTGGGCCTGGCCACCGGTTTGAGCGAACGGGGCTACGTCATGGACAAGGGAACCATCCGCTATCAGGGAACCATCGAGGAACTCCGGGGCAACGAAGAGGTGCAGAAAGAAATACCTGATGGTGTAAAACGATTCTGCAGCCTGCCTGCCGATTGTCTCAAGAATGATCGGTTTTCATCCTTCTCTGGTTGCAGGGGAAGAAGGATATCCCCTCGGATGAAATCTATCCTTGCCGACTCCCTTTTGGGTTTCCCGTATCCCGGTTGGTGCTTTCAGCCCTCTCGTTTGTCCGCCGCCAACAGAGCCAGCCAGAGGTATTATTTTTCTTCTTGAATACGAACGCGTGCCCTTCGCGACCCACCGACTGGAGGTAGCCGATGAAAGAAAGCCCCCCTGAAAAAGCAATTTCTCACCCCATGCTTTCCACTTTCCAACATCCCAGGCTGAAGAAAGGGAAGATCGTCACCGCAGAGGAGGCGGTCCGGGTCATCCGGGATGGCGATACGGTTGCCACCAGCGGGTTCGTGGGTGCCGGCTTTGCCGAGGAAATCGCCGCCAAGCTGGAAGAGGCCTTCCTGTCCACGGGGAAGCCGAGAAACCTGACCCTGGTCTATGCCGCCGGCCAGGGGGACGGGTCCGAAAAAGGCCTGAATCACATGGGCCATGAAGGACTCGTGCGCAGGGTCATCGGCGGGCACATCGGCCTGGCCCCCAAACTCCAGAAGCTGATCCGGGAGAATAAGATCCTGGCTTACAACTTCCCCCAGGGCGTCATCTCCCACCTCTTCCGCGACATCGCCGCCCATAAGGTGGGTACGATCACCACGGTGGGCATGGGGACGTACATCGATCCCCGGAACGACGGCGGGAAGTTGAACGAGTTTACCAAGAGAGACGGGGAAGACCTCATCAAGGTTGTTCACCTGGAAGGATCGGACTATCTTTTGTACAAAGCCTTCCCCATCAACGTGGCCCTGATCCGGGGGACGACGGCGGATCCCAACGGCAACATCACCATGGAGAAGGAGGCTCTCACCCAGGAGGCCCTGGCCATCGCCATGGCCGCCAGGAATTCCAAGGGATTCGTCATCGCCCAGGTGGAAAGGATTGCGGAGAATGGAACGCTGAACGCCCGGAACGTGAAAATTCCGGGGATCCTGGTGGACTGCGTGGTGGTCAGCCGGCCGGAGAATCACTGGCAGACCTTTGCCACCCAGTACAATCCCGCCTTCAGCTGCGAGCTCAAGATCCCTTCCCAATCCATTCCCCCCATGGACATGAGCGAAAGAAAGATCATCTCCCGGAGATCGGCCTTCGAACTCAAGCCCAACATGGTGGTAAACCTGGGCATCGGGATGCCCGAGGGGATCGCCCAGGTGGCCAACGAGGAGAAGATCCTCGATCTTCTCACCCTCACCGCCGAGCCCGGGGTGATCGGGGGAATTCCGGCAGGCGGACTGAATTTCGGCGCGGGCGCCAACATGGAAGCCCTCATCGACCAACCCTACCAGTTCGATTTTTACGACGGGGGCGGGCTGGACGTGGCTTTCCTGGGTCTTGCCCAGGCGGATCAGGATGGGAACCTGAACGTGAGCAAATTCGGGCCCCGCTTTACCGGTCCGGGCGGGTTCATCAACATCAGCCAGAGAGCCAAGAAGATCGTCTTCGTGGGAACTTTCACCGCCGGAAAACTGAAAGTCGCCGTGGAAGAGGGAAGGCTCACGGTCGTCCAGGAAGGGAAAGAGAGAAAATTTCTGAAGCGGGTCGAGCAAATCACCTTCAGCGGGAAATATGCCGCGGAAACAGGACAGGCCGTTCTTTACATCACGGAGCGCTGTGTCTTCCAGCTGACCCCCGGGGGAATGGAGCTCGTGGAAATTGCCCCCGGGGTCGACCTGGAAAGGGATATTCTGGCCCAGATGGATTTCAAGCCGGTTATCCGCAATCCCCGCCCGATGGATGCCCGGATCTTTTGCCCGGAACCCATGAACCTGAAAGAAGAACTCCTCTCTCTGCCCCTGGAGGAACGATTGATTTACAGCCCCGCCGAAAACTTATTTTTTGTTAATTTTGAGGGACTCTACATCAAGAACCGGGAACAGATCCAATACATCAAATCCCTGGCGGAGAAGGCCCTGGCGCCCCTGGGCCGGAAGGTCTACACCTTCGTCAACTACGACAACTTCAACATCCTTCCCGAGCTGGTGGATGAGTACACGGACATGGTGAAAGATCTGGTGGTAAATTATTATGAAGGGGTGACCCGCTACACGACGAGCACGTTCCTGCGGATGAAACTCGGCGAATCCCTGGAGAAGCGCAATGTGGCTCCCCACATCTATGAGAGCCGGGAGGAGGCCCGGAAGGCGTTGAAGAAGGAATAATCCGCAGGGGCGGTTCGCGAACCGCCCCTACGTTCGTCCACATCGGCCGTTTCGGCCGGGGACCCATTCATGAATCTTACTTCTTTCCTCTCTCCTCCGCATCCCGGCGAATGGACCGGGGCAGACGGTCGAGCTTGAAGATGGTCTCCATATCCTGGAGGTTGCTCATCCCGGCCTGGCCCATCCGGATCATGTTGACGAGGGAATCGCCGTTGGTCCACCCCAGCGAGGTGGGCGGGATCCTCCATCACCAGGGTCAGGTCCGGCCGGGGCACGCTTCCCTTGCACCACCTTCATCCTCTGCTTATCCAGAAGGAGGCCGAATTTGCCCCCGCCGGTCTTCACCTGGATCTTCCGGGTCCAGTTCGTGAGGTCTCGCTGGGCCCGGGGGCTCTTGGGGATGGCCCCGACAAATTTCGTGACCGCCTGGAGAACCTTGGGGAACTGCTTCTTGTAAACATCGGTTACCTGCGGGCTCGGCGATTTCCTGGCTCTTCCACTTGAGGGCCGTCTCTTCCACCCCGTTCTTGCTCCGAAGCTTCTCCGGGACTTCCTCCAGCGGAACGGCGAAATAGTCCGTCGAGAAACCCATCCGCTCTTTCCGGAAGATGATCTTCACCTTCGGTTCCCCGCTTGAAGATTCCCGGGCTTCAGGAACCCCGTCGTGGTGAAGACCTGGATGGGCAGGGCCGATTGGGAGTCCCCCAGGATGACCCGCCCGCGGCCGAACGGCGCGTACCGGGCAAACCGGGCGTTGGCAAACACGGTTATTGGAGGGGTTCCCAGCATGTAGCCCACCTGGGGCATCTCGATACCTGTTTCCAGGTCCACGAAGCTGTAATCCTCGTTCTGGCAGACCGGGCAGCGGGTCATGTACGGCGGGCAGATGACCATCTTGCACTTCGGGCAGCGCGACCCGATGATCTTTTTCTCCTTCATGACCGCCAGGAAGAAGGGCGAAAGCTCTCCCGCGCTGGCCCAGTAAGTGGTGAACATGGCCTCGGTGCGTTCCACGCAGACGGATTTATCCTCGGGATAGACGCTGATCCGGCTCATCACCTCCGGGATCGCCTCGTGAGGAATCACGTAATCGCCTTCTCTTCTCATTACCTTTTCCATCAGATCACCCCCCTTTTCAGGACCACCGCGCCGCCGTACTGGGACGAAGAGGCTCCGGTCCCGTGGACCAGGGCATAATCCAGCTCTCTGTCGGATCAGCTCCCGCCTGGCCGACCAGGCCGAGAACATGTTGCTCCCGCCCACGAAGTGCCCCCCGTAGATCAGCCCCCCCGAGGGGTTGACCAGCAACTTGCCGTGCGGAGCCATGATCTTCTTGTCGATCAAATCATCGACCTGGCCCATGGGCACGAAGCCCATCTCCGCCATGGTGATCTCCAGCTGGGGCAGGAAGGCGTCGTGGAGCTCGACGACGCTCACATCCTTCGGGTCCGATGCCGGCCATTTCGTACGCGGCCTTCGACGCGAGGTAGTCCGATTCGATCCTTCCCGGGCAGTTTGTGCGGGTGCTTGATCCCCCACCAGTAAGGCTCATTGGCGAATCCCAGGCCTTCGATCCAGATGGGCGGCTTCCCGGAGTCTTTGCAGATCTCTTCCGCCGCCCCTTCAGCGGCGAAAATCAGGCAGCAGGCGCCTTCGGTGTAAACACAGGTTTCCAGCTTCTTGAAAGCCGGCTCGATGATCCACGGGGAATTGGCCACCCGTTCCGGGGTTACGATCTCATCCCGCCGCTGGGCGTTGGGGTTGTTCTTGGCCTGCTCGCACATGATCCTCAGGATCTCTCCCCGGACGGCCATCTTGAGGTCATTCGGGATGCTGGTCCATGTAAGAAAGGATGACTTCGGCATAGGAATCCGCCGCCGTGGCCCCTTGATCCCGCTCGAAGAGAGGGTCCCAGGACCAGGCAATGGTTTGAACCACCTCGGGCGTCTGGGTCTCGCTCATGAAATCGTAGCAGTCCGTGGCCTTTTCCGCTCCCACGCAGAAAACGACGTCGTGCCGCCCGCTGGCCACCATGTCAAACGCGGTCCCGAAGGCGTAGATCCCCGTGGCTCCGCCGTTCGTGACCCTGGTCAGGGGTTTGAAGGCCAATCCCATGTGCCCCAGGAACGAGCATTCCGGAATCGCCTGGCGGGCGAAGATGTCGTTGTAAAGCCCGATGACCCCCGCCTCCACCCGGTCCACTTTCAACTTGGCATCCTGCAGGGCGCCGGACACGGACCACTGGGCAAGCTCCCAGATGGTTTTGGAGAGCCAGCGTGCGCGGCAGGGGGTGGTAAAAGCGCCGACGATCGCGACTTTTCTCTTTGGAACGTTGGCCATATTCCTCCCTTCTTTTTCCTTTTCTTATTGAAACTTCTGGGGACCGCAGACCAAGGCCACCGGACGGCTGCGGTCATTTCTTTATGTAAATTCCGCTAAAACTCTTTCATCCCCCCTTTCCTATATTTCGAAACTTTTATCCCCCCACCCTTGAGACTGTATCATAATTCGTCACGGGCTCCTCCGGAAACACGTTCGACCCGATGAACATTGGGGGGTGTGAAAGATCGTGGTAAGATCTTGGATGAAGCTCGACAGGGCCAAAGGGGCGAGGGCTTTCAGCGTCGGGTTATCAAACCAATACCCCATGGTTGGCACCTCCCCTGGAGTCGCTGTAGAATGGTTGATTCCCGGCGGATGTGTGGATCACCGGATCATTAAGACGAGAAATACACCGGGTCGGAATTCTCTTCCCACCGCCCCCCTGGAAAAAGCAAAGCGGATCGGTGCCTTCCCCGAAAAGGTAAGAAACAGGGAAAGGGCACCTACAGAGGAATATGGAGCAAGGGGGAAAGTTTTGTCAAGAGGATTTTGGGCGGCTGAGGGGCTGGCCCCGGACACAAAAAAAGGCCGGATTTTCAGTCCGGCCTTGGTAGAATCTTCGAGAGGCTTAACCGTTTATTTCCTCCACTTTGATTCTTTGCGGCAAGCCCTCTTCGAAAGTTTTCTCAATGGGAGATCTTATCTCCAAAACGCCTTCGCGGTAGTTCGCCTTGACTTCATCCCCTTTAATTTCTCCCGGAATGTGAAGGGTCCGGCGGAACGGGCCATAGCACACCTCTTCCCGGAGCAGCAACTCCTCGTCGGGTTCCTCCCTTCTTCGCTCGCCCTCGATGATGAGATAGCTGTCCTCAAAGGTCAACTGAACGTCTCTGGGGTCCACTCCGGGAAGGTCCACCCGCACCACGTAGGCCCCGCTCTTCCTGTAGGTTTCTACTGCGGGAGAAGCACAGTATCCCTTTTCAAGCCAATCGCTTACGAAAGGATCAAGTTTCAGGCTGAATTCCATGAGATCTCCAGGCTTCCGTATGGTTAAGGTCGGCATGTTTTCCCCTCCTTGGTCAAACTCTTTTTATCCATCCAGGCAGTCTAGATGCAAATTTGGACTCTTTTGGGAGACGATATAAAAAAATTAATCATGGACAGGCCGGCTGTCAACAAAGAGAGGCGGGGATGAGTGGTGGCTGAAAGCCGCGGCTAAAGTTTCATCCCTTTCTGGGCCGAAAAGGAGTGGATGAGAATGATGGCCTGGTTAATCCGCCGAATTTTATTATTCTTGTCTTTGAGCCCGTCAATATCGTCCAAGCTGATCTGTTTTCCCCGGAGCTCGCGGAGCACGAAATTGAGGTTGAACAGGATTACCTTCAGGTCTTCGGCGGTGTACTGGCGGAGGCTGGAAGGGTTAAACTGCTGAAACCCGTTGGCGACGTCGGAGGCAAGTTTTTTAGGGTTCCCGGAAATGGCCATAATACCTCTTTAAGAGGCGTCCCCTGTTCCCCTCAGGAAAGAGAGCACCGTTTCATTGAAAGCCCGCGGGTTCTCGAGGCTGCTCAGGTGTCCCGCTCCAGGAATGGTTTTTTTCAGGCACTTGGGAATTTTCCGGGCGTACAGGTCAAGGTAGGGAAGGTAAGCCTCATCCTGTTCGCCCGCTACTGCCAAAGTGGGAGCCCCGATCTCTTCCAATTGCCCGGTCAGGGAACTCATCCCGGCGATTGCCAGGCAGGAATTGGCGAAGCCGGTTGCGGACGAGGCGAGGAACCGGTCCTTTCCCCTTTGGAACAGGGCGGCGTTGCGCCGGGCCAGCGGTTCAAAAGCCGGCCAGGAAAAGAAGATCTCCGCAGCTTTGGCCATTCCCTCTTTCCGAGCAACCTCGGCCAAAGACCTGAACCTCTGGGCCGAATCGGGCGGCGTTTCACTCTGGGCGTCGGCCAGAACCAGGGCCCCGACTTCCTGCGGGAACTTCAGGGCAAAGCGGATGAGGATTCTCCCCCCCAGCGATAACCCAAGGAGGAGAGCTTTCTTAAGCCCCAGGAAATGAAGCAACTGGTCCAGGTCGTCGGCGAAATGGTCGATGGAGTATGGGAAATCCGGGCTCTCTGAACGGCCGTGCCCCCGGAGGTCATAAACGATGACCTGGTGGGTCCGGGAGAATTCCGCAACCTGCGGCTCCCAAAAGACATGATCCAGCCCCAAACCGTGGATGAGGAGGATCGGGGAGCCGCTGCCGTGAATCTCATAATACAGGTCGATTCCGTTGATGAAAGTTGTCGGCATCTAAAACCCCCGGGTAAATTCCAAATTAATACGACGACCGTGGCTACTTTAAATTCCAATTCCGCCTTGGCTAAATCGCGAATCTCAATCATGTTGTTCCGTATTTCTTTTGGAATTTGGTGCTTGGAATTTGGAGCTTAGAATCATAGTTCTTCTTCTTCCTTCCCCGGTTTCTCGCCGGGTCCTCCCATCTCCTCCTCCATGGCTTGGTCCACCATGGCGTCCAGATCCTCCCCCATGTCTTCTCCCATCTCCTTGCCCATCCGCTTCATCCAGCGAGCCATCGAGGCCGGGTCGTTCTCGTCCAGGCCGGCCAGTTTGCTGGGGTCGGCCAGGGCCTCCAGACGGCTCTCTTCCGAGCGGACCCGGGCTACTCGGGAAATCAATTTGGTCATTTTGCCGCTCTGGCATCGTTTGCAATGGGGGTGGTAAGGGTCGCGGGTATTCATGACGATGAAGCTTGAAACCCGGCCACACTCCTGGCATCTGTACTCGTAGATGGGCATAGAAGCGGTCCTCCCTTGACAGGATCTTTTTTATGCGGACGAATGAGGCGATTCGGTTGCCCGGAACCCATTCTAGCGGATTTGCCTGAAACGAGCAAGGCCCTGAGGAAACGATGGAACCGATAGCCCTGCGACTGCTGCGTGACTCCGCGGAAGAGAACAAAATACCCGCTGACGGGCCTGATTTCCCATTCTCGGTTTTGCCTTCGTCTCAGGATTTCAAGGGATCCGGATGTTGTCGCGCTCCGACCGCGATTCCCGGGACATGAGCTCATCGACGGCTTTGGCGGGATTTTTCTCCCCGTACAGGATTTCATGCATCTTTTCCGTGATGGGCATCTCCACCCCTCGCCGGCGGGCCAGCTCCCTCAGGGCTTTGGTGGTGCGGACCCCTTCGGCCACCATGCGCATGCCTTCCAGGATCTCCGAAATCTTTCTTCCCCGGCCCAACTCGAGCCCTACGCGCCGGTTCCTGCTTAGGTCGCCGGTGCAGGTCAGGACCAGGTCCCCCAGCCCGGCGAGCCCGGAAAAAGTCTCGGCCTGGGCGCCGAGGGATACCCCCAACCGGGTCATCTCGGCCAGCCCGCGGGTGATGAGCGCCGCTCGCGAGCTGTGCCCGAGCCCGAGCCCGTCGGAAACCCCCGCGGCGATGGCCATGACGTTTTTCATCGCCCCGCCGAGTTCAACCCCGATCAGGTCCGGGTTGGAGTAGACCCTGAAATATGGCCTGGCGAAGACCTCTTGGACGCGCCTGGCGGCTTCGGGATCGGAACCGGCTGCCGCGACCGCGGTCGGGAGTTTGCGGGAGACTTCCCCGGCAAAACTGGGCCCGGAAAGGCAGGCCACCCGGACCCCTGATTCCGAAGCAAAACCTTCCATCAGAACCTGTGAGACGGTCTGGTAGGTTTCTTCGTCCAGCCCCTTGGTGGCGCTGACGATGAGAGTATTCTTCTCCAGGTAGGGCCGCGCGCGATGGAAGACCGTTCGAACGGCATGGGAGGGCAGGGCGCAGACGAGAAGATGGTGGTTCCGGAAACACTTTTCCAAAGACGGGGTGGGATGAAGGTTGTCGGCCAGGCGAACCCCCGGAAGAAAGGCTGCATTCTCCCGGCTCTCGACGATAGCTCGAAAGAGCGCTTCTTCACGGACCCAAAGAGTTACCCTTTCGGTCTCCTCGGCCAGAAGGTTGGCCAGGGTTGTTCCCCAACTCCCGGCCCCGATGACCGCGATTGGCCCGCATTTCCCCCCGCGAGGCACGGATCAGGACTCTTCCTCGGGCGCCGGTTCCTCCGGGGCCGCCACAAGGTCCTGCCCGATCGGCTCTTCTTCCCGTTCGGCCAGGCAGGCGATCGCCATGACTCTCTCCCCGGCCTCCACGTCGATGAGCTTCACCCCCTGCGTGTTCCGGCTGCTCAGGCGAATCTCGCCGCACCGCAGGCGGATGATCTTCCCCCCGTCGGTGATGAGCATGACTTCATCCTGATCGGTGATCTGCAGCGTGCCCACCAGCTTTCCGTTGCGCTCGGTCGTCTTTACCGTGATGACCCCTTTGCCGCCCCTACCCTGCAAGGGGTAATCGTCGGAAGGAGATCGCTTGCCGAAACCGTTCTCCGTGACCGACAGGATGGTTGAGCCGGTGGCCCCGGGGGACAGGATATCCATGGCGACCAAGTAATCGGTTTCGCCGAGGGTGATCCCCTTCACGCCCCTGGCGCCCCGCCCCATCACCCGGACCTCTTCCTCGGCAAAGCGGATGGCTTTTCCTTCCCGGGAGCTCAACAAAACTTCCTTAGTGCCGTCGGTAAGGCCGGCCGAGATCAGCTGATCCCCCGGGTCCAGGTCCAGGGCGATAATGCCTCCCGTCCGGGGATGGCTGTAGGACATGAGGTCGGTCTTCTTGATCACTCCTTTCCGGGTCGCCATGATCACGTTTTTCCCCTCTTCGAAGGAACGGACCGGCAGGATGGCGGTGATCTTTTCCCCTGACAGGTTCAAAAGGTTGACGATCGCCTTTCCCCGGGTCATGCGGCCGGCCTGGGGGACCTCGTGCACCTTCAGCCAGTAGACTTTGCCCGCGTCGGTGAAGAACAGGATGTAGCTGTGGGTTGAGGCGACGAAGAGGTGCTCGACGAAATCCTCCTCTTTGGTGGTCATCCCCATCTTCCCTCGCCCCCCCCGCCTCTGGCTGCGGTAGAGGCTGATGGCGTTCCGCTTGATGTACCCGGAGTGGCTGATGGTGACCGCCATGTCCTCTTCCACGATCAGGTCTTCGAGCTTGAGCTCCTGCACCTCTTCGATGATCTGCGTGCGCCGGTCGTCCCCGTAGCGCTCCCGGATATCCTGCAGCTCCTCCGAGATGATGTTGAGAAGGAGCCGCTCGTTGCTCAGGATCTCCCGCAGGCGGGCGATCAGCTTGATCACCTCCCGATAATCGTTGTTGATCTTCTCCCGCTCAAGGTTCGTCAGCCTCTGCAGGCGCATGTCCAGGATCGCCTGGGCCTGAAGTTCCGAAAGGGAAAACTTGGCCATGAGGCCTTCCTTGGCGTCCTTTGGCGTCTTGGAGGCGCGGATGAGGGCGATCACCCGGTCCAGGTTGTCGAGGGCCACCTTGAGGCCCTCGAGGAGGTGGGCCTGGGCTTCGGCCTTCGCCAGTTCGTACTGGCTCCGCCGGGTCACGACTTCCTTCCGGTGAAGAATGAACTGGGAGATGAGTTCCTTGAGGGTCAGGAACTGGGGCTGGCCCCGGACGATGGCCAGCAGGATGATCCCGAAAGTCACCTGCATCTGGGTGTGCTTGAAGAGCTGGTTCAGGATGATCTGGGCCACCGCGTCCCGCTTGAGCTCCACCACGACCCGCATACCCTCGCGGTCGGATTCGTCGCGGAGGTCGGAGATCCCCTCAATCTTCTTGCCCTGGACCAGCTCGGCGATTCTTTCCAGAAGCTTGGCCTTGTTCACCTGGTAGGGCAGCTCGGTGATGATGATCGATTCGCGCTCGGTGCGCTTCTGTCGCTCGACCATGGCCCGGGCGCGAACCTGGATCATTCCCTTTCCGGTAAGGTAGGCGTCCCGAATCCCCGAGCGCCCCAGGATGAACCCGGCAGTGGGGAAGTCCGGACCGGGAAGAATGGGAATTAACTCCTCCACGGTGATATCCGGCTGGTTGATGACCTTGATGGTGGCGTCGATCACTTCCCGCAGGTTGTGGGGGGGTACATTGGTGGCCATCCCGACCGCGATTCCGGAAGAGCCGTTGATCAGCAGGTTGGGGACCTTGGCGGGCAGGATGGAAGGTTCCACCATGGAACCTTCGTAGTTGGGCACAAAGTCGACGGTCTCCTTCTCGATGTCCGCCATGAGCTCCCCGGCCAGGCGGGACATGCGCACCTCGGTGTACCGCATGGCCGCCGGCGGATCTCCGTCTATCGACCCGAAATTTCCCTGCCCGTCGACCAGAGGGTAGCGGAGGGAAAAATCCTGGGCCATGCGGACCAGGGCGTCGTACACGGCCATATCCCCGTGGGGGTGGTACTTACCGATCACATCGCCGACGATCCGGGCCGATTTCTTGTAAGGCTTGTTCCACTCGTTCGAAAGCTCGTGCATGGCGAAGAGCACTCGCCGGTGCACCGGCTTGAGCCCGTCCCTGGCGTCGGGCAGGGCCCGGCCGATGATGACGGACATGGCATAGTCCAGGTAGGATTTCTGCATCTCCTCTTCGAGCTTTACGGGGACCTGATTAAACGGCTGCGGCTGCATAGTTATTCCTTGTTGAGTCACTGTTCAGCCATCTGAAAATGGCTTTCCCGGAAATCCCTCCGTCCTCCCTTTTCAAAGGGAGGAGAGCTTTTTGTGATTGGTAGGGGGATGAATTCCGCAAAGGGCTTAGATATCCAAGTTCGTCACGTACAAGGCGTTTCGTTGGATGAATTCCCGGCGCGGTTCAACCTGATCTCCCATAAGAACGGTGAACACCTCATCCGCCTTGATGGCGTCTTCCAGGCGGACCTGGAGGAGGGTGCGGGTTTCCGGGTTCATGGTGGTCTCCCACAACTGTTCCGGATTCATCTCTCCCAGACCTTTATACCGCTGGATCTCCAAGCCCTTCTTCCCGCTGGAGCAAATCTCCTCCACGAACTGGGAGAATCCCGAAACCTCCCGGGTGGACTCGCCGGTCTTGAGAACGAAAGGCGGCTGGCCCAGGGGACTGAGTTGCTTGCACAGCTTTCGCAGCTCCTCAAAGTGGGCAGAACTGAGGAGTTCCAGGTCGAGGGTCGTCTCCCGGCGGGAGCCGTTGCCGGGTGAGAAGCAGCGCAGGACATAGGACCCGTGCTCCGGGTCTTTTTCCATGGAGAATTCCAGTTCCATTTTTTTCTTAGAACTTTTCTTGATCGTCCTTTTCACCTGTTCGACAGCCCGGTTCAGCTCTTTCTCGGATTTCAGGGTGTTCTTTTCGAACCCCTCCTGCTGGGCAAAGGCCAGGAGAATCTCCGGGTCCATTTTGCGCCTGGCCAGACGGTCCAGGATCTTTCCCAGACGAATGGCTTTCTTGACCGCCTCCAGGAGGGCCTTCCCGCTAAGCTGGCCCTTGTCTCCCGGGAGCATCAGGCGCACGTTCTCAATCCCCTTTTCCAGCAGGCAATCCTCGAGGTCTTCGTCGCTTCGCAGGTACTTGGGTTCCTCTTTCCCTTTCTTCACCCGGTAGAGGGGCGGCTGGGCAATGTAGAGGTATCCCCGCTCGATGAGGGGAAACATCTGCCGGTAGAAGAGGGTAAGGAGGAGGGTCCGGATGTGCGATCCGTCCACGTCCGCGTCGGTCATGATGATGACCCGGTGGTAACGGAGCTTGTCGAGGTTGTAGTCTTCATCCCCCACACCGGTTCCCAGGGCCATTATGAGGAGTTTGATCTCCTGGTTTGAGACGACCTGCTCGAAGCGGGCCTTTTCAACGTTCAGGATCTTCCCTCGGAGCGGCAGAATCGCCTGCGTCTTACGGTCTCTTCCCTGTTTTGCCGATCCGCCCGCGGAATCGCCCTCGACGATGAAAAGCTCGCTCTCCCGGGGGTCCCTTTCCTGGCAATCGGCCAGCTTTCCCGGGAGGGAGTCCCCTTCCAGGAGGCCCTTCCTCCGGGTGAGCTCCTTTGCTTTACGCGCGGCTTCCCTTGCCCGGGCTGAGTCCACGACTTTGTCCAGGATCCGGCGGGCGACCGCGGGGTTTTCCTCAAAATAGGTCCCCAGGGTTTCGTTGACCAGGGCCTCCACGAGGCCCTTCACCTCGCTGTTTCCGAGTTTCGCCTTGGTCTGGCCTTCGAACTGGGGGTTGGACACCTTTACGCTGATCACCCCGGTCAGCCCTTCGCGGGCGTCGTCTCCGGTGAGGCTCATCTTCAGGTTTTTGAAGTGATTGTTGGCCGCGGCATAATTGTTGAGCGTCCGGGTCAGCGCCGACTTGAAGCCGATCAGGTGGGTTCCGCCGTCGATCGTGTTGATGTTGTTGGCAAAAGAGAATAAGTTCTCCGCGTACCCGTCGTTGTACTGCAGGGCGATGTCGATGTAAGTTCCCTCTTTTTCGCCCTCGAGGTGAATGGGTTTGGGGTGGATGGTGGTCTTGTTCTTGTTCAGGTATTCGACGAACGAGACGATGCCCCCCTTGTACTGGAACTCCTGCTTCTTGTCCGTGCGTTCATCGGCGACGGTGATCTTCACCCCGCTGTTGAGGAAGCTTAGCTCTCTCAGGCGCTGCGAGAGGGTGTCGTAGCTGAAATCGAGGGTCTCGAATATTTCCGCATCGGGCTTAAAGCGGATCTTCGTGCCCCGGCGCTTGGTGTTTCCGGTGATCTCGAAAGGAGTCACGGGGACGCCCCGTTCGAACCTCTCGAAATAGACCTTGCCGTCCCGCCAGATCTCCATCTCCAGAAATTCGGAAAGCGCGTTCACCACGGAAACGCCAACCCCGTGGAGTCCCCCTGAAAACTGGTAGCTGTCGCTGTCGAATTTGCCGCCCGAATGGAGGGTGGTCATGACCACCTCCGCCGCCGGCCGGCCCTCTTCCTTGTGCATGTCCACGGGGATGCCCCGTCCGTTATCCTCCACGGTCACGCTGTTATCGTCATGAATCATCACGTCGATCTTGTTGCAGAATCCGGCAAGGGTCTCGTCGATGGAGTTGTCCACGACTTCGTAAACCAGGTGATGGAGACCTGCCGTCCCCCTGCTGCCGATGTACATGGCCGGCCGTTTGCGTACGGCCTCCAGCCCCTGGAGCACCTTGATGTTTTCCGCGGTGTAATCCTGAGACCCGTTAGTGACGGAATTTTCTTTGTCGTTCTTCTTGGCCAAACCTCACTCCTTGTTGAACGCTGCGCGTTACCTTCAGTTTGTGGCTATTAGCTCTAATAGCTAAAAGCTGAAGGTAAGCGACGTAGTCGCTTTTTATATTCTCATGGGCATGACGACGCAGGTGTGCTTGTCGTCGTTCACCGGCCGGATAATGGCCGGGCTTACCCCGTCTTCGAGGTCGAACATGATTTCTTCGCTTCCGAGAATGTTCAAGACCTCCAGGACAAACCGGTAATTAAACCCGACGCTCAGGTCTTCTCCCTTGTAATCCACGCTGAGTTCTTCTTTGGCTTCCCCGAAATCCGGGTTGTACGAGGAGAGTTCCAGGAGATCCGGGCTGAAATGAAATTTCACCCCCCGCGTCTTCTCGCTGGAGAGGATGGATACGCGCTTCAAAGATTCGACCAATTGCTGGCGGGTGATCTTCACGTGCCGCTTGGTCTTTGAAGGAATCACCTGGGTGTAATCGGGAAATTCGGCGTCGAGGAGGCGCATGATCAGGACTACGTTGTCCTTCTTCACGACGAAATTATTGTTCTTCAGCTTGACCCAGATCTCGCTTCCCTCCTCGTCCAGAAGCTTGGTCATCTCGAGGAGACCTTTTTTCGGCAGAAGGATTCCATTCTCCATGCCGGAGATCTCTTTCGCAAAAGGCCGGTCGATCAGCGAGAGCCGGTACCCGTCGGTTGCGACCATGCGTATGCTCTTTCCCTCCTCACTTTCTCTCCTGGCGAAAAAAACCCCGGTCAGGTTAAACCGGGACTCGTCGGAAGAGACCGCGAAAAGGGTCTTGTCCACCATTTCCCTGAGGATCGGCGCCTCAAGCCCGATAAACTCTTCCTCCTCATAAGCCGGGAAAGGAAGGAAAGGTCTCCCCCGATATTCCCATGATGTTGAAAAAAGATTTGCCGCTGCAGATTTCCACCCACTGATTTTCTTTCAGGCGAAAGGAAACATCCTTCTCCGGGAGTTCTTTGACCACCTCGTAGAGCTTCTTGGCTGAGAGGGTGATGCTTCCGGGTTTTATGATCTTCGCCGGATAAAAGCCCTTCGTTCCGATCTCCAGATCCGTCGCGGTGATGGAAATCCCATCTTCCTTCGTTTCGATGAAGACGTTGAGAAGAATGGGCATGGTCCCCTTTTTTTCCACGACGCTCTGAGAACGAAATAGTCCTTTTACAAAATTCGTCCCTCTCAATCCTGAATTCCATGATTTCATCTCCCTTAATATGATTACTTATATATTAAATTTAATTCTTAGTAGTAGTAGTAGGGTCCGGCAGATTCTTGATTATATCCGAAAATTTTAATTAAATTCAAGGACTTTAATCAAAACCAAGGGTGTAAGAATTGTGGATAATTTGTGGATAGAAGGGTCCGATTTCCGTTTCACATAATTATCCGCAGTCCTTCCCCATTCCACCCACAGGAAAAGTCACTTCTGTATCTGGTTCTTCAGGGTCTCAACCGCGTTCTTGATTTCCCGGTCATCCGTGAGCCTTTTTTCAATCTGCCGGCAGGCATGAATGACCGTTGAATGGTCCTTGCCGCCGAACTTTGCCCCGATCTCAGGGAAGGAAGAGTTGGTCATGGTCCGGCACAGATACATGGCGACCTGCCGCGGAAGCGCGTATATCCTCAATTTTTTTGAAGATTTAAGGTCTGACAGGGAGATGCTGTAATAGGAGGCTACCGCTTTCTGAATGCTTTCGATGCTGATCATCTTCTGCCGGTCGCCGAGGATATCTTTCAGAGTCTCCTTGGCCATGGCGATGGTGATTTCGCTTCCGGTGAGGGAAGAATAAGCTCTTAGCCGGGTCAGAGCGCCTTCCAACTCTCGAATATTCGTTCCCAGGTTCGAGGCGAGGAACAGGCCCGACTTCGTTGGTTAAAGAAATATTGAACAATTCCGCCTTTTTACACAGGATGGCCACTTTCGTCTCGATGTCCGGCGGCTGAATGTCCGCGATGAGGCCCCAGCTGATCCTGGATCTCAACCGTTCTTCCAACCCGGGAATATCCTTGGGAAGTTTATCGCTGGTTAAGACAATTTGCTTGTGCGATTCGTATAAGGAGTTAAAAGTGTGGAAGAACTCCTCCTGGGTCCTCTCCTTGCCCCCCAGAAACTGGATGTCGTCCACGAGCAAGGCGTCTTTGTTCCGGTATTTGTTCCTGAAATCGGTCATCTTCTCATAACGCAGACAGTTGATCAGCTCGTTGGTGAATTTTTCGGAAGAGATGTAACAGACGTTCGCGGAATGGTCATTTTGAGCGATCCTGCTTCCCGATCGCGTTGAGGAGGTGGGTCTTTCCCAGACCCGACCCCGCCGTAGATAAACAGGGGGTTGTAGTTCTTGGCGGGGAGATTGGCCACCGCCACGCAGGCCGCGTGGGCAAACTGATTGCAGGAACCGACGACAAAAGCCTCGAAGTCGTAATTGGGATTCAGCCCATCTTCCTTGGGGTTATACCTGACCGGGCGGGGAACGGGAATCCTCTCGACACTATTTGGTTTTTCGACTTTCTCCTCGGCGCTGTCCCTGAGGCGAACCTGGACCGCGTAGTGCGTGCTGGTCAACTGGAATAAAGTGTCCCTGATGAGGGTCTGGTAATTATCCGAGATCCAGTCTTTGAAAAATTTATTCGGGACCTCCAGCTCGAGCTGATTCTCTCCCAAGCCTGTGACCCGCAAAGGTTTCAGCCACATGTCAAAAGCCTTCTGGCTGATCTTTTCCCCGATCTGGGAGAGAACTTTATCCCATAATTCTTTCATCGTCAACCCCTCGAGGTTCCCGCGCCGCGCTCTTTATTCACAAGTTTATCCACACCTGTTTACAAATACAATTATCAAATAAAATAAATAGGTTGAATGATGATGACTGAAAATTCATCCTGGAATTTGGTTCTAACTCCTGTCCTGGAGGTAACTTATGTTTTCGAAACAGGTGTATTTGTCCAGAAAAGCCAGGTCGAATTTATCCGTCGGGCCGTTCCTTTGTTTTCCGATGATGATTTCGGCCTTCCCCTTGTTGGGGTTGTCGTCCGACTTGTTGTAAACGTCATCGCGGTAAAGAAAAATAATCACGTCGGCATCCTGCTCGATGGCCCCGGATTCCCGCAGGTCCGAGAGCTGCGGCCGCTTGTCTCCCCGCTCTTCCACCCGGCGGTTGAGCTGGGAAAGGGCGACTACCGGAACCCTGAGCTCCTTGGCCAGGGCTTTCAGGGACCGCGAGATGTCGGAGATCTCCTGCTCCCGGTTGTCGGAACTGGCCCGGCCGCGCATGAGTTGCAGGTAGTCCACCACGACCAGCCCGAGGTTGTGCTCCGCCTTCAGCCGGCGGGCCTTGGCCCGCATCTCCAGGGCGCTGATCCCGGCCGTGTCGTCGATGAAGATGGGGGCTTCGGAGAGACTCCCCGCGGCCCGGGTCAGCTTGGGCCAGTCCGATTCGCTCAGGAATCCTCCCCGGAGCCGGTGGGCATCCACCTTGGCTTCGGAGCAGAGCATGCGCAAGGCCAGCTGCTCCTTGGCCATTTCCAGGGAAAAGATGGCCGAAGGGGTTCCCCCCTGGATCGCGGCGTGCTGGGCGATGTTGAGAGCGAAAGCAGTCTTCCCCATCGAGGGGCGTCCGGCGATGATAATGAGGTCGGACGGCTGAAGCCCGGAGGTGAGCTCGTCCAGTTTCGTGAAACCCGTTGGGACCCCGGTGATGAGCTGGCGCTTCTCGTAGAGCCTCTCGATGGTCTTGAAGCTGGACTTGATGATCTCTTTCAGCGGGTAAAAAGACGGGCGGACCCGATCCTCGGAGATTTCGAAGATGGCGCGCTCGGCCTCATCCAGGAAATCATCCACATCCCCCGCATCCCGTAAACTTTCCCCACGATTTCCGTGGCCCGGTTGATGAGCTTTCGGAGGATGGACTTCTCTTTGACGATCTTGGCGTAGTAGGAGATGTTGGCCGCGGTGGGAACGCTGTTGACCAGGGAATTCAGGTACTCGATGCCCCCGACCTGTTCCAGGGCCTCGCGTTTCTTCAGGGCCTCCGAGAGGGTGATCAGGTCGACCGGCTCGCTTTTTTCGTAGAGGTTGAGGATGGCGGAGAAGATCTTACGGTGGGCCTCGCGGTAAAAGTCCCCCTCGGTCATGACCTCGAGGACCCGGTTCAGGGCCTCATTGTCCAGTAAGACTCCGCCCAAAACCGAGACTTCAGCTTCCAGGCTCTGGGGCGGAAGGCGTTGTGCCAA
This sequence comes from uncultured delta proteobacterium, assembly GCA_963712535.1. GTDB lineage: Bacteria > Desulfobacterota > SM23-61 > SM23-61 > SM23-61 > CAVQIK01. The sequence goes on along the minus strand of CAVQIK010000005.1, from coordinate 310,160 downwards.
GAGATCCATGCTACTGTTCCAAACCCAAGAAAGGCTCTCAGGCCTGCTCTTTACGCGAGGGGGAGTCGGCGACCACATTCACCTTCAGTTGGGCGGTGACGTCCGGGTGAAGTTTTATGGGAACGGTAGTAACTGCCAATCGTTTTGATGGGGTTCGCAAGGTGAATCTTCCGCCGGTCCAGGGAGATTCCCTGTTCCTGGAGGAATTTCTGGAGGTCCATGGCGGTCACGGAACCGAAGAGTTTTTCGCTCTCTCCGGCGGGACGGGCCAGGGTGCAGGGGAGCTCTTCAATCCTGGCGGCCAGTTCAGCGGCGTTCTGTTTTTCTTTGGTGGCCTTGGAGAGAAAGCTTTCCCTCTGCTGCTCGAGTTGGCGCAGGTTGGCCGGGAGTGGCCTCCAGCGCCAATTTTTTTGGGACGAGAAAATTTCGTCCGTAGCCCTCGGCAACCTGGACGATATCTCCGGCCTTGCCCAGGGAGGGAATATCCTCAATCAGGATCACTTTCATCCGTACCTCCAGTCCTTCGAAGATCCCGGCCCGCAAAACGAACGAATCTCGCGCAGCCGGGATCCTGCGGGTTCACAGGAAAAGGAAAATTAACAGGCCGCCCGGCAGCGGATAGGGCGGCCGGCGGAACGCTGCCCAAGCCGGACCTCACGTGCTGGAGGTGGAAAAAGGCATGAGGGCGATATTCCGCGCTCTCTTGATGGCGGTCGTAAGTTCCCTCTGATGCTTGGCGCAATTGCCGGATATCCTGCGGGGGAGAATCTTTCCCCGTTCGGTGATGAAATGGTTCAGCATCTTCACATCCTTGTAGTCGATCTTCATCCCGCTGTCCGCGCAGAAAACGCAGACTTTCCGGCGCTGAAAGGATCTCTTTCTCCTTGCTGGGGGTTTCATCGGTTTTCTCCTCCTTCCGGGGCCGGTGGCTCAGGTCCCTTGGGAGCCGGTGGCTCGGGCCCTTTGGCAGCCGGTGGCTCGGGGGCTTTGGCGAGCCGGTTGGTCGGATGCCTTGGGGGCCGGGGGTTCAATCGTCCGCGTGGGTTTTTCGGCGCCAACCCCTTCTTTGAGGGCCTTCAGGGCCTCGGGTGAGACCTCGTCGGCAGTCCGGACCGTCTGAAATCTCAGGACCCGGTCGCTGAGGCGGAGATTTCTCTCCAGCTCGCGGATGAGATCCGTGCCCGCCAGGTAGTCCATCATGAAAAAATGGCCGCGGGTGTTCTTCCGGATCTCGTAGGTAAGTTTTTTCGTTCCCCAGTCGTCGAGTTTGATGAGCTCGCCTTTGTAGCCGGCGAGTATGGAGCTTATCTTCTGCTGAAGTTCCGCCAGTTCTTCCTCGGGCAACTCGGGGTGGGTAATAAAGATCGTCTCGTACCGTCTCAATGGGTGGTTCCTCCTTTTGGGTTCGATAGCCCTCCCGCTCGGGCGGAAGAGCAAGGAGCAATGAGTATTTATACCTCAAGGCAGGGAAGAGATCAACGGTTATTTATTTTGAATCTCATTGGACGCAGGCTTCGTCGCGAGCTCAGCCGAGCGATGAACGCAGATTTCCAGGAGTCCATAAAATCTCTTGTTATTTTCTCAGACAATACAAATTCTTATCTGCGTATATCTGCGGAAATCTGCATCCTGATCAGAATGTCTTTGAGCGTCAGGAAAGGAAAACCGGGCTGGCGTGGTGGAACAGAGACGGGTCGAGGATGAGCACGTTCACTTCTTCCCCGGCGCGAGCCAGGGTTTGCTCCCGGGGGAGGACGATCAGCCCCTGGGCTTTGACCATCGAAGATAGAATTCCCGAACCCTGGTCGCCCGTTGTGGAGGCAAAGATCTTTCCCCCTTCGGCAGCCAGGCGGCAGCGGATGAAATGGACCAGGCCCGCTTTCTTGGCGACGTCCTCACGGAGGACGGCTTTCAGGGAGGGCCGGAACAAGGCCGAGTGGCCGGACATCTTCCGGATAGCGGGGCGGACGAACTGCTCGAAAGAAACCATCGAGGAGACCGGGTTTCCGGGAAGCCCGAACAGCGGCTTTCCGCCGATCGTCCCAAAGGCCAGGGGCTGGCCGGGCCTCATGGCCACCTTCCAAAAATTCATCTGCCCCAGTTCCTTCAGCATCGTTTTCACCAGGTCATAATCCCCCACCGAAACTCCGCCGGAAGTCAAAAGGACGTCGGCTCCGAGGCCCTGCTGGATTTTCGACGACAATTCTTCCCGCCGGTCCCGGGCAATCCCCAGCTGAATGGGAATCCCGCCGCTCTCGGCCACAAGGGCGGCCAGGGAGTAGCTGTTGGAGTTGACGATCTTTCCTTCTTCCCAAGGCTGATCGATCTCCAGGAGCTCGTCCCCGGTGGAAAGGATGGCCACGCGCGGCCGCTGGTAAACAGCGACCCCGCAGCGCTGGAAGGAGGCCAGCATGCCGACATGCGCGGGCCGGAGGACATCTCCTTTTTCCAGAACGCGAGAGCCCGCCTTCACGTCCTCTCCGGCCTGGCGGATGTTCTTCCCTTTCTCGGGGGACGCAAAAATCTTCACGTCCTCTCCGGCCGGTTCCGTATCCTCCACCTGGACGACCGTGTCAAACCCTTCCGGCACGGGAGCCCCGGTCATAATCCGGACCGCTTCCCCTGTCTTTCCCCGCCCTTTGAAGACCCGCCCGGCAGGCAAGTCCCCGATGACCTTGAGAGCCGCCGGGTTTTCCCGCGGAGCTCTGCCGGACGTCTTTCCATCTCACCGCGTACCCGTCCATGGCCGAATTATCCCAGGGAGGGATGTTTCGGGGGGCGAGGATATCCTCCGCCAAAACTCGGTCACGGGCCTCGAGAATCGCCACCCGCTCCGTTCCGAGGACGGGGATCTTTCCCAGGATGAGTTGGAGGGCGTCTTCTATTAAAATCATTCGGAACCTGCTGAACCTACCGGGGGAGGAGGAGGGTTAATCCCGGCCGAAGGGAAGACTTGGGGGAGAGGTTGTTCATCTCGCAAAGATCCTTGATGCCGACTCGGTATTTTTTGGCAATCTGGGCTAACGTATCCCCCCGCCGAACTTTGTATTTTTCCCTGTTCGGAGACACGGATTTCACTTTCTTGTAAAAGTTTCTCTCGAACACCTCTGTTTTTCCCGGGGGAAGCTTAATCTCAAATTTATACGGCGGGGTCTTTTCCCTTCGCAAAGAGGGGTTCAGGGCTTGAATTTTCCCCAAATCCGTCTCGGCGGCCCGGGCGATCCGGTCCAGCCGGGTTCCGGGGGGGACGGCTATTTTCTCGTAGGTGAGAGGGGGCTGGTAAACGACGTTGGAAAATCCGAACCGGGGAGGGTCCTGGGCGATGATCATCGCCGCGAGCATCATGGGAACATACTCCTTGGTCTCCTGCTTGAGGTACCGGTGCTCGGAAATTTCCCAGAAATCCTGGCTGTTCGCCCTCTTCATGGCTTCGAGAACTTTTCCCTCTCCGGCGTTGTAGCTGGCGGCTGCCAAATACCAGCAGTTGAACATCTGGTGGAGATTTTTGAGGTACGCCGCCGCGGCATAGGTCGATTTCTCCGGGTCTCGCCGCTCATCCACCCAGTTGTCCACCCTCAGGCCGAAGCGTTGTGCGGTCTTGGTCATGAATTGCCAGATCCCGCTGGCCTTTGCCGGCGACTGGGCAGAAGGATTGTACCCGCTCTCAATCAGAGCGAGGTAGAAGAGCTCTTCCGGCAGGTTTTTCTCCCGGAGGATCTTCTTCATCATTCCCTCATAGGCCTGCGAGCGGCCCAGCGAATTATTAAAAAAAGTGTCGGCTTTCGTCTGGAAGAAATCGATGAAGGTCTTTACTCTTTCGTTAAGAAGGTTCGGGAAGCTCTTGAGGGCGCTGGAAGGCAGGGTAACTTTCGCAAGGACCTCATCTACTTTCTTCATAGCCGGGGGGGCGGCCGCCTCTGGTAGGGGTAGAGGGGGGGATTCCGGGGCCGGCTCTTCCGAATCCGCCATGAGGAACTCGGAAACGAGTTGGGGCTCCGAATCCCCTGGTGATTTTTCGGCCCCCGTTTTATGGGGTGCGTTTCCATCTCGCCCCGCCTGGGTTATTTTTCCCGGAGGATTGGGAGGGACGGGTTGAAGCGGACCGGTTTCCGGGCGGGGTGCCTGGTGGGAAGGCTCCGGTTCGGATGATTCGGGAGCCGCGGCCCCGTCTTCCTTCACGGCCGAGAAAATCGTGGGATTTTCTTCCGAAGAAGAAGCCGCAACTTCGTCATTAGATGCCATGGCCAGGGGAAAAAGTTCATCAGGGTGGCAGTAACCCTGGCTTGAATCTGGGGCGGGCTTTGAATCGGAATGATTCTGAACCTGGACCGCACCCGCAGATTCTTCATTTTCTTTAGATTGGGCGGAGTGCGGCAGCGGGAAGGAGATTTCCTGGAAAAACTCGCGAGATGCCGGCGAAAGGGAGTTTGGAGTCGATCCGGAGTGAAACCCGCCGCATCCAGCTATTAGAAAGGGGGTGAGCAGAAGCCAGACGGCTTTCTTCAAACAGTCTCCTTTCACTCCGGGTTCCGGAAAACGCAACTCATAATAGCCAAAGAGAATTACCGTGTCAAATATTTTTTTATTTACGCCCGGTTTGCCGTAGCTTGCTCACCGCCCCTCGAAAATGGGGGGGCGTTTTTCCAGGAAGGCCCGAACCGCCTCCCGATGGTCCCCGCTCGCCAGGCATATTTTCTGGCCCTGCGCTTCCCTCCGCAACGCGGAATCCAGGTCTCCTTCCAGGTTTTTTCGAAGAACCTGCTTGGCAAGGCCAATTGCAAGAGAGGGGCGCTTTACCAGTTTATCGGCCAAATCAGCGACAGCTTTAGGGAATTGATCGTTCGGGACGACCCGGTTTACAAGACCGATCCGCTCGGCCTCGGCCGAGCCTACAGGCTCTCCCGTAAAGATCATTTCGGCGGCCCTAGCCCATCCAACGAGTCTCGGCAGGAAAAAAGTTCCTCCTCCATCCGGGATGAGGCCCATGGAGGTGAAAGCCTCGGCTAGTCTCGCCCGCTCGGCGGCGATTCTGAGGTCACAGCCCAGGGCAAGGTCAAGCCCGAGCCCGGCGGCAAATCCGTTCAGGGCCGCGATGGTGGGCTTGGGCATCCCCGCGAGGAGGCGAATGATTTCCTGGGATTTTTCCAACAGCAGCAGGGTCTCGGCGGACACCGGCGCAGCGCCGGCCTGGCTAAACTCGGAGAGGTCTGCCCCAAAACAAAAAGCCCTCCCGGTCCCCGTGAGGATGAGCACCTTAACCCCCGGGTCCTCGGCGGCTTTTTTTACCGCCGAGAGCAGCTCGTCGATGGTCTCTCGATTGAGCGCGTTCAGCGCCCTCGGCCGGTTGAGGATCAGAGTGGCCTTGCCATTTTCCTCCTGGTATAAAATGTTCTTGTATTCCATGGAAGCTCTCCGTAACGGCAATTTAGCAATATGGCAGTGTAGCAAGGTAGGAACTTCAAATTGCCAAATTGCTCTATTGTACATCATTACTGCTTGACGCTTTAAAAAAGTTATAATAGATTTAAGTTCCTGGTGGGGACGCGCCCCCGACCAGGACAACTTTGTGAGGCCAATCGCAATCCCCCGATCCGGTGCTTGCCAACGGTCCCATCGTCTAGCGGCCTAGGACGTCGGCCTCTCACGCCGAAAACACGGGTTCGATTCCCGTTGGGACCACCAGTGAAATAAGTGAAATTACGGATGGGTGCTTACGGACAGCGGAAAATCCACAAAATCTCCCGCCCAAGAACGCAAAGCACATCTTGCCCGGTGCCCTCGCCGATAATTCCTCCCCGAATTCTGAATCAAGCTTCCCCAAAAAATACGTTCGGCAGCCTGCTGGTCATTGGCGGGGAGCCGTTTTCCACTCCAAATCGGAAAATTTTTTGATGCCCTTTCTTCCCCTTTTTGGTATATGTATTTTGCTTTTGTCTTTCACCGAATAGCCGTCGGCTTTACGGGGAAGATCGAATAAGCCGCGGTTTTTCCGCAGATGGAACCTGCTGATTCCGCCGAGAGCTGCCTTCGGCGCTCGAATCCCAAGAGGAGGCCTCGAATGGATCCTGAAAAGATCCGGGATTATGTCCGGGAACAAAGAAAGAAGACCCAGGAGTCGAATTTGCCGTTGAAATCGATCCGGGTGATCGACTTGGGGTCCGTCGTTGCCGCCCCTTTCGCAGCCACCCTCCTGGGGGACTTCGGGGCCGAGGTGATCAAGATCGAGCCGCCGGATGTACCCGACGCGATCCGTTATTGGGCCATGGTGGATAAATTCGAGCCCTTCTGGCTCGTGGCCTCGAGGAACAAACTGCCGATCACCCTCAACCTGAAGCACCCGGAGGGAAAGAAAATCCTTTCCCAGCTGGTGGAGAGGTCGGACATCCTCTTTGAAAACATGCGGCCCGGGACCCTTGACCGGCTTGGTTTCTCGGCGGAAAAGCTCTGGGAGGTCAACCGCGGACTCATCATCGGCCGGATCTCCGGGTATGGGCAGACCGGCCCCTATAAGAACAAGGCGGGGTTTGGCACGCTGGCCGAGGGGATGAGCGGATACACCCAAATGAATGCCCATCCCGGCGGGCCCCCGACCAACCCGCCCCTCCCGCTTGCCGACATGGTGGCGGGGACACACCTTGCCCTCGGCGCGATGATCGCCCTGCGGGGCCAGAAGCGGGGCGAGGCCGGGGGTCAGGAGCTGGACATCTCCCTGTACGAGCCCCTGCTAGGCTACCTCGCTTCTCATTTTCTCATTTACTCGCTCAGCGGAGAGAACCCCCAGGCCATGGGAAATGAATCCAACTTTACCGCCCCCCGCAACAGCTTTCAGACCAAGGAGGGAAAATGGGTGGCCCTCTCGGCCAGCGCCCAGGCCCCCTTCGAGCGAATGATGGACCTGGTGGGCCACCCCGAGCTCAAGACCGCGCCGGGCTTCCGGAACAACCAGGAGAGGATCCAGAAAGAAAGCCGCGTCGTTTTGAATCGGGTCATCGGAGAGTGGATCGGACAGAGGACTTTGCGGGAAGTCGTGGACGAATGCGAAAAGGCGGGGGTCACCATCGGACCGGTTTACAACATGGAGGACATTGCCAAGGATCCTCACGTCCGGGAAAGGGGCACCCTCGCATCCGTGTTCGACCCCGCCACGGGGAAAACCCTGTCCTTTCCCGATGTACCCATCCGGCTGCCCCGGTCTCCGGGCCGGATCCGCTTCCCGGGGCTTCCCCAGGGGGCGGCCAATGAGATCGTCCTTCAGGACGTCCTCGGTTATTCAGTGGAAAAAATTTCGCAACTGAAAGCCGAAGGGGCGATATGAAAATCAACATCTTGGGTACCGGGGAGATCCAGAAAGCGCTTTCCATGGCTGAGGCCGTAGAGGTGGTGAAGGAGGCCTTTGCCCAGCTTTCACTCAGGCAGGCGGAGGCGCCCGTGCGGAGCTCCATGAAGTTGAAAGGACCCGGCGAAGTGGCCCTGGTCATGCCGGCGTTCTTGAGCCGGACCGGGGCCCTGGGGGCTAAAATGTTGACCGTCCTCCCCCAAAACCCGCGGGTTTCTCTTCCTGCGGTCCAGGCGCTGGTCGTCCTCTTTGACGCTTCGAGCGGATCTCCTTTGGCGGTTCTGGAAGGCACCCACCTGACGCGGTTCCGAACCGGGGCGGCCACGGGAGCGGCCACCGACGTGCTCTCCCGGACGGATTCGAAAAATTTAGCCCTCTTCGGAGCGGGGGGGCAGTCATTTTTCCAGGTCATGGGGGTCCTGGCGGTCCGTGAAATTAAACGAATCAGGATCTTCGACCTCGTTGCGGAAAACGTGGATATGCTGGCCGGCCGCTTGGAAGAAGAACCCGGCTGCCGCGGGGTTGAAATTATCAAAACCGGCTCGCCCGCGGAAACGCTCAAAGCCGCCGATATCGTGGTCACGGCGACCAGCTCCGCGCGGCCGGTATTCGACGGAAGGCTTCTGCGGGAGGGGACCCACATCAACGCCATCGGGGCATACCGGCCGGAGATGCAGGAAGTGGATGAGGAGGCCCTTTCGCGCTCGAGGATATTCGTGGACTCCGTGGAAGCCTGCCTGGAGGAGGCGGGGGACCTCATCATTGCTTTGAAAAACGGGCGGATCCGGAAAGAAGACCTGGTCGCCGAGCTCGGAGAGGTCATTGCCGGCAAGAAGCCCGGGAGAAGGTCTCCCTCGGAGATCACCTGCTTCAAATCGGTTGGGAACGCGGTCCAGGACGTCTCCGTCGGCCAGGCCGTTTACCTGCGCGCCCGGGAAAAAGGGTTGGGGCAGGAGGCGGAGCTGTAAGTTTTTTTTTTGCGGAAAAAGGACAAATGAAACCGACCGAACCAAAAACGCCTTGACAAAATGACTGGAAAAATTGCAAAGTCCTTACCAAGATTCGACCGGCTTCGGGAGAGATGGACATGAACAATATGGATTTCGGCTTAACCTTGACGGTTCTGGGAATGGGAGGCACCCTGATCATCCTCTTTTTGATCAGCCTCGTCGTTGACGTTCTGAATAAAATATTCATCAAAGGCGACCGGAGGAAGGAAGCGAGGAATGCATCATGATCCTTGATGGTTTGATAAGCTTATTGGCCGGGTTTAGTAACCTTCAGTGGAGCCACGTCGTTATGATCGTGGTGGGGTGTGCGCTCCTTTACCTGGGAATAAAGAAAGACATGGAACCCCTTCTCCTGGTGCCCATCGGTTTCGGGGCCATCCTGGTGAATATTCCCCTGGGCGGGCTGATGGATGAGGGGGGGCTGCTGCGCCACTTCTACGAGGCGGGGGTGTTGACGGAGATTTTCCCGTGTCTGATTTTTATCGGAATCGGGGCCATGACCGACTTCGGGCCGCTCCTGGAAAACCCCCGGATTCTCCTCCTGGGCGGGGCGGGGCAGTTCGGGATTTTTCTCACCCTCCTCCTGGCCCTCATTTTAGGTTTCGACAAGCTGGAGGCGGTGTCCATCGGGATCATCGGCGCGTGCGACGGGCCCACATCCATTTACGTTACTTCCAAGTACGCCCCCCACATGCTCGGAGCCGTTTCCGTCGCGGCTTACTGCTACATGTCGATGGTGCCTCTGATCCAGCCGCCGATCATGAGGGCGCTAACGTCCGTGGAAGAGCGCTCGATCGTGATGACTTACAAGAAAAAGACCGTCTCCCCAACGCTGAAGGTGATCTTTCCCGTCGTGGTAACCCTCGTCACCTGCCTCATCGCACCTATGGGCACTCCCCTGATGGGAACTTTGATGCTCGGAAATCTGCTTCGGGAAAGCGGCGTGGTGGACCGGCTGGTCAAGGCTTCTCAAAATGAGATCGCGAACATCGTGACCCTGCTCCTGGGAATCTCTATCGGGGCCACCATGGCCGGGCCGGTATTCCTGAAAACGGAGACGCTGATCATCCTCGGGCTGGGGCTGATCGCCATCTCCCTGGACACGGCGATGGGCATTTTCCTGGCGAAGATCATGAATTTCTTCTCCGGCGGGAAAGTGAATCCCCTGATCGGGGCGGCGGGCATTTCGGCTTTCCCCATGTCCGCCCGCGTGGTGCAGGTAGAAGGTCAAAAGGCGAACAAGAAAAGCTTTCTCCTCATGCACGCCATGGGGGCCAACACCGGCGGGCAGATCGGGTCTGTTCTCGCCGCCTCGGTGATGCTCTCGATCCTCAAGGGAATGGGCCTCGGCTGATCACCTGGCGGATTTTTTCAGGAGTTCCAGGTACTCCCGGGCCATGCGGGCGTTCTCGCTTCGGGGGGCGAGCCGGATGACCTCCTCGAAAGATTTGCGCGCCTCTTCCTTTTTCCCCATCTCGAAATAAATCTTGCCCAGCTGGGTGTGGGCGTCCAGGAATTGGGGGGCCAGGGAAACCGTCCGGGTGAACGCGGCGACGGCCTGCTCCGGCTCCCCGCGGTCCCGGTACGCCAGGCCCAAGTTATACTGCGCGAGGCCGAAATCCGGCTTCATCCCCAGGGCCCGCCGGTAATTTTCGATCGCCTGGGTGAGATCGCCCTTCTTGTAGTAGGCCCAGCCCAGGTTGTTGAGGACGTAAAACGGGGTCAGGTAGAGGATGTCCTTCAGGACGATGTTGAACTCCGTGTATGGCCTCGTCCCATTTTCCCATTTCCAGGTAGCTCGCCCCCAGGGCATTGTGAACCTCGGTATATTTCGGGTCGAGGGCCAGGGCCTTCTGGTAATGCTCCACCGCCTGCTGGTGCTGGCCTTTGGCGTTCAGGGCGAGGCCCAGGGCGTATTGAATCTGGGGGTCCTTGGGGTTCAGCTTCTCGGCCTCCAGAAACTCCCGGAGGGCCGAAGTTGCGTCCCCCTCCTGGAGATAATTGTACCCCAGGCCGTGATGAACCCCCGCCCTGCGGATTTCCGACTCATCCGGACCGCAGCCGCCCAAGAGGAGGCATGCGGCGGCCAAGAGTAAGAACCATCCCTGTTTCTTCATGCTAGACACCTCTTATTCAAAGTAGGCTAAAATTTTCCCAGGCAGCCCGACTCCGGGCCGCGACAATACGTAGAACCCGGCGCGCTTCCCGCTCCATCCGGGTACAGCGTTTCATTCAGTTCTTTCGCCCCCCGGCCAAGGAGATGCCGGAAGACGCGGGCCAGGCCTTCTTCTGCTCGCCCTTCCGTATTGAGGGGCAGGAAGAGGTCGGAAGGGATCCCCTCCACCTTTTCGTAATCTCTCTTCTGGTCGAAGAAGATCCCCCACCTTCCGTCCGAAGGCTCGTCCTTCTGGGCCGGGCGGCGGGCCAGCCTCCTTTGGATCTCCTCATCGGAGCATCGGCATTCGACGAGGAGGAATTCCGCCCCGGCCTGACGGGCCGCCGCGAGGGCCTGCTCCCGGTCGGCTTGTTTGGTGAAGGATGCGTCGAGTACGACAGATTCCCCGGAGCCAAGAAGCTCGGAGGCCCGCTGGAGGAGGGCGTGATAAGTCCTCCGCGAGAAATCCGGAGAGTAGATCCCCTGGCGGAATTCTTCGAACCGGTGCTCCAGGGGGGAAATTTCGGCCAGCTCCTTGCGGACGACGTCCGACCGCAGCCATTCCCAGCCGAGGGCTTCCGACAGCGACCGGGCCAGGGTCGATTTTCCCGTGCCCATCAAACCGGAGACGACGAAAAGCGCCGGGCGGTTCAACCCCAAAGCGTAATGGCGCGACAGCTCGAAATAACGGCGGGCATCCTCCGAGGCCCGGCTCTTTTCCGCCGCGGAGATCGCCGGATCGTCCAGGCGAAAACAGGTAACCTTCCCCCGCACGTAGGCCCGGTACGACTTGTAAAAATGGAGAAGCAGGAACAAAGACCAGTCCCTTGAAATTCTTAAGTACCGCGAAGCCAGGTCCGCCGAAACGAGAGGTTCGCGGTGATAGTCAAGGTCCATGAGGAGGAAGGCGAAATCCGAGGCCACGTCGGAAAATCGGAAGCGGTCGTTGAATTCAATGCAGTCGAAGATGAGGATCTCCTCGTTCAGGCAGACATGCCGGAGGTGGAGGTCCCCGTGGCAATCCCGGATCTTTCCCTCGCGGACCCGCCTCTGAGAAAAGAGGTCAAGCCGTCTGTCCATGAACCGGCGATTTTCCTCCCGGATCTCGTGAAGCGTTTCCGGAGGCAGAACCGGGCCCACGTATTTTTCGGTCTGGGTGAAGTTCTCCTCCACGTTTCCCCGCACCGTTTCGATCTCTCCATAACGGGAGATCGCCGGGCCGGTTTCGGCATGGGCGTGGAAACGAGCGATTTTTGCCGCTAACCGGTCCACCCTTTCAGGGGTGATCTCCCCCCTTGCCAGCCGCCGGTCCATGGTGCAGTCCGGGGGGAGCTGCTTCATGAGCACGGCGTACTCCACGATCTCGCCCGGCCCTTCTCCCAGGGAGATTTGGCCCGCTGAGCAGCGGATTTCCACTACCCCCAGGTAGATTTCGGGAGACAACCTGCGGTTCAGGACGATTTCCCGCCCGCAGTAGTACTTCCGCTTTTCCAGGGTGGTAAAGTCGAGAAAGCCGAAGTTGACCGGCTTCTTGATCTTGTAGGCGTGCTCGCCGGTGAGGAAGACGGCCGAAATGTGTGTCTGGATCAGGCTCACCCTTTCGGGGTTGTCAGGATAGATGAGGGGGTTTTGCAGTGCGGCGAGCAAAGCCGTGAAATCCATATTGGGATTTTAGGTTTTTTCCTCGTCCTGTCAAGAGAAAACGCCTGTCCCCGATGCGCCCGGCGCCCTTTTCCCTTGACTGACTCGGGGGTTCTCTTATAATGGGGCTTGTCATCCGGCGGGAATCTTTGGCCCCAGGAGAAGGAATGTTGAGTGCGCTGGCAATCGTAATCCTGGCCGCGGGCAAGGGTACGAGAATGAAATCCGACCTGGTGAAAGTCCTCCATCCCCTCGCCGGGAGGCCGATGCTTTCCTACTCCCTGGACCTGGCCCGACGCTTCCGGCCCGAACGGCTGGCGGTCGTAGTCGGGTTTCAGGCGGACCTGGTGGAGGAGAGATGTAAAGACGAGGGCCTCATTTTCGTCCGCCAGGAGGAACAGCTGGGGACGGGGCACGCCGTACTGGCCTCGGCTCCGGCCCTCGAGGGATTTCGGGGAAACGTGCTCATCCTCTCCGGCGACGTCCCCCTGCTCCAGGAAAAAACGGTAAAGGCTTTTATCGATTCCCACCGGGAGCGCAAGGCCACCCTTTCGGTCCTGACCACTCGGCTGGAAGACCCTCGCGGGTACGGCCGGGTATTCCGAAACGGCGAAGGCTTCCTCTCGCGGATCGTGGAAGACCGCGACCTGAAGGAGGGGGAAGAGCGCGTCCAGGAGATCAACACGGGCATTTACTGCGCCGACGCGGCCTTCCTATTCTCCGCCCTTTCCCACCTCAGCAACCGGAACGCCCAGAAAGAGTACTACCTCACGGACATCGTGGCCGGGGCCCATTCCCGGAACAAGAAGGTATTCCCCGTGCTCGCCGAGAATCCCGTTGAAGTGATGGGAATCAACACCCGGGTGGAACTGGCCAGGGCGAGCCGGTACCTTCGGAGAAAGATCGGCGAACAGGTCATGCTGGAAGGCGTTACCCTCGTCGACCCCGAGAACACGTACATCGACTTCGGAGTGAGGATCGGCCGCGACACCGTGATTTATCCCAACTGTTTTCTCATCGGGAAAAGCTCGCTGGGCGAGGGCTGCGTGGTGGAGCCCGGTTGCAAGCTCTCCGATGTTCGGTTGGGAGATCGGGTCACGATCAGGGCCTCCTCGGTCATCACGGATACGGTGATCGAGGACCGGGCCGAAGTGGGCCCTTTCGCTCACTTGCGGGCCCAGACGGTCCTTCGCGAAGGGGTGCGGATCGGAAATTTCGTCGAAGTGAAGAAGTCGGTCATCGGCAGGGGGACCAAGGCCGGCCACCTGACTTACCTCGGGGACGCCACGCTGGGTGAAAAAATCAACGTGGGGGCGGGAACCATCACCTGTAATTATGACGGCCGGAAGAAGCACGCCACGATCATCGAGGATGGGGTCTTCATCGGCAGCAACACGGAACTCGTGGCCCCCGTGAAAATCGGCCGCGACTCCATCATCGGGGCGGGCTCGACCATAACCAAGGAGGTCCCCCCGGAAACGCTGGCCGTGGCCCGGGCCAAACAAGTCAACTACAAGAAAAGGCCCAAGCCGGAGGAATAAGAAATTTCACCGCAGAGGGCGCAGAGACCGCGGAGTCTACTAGAAAATTTTCCGGCATCCTTTACGGGGCGCCGTGAACGGGTCCAATTATCAGACCGGCGCAAGCGGTGCCCAAAGTTTAAAGAAATAACGTTACGGCTTGCCGGCGTGGATTGTGCAAAATCCGACTTCTTCACCAGACCCTCTCCGGTTAACAACTAAATTGCAAGGGCGGCAAGTCCTTGCTTATTCTTTGAGTCATTCTCTGCGTCCTCTGCGAGCTCTGCGGTGAAAAGGAGTTGATTATGTGCGGGATCATCGGTTACATCGGGCCGCGAAACACCAAGGAAGTCCTGCTGGAAGGGCTTAGACGGCTGGAGTACCGCGGGTATGACTCGGCAGGGGTGGCCCTCTTCCATGATTCCAAGCTGGCGATTCGCCGCTCCCTCGGCAAACTCAAGGAATTGGAGCGGAAGACCGAGGGAGAAGTCTTCAACGGCAACCTCGGGATCGGCCACACTCGCTGGGCAACTCACGGAAAGCCGTCGGAAGTCAACGCCCACCCCCACAAAACAGGAGGGGTGGTGGTGGTCCACAACGGGATTATCGAGAACTACCTCGCCCTAAAAACGCTCCTCTCCGCCGAGGGCCACACCTTCAAGTCCGAGACCGATACGGAGATCCTGGGCCACTTGATTCAGCGCCAGATCTTCCGGGGCGCCGATTTCGAGACGGCGGTCCGCCAGGCCCTCCTCCAGGTGCGGGGCTCTTATGCCGTCGCGGTGCTGTACGAGGGAGAAAAAGACAAGCTGATCGCCGCCCGCAAAGAGAGCCCGCTCATCGTAGGGGTGGGAGAAAAAGAATATTTCGTCGCCTCGGATATCCCGGCCATCCTCCCCTACACCCGGAAAATGGTGTTCCTGGAAGACGGCGAGATGGTCGTGGTACAGGAAAGGGGTTTCCGAATCAGCACCCTTGCGGGTGAAGAGCAGCAGAGGGCCGGCAAAGAGATCCTGTGGGACCCGGTCACGGCGGAGAAGGGGGGGTTCAAACATTTCATGCTCAAGGAGATCTTCGAGCAGCCGCGGGCCATCGGGGACACCGTCCGGGGGCGCGTCTCCCTGGATGAGGGTCGGGTCTTTCTGGAGCATTCGGGGTTAAGCCCCAAAGCCCTGGGGGACATCCGCCGGGTCTGCATCGTGGCCTGCGGGACCTCCTTCCACGCCGCGCTGGTGGGGAAGTTCATGATCGAAACCCTGGCCCGGGTCCCCACGGAAGTGGACCTGGGTTCCGAGTTCCGCTACCGCGATCCTATCGTGGGCTCTCACGATCTCCTCCTGGCCATCTCTCAGTCCGGGGAAACGACGGACACCCTCGCCGCCTTCCGGGAGGGGAAGAGAAAAGGGATGCGGAGCCTCTCCATCTGCAACGTGGTGGACAGCAGTCTGGCGCGAGACTCCGAAGGGGTCTTCTACACCCACGCGGGACCGGAAATCGGGGTGGCCTCCACCAAGGCGTTCACGACCCAGCTGGTCGGGCTTTTTCTCCTGGCCCTGCATCTGGCGGAAAGCAGAGAGACCATCGGCCGCCAGCAGGCGAAAGAGCTGCTGGAGGAATTGTTAAGAGTGCCGCACCTTGTGCAGCAGACCCTGGAACTCCACCCCCAGATCGAAAAACTGTCCAAAAAATACATGAACGTCCGGGATTTCCTGTACCTGGGCCGGGGAATCAACTACCCGATCGCCCTGGAGGGGGCGCTGAAGCTCAAGGAAATCTCCTATATTCACGCCGAGGGGTATCCCGCGGGCGAGATGAAGCACGGGCCCATCGCCCTCATCGACGAGGAGATGCCGGTCGTGGTCCTGGCCCCCAAAGGGCACAGCCAGGAGAAAATCCTGAGCAACATGGAGGAAGTCCGGGCCCGCGACGGGAAAGTGATCGCCCTCACCAACCCGGGATGCCCGGAGGTGGCCTCCAAGGCCCAGGATACCCTGGTAGTCCCGGAGACTCACCCGCTCCTCACGCCCATCCTCATGACCGTTCCCTTGCAGCTCCTGGCCTACAATATAGCCGTTCTCAAAGGGACGGACGTGGACCAGCCGAGAAACCTGGCCAAGAGCGTAACCGTCGAATAGGGGGCGCTGAAGCCGAAAGGAACTCACGGTGAAGAGAAGCCTAGATCCCCTAAGGAAGGATGCCAAGAAGATCTTCCTTCACGCCGTCCGTGCTGCCGATCCTCAATCCCTTCTCCTGTCCCAGGTTTCTCTCCGGCAAAACGTCCTCCGTGTGGGAAAGCGGAAATATCCTCTTTCCAGGTACCAGCGGATCTGGGTGGCCGGGACAGGGAAAGCCTGCGCGGTGATGGCCAGGAGCCTGGAAAAAGATCCTCGGTCCGAGGATCGCGGGCGGGCTCATAAACGTCAAATATGGCCACGGGCAGAAATTGAAAAAAATCCGGGTCCAGGAAGCCGGACATCCCGTCCCTGACGATAAGGGCTTGCAGGGCGCCCGGGAGATGGCGGAGATGCTGAGCCGGCTGGGCGAAGAGGACCTGGTCATCTTTTTAATATCCGGCGGGGGTTCCGCCCTTCTCCCTTCCCCACGGGAAGGGATCACCCTCGCGGAAAAGCAGGCGACGACGAACCTGCTCCTTGGCTGCGGCGCGACCATTCAGGAGATCAACGCCGTAAGGAAGCATCTCTCGGTCTTGAAAGGAGGGGGGCTGGCGAAGATCGTTTACCCTGCGACCCTGGTCGCCCTGATCCTGTCGGACGTGATCGGGGACCCTCTTCACGCCATCGCCTCCGGGTCCAACGGTTCCGGACCCGACGACCTTCGAAGATTGCGTCAGGATCCTGCAGCGGTACGACCTCTGGGAAAAAATCCCTCCCGCTGTCGCCGCGTATATCCGGGAAGGAACGGAGGGAAAGAGAGAGGAGACGCTGAAGGAAGGGGACCCGGCTTTCGAGCGGGTTTACAACCTCGTCGTCGGAAACAACCTCCTGGCTCTCCACGCCGCAAAGAAGGCGGCTCAGGCCCTGGGTTACCGCACGCTCCTTCTTTCCTCCCTCGTGGAGGGGGAGGCGCGAGAGGTCGCCAAGGTGCACGCGGCGGTTGCCAAAGAGGCGCTCCTCTCGGGGAATCCCGTCCCTGCCCCGGCCTGCTTGCTTTCCGGGGGAGAGACCACGGTCACCCTGAAGGGGAAAGGAAAGGGAGGCCGAAACCAGGAGTTTGTGCTGGCTGCGGCCCTGGAAGTCGCGGGGTGGGAAAATATCCTGGTTCTCAGCGCGGGCACCGACGGAACGGATGGGCCGACCGACGCTGCCGGCGCGTTCGCCGATGGGAAGACCCTGCGGCGCGCGAAGACCATGGGTCTCGACCCGTGGTCGTTCCTGAAGGAAAATGACTCGTACTCTTTCTTCGAAAAACTGGGGGACCTCCTGATCACCGGCCCCACGGGAACGAACGTCATGGATCTGCGGATTCTCCTGGCCGTAAAGGAAAATCCAGAAGGCAGCTAGGCCATAACCGGACGGGAGGGATGTTCGCGCCGGCCTGCCGGAATAACGATTGGAGAAAAGCGGGTGGAAGTGGGACGAAAGAACGTTCGCGAAGGTTTGTCCGGCTCGTGGTTCTTCGAGGGTTTTGAAAAAGACCAGCTCGATGCCCTGCTGCGAGTGAGCCGCGAAATCGTCTGCCCGGCGGGAAAGGACATCATCTCCGAGGGAGAGCCCGCGGAAACTTTTTACATCCTCCTGGCCGGGGTGGTCTCGCTGAAGGTGAGCGCCCTTGAACAAGGGGAGCTGGTCCTGAGCACCCTCCGGAATACCGGGGAGATCTTCGGATGGTCGGCCCTGGTCGAAGGGGGGAAGTCAACCGCCAGCGCCGAGTGCCTGGAGGAATCCTCCCTTCTTGCCTTGGGAAAAAGCGACCTGGAAGATCTTTTTACAGCCGACCCCCGGCTGGGATATCATTTCATGAAAAAACTCGCCAGCCTCATCTCCCGCCGCCTGGAGAAAACCCGAAGCCTGCTCCTCCGAGAGATTTCCTGATTCTGCAGCATAGCCTCTCAAAAATACTTTAAGAATTTCTCAGGTCCGTCATTCCGGGCTTGATCCGGAATCCAGAAATGCCTCTAAATATCCTGGATCCCTGCTTTCGCAGAGTAATGGCTTTCGAATCATTGTAAAGCCATCGCAAAACACCGCATTGGCTTTGTGCTCTCTGTGCTTAGTATTTTCATTGACTTTCCAGAAGCCGGGGTTTATAAGAAGCACGTTAAGGGGGTGAAGTTTTCTATTATTAAGGGTCTCAAAATTGAATTGACCCAGGCAACGAAAAATCTCCCCTCGCCCCTCTTTGCCAAAGAGGGGAAATTCCTCCCTTTGTAAAGGGAGGTTGGGAGGGATTTTACGAATCGATGTCGTCTTTATAATGAGACTGTTAATAACTATTAAAGAGGGGTTCCATGAAACAGGTCGTTATCGAGAACCCTGTTATCAACTCTCCTTTTGAAGAGCCCACCCGCCATTTCCGTTTCACCGATGAAGGCATAACCAATGAAATAGTTGAATCCCGCCGGATAAGCGCCTATTTCATCCCCATCGCCGCGCCAAAGAAAAAAAGCAAACAAGCCCAGTTGCCTCTTGCGACCGAATGGACGCAAGACCGCGTTGAGGAGAATAAGTTCATCAACCGGGTCCGCGAGCGGGTGAGAATGTGGCGTCAAGGGGGTTACGTCGGCGTGACAAAAACCACGAACCAGCTCCTGGAATATTGGACAAACCCCGATCGAGACAAGAAGCTCTTCTTTTGTCAGGTCGAGGCTATGGAGACCCTCATCTATTTTGCCGAAGTGTCCAAAAGATATGGGGACGCCTGGATTGAAAACGAAATCAGGCAAGGGAACGAAGATGCCAACCCTCAGTTATTCCGAATTGCCTGCAAGATGGCCACGGGCAGCGGCAAGACAGTGGTCATGGCGATGGTTATTGCCTGGCATGTGCTCAATAAACTGGCGAACCCTCAGGATGCCCGCTTTTCCGACACTTTTTTGATCGTGACCCCTGGAATAACGATTCGGGATCGACTGCGGGTTTTGCTTCCCAACGATCCCCAAAATTATTACCGCCTGCGGGATGTAATACCGGGTAACTTAATGGAGGAGTTGGGCAAAGCCAAGATCATCATCACCAATTTCCATGCCTTTAAACTACGGGAACGGGACGAAGCCGCAAGGCTGACGAAAAAAATTCTGGCCAGGGGTGGCGAATCTCCTTTCACCGAAACCCCTGATCAGATGGTCCGCAGGGTCTGCCGGGAACTGGGCAACAAGAAAAATGTTGTGGTGATCAATGACGAGGCCCATCATTGTTACCGTCATCGAGCCGGCGGTGAGGCTGTAGGGGCGAATGAAACGCCCCTGAAAGGTGATGAGCGCAGAGAAGCAGAAAGGCGGGAAGAAGAAGCCCGCATTTGGATTTCCGGCCTGGAAGCAGTCAAGGCGAAAATCGGTATCAGACTCATCTATGACCTCTCGGCCACTCCTTTCTTTTTGCGGGGTTCCGGCTATCCGGAAGGAACTCTTTTCCCCTGGGTCATTTCGGACTTTTCCCTGATCGATGCCATCGAGTGCGGAATCGTAAAGGTTCCCCGCGTTCCGGTAGCCGATGACTCCATGGTGGGAGACCAGCCGACCTACCGCGATCTCTGGTTAAGAATACGGGATCACTTGCCCAGGAAGGGGCGCCGGACGGAAGTGCTAACGGGCGAACCGAAGCTGCCCGCTGAATTGCAGGGCGCCCTTCACAGTCTCTACGGTAACTATGAAAAATACTATCGGCTTTGGGAAAAGAACGAGGAGGCCAAGGATAAAGGCCTGACGCCCCCTGTTTTTATCGTGGTGTGCAACAACACCAATGTTTCCAAACTGGTCTTTGACTATGTTGCCGGATGGGAGAAGACCCTCTCCGATGAATCAACCCTCGTTGTTCCCGGCCAACTCACCATTTTTAGCAATGAAGAGAATGGCCGCTGGAGCGCCAGGCCTAATACGGTTTTGATTGACAGTGAGCAGCTGGAGTCCGGCGAGGCCATGAGCCCTGATTTCAAAAAGATCTCTGCCGTCCAGATAGAAGAATTCAAGTCCGAATATCGGGCCCGTTTCCCCGGCCGTGATGTGGAAGGACTCACGGATGAAGATTTGCTCCGGGAGGTCATGAATACGGTTGGAAAACCAGGAAAGCTGGGAGAAGAGATTAAATGCGTGGTTTCGGTATCGATGCTCACCGAGGGCTGGGATGCGAACACGGTTACGCATATTCTGGGGATAAGAGCTTTTGGAACGCAACTCCTTTGCGAACAGGTGGTAGGCCGAGGCTTGCGCCGCATGAGCTACGCCGTTAATCAGGAAGGATTGTTTGACCCGGAATATGCCGAGGTTTACGGGGTTCCCTTTTCCTTCATTCCGTGCTCCGGTTCGGCCAAAGAACCCAGGCCCGGGCCAATGCCCACTCGGGTCCGGGCTTTGGAAGAGCGAATTGCTTGTGAGATTACCTTCCCCCGGGTCATGGGGTACCGGTATGACTTACCCGCCGAGAAACTTTCCTTCCGATTTTGCAAAGAATCCAAAATTGAGCTCTCCACAGCCGATATCCCAACCAAGGTACAACTTGACCCCATTGTCGGGGAGTCGAGCATTCATACCCTTGAAGATCTGAAAGCGAAGACGGGAGCAGGAGGTCGTTTTCCTTCTTTCCAAGCTGGTGTTGGAGAAGTATTTCCGGGACGATCAGGGGGCCGATAAGCCCTGGCTGTTTCCGCAGATCCTGAATATCGCCAGGAGTTGGCTGAAGGAATGCGTCCTTCTGAAGGACAATACTTTCCCCCAGCTTTTCCTCCTGATGGAGTTCGCCCATGATGGGGCTGACCGGATTTATCAAGCCATTGTTGCTTCGAGTGAGGGGGATAAATCGCTTAAACCCATATTGAAACCCTACGATACCCTTGGATCGACCCGGTACGTTGACTTTGATACCATTCGTCCGGTTTACGCCACGAGACCGGATAAATGCCACATTTCCCACGTTGTAGCGGATACCGAATCCTGGGAACAGAAGATGGCCAGCGCTCTTGAGGATATGGATGAGATAATCCGCTACGTTAAGAACCAAAACCTCGGCTTTGCCATCCCGTATACGATTAACGGAGAAGAACGAAACTATTACCCCGATTTTATCGCCCGAATTAAATCACCCTGTCCCCTCCAGGGAGACAACACAATATCCCTCTCTCCCCTCAAGGGGATGAGCGCTAACTTAAACCCCCCTTTGAAAAAGGGGGGAAGGGGGGATTTCAGTGAAGAACAAGGTACCTTGGGAAAGGACCGAGGTGAGGTGGAAATCAACCTCATCATCGAAGTCACTGGCGAAAATAAGAAGGACAAAGCAGCCAAGGTTTCCACAGCAAAGACTTTATGGGTGCCGGCAATCAATAATCATGGAGGATTCGGGCGATGGGGGTTCTTTGAAATCAAGGACCCATGGAACGCAATGAATGAAATCGGATTGTTTCTTCGAACACTCTAAATAGGTGAGGATGTGAAAAAGAGGGATCAAGAAAGGGTATTTCAGTATGGCTGATGAAACAGGATTGACCGAAAGAGATAAAAAGATAGCCGAAGAATTGAAAAGGAGACTTTCCGAGGTCATTCTGATCCTGGATTTTAAGGTTTTCGGCTCCCGGGCGCGGGGCGATGCGGACGAATATTCAGACATGGATATTTTTTTGGAAGTGGAAAATATCGACAAACTGGCCAGGGACAAAATTGGAGACATTACCTGGGAGGTCGGCTTTCAAAATTTCCTGGTCATCTCTCCCCTTATTTTTACCAGAGAGGAAATAGAAAATTCGCCTTTTACGTTCATCTCCCATTGTAAGAAAAATAAAAGAAAAGGGTGTGGGCATATGAAAGCGAAGGACAGAGAAATAATCTCAGAATTTAAAAGGAAACTCCCCCCGGATATTCTGATCCATGTAAGAGAAGTTATCGCCTTTGGTTCCCGGGCCAGAGGAGAAGGGACAGAGGATTCGGACCTCGACATGATGGTTCTCGTTGACGAACGAACGAAAGAGCTCGAAAAGGCGCTGGATGAAATCGCATATCAAGTCATGTGGGATTACGACTTTACGCCCATTGTATCTTTAAAGGTCTTTGGGGAAAGCCAGTTTAGGAGTGCTGTTGCCAGGGGGTCTTCATTCTTTAAACAGGTTGAAAAAGAGGGTATTTCAGTATGACTGACGAAGCAGAAAAGTACATCGAAAAAGCTGAACATGCCCTCGAAGTTGCCGAGGAACTGATGAAAAAAGGCTATGCCCCGGATGCTGCCAGCAAAATATACTATTCGATGTTTTATGCAGCCCAGGCCTTGCTTAAAGCTGAAGGAATCGACGTGACCAAGCACTCAGCCGTGGAATCTGCTTTCGGCTATTATTTCGTCAAAACAGGGAGAGTCAACCCGAAATTTCATAAGATGCTCATTGGCGCAAGGAAAATCAGAGAAACTGCTGATTATGACATTGAGGAAGAAATAGTAGAGCCCGAGGCCTCGGTCAAGATTGAAGAAGGAAAAGAATTTCTCGCAGAAATCAAGAAATTGCTTGGAATTTAGCCCCTTTTTTGAAAGACAAAGCCATGGCACTGAAAAGGAATAGCGGAGGCACTCCGATTGAAGCCGTGAAGCACAGAGACAGGCGGGTAAATATCCCTACGGAGGAATTGCGGGACTTTGTTGCGGAGTATGAAGCAAAGCCGAAGACCGTGCTCTATCCCCGGGACCCTTCCCTCGACCCGCAGCTTGTCTGGAAAGGGAAAGATGAGCAGGATTCGCAAGGACCTCGCTGTCCCAGCCGTGCCTATCTATATCCAGGAAAAGATCCAGCCCAAGGCCATCATAGAAAACGTCCGTGCGGAAGCCAGAAAGGAAAGACAGGAACCCCAGATTTCTCTCTTTGCCGATTTCAACGGTATCGAGTTCGAGGATTTGGTTGATTTTTATAAGCACGAGCAGAACTGGTCCAACCGGATGATCCTCGGCGATTCCCTTCTGGTAATGACCTCCCTTGCCGAGAAAGGAGGGCCTGAAGGGAAAGGTCCAGATGATCTATATCGATCCCGCCCTACGGGATCAAGTTCGGTTCCAACTGGCAGGTCTCCACTCGCAAGAGGGATATTAAAGGATGGGAAAGCCGAGGACCTCACCCGCCAGCCCGAGCAGATTCGCGCCTTTCGGGATACCTGGAAACTGGGTATCCATTCCTATCTCGCCTATCTACGGGACAGGCTTGTAGCAGCGAGAGAGCTTCTTACCGAGACCGGTTCTGTTTTTCGTCCAGATCGGTGATGAAAACGTTCACCTTCGTCGCGGTGCTTGATGGATGAGGTGTTTGGCAGTGCAAATTTCTGCTGCTCAAATTACTTTTTTCAAGACTACAAGCCAAACTAGTGCCCTTGATCGCTTCATCAACTGATTATCTTATTGTGGTATGCAAAGACAATGGAGACAGCTTAAATATCGCCAATTATATTGCGAGAAGAATATAGAATCGGATAGAACCGGAGTATTACAATTGGGTCGAATTCCCTAATGGTGAGCGTAAGCGAATGCACCTCAGAAGAGAAATTTGACATGGCAAGATTTCCTTCTGATTCGAGAGTATTCCGATTAGACACAATGCGAGTCAAAGCGGTGGAGAAACGACCAGTTTCCCTGTTAGAGTTGGAGGCCATAGAATACACCCCTGGAAAAGGGTTCTGGAAGACCAACTACGATGGTATGAAAAAATTATTGCAAACGAAGCGTGTCACTCCTTCTGGTTCACGCTTGCCTATATTAGCTATATTGATGATTTTCCGGCTTACCCTTTTGCAAATTTGTGGAACAGATACAGTACCGGTAGTTTTACTGATGAAAAAATTTATGTTGTCCAAACTGGAACTAAGGTCATTCAGCGTTGCGTCCTGATGACCACGGATCCCGGCGACCTCGTCCTCGATCCCACCTGCGGCAGTGGGACCACGGCTTATGTCTCTGAGCAATGGGGACGGCGATGGATAACCATCGATACCAGCCGGGTTGCGCTGGCTCTGGCGCGGACACGGCTGATGGCCGCAAAGTATCCCTATTATCTGTTGACTGACTCACCAGAGGGGATTGCGAAGGAGGCCGAATTATCGGGCAAGACTCCTCCTTCCTATAAAACTGAGGGAGACATAAAGAAAGGCTTCGTCTACAAACGGGTCCCTCATATCACGCTCAAATCCATCGCGAACAATCCCGAAATAAAAGAAGGAATGACCCGCGACGAGATTGATGCCGCCATCTCCCGCTATGCGGATACGGAAATTCTATACGACCAGCCCTACGAAGATAACAAACGCATCCGTGTAACCGGCCCATTCACCATGGAGAGCCTCTCCCCGCACCGTGTTTTGGCCGCTGATGATGTAGGAATCCCGCCTCGGCGGGATGGCCGCCCACAGGAAGGGCGGGCACCCCAACAAGCCGGGACCCCCCCGGATGACCCTTCCCAATTCGTCCACATGATCCTTGAAAATCTGAAGAAGGCAGGAGTCCAGAATACAATCAAACAGGAAAGACTCAAGTTCGATCGATTGGAGCCTTATGCGCGGCCAGTGGATTCATGCGGCAGGAGAATATACCGAGTCCGATAAAAAAGCCCGTCGTGTCGCAATCTGTATTGGCCCGGAACATGGGACCGTCGGCCCGCAATTGGTGAAAGAAGCGGCAAAAGAGGCGGTTCAAGGGATCGGTTTTGATCTACTCGTTGTCTGCGGTTTTGCTTTCGATCCCCACGTGTCCGAAGAAGCCAAGCGTTACGGCAAGTTGAACGTTCTCATGGCCCGCATGAACCCTGACTTAGCTATGGGTGATGAGCTTCTGAAAAAAACCGGTGCCGGTAATCTCTTCATGGTCTTTGGAGAGCCGGATATTGTGATTCACCACTTGGAAGAAAAGTCTGAACGAAAAGGACAACAGAAGAAAGGCCGGCCATCACGCCAGGCCGTACCCACTACAAATGGGAAAATCGTTGTCGAAATCAAAGGGGTGGATGTTTACGACCCGACCACCGGCCAAATCCGCAGCTCATCCACGGATGACATAGCCTGCTGGTTCATCGACACCGAATACAACGGAGAAAGCTTCTTCGTCCGACATGCCTACTTCACCGGCGCAGATGAGCCCTACGAAAAATTAAAACGCGCCCTCCGCGCCGAAGTAGAAGAATCCGCCTGGTCAGCCCTGTACTCCACCAGAAGTACCCCCTTTGCCTTTCCGAAGACTGGTAAGATTGCAGTAAAGGTTATTAATCACTATGGTGACGAAGTTTTGAAGGTATATGAACTACCGTAAACCGGAAGTGTTGAAGAATCGTGTTAATGCTTGACGAAAAATTTTCTCCGACGATAATAAGTATAAGAGTTGCTCCCCGCTCGACACGCCGAAAGGCCTCTGGCGGGGTTATTTTTTTTCCCGAACAAGGGGAACACCCTACCAGCTCAGATGAAGATGAGGGCTAATCCGGCGAGATTAAGAGTGGACGGATGGGTACGAATAAGGCCAAAGCCGGGAATATGAGGAATTAGGACCAATGGCAGGAAAAATCCGGCTGGATAGAGGTCAAATTGAAGTGGTGGATGATTTCATGGCCGATGTTTTGCGGGCCAAGACGGCGGCAGAGCGCATTCGCATCGGTTTTGGCCTGTGGACCTCAACCCGAAACATGCTGCTGGTTCATCTCCGCAAAACCCATCCCGACTGGAACGATGAGAGGATCAAACAGGAGGTTGCCGGGAGGCTCTCCCATGGGGCCATTTGAGCTGCTAAAAACAATTGTGGATGTCTTGGAGGATCTGCAAATCCCTTATCTTGTCACCGGGGCAGTCGCCTCGATCGCGTATGGGGAGCCCCGCCTGACCAACGATATAGACATTGTCGCCGATTTGAAAGAAGATCATGTTGATCATTTAGTGAGGGCTTTCCCACCTGATGATTTTTATATTGATGAGGAGGTGGTGCGACGGGTCAATATCCCTACGGAGGAGCTGCGAGACTCTGTTGCGGAATACGAAACAAAGCCGAAGACCAGGGCTCTATCCCCGCGACCCATCCCTTGACCCGCGGCTACGTCCCCACGTCCACCAGCTACAGGGAATTCCGCCAGTAAATACCGAATAGCCCCCATTTACACCCTTCCCAATCGGGGTAATCTAAAAAGAAAACCATAGAACGTCGGGAGGGTCCTTATGACAGTCAAACAGGTGCAGGAGAGGCTGGTCGGGGAATTGAAGAAGTGGCAGAAAATCGAAGAGGAGGCTGTTTCCTCCACCGGCGAAGTCCTTGCCGAAACTGACAATCCGCTGATTCGGGCGATCTTTGAAATTATCCAGCGGGATTCCCAAAACCATAGGCAGGTCCAGGAACTGTTGATCAGGGGTTATGAAGTGGAAGGGTTCAAACTAACCGTCGAGCAGTTTGAGGAACTCTTCAAGGTCGTCTCTCGCCATGTCCAGGTGGAAAAACGAATGGTCGCGGCGGCGGAAGAAGCGCTCCAGGCGATCCAAAAAGGCAACCTGATCCTGCATGAGTATTTCTTAAAATACCTGCGGGCTGATGAGGAGAAACACTTGACCATGCTGGAGAGCCTGGAGAAGATGAAGAAACACATTACTCCCTACGGGCCCTCGCTCTAATACCGCCGGAGCGCTCGAAAATCCACAGGAGGTTGCCAGGAGGCTCTCCCCTGGGACCCACTTGAGCTGGCTCGATTCACATTTCAAGGCCTGACGCCCCATTTTTTGCGGGATTTTGGTTTAGATCCCTTCCATCTGGGGGGCATTGTCTTGATAAGCGCCCTGAGGACTTCATTCACAGAATCAGGGGTGCGGAAGACCTCCGACACGTCGGGATCAAGTACTACGACGACCCTGTCTCCTTCGGATTGGCTGGCGAAGCGGTTTGGCTTAGCCTTCCCGTAATTGAAGTGGTACTCCGACCGTAGCTCCCTTACGCCTTCCACGTCTTTCTTAGGGGTACTGGCTTTTTTCATAATCGTCCCCGCCAAATGGTCCCTCTGAGCGGGATTATACCAATTTCAAAAAATGATCCAAACCGTTGGTTTTTTATAGCCGGAAAGAGGGTAAACAGACTGTCGATAAAATCTGGATTTATTCTTTTCTCCTCAGTATGATAATTCCACGATGATTCATGGAAAGCTCGAATTTTTTGCAAAGTAAACCTAAACCATGCAAAAATTCCCCCCTTTGGAAAAGGGGGGAAAGGGGGGATTTTCTTGGAAAGCCCAGGTCAGAAATCCCCCCCGCCCCCCTTTAATAAAGGGGGGCCAAAAGTCACCGGCGGTGAATTCCTGCAACAATGTCTGGAACGCTTTTTCACCCAATGAAACCCGGGCTGCGGAAGCACTTGTAGGGAATATTTTTGCACTTGGTGAGTAAAGCATGGAAGGGAGTAGGAAATATGCCTCCAGGGTTATGGAGCCAATCCGAACTGATGCAATTGGCCGGGCACAATCTGCCCAGGGTCAGGCGATGGGCCTGTGAACGCCTGGAAAGCCTTTACGGGAAAGCAGGCCAGGAAGTTTTGGAGAGGCTTTTAAAAGACAAGGATGATGAGGTTTTGCTGGAAGCCCTTAATTTTTTGGAGAGCCACCCGGATGAAAAATTTACCGACTTAGTCTTAAAGGCTTACGAAACGAAAACGGGTGCGGTGGCCGGAAGATGCGCTCTGATGCTGGGCAAACTCAAGGACGAGCGTTTGATAGCCGCCTACAAAAAGAAAACGAAAACAAACGATGGCGATGAAAAAATCTGGCTGATCGTTTCGTTGGGGAAACTGGGCACCGCCTCGGCAAGGAACATTCTAAGGGATCTGCTGCCGGAGATCAAAGAGGATACGGATCCCTTCCTCATCGATGTTCTGATCGGCGCGCTCCTTAAGGCGAAAGAGGATATGGCTGTTCCTTTAGAAGCCTACGCTCGGCTTTACCGGGAAAGGGGGATGGAGATCCTTTATCCTTTCACCGCGGTATGTGGATCCTGGTATCATTTGGAAGACCTGAAAGAAGAGGAAGAAAAGAAGTTTCTCAAGAAGGGCTTACCTCCCGTAGTGAGGGAATGCCTGAATTACTTAAAAGATAGGAATTATCCCTCCCTGGCTGGGGCCCTTCAGCAAGCCTTCTCCCAAAGAGACTACCGACGAGTCATGGAGAGGGCCTGGCAATGGGCAGAAGAGAGCGTGGAGGAGAATAAATCGAAAGGAGCGGGGTTCAAAAAGGAGGATTCTTTGAGGGGTGAATTACCCCCCTGGATCAACTACGAAGTACTTAGAGCCTTTAAGAATTATTTGGAAAAGGGGCCTGAAGATTCCTTCAAGAACATGGCCCTGGCCGCGCTGACCGTCCTTCCAAAGTTCATTGAACTGAAGAGCCTGTGGAGTCTTAAGGGTGAGGAAGTGGACCCACAGAATCTGTTTCCACTCCTTTTTGAAGATCGGGACACTCACCCTGTAGACAATGAATTGATCGGGAGGATCATGTCTTTGTATGAACCCCAGGTCATCCTCAATCATTCCGTTCAGCAATTGAAAGATCATCCCGATTCCTATGGGACGGAACGAGCGGTGAGATTGCTGGGAGAGCTCAAGGACCCGGCGGCTGTCCCTTCCTTGCTGGATTTGCTGAAAAAAGAGAAAACCAGCGATTTGCAGGAGGAATGTATTCAGGCCATGGTCCAAATCGGGCCCCCTTTGGTCGATTACCTGGAAAGAGATTTTACTCGGCTCAACGACGACCAGCTGGTCGAGGTTCTATTTGCCTTCAGGGATATCCCCGAAGAGAAGACCGTCGATTTTCTTATTGCCCACTGGGATAGATTATGGTCCATCGGTAAGGAAGCTTTTCTTGATGCCCTGGAGGGAATCGGCTCCCGGCGATTCATCGAACCCCTGCGGAAGGAATTGCGGGAAGGGGAAGAGATGGAGGAGGAGGTCTTTTATCTCCTTTGTCAACTCCACGGCGTCAATGACGCCTTGCTCCCCCCGATTGAAAAGAACATGGCCGAAAGGAAGAAGAGGAAGGATCGAAGTTTAGAGGGCTGGCGAAGAAACGATCCGATGGCCTTGCGGCAAAATACCGCCAGAGTAGAGTTGAAGTGCCGCCGTTGTGGAAAACCATATTTTTATGAGGTCGAAAATATTCTCGTTCCCGAGAAGAAGGGGGAGCCCGCGATAGGGGATAAAATCGTCTGCAAGAACTGCAGGGCCATCAACCAGTATGAAATTACGCCTCAGGGGCACATGGCCATCACCAGCCATATGGTCCTGACCGCAGCCCTTATGCAGAAGGAGAACCTAAGGCCGGGTGAAGGTCCGATTCGGCTTGGCGAGTTGGGCCTCATGGATGGCCGGCGCATGTCCCAGGAACAGATCGGGGAATATTATCGAAAGGAGATTCAAACGTCGCCGAAAGACCCGGCATTGAGGGTTGGTTATGGGAATGTGCTGATCCACCAAGGGAAAGAAGATGAGGCCGTCCGGCAATATAAAGAGGCGCTGAAGTTGGACCCTCTGGCAGTGGAAGCCTATGCTTCGCTGGGAGAATTTGAATCCGACAAAGGGAATTTTTCCGGGGCCTATGAATATTTCCGAAAAGCCGCCGAGCGAATGCATACGGGGCACTACTATCGGGCCAAAGAGATTGATCAAGTGAAGGAGGCGATCTTCTTAAACCTGGAAGATTTGAAGGAGGTTCTGGGAAAAAGCGGGGATAAAATTCCGGCAGCTTCTTTTTCTCAAGGGATCGTCAAGCAGGAAAAGATCGGCAGAAATGCTCCTTGTCCTTGCGGCAGTGGAAAAAAATACAAGAAGTGCTGCCTGCCTAAAGAAGAGGCGTGCAACCGGAAAAGACCTCGGCCACCCCGAAGGAGTTGGAATTGCGGGATCAACTCCTTTCCTTTTCCGGGAAGAAAGAGTACCAAAAGGATTTTGCAAAGGCCTATTCCCTCTACTGGAGAAAGCCTTTTCGCGAGCCCTTGGTCCTGCGTGAAAAGGAAGATGCCGATTTCCCTTTTTTTCTGGATTGGTTCATCCACGATTTCAGACTGGGAAAAGGGCTGACCCTGATCGAAGAGTTTTTTCGAACTACAAATGAAAGTCTTTCCCCCGAGGAACGTTCCCTTCTGCAGTATGAAGTCCACAGCCATCTCAGCCTATACGAAGTAAATTCGAGGTAACCCCCGAAGTCGGATTAAGGGTGAAAGACCTCTTCACGGGAGAGCAATCTGGATACCCTGGAGGTAAGGGGGTCCCGGACCCTGGCCAAATGGGACGTCATCTTCGCCCGGGTGATCCAGATGGGAGCTATCAATAAATTTTCCGGTGTCGTCCCCTTATTTCCCGAAAAGACAAGAGGATCTCTTTCTATCCGCCGTCAAGGCGTGGGAAAAATTCAAAAAAGAAACCGGCAAAATGGAGTGGTCTTATTTCGCCAAACTAAACGCTGAGCTCATCCATCACCTATTGAAGATCAACCGCAGATTGAACCCACCTTGGTTACGGAGGAACATCACCCGGTTGTTTCGGCCAAAGCGATCTTTCAAGTGAAGAATTTTGAATCCCTCCCGTTTCGTCTTCATCGGGAATTCGACTTTGTGCTCGACACGGAAGAAGAAGGAAAAGAAATGGTGTGGACTTGGCTGAAGAGGGGGGAGTCGAAGGATTGGGAAGCAGGGAAGATGGCGGAGCATGGCTTGATTTTTAAATCCGAAATGATTCGGGGAACGGGAGAGCTGAAGTGGACCTCTTTGGGAACGGTTACTTGGACACCCGGAAGGTTAGAACTGTGGTGTCTCTCCAAGGAGCGGCTGGCCCGGGGCAAGGAAAGACTGCGAGAAATATTGGGGGATGATATCCGGCATCTCGCGGATACTTGTGAAGATGTGAAGAAGCTGGCGAAAAAGAGGCTGCCGGAAGATTCCCCCCTCCAAGATGATGAGAACCAGGAAAGGTTCCTCCCCATTTACTCCAAGGCCATGGAGGATTGGATGGCCCAATGGATTGATGAAAAGATCCCGGCTCTCGAGGGCAGAACTCCTCGAGAGGCCGTGAGGACCCCCGAGGGGAAAAAGAGAGTTGAAGAGCTCCTCAAAGATTTTGAAAATATGGAAGAGCGAAAGAGAAGGGAAGGAAAACCCTATATCGATATTCAGTATATTAGACAGAAGCTAAATCTATGATTTCCCAATCTGGAGAGATCTTCTGCTTTTTCGGTTCGAATTTTAATTTCTTTTCTTTGTTGGACATGGGGGACTTTCATCCCGGCTCACAGCGGCCTGTTCCTCGGGAGTCAAGGTCCGATCGATCGTTAGCCATTCGAAGTACTGATACTCACTCATCGCCGGTCCTTTATTTCAGATCTTTTTCGGCTTTTGTGTCCCAGACAAAATGGGTCACTGAACATGGGGGCCATTTCGTTCCTCTCCGAAATGCATCGGGTAGGGCAAATCACACACATTTCCAGAAGCGAATCCCAGGCTTGGCCGGCCATGGTAAGCAATCTGTCCACAAGCCGGTCGTCGAGCGATGGGAAGAACATCTCTATTTCCTCGTAGTTCATTCGAACTGCTGGAATTTTGCCAGAGACCCGGTCGAGAATCTGTCCTTTCATTTGCTTCGAAAAATAAATGCAGAACCGGGCAATCTGATCGGCGCCCACTCCCTTGCGGCCAAGCTGGTTGAAAAGAGGACGATCATTGGCGATGGAACGCCCAAGCTCCAGCGCGAATTCAAAGAGGAACCAGCGAGGAGTGATGATGCGTTTATATCGAGGCGGCATTTACCTGGCTCGATCAATCCCTCAGGAAGAAATAGTAATAAAGGCCTGCGATAGCAGCGAGCGCTCCCACTGTAATCCCTGCCCAGAACAGGACCTTTCGCTCCTGCTCGTTGAAACGCGACAGGTCCTCGTCAAGGACCGCGTAATCCACTTTTTTTCCGTCTATGAAGGTGACGAAGCGAACAGGCTCGGTGTAAACCCAGGCATAGACCTTCTCCCGGTCCGGGGAAAGCTTTCGATAAAACCGGATGAACTGGGGGGAACCCATGGTTTCATAAACGGACTTTTCATCGGGGGAAAGACGGGAAGAATTAATTTCCTGAACTTTCCACCTTTCCGAAACTTCGGTCTTTTTCGCCTCCCGGAGATAGCCCGGTTTGTAGCTGCAGGCGAACGAGGGCAGCAGGAGGCTGGCGACGATCGTGTAAACGAAAAAAGATTTGAGAGAAAAAAGAGGTCTCATTTCCGAATGGGTGCGGCTCGTATCTCCTCCCGTCAGGGCGTCCTTCACTGGGAGAACTGGGTCAACGTTGGCATAATGCGGCCATGAAAATCACTTCACCGGGGAGGGTGTAAAGAAAAATTCGCCCGGAGGAAATGGGCGATTTCGGAGCCCTCTTCCGCCGAAAATGTGCGCGTTTCACCCAGCACGTCGGCCCGGGAGATCAGGCCAACTCTCTGGAGGGCGACTTTGAGGTACCCGGCTGGGTTTTTCTGAATCGCCTGGCTGAGATCTCTGACCTTCTGGCTCTGTTTCAGGAGGAGCAGACTCCGCGCGGGGTCTTCGGAAATTTTCAGAGAAGAGGCGACAATCTCCCCCCACTCGGAGGGGAGAAGATTTGCTCCCCCGGAGACCACTCCCGATGAGCTTGGGCTTGCCAGAAAGTTTTTTTCATCCCCGTCGTAGAAACGAAAATCCCGCCTGGCACGCACCGCCCTCTGATAATGAAGGGTCCTCTTCAGGTCACCCGCCTGGACCAGCCCCACGATCTGCTCATTCTCTGCCAGGCGCTTCAGGACCGAAGTGCGGATGTTGTTCCTCTTCAACGATTGGTTCAACCTGGCGATAAGCTGCGGATGATTGTAGAGAAGGATGGAGAACGGCGTGTCGTTCGCCCATTCCTGGTAGTACTGGGGGAGCTTGCGATTGCTGTGATACCAGAGCGGAATGTCGATCCAGAATAGATTTTCTTCCGCCGGGCTTGCGGCTTCCCTGCTCAGCACGGATGACATTGCTCAAGGTCTCTTCCGCTGCTGCGGCCTGTCGGGCAAAGGAGGAGGGGCTTCCTGCCGGCCACGATCTCAAGCGAGCTCCGGAGGAGTTCCAGGCGAAGAGGGTTGGGCAGAGAGAGGCCTTCTCCGAACTGGCTCTCCCCGACGAGCAGGCCGTCGCAAAAGGGGAGGGTCCTCTCGATCAGCCGCCGGAGCGAATCCCGGTCTAGACCCCCCTTCTCGTCGAAAGGGGTTACCAGCGCAACAATCAATCCTTTCGGCGGGGGGGAGGTCATTTGTTCTCCACCCGCCGGTCCCTCCGGTTCAGAATGTCCCGGAGCGTGACTACGCCTTTAATCCTCTTTTCTTTATCCAGGATGGGAAGCGCCGCCAGGTTCTCTTCCGCCATGAGCTTCATCGCCTCTGCCGCGGGAGTGTTTTCTTCCGCGGTAACGGGAAGGGGGTTCATCAGGTCTTCGAGACCCCGGCTCAGGAAATCCGGGGAGCCGATCTCTCCCCTCCGAAGGTCATGGTCCGCGACCATTCCGGCCAGGCATCCGTCGGCGTGAACGACCAGGGCGAAATCCGCCCCGCGGGAGTTGGTGGCCGATAGAAATTCCCTCACCGTCTTTTCCTTGGGAAGGATGGGGAAATCGGAGGCCGGGCGCATCACATCTTTCACGCGGAATGCCAGGCGCTCCCCCAGGGCTCCCCCCGGGTGAAACCGGGCAAAGTCCTTCTCACCGAATTTTCTCTGGCGCATGAGCGCGACGGCAAGGGCGTCTCCGATGACCAGTGTGGCCGTGGTGCTGGAGGTGGGGGCCAGCCCGAGGGGGCAGGCTTCCCGCTCGACCCCGACATCGACCACGATGAGACTGCTGCGGGCCAGGGTCGATTCGAGCGACCCTGTCAGGCCGATAATCTTCGCCCCGATTTTCTGCAGGCTCGGCAGGAGGTTGATGATTTCGGCGGTCTCCCCGCTGTTGGAGATGGCGATGATCACATCCTTGGCGGTGACCATCCCCAGGTCGCCGTGCAAACCTTCCACGGGATGAAGGAAGATGGCGGGCGTCCCCGTGCTGGTCAGGGTGGCCACGATCTTTCGCCCGACCAGCCCCGACTTCCCGATGCCGGTGACCACCACTCGCCCTTCGCAGGAGAGCATCGTTTCCACGGCCCGGACAAAATTCTCATCCAGCCGGTCCAGGAGACCCTGAACCGCCTCCGATTCAATCTGAATGACTTCCCGGGCCTGCCGCAAGATTTCTTTCAATTCCACAACCTGCCTGAAAAAGATTCCGGGGTTTTGTGAATTTCCAGGCTGGCTCAAACCGCGGAATCCAGACTGGAAAACCTGACTTTCGCATATAGTACCCCAGCGAAATGCCCCTGTCCA
The DNA here is from genome assembly GCA_963712535.1 of uncultured delta proteobacterium. Taxonomy (GTDB): domain Bacteria; phylum Desulfobacterota; class SM23-61; order SM23-61; family SM23-61; genus CAVQIK01. The sequence goes on along the minus strand of CAVQIK010000005.1, from coordinate 275,962 downwards.
ATTCAAAAAGGCTCTTCCTGTTGACGGGCATCCGCAGGACGGAGTATAGTACCCCAAGGCGGGGTCGTCGAGCGTTCGCGGAGACGAGGCGAAGGGGAAAATGGACAATCCATTCCGTGAGCTGATAAAAGCTCTGAAGGATTTTCTCTTCGGGGCTGCCTATCTTGAGTTCGAACACGCAGCCCGGCACGAGAAGCTGGCCAGGCTGGACCTCATCCTGCTCTTCTCCTTCGGAGACGTCCTGGGAGTACCCGTCTTCCCCCCGTATCATTCCATGCGGCTGTTGCCATACCTTTTTCCCGCCTTTGATTCCTGGAAAAAGCGAATGCTGAAAGAAAGAGACTTGACCGAAATAAAATCTCTCTGAATTCTGTCCCGGAATCCCCGCAAATCCTCACCGTAGTTCTACAGTTTGCTGAAACTCATTTAAGTGTCATTGCGAGCGGAGCGAAGCAATCCGTTCATGATAAAATCAAAGAAAATCAGATTGCCGCGTCCCCTGCACGGGCCTCGCAATGACCTCCTGAACTGGGTTTTTCCGCAAACGCTAAAGCGTCGATCGGGTCCGGCCGGCCGGTGTGGGGACTTCTCTCCCCGGCCGCGGGATCTCGCCTTGACCGCGAGGAGAATAAAGAAAATCAGGCTGAGGGATGCCACGATCAAGGGGGCCGTGGGGACATCGAGCCTGTAGGAAAGAAAAACCCCGGCAAGGCATACCACCAGGCCGATGGCCCATCCTCTCATCATGACCGCCACCGGTTCTCTCGTATACAGGCGGCCGATCAGGGCCGGGATAACCAGAAAAGAAAACACCTGGAGAATACCGGCCAGCTGCACCGAACTGACCAGCACGAAGGCAAAGCTCAGAAAAAAAAGAAACTCCCAGAAGAAACCCCTGCCGTTCCCATAGGAAAGGCCAATGAATCTTTTCCAGAAAAGGAGGTGGAACCCCCCGATGCCGGCATAGAGGAGCGAAGCTTTCAGAAGGTCTTTTTGGGTCATCCAAAGGATGTTCCCGTTCAGGATGGATTTGAACTCCTCCGTGCCGTGGGCGCTCTTATCCAGGAAAAGGATGCTCACTGCGAAGGAGAACACGTAAAGGACCCCGATAAAGGCTTCGATGTTGACCACGCGGGCGATCTGCTTGGAAAAGCTGAGGATGGAAGCTCCCAGAACTGCGAATACGATGGCTAAATAAGATCGGCTCGACGGCTCATCGCCCAGGAAGCACGAAATGGCGATCCCCACGGCGATAAACTGGGCCAGTGACAGGTCCAGGAAGATGACCCCCCGCTCCAGGATGTGAATTCCGAAGTAAGCGTGGATCAAGATCAACACGACACATCCTAAAAAGGGGTAGATCAGGAACTGTAACGCTTCCAATGGGGTCTCCTATTTCAGCCCCGCCAGGACCTGGTCCATGAGAGAAAACCAATCCTTGCAGGCGGCTGTCGCCCCCACATCGTGGGGAACCACGACATATTTTACGCCGCTTTTTTGAGAAAGAAAGGTCACTTCCCGGGCTCCGTAGTACGAGGTGGTGAGGATTGCATCCGGCTTCATCCTCTTGGCCAACTCAATGATCCTTTCGACCCAGCCGGCCGAAGGCGGGATTCCGGGTTTGGGCTCGACATAGCCGATGATCTCGAAGCCGAATTCATGGGCCGCATACTCGAAAAATTTATGGTAGCAAATGAATTTCTTCCCCTTCAGGCTGTACCCCGCCCACTCTTTTTCTTTCTCCTTGAATTTATCCTGCCAGGCGGCAAGGTTCGATCTGTAAAACCCGGCATTTCCTCCATCGAGGCTGGCCAGAGCCTGAGTAATTCCTCCCGTGACCCGATAGATGTTTTTGGGTGATAGGTGATAATGGGGATTCCCGAGGGGGTGCACGTCCCCCATGCTTCGGCTGACGGACTCGGGCTTCTCAATAACCTCGACAAACTGGGAGCAGTCGAAGAAACCGGGGGTTCCCGGCTGGATCATGGGGTTGCGGGAAGATTCGACCAGGACCGGCAGATATCCGATTTCGAGCTCCAGGCCGTTAAACAGGAGCAGATCGGCTCGGCGCACCTCGACGATCAGGCTCGGCTTGGCCTCCACATAATGGGGGTCCTGAGAAGACTTCACCAGGGTGGTGACTTTGATCTTATCCTTTCCGATATCGCCGGCCAGGCTCCCGATCCACGGGAGGGTAGCGACCACGTTCAATTTAGCCGCAGCCGGACTCGCCCAAAGCAGAAAACAAATCATTATCAAAAAGCCTGTTTGCATCATGGCCAAACCTCCTTCTCAATAGGCATGGGCGCCGTGGGCTCCCACGGCGATGAGGAACTGCAAAAAGATTTCCTGATTTAACTTGTTCGGGTCCGAGTAATCGTAATTGTACTGGAGCCGGATCCGGGAGAATTCCGTCGGGTTGAATTCGAGGGCCCCCGTCCAGCGGTAGGGCTGCGCCGGAGTAATTGACTTTGTCTCCGGCACGCTTCACCTCATCTTCGAAGATAGCCATGCGGTCAAACCTCGCCCCGATTCTCCATCGGTCGATCTGGTAGAGGGCCTGGATATAGAGGCCATCCTGGTTTCTTTTCAGAGAGTCTGAGGTCAGGGTAACCGCATCCGTCAGATCCCCTTTCTGGTGGCGGTATAAGTATTCGGACGTGAGGATGAAACTCTGCCAGCGGGAGGGCCTCCATTTGTAGGTGAATTCCAGCCCGTAAAGATCGCTGTGCCCCTTCAGCTGGGTATCCGGGGCAAAAGAGGTTGTATCGGTTTTGCCCCCGACGACTGAACCGCCGAATAAAATGGAATGGCTGGCGCCGAAATCCAGCGACGATTTGAGGAAGCCGGTATAGGCATGGGGCCCCCCGTCGGGGCCGAAGAGCGTGTCGTTGTCGCCCTGCAGCACTTCAGCTCCCAAAACCGTGTAAATGGGGAGATTGGGAAGGTAGGTAACCTGGACCCCTTTTTCGATCAAGCCTTCCCCGTCCCCGCCGAAGAAAAGTTTATAGACCATGGGAGCGTCCACAAAGTCCCAGGCATGGGGATGGAAAGCATTGAACCGGCCGAACCCGCTCTTAAATTTTCCTCCCTTCGCCTGAAGCCCGGCGGGGAGGGAGGTGGTCACGAAGTAAGCTTCCTCTAATTCAAGTCCGTCTTCATCGACGGGAAAAGTGGCATAAAGGTTGAAATACGGGTCCACGGGAGCGAAAAATGCCAGTTCCGCCGACCGGAGGTTGAATCCCTCGTCAAAGGAGCGCGTCTGGGGATCGAGGAAACCCGGGGTGCTTCTCGAGTCCAGTTCACTCTTTGAGAGGGTGGAATGGTAATATTCGGTATCCAGGATAATGCTCATGGCGGGGTTCATCAGCCCCGGAGTGGCCGACTGCTTGGTCAAAGAATAGGGGCTCAAGGGAGAGGCGGATGGAACGTAGATCCCCCTGGATTTATCTTCGAGGCGGTAATCGCGAGGCGGAGCCTGTGGGGTCGGCGCTGGTTCGGCGACCTTCACCTGTTTCGACTGGTCTTTCAAATCCTCCAGGGCTTTCTGCTGCTCCTTTAAAACCTCCTGCTGTTTCTGGATAGTTTCTTCCAATTTTTTAATTCTTTCCTCCAATGTCTCGGCCATGACCGGTCTGGCAAAGAAGAGAAATGCGAAGATCAAGATAACCCAATTCATCTCCTTCTCCTTTCGGGAATAGGTTACAATCCATAAGGAATACCCTCTGCCTGCTTACCCCACGACTTTTCCGATTAAGGGCGGGAAAGGAATTCTTTTGCCATTCAATGGGGGAGTTGACCGGCGCAGATCAATAAAGGGGAAGCAGATGAGGAGGCGAGCGACCGAAGGGAGAAGAAACAAGCAAGCTTGGGTGAAAAGATGAATCGCCGGGCAGAATAGCAAGGGCGGCGGGAATCTCGGGGCGTAGGCTTGGAACGTCAGGCCCGCAGTATTCCGAGTGATAAGACAGTACACTTGCAAAGGGAGCAAGACTCCTGCTTGACCCCGTCGGGATGATGGTGAAAGGTCCCCATCAAAGAGAAGACGGCAAAAGAAAGGGAGAGGAAGCAAAAAAAATTCCGGTTCAAAGCAATCCCTCGCAATTTCTACCGTCACAATACTGCGGATGACCGCGGAGCGTCTGCCTGACCAAGATGATCGGTGTGAAGGAAAGAATATCTCGTTAACTCATTGTTTGTTTCTCTTGATTGAAAAGTCAAGGACGAATTACAAATCCCCTAACTTGACTTCCCCTCAAAATTCGCAAAGATGGAGTATGGAAAGAATGAAAGGAGCAGGAAAAGGATGAGAGCTCTTCTGGTGTTTGGCTGGATCATGATCTCGGCCTTCAGTTCTGCCCATGCCGAAGAGACGGGAGAAGTAAAGAAGATTCAGGACAACTCTTTTCTTATCGAAGAAGCCTATAATCAGGAGCCGGGAGTCATCCAGCATATTCAGACATTCCAGTACATGAAGAACGCAACCTGGGGATATTCCTTTGTCCAGGAATGGCCGGTGCCGGGTCGAACCCATCAGCTTTCCTATACCATTCCCGTGTTTCATCTGGACACGGATACGGATGGGAAAAAAACGGGGATCGGCGACGTGATGTTAAATTACCGGTATCAGCTTATCTACAAAGAAAAGGAAGGCATCGCTCTGGCCCCCCGCGAGGATGGCCCGCGCCGGATCACCTTTTCAGAAATTTTGATACGAACGGTGATTCCCTGCTGGTCCTTCTTTGGAAGTGGCCGGAAGGCCCTTCTGCCAGAAATTCGGAGAACCAGGCCTTGTGCTCAATTTCTTCATGGGGGATCCGGTCTTCCCATCTCCCGTTATCTACCTGGTTTTCACCCGGAAACCTCCTCTCCCCTCGCGGGCATAAGCGCTAACTTACGAATATTTTCCCTACTCCCCCCTTTTTGAAAGGGGGGCAGGGGGGATTTCTGCAGTCAGCTGTTCTAAAACGGTTCGATGGATACTTTCCATAACAGCCTTCCTGGTTTCTGACGATAAAATTGGACACCAAGGACCTGTTTACTCCGGCAATCCTGACCAAAGAGATCTTCACTGTCTGTCAAATGACTTCGCAATTAGCGGGATTTGGCTTTGAGATTTGCACAGTACTTCAACACGGCTCGGCTCCCACTGAAATCCCCCCTCCCCCCCTTTTCAAAGGGGGGTTAAGTTAGCGCCTATGCCCCTCGCGGGAGAGGGCGGGGGTGAGGGGGAATGAATATCGAAGCGGCTTGATTTTGCAAGCATCCCCACCCCCCCCCCCCTCCCCCGTCAAAGGGGGAGGGAAAGTTTTTGGCTTTCCGGATGAGAACCACCTAATTGTACGATCACTTATTTATTTTCTCTGATTGCCTCTGGTTTGGATTGCTAATTTTTATTGCCATGCAATCATAGAGGAACCTGTTCGGTTGATAGGCGGTTACCGAACGAGGCAGAATTCTGTATTCCTTGTGATTAAAAGGTACCTTCTCTGCTAGGGAGGCACCCAGGTCATTAGAACTCTCAAAGAGGGAGACAACCTCTGGGTCCTGTGAAAGAATGATGGACTTGCTTCCCGGAATGACTATAACGGACAGCGGTATGAAGCTGAGGGAGGATAGCAATTCTTCAGACAAAACCTCTGGGGGGGAAATTGCCGCAGCCTGTTTTGCCTCAAGGCGAATCATTCGCGCCTTGGCTTCGGGAATCTCGGATTCAAGGGCGTCAGCAATCAGATCGAGCAGGAGATTCCTCACTTCCATAAGGTCTCGGGCCTTGTCAACCTCCTTCTTCCCTTCATTTTTCTTGATTACTTTGATAAGCCCTGAAATCTCTTTGAGGTAGACATTCTTCTGGGCATCAGGAACATAATGCATTACGACCAGATGAACGGGTTTATCGTCGGAAGAGCCATATTGAATTCCCCCAGGACTCCAGCCCAATGCACAAACCAATTCCCCTTCACCGGGGTAACGGCCATGAGGACACGCCCACCCCATGCCGATACCGGTATTGGCTGCGCGTTCCCTGCCCAAGACGGCTCCTTCCACGTCCGTCCCGGCTTGGATATCGGGGATGGCTTCGATTAGGTTTGCAAGATATTTCAGTACGTTTTCCTTATTGTTATCCGGTAACTCGATCAGTCTGCCTTCCTGTAAAGCATCCAAGATAGTTTTCATTTTAATCCACCCCAAATTTATTGAAGAACCAAACCTTGACACTGTGAGTCAAGACCGCATAGAAAAGAAGAAAGGCGAATATCCATAACCAGTAGACAACCGGAAGAGGAACAAATCCGAAGGTCTCAGCAAAAGGCGAATAGGGCAAAAAGGCCCCGATCGACATAACGAGTAATGTTGTAAAAAGGAGGCCCGGGCTGGCAACACTCTGAAGGAAGGGGATTTTTCTCGTCCTGATGATGTGGACGATCATTGTCTGGGTCAGAATGGATTCAACGAACCATCCCGTATGAAACAGGTTTTCATAATAGGTTTTCAAGCTTGGCAAAATATTGGGGCTGGTATATTGGTAACACTTGAAGAAAAAAAGCATCAAGAAATACGTGGCATAATCGAATATGGAGCTGATGGGACCGATAAAGAACATGAATTTTTTGATATTCCCAATGTTCCATTTGCGTGGGGTCTTTGTAAATTCCGGATCAACCTTGTCTGTAGGGATGCCGACCTGCGAAATATCGTACAGGAGGTTGTTGAGGAGAATCTGAATGGGCGCCATGGGCAGGAAAGGCAAGAAATAACTTCCGCCGACGACACTGAACATGTTGCCGAAATTCGAACTGGCTCCCATGCGAACATATTTGATAATGTTCCCGAAGACCTTTCTTCCCTCGGTGATGCCATCTTTAAGCACCAGGAGGGATTTTTCGAGCAAAATGATGTCTGCAGACTCCTTGGCGACATCAACGGCGGTGTCGACAGAAATCCCGACATCCGCCTTCTTCATGGCTAAGGCGTCGTTGATGCCGTCTCCCAGAAATCCAACGACATGTCCGCGGTGTTGCAGGGTCTGAATGATTTCTTCTTTTTGCGACGGCGAGAGACGAGCAAAGATCGTGGTTGTCTCGACTGAATCCTCGAACCGGCTCTTGCTCATTCCTTGGAGCTGGTCCCCGGTGAGGAATCCTTCACCATCGATCCCCACGTCTTTGCATACCTTCTTGGCGACCAGCTCATTATCGCCGGTCAGAATCTTCACTGCGATACCCATTTCCCTCAAATTCCGGAGGGCCACCACTGCAGAATCTTTCGGCGGATCAAAAAAGGCAATGTACCCCAGTAAAATCAAATTACTTTCGTCAGCCACAGAAAATACTTCCTTGTCCTTCGGAAATTCCCTGTAGGCGACGGCCAACACCCGGTAGCCATCCTCACTGAGAGATTCATACTCTTCCAGGAGATCGTGCTTGATCATGTCAATCAGCGGGTGAATCTCCTCATCCACCTGGTAATGCTGACAAACTTTGTAAATCTCGTCCACCGCTCCCTTACAAATGAGCACATGATCCCCTTCATACTCGACAACCACCGACATCCTCTTTCGTGAAAAATCGAAAGGAATTTCATCTACCTTGCAGCAGCTTCGCTCCACCTCGAACTCCGTATGCGAGAGAATTGAGCGGTCCAACAGATTTCGCAGCCCTGTCTGCTAATAGCTGTTCATGTAGGCGTAACGAAGGACATCGTCACTTTCGCGATTGGTAACATCGACATGTCTTTCAAGCACGACCCTGTCTTGAGTGATCGTTCCGGTCTTATCCGTACACAGGATATCGATGGCCCCGAAGTTTTGAATGGAGCTCAACCGCTTGACGATCACCTTCTTTTTGGACATCGCACGGGCACCCTTGGCGAGGTTGACCGTAACGATCATCGGCAACATCTCCGGACACAATCCCACGGCGACGGCAAGCCCGAACATGAGGGCCTCTATCCAGTCGCCTTTCGTCAATCCGACGATAAGAAAGACAACACTGACCATCACGGACATAAAGCGGATCATCAACCAGGTGAAACCTGAGATCCCCCTGTCAAAACTGGTCAACCCCCTCTCCGAGCCGAGCCTTTGGGAAAGCGAACCGAAATAGGTCCGGGAACCAGTGTTGACAACGATTCCCTTCGCAGTGCCGCTCAGAACGCTGCTTCCCATGAAGCAGGCATTTTGAAGCTCCAGGATGCCCTTGCCGGTGATCGAGCCCGGTCCTGCATTCTTTTCGACGGGCATGGATTCCCCCGTGAGGGCGGATTGATGGATGTAAAAATCTTTGCAGCTGATCAGTCGGATATCCGCGGGAATCAATGCTCCGGCATCCAGAGCCAGAATATCTCCCGGAACAATGTCAACCATTGGGATTTCAATTTCCTTCCCTTCCCTGATGACATTTGAATTCGTCTGGACCAGGGCTTGCAGTTTTTCCACCGCTCTGATTCGATTTCGCCTCCTGAAAATAAGCAAGAAATACACTAATCAGAATCATTCCGCCAACCACGATGGTTGAACGGAGATCTCCCATACTCAGAGAGACAGCGCAGATGATGAGAAGGAGAATGACCAGCGGATTAGCGAATCTCCGAAGAATTCCCGACAAGAAACTCATTCTCTTTCCGCGACTGATCTCGTTGGGACCGAATTCTTCCCGGAGCGATTCCACCTGACTCTTATTAAGACCTTGCTCCGTTGTCGATAGGCTCTTAAGTGCTGCGTCAGAGGGCATGGCGCAGGTCTCAATGAGTTTCCGCTCATTTCCGCTCGCTCTATCGGCCATGGGGTTCATCCCTCTTTTAGTTTTTACGGATTTGCGAAACAGGTAAAAGAGTTTGGCAAGAATATTCATGCGATTTCCCCCAGATCAGATTCACTGTCAGGCGCAACAACGCACAAGCCGATTCTGTGCATCAAGCATCCACCGTATGCTGTCGGAAATGTTTTTGGGGTTCGAGGGGTTAAAAAAAGGACTTCCCTGAGATTTGCTTAGATTAGCTTGAAGTAAATCCTGTTTCACACCCCTTGCCTCCCCGACAACAGCTTTCGTGGGAGAGGCTAAGGGTGAAACGATAGACACACTAATCAGGTCACTTCTGCTTCTTCCACGATGCTGTGTCGGAATCTCCGTCACCCAGAGGTTCCGTTGTATCCGTTTCCAATACCCTCCTCTTAGGTGCCAAGCCGAATGGAAAGAGCAGAAACAAAAAAACCATTCCGCGAGGGGGAATGGTTTGGAATGAGGATCGGACAACCATTCTGGTTGCCCAATCAGCAAATCTTTAATTACGTTCCCCACTCGTTCAAGCTTTGGCACCGCGTACCGTGAGAGGCCGGATGGCCTCAGCCACATTGAGCAAACCCTTAAGCCGGGAGTGCTTGGTCAACCTGTTCGGAGAACTTCTTTGGAAGCTTCCGGGCAGTGGCCTGTTTGTCTCGCGGGAGCCTCACCTACCGAGGATCTGACTTTTCAAATCTTTTATAATACTGATTAAATCAATCTGTCAAGTGAACTTTGAGACAGATACCACAATATAGGGGGCTTCATGGGAGGCATTGGGAAAAAGATGAATCCATCGGGTCCGGGAGACCCAACCCAGGGCTTTCGCCTCAGGAGCGGGGAGAATTGGAATCTCAGCCCTTCCTGCGGGCAAACTTTCCCTCGAGGCCCCGGCCCGTTCAGCTCGCATTAGGAATCTACCGGATATTCCTGATCCGGGTAGATTTTCCCTCCCCCCGCGGCGATCAAAATGGGTAACCCCTTCTCACCATTAAATCTGGATAGAGTTTCTGCGGTAAATTCTTTTCCATTCGCCTCCGCCCCGGGTGAATCCTGTGAATCGTGGGCATCTCTTCAGGACGACCTACATTGCCTCGTACCCTTGCCGCGATCTGGATACAAAGGATCACTCCCCTTTTCAGCCATCGGGGAGTCCCGTCCCTCCGGAGCTCGAACGCGCGAGAGCCATCGGCGACTGGGGTTATTTCTTATAAAGTGTCAACCTTCCCTCATGCCCCCGATGTAAATAGTTCCCGTCCAGTTTCAAACTCTTTTCTTCCCGGTACAAGGATAGGATGAATTTTATGTCCTGCTGCAGCTGGACCATCAAGTTTCCCTGCCCATCAATAATCCCATTTTCAAAAGTGTAGACCCTCGGGTCGGCTTCCTGCATAAAAGAAATTTTAATCGTCCCCCGCAGAGGGATGGTATTATTGTCAATCTCCAGGACCGTGTAATCATAGGACCTGTACTTGCCCCAGAGCATATCCCTTGCCCCCTCCCAACGACCCGTTAAGTCGGAAACATGATCAGGAGACAGGGCTGTGCGGGGAACGGTGGCGCAGGCGCCTAAAATAAGAGCGGCCAAAAACAAAATGGTAAATGTCTTTTTCATCGATTCTTCTCCTTTCTCCATTTCAGGATGGAATTTTGTCGAAATTACGGGGCATCTCTCCTGGATGCCCCGCCTTGGCTCTCATCTTTGAAGAAATTTAGAAACGAAAGGCGACTCCCCCCTTTTCCTTCTTTGGAAGTGGCCGGAAGGACCTTCGCTGAGGAATTCGGAGAACCATGCCTCGTGCTCGCACCCCTTTCCGTTGTAGAAAGGGAGCAGTTACTAAAGGGCTCTCATAAAAGCCACCAAATCCTTTTTCTCCTCTTCGTTGAGCTTTAATTCGAGGACGAGATTGAAGAATTCCACCGTATCCTCCAGGGTGAGAAGTCGCCCGTCATGAAGGTAAGGCGGGGATTCTTTGATTCCCCGCAAGGGGAAGGTTTTGATCGGACCATCCGCAGAGGCAAACCTCCCGTTAATCATCCGCGGCTGGTAAAAGCGCTCGGCCTTCAAATTGTGCATTAGATTGTCGGTATAGTAAGGTGCGGGATGACAGAATCCACACTCTGCCTTGCCGAAAAAGAGTGCCTGGCCCCGTTTTTCGGACTCGGTAGCCTTTTTGGGGTCCAGCTTGCCGGTAATGCCCAGCTTTGGAGCCGGGGGAAAATCCAGCAACTCCTGAAACTCCGCCATGAAATGGACCTGGCTTCCCCGTTCGAGAACGTTGAGTCCCTTTTTGGTGGCGATCACCGGGTCCCCGTCAAAGTAGGCGGCCCGCTGCTCGAATTCCGTAAAGTCTTCTACCGACTTCAGAGCCCGTTGGGAACCGAAGAGCCGCTGAATGTTCACCCCGCGAAGGGAAGGGGTGTCAAGGCGGTGGCGAAACTCCTGGGGTCGGATGTCTCCCACCAAATGGGTGGAGGCATTGGTGTGCCCATTGGCATGGCAGTCCAAACAGATCACCCCCCGGCTTGGCCGCTCGGTACGGCGGTCTTCGGTCTGATTGAATTGCTGCTGCGGAAAGGGGGTCAGAAGCAGCCTCAAGCCTTCCAATTGCTTCGGGTTCAAAATCCCGTTGAAGAGCTCATAGAAATTATCGATGGTCACAAGCTTCCCCTGGGAGACATCCCCAAGATCGGGGCGAGTGGTCAAGAAGATGGGCGCTGGAAATTCGGGAAGGAAATGGTCCGGCAGGTCAAAATCGAGGTCGAACCGGGTAAGATCGCGGCCCTCCTGTTTCTTTATCTCGTCGATATGAAACTTAGGAAAGACCATACCCCCCTCCGGATGGTTGGGGTGAGGAAGGGGGAAAAACCCGGCAGGAAAAAGATTTCTTTGCCGAATCTCCTCGGGACTCATCGCTGCTAATTGCACCCACGTCGCTCCCGCGGGGAGTTTCACCCGAACGCCTTCCTGAATCGCTTTTCCACGGGACATGGCGACGCCTTGGGCCGGACGGTTGTTCAGGTCATACCGTGCGCTGAGCAGGTCCATCTGACGTTTCATGATCTCCGGCTTGGCCGTCTTCATCCGTGTCATGATGGCTTCGAAGGCTTCCTTGATCACCACCGGAGAGTAGCTGGACTCCCCTTTCGAAGGGGGTGCCTGGGCGAAGGCCCAAATCGATCCCATGAGCAAACCCGCGATCACCGTTGCCAACAAGGGATACCGGAGCGTTTTCCTCATTTTTCTTCTCCTTTCTTTCTGGGGATAATTCAGTAGGGGCAATTCATGAATTGCCCCTACCTCGGAATTGATCTTCCACAACGTGTTGCTTAAAGGACAGTATCAATCCGGAATCATTCCGAATGGAAGCGAAAAAATTTTTGGCCGTGCGGCCTTAATCATTCGTCGGGCTGGAGATTCCTTTTTTCCGGCACTCATGGCAGAAGCCGTAATAGTCCAGCCGGGTGTCGGTCACCCGAAAACGGGTCTTTTTCTCTATTTTTCTCGAATCAATGGAGATGGGTTCCCGGTAATCCATTATTTTTTTGCAGCCTCTGCAGATCAAGTTGATATGGTCCAAGATATTCCCCTCATACCGGTTTTCCATTTGGTCGAATTCGAGGGTTTTAAGAATCCCCTGCCTGGAGAGTTCTTTGAGGGTGGAGTATACCGTTGATAAGCTCACCCCTTTCATTTTCTTCCTGACCTCCCGATAGACCAGTCGGGCCCCTGGATGGAGGGAAGCCTTTTCCAGCAGCACGTCGAGGATGGCGAGACGCTGAGCAGTGAGTTTCAGGCCCTTCTCCCGCATCTTTTTTATGATGCCTTCTTTGAACATCTGATGAATCCGGAATGATTCCGATTTAAAACCATCCCCAAGGAGCTTCTATTATTTTGATCGCCTTTCAGGAAGGTTGTCAAGGCGGTTGTCAAGGCCCTTGACGGTCGGGCGGCTATTTTTTAAGATGGAGCGGGAATGGATAAGAAAAGCTTCTTCAACCAGATGGCCGGCAGCTGGGACCAGCGTTTCTATACGGGGGAGATGGAGAAGTACCTTTCCCGGCTGGTGTCTCTATTTCAACTGCGCTCCGGAGCTCGGATTCTCGACGTGGGAGCCGGAACGGGAGGGATCATTCCCTACCTCCTGCGGGCCATCGGCCCTCAAGGTTATGTCTGGGGGGTCGATTTTGCCGGGGAAATGGTCAAGATCGGCAGGAAGAAATTCCAGCAAGAAGGGAGAGTCCGATTCGATTTGGCCTCCGTTGAACATCTGCCTTATAAGCATGGGGCCTTCGATCACGTAGTCTGCTTCGGGGCCTTTCCCCATTTTGAGAATAAGGCCAAGGCGCTGGAAGAGATGGGGCGGGTTTTGAAGCCTGAGGGGACTTTGATTATCGCCCACGCCTTGAGCAGCGCGGAGATCCGACGCCATCACCAGAATTGCGCTCCCGTCTCCCAGGATTTTCTTCCCGACGAAAGCGAGATGAGTGCTCTTTTTGAGGAATGCGGATTCCGTCTGCAAAGGCTGATTGACCAGCCGAAATGCTATCTTTGCGAGGGAATTAAGACCTCCTCCGCCTCGTAGACCCGAAAACATGACGATCACGCTGAATGGGTGGCACTTGTCCTTCTTTGCCTTCTCGCTGCCAGGGTACGGGCCGTGCCAAAGGACACGAAGTCCCGCGAAGCGCGGGATGCCCCTAATTTCTTGTTGAGCCTTCTAATTTGCTGGTAGTATACCAATTTACTAAACAGGCCATAATTGTTCAGACGCTCAGTGACATGCGATCGCCCCCTCACCCTCCCCTCTCCCCCGAAAAACGGGGGAGAGTGCTAGGATAAGGGGGTATGGACCCCTTAGTAACTCAAAAAACTTCGTGGTTTTCTTGCGGCCGTCCCATAAAACAGGTTAATCCGGAAAGGGAAATGAAGCGGGAGAATTTTTAATGGATATGAAAAAAGGGATTGAGAAGCTGGAGGAGTTGAGGAAGAAAGCTTCCCTTGGGGGCGGGGAAGAGAGGATCAGGAAGCTTAAGCAGGAAGGTTACCTCTCCGCCGAAGAACGGATAGGACTGCTCCTCGACCCGGGAACTTTTCTGGAGGTGAACACCCTGGCAGGACCCCAGCCGGCCGAGTTCGGGCCCAATCCTCCCTATGCCCCACGCGACGGTGTGATCACCGGCTTTGGCCGGGTGAACGGGAGGACGGTGGGGCTGTACGCCCATGACAAGACCGTCCAGGGCGGGTCGCTTGGAAACGTCCAGGCCGCAAAGATCGTGAACGTCATTCGCCGGGCGTGCGAAATAAAAGTCCCGGTGGTCGCCTTGCAGGACTCCGTGGGGGCCAGGATTCAGGAAGGAAACAAGAACATCGGCTTTGACAGCATCTTTTACGCCCTCACCCAGGCTTCCGGCGTCGTCCCGCTGATCTCCGTCATCCTGGGCAGGTGCGCCGGGGGGATCGCCTACGCCTCCGGGCTCATGGATTTCATCATCATGGTCCAGGGGAAAAGCGTCCTCTTCATCACCGGCCCGGAAGTGATCAAGGCCGTAACCCACGAGGAAGTCTCCCTGGAGGCTTTGGGGGGCGCCGCGGTCCACTCTGAGAAAAGCGGAGTGTGCGACCTGGTTGCCGCTGACGAATCCGGGGCCGTTGCCTTAACGAAAGAGCTGCTCTCTTTCCTGCCCGGCAGCTCGGTGGAAAAGCCGCCTCGAATTACACCGAAGGATTGTCCCGAGGGAGCGGCGGAGAAGCTCCGGCAGATTATCCCGGGCGAAGCCAAAAAGGCATACGACATGAGGAAGGTCCTGCGTTCCGTGACGGACGGCGGTACCTTCTTCGAAGTGAAACCCAAGTATGCGCGGAATATTCTCACCGGCTTCGGGCGCGTCGAGGGGGATGCGGTAGGAATCATCGCCAACCAGCCCATGTACCTGGCCGGCGCCCTCGACGTGGACGCATCCGACAAAGCCTCCCGGTTCATCCGATTCTGCGATGCCTTCAACCTCCCCATCCTGACCTTTGTGGACATCCCCGGCTACCTCCCCGGGGTGGACCAGGAGCACAAGGGGATCATCCGTCACGGGGCGAAGATGCTCTTCGCCTACGCCGAGGCGACGGTCCCCAAGATCACGATCATCGTGCGCAAGGACTACGGCGGCGGAAAACAGGCGATGTGCAGCAAGCCAATGGGCACCGACCTGGTCCTGGCATGGCCGAGCGCCGAACTCGCCGTCATGGGGGCGGAAGGGGCGGTGAACGTGATCTGCCGCAGGGAAATCCAGGAATCAAGCGACCCCGATGGGACCCGGAAGAGACTCATCGGCGAGTACCAGCAGATCTTTGAGGGACCCTTTGAGTCGGCGAGGAAAATGTACGTGGATGACGTAATTAAGCCGGAAGAGACCCGCGCAAAAATCGTTCAAGCCCTGCAAATTTTTCGGGATAAGAAGGCCGTCCGAATGGATAAGAAGCACGGCAATATGCCTGTTTAAGAAATTTGGACTCAGATGAACGTGGGTAGACACGGATCAGACTTAAAAAGAAAGTTTAGAATTGTTTAGCCATCCCAGAAATCCCTCCCCGCCTCCCTTTCATAAAGGGAGGAGAATAGTCTCCCCCTTTGAAAAAGGGGGATTAAGGGGGATTTCTGGGGGTCCCTGGCATCTTGGAACTTTATTTTTCATAAGGCTAAACAGTTACGAAAGTTTAAAAAGTACTCAGGATTTTATCCGTATTTTCTGCGAAAATCTGCGTCCCAATAAATAGAAGGAGACAAACATGACTCAACCTTTGAAAGGAATCAGGGTTTTGGATTTGACCCATGTCTTGGCCGGGCCTTTCTGCACCCAGACCCTCGGTGACCTGGGGGCAGAGGTCATCAAGATCGAACGCCCCGGCGTCGGTGACCCGACCCGCAGGATGCCGCCCCACACGATCAAAGACCAGAGCGCCTACTTCATGGCTTTGAACCGGAACAAGAAAAGCCTGACCCTTGACCTGAAAGCGCCCGAAGGGAAGGAGATCTTTTACGGCTTAACCCGGAAGGCGGACGTGGTTATGAACAATTTCACTCCCGGGACCATGGAAAAACTGGGGCTGGGGTACGAGGACCTGAAGAAAATCAACCCCCGGATCGTCTGGGCTTCGGTGACCGGGTACGGCCAGACGGGTCCGTACCGGGAGAGGCCCTCCTACGACATCATCGTCCAGGCCATGGGCGGGGCGATGAGCTACACGGGCGAGCCGGGCCAGCCGCCGGTCCGCTGCGGAATCCCCATCGGGGACCTGGGCGGCGCGGTGTTTGCCGTCATCGGGATACTGTCGGCCCTCGTCTCCCGCTCGCTCACCGGGGAGGGGCGCATGGTGGACATCTCGATGCTGGACGTGCAGATTGCCCTGCATACCTACCGGGCGAAATATTATTTTGTCGCCGGCGAAGTCCCGCAGCCGGTGGGCACGGCGCACGTCAGCAACGTTCCCCTCCGAGCCTACCGCACCAAGGACTCTTCCCTGGTGATCGAGGCGTATATAGATCATTTCTTTAGCAACCTCTGCAAAAATATGGGTATGGAGTCCCTGGCCGACGACCCCCGTTTTAATACCAGGGCCGCGCGGCTCGAAAACCGGGAAGAACTCGACCGCATCCTGGAAGACGCTTTCTTGAAGAAGACGACCGATGAATGGCTCAAGCTCTTCGTCGAGCTGGAAGTCCCTGCCGGCCCCATCTACACCCTGGATAAGGCCGTCGCCGACCCTCAGGTTCTCTCCCGGGAGATGATCGTGGAGATCGACTCCCCCCACGTGGGCAAGATGAAGGACGTGGGGAGCCCGGTGAAGGTATCCGGGGGGAGCAAAATGAAGTACGTTTACCCACCGGCCTTGGGAGAACACAGCGATGAGATTTTGAAAGAACTGCTGGGATACACTCCGGAGAAGATCACGGCATTGAGGAAGCAGAAAGTAATCTGACATCAGTTCTTTTGCTTATTTCAAAAGGGGTGCTAGAATAGGTCTCCACGACTCCAAATTTCTCCAAGGGGGTTTCCCATGGCTTTGAAGACCCGCGCCGAATATTTGTCTTCTTTAAAGAAACTCCGCCCGAACATTTACAAGTTCGGCGAGAGGATCGAGGACGTTACCGCTCACCCGGCTACGCGCCGGGTGGTGGAGAGCCACGCCCGGGCCTACGATGCGGCCCATGACCCGGCACTTTCGGGCCTGTTTACCGCCACCTCGTATTTAACCGGCGAGAAGATCCACCGTCAAAACTCTCTCATGCAGTCGGCCGAAGAAGTCATCTCCAACTCCAAGTTCAAGACGGGAGATGTACCGGCTGACCGGGACCTGCACCGGAGCGCTGTGCGCGGGATGGAACGGGATGAACACCATGTGGGCCATCACCCACGAGATGGACAAGGCTTTGGGCACGGACTACCACCAGCGGATCAGGAACTATGTACTCCGGGCTGAATCGGAGGGCTGGACCATTTCGGGCGCGTTAACTGACGCGAAAGGGGACCGCAGTCTGAAGGCGTCCCAGCAGCCCGACCCGGACTCTAACCTCCGAATCGCGAAGGTAGCCGAGAACGGGATAACTCTGCGGGGGGCCAAGGCGATGATCTGCGGGGTCGCCGCGGCAAACGAGATCTTCCTTCTCCCCGGGACGGGCTACGGGGAGGCGGACAAAGACTACGCCGTGGCCTGCGCGGTCCCCAGGGACGCGGAGGGTCTGACCATCATCGAGACCCGGCGGCCCAGCGACACCCGTGAACAGGAGGAGGGGTTCGACATCCCCCTGGAGACCGGGATCACCCAGGCCTACCTCATCTTTGAGGATGTGTTCGTCCCCAACGAGCGGGTATTCCTGTGCAGGGAGCACGCTTACACCGGGAAAATCATCCAGTTCTTCACCGCCATCTACCGGGCCTGCATCGGGGCCTGCGTGGCCGGGCAGGGGGACGTCATGATCGGGGCTGGGGTTCTGATGGCCCGGGCCAACGGCCTTTCGGCCCGCACTTTCAGCTCCAAGTTCGTCGACATGGCCGTGAACAACGAGACGACGTTCACGATGGGGATCGGTTCCATCGCCCTCGGGAGCCGGCATCCTTCGGGGATCTGGATTCCGGATTCCCTTACTTCCCACGCCAACAAGATCCACGTGGCCACGCTGCCCTACGAGACCAAACGGCTCTGCCAGGAGATCGGCGGGGGAATGGTCGAGACGGGGTGCTTCCCCTCTTACAAGGATTTCACCGATCCCCGGTACGGAAAGCTCGTGCAGAAATATGTGAAAGCCGGCTCCTGCAGCGCCGAAGCCCGCGCCCGGGCGGCCCGCCTGACCGAGTGGCTAACCCTGGGTGCGGGAGTCCCCGGCTGCATGCACGGAGGAGGATCCCCCGATGGCGCCCGTCTGGTGGTCCGGTCCCTCACGCCCATGGATAAATACGCCCAGATGGCGAGAAAACTCGCCGGAATCAAGGAAGAAATCCCTGAACCGGGGAAATAACATCATTACAATGTAAATGCATTACGTCCTTTGACTAATTTGTAGGGCCTGATCCCCGATCAGGCCTTCAAGAGGCTCACGAGCAATCTGAATATCCTTGACTTCTTCGCGAAAATTTATTAAGTACATGAGCGGTTTGATATATCTCGGAAAAGGATTCGCAGAGGGTCCAGGCAAAGGAGAAGGTGTATGGACGGATATGCTGGAAAGATTTTAAGGGTAAACCTTACCACCAGGAAGAGCACGGAAGAGCCGTTGGACCCCAAACTGGCCCGGGATTACATCGGGGGAACTGGTTTGGGAGACCGGATCATCTACGATGAAGTCCCTCCCTCCACGGACCCGCTGAGTCCCGAAGCCAAGATCGTCTTTGCCACCGGGCCGGTTACCGGAACGAACTACCCTTCAGGGGCCCGCTACCAGATCTGTTTCAAATCGCCGCTCACCGGCATTCTCTGCGACTCCAGCTCCGGCGGGTTTTGGGGAGCGGATTTGAAGCGGGCGGGGTATGATGCGCTCATCATCGAAGGGGCGTCCGAGGAACCGGTCTATCTGTGGATCCATAACGGGAAGGTCGAGATTCGGCCCGCTTCCCACCTGTGGGGCCAGGATGCGCTGAAGGTTCAGGAGAGCATTCAGAGGGAGATCGGAGACGAGCGAATCCGGGTGGCCTGCATCGGCCCGGCCGGCGAGAAGAAAGTGCTCCTCTCCTGCATCATCAATGACGAAGGGCGGGCGCCCGGCCGGGGGGGAAACGGGGCTATCCTCGGGGCCAAGAAGCTCAAGGCCATTGCCGTTCGAGGGAACAGGCGTTCCCGCTTCATGACCCTGAAACCTACAATGCCCTGTGCAAGAAGATCGCCAAGGACAACGCGACCTCGCCCGCGGTAGCGGCCATGCGGGAATACGGGACGGCCCAGGTCCTCGACAACCTCTGGAGCATGGGGGACATCCCGGTGAAGAACTGGCAGGTCGGCCTCTGGGAGGAAGGCTGCAAGAACCTCGGCGGGAAGAAGATGAAGGAAACCATCCTCGTCCCCCACACCGCCTGCTACCGCTGCAGCCTGGGCTGCTCCCGGTGGGTCAAGATCGAGAACGGCCCTTACAAGATGGACGGCCCCGGACCCGAGTACGAGACCCTGGCAGCCATGGGGACGATGTGTCTCATCGACAACCTGAACGCCGTTTCCTTTGCCAACGACCTTTGCAACCGTTACGGCATCGACACGATCTCCACCGGGGTGGCCATCGCCTTTGCCATGGAAGCGTATGAAAAGGGGCTGATCCGCAAGGAGGAGACCGGCGGAATCGAGTTGAAATGGGGCGACGAACAGGCCATGCTGGCCATGGTCCACCAGATCGGCAAGAATGAAAAGCTTGGAGCGCTCCTCGGCCAGGGAGTTAAGAGGGCGGCCGAGAAATTGGGGGGCGATTCCTGGAAATACGCCGTCCACGTGAAAGGGATGGAAAGCCCCATGCACGACCCGCGCACCTTCTACAGCATGGGACTGACCTACGCCGTCGGCCCCCGGGGAGCCTGCCATCTCCACGGCCACTCCCCCCTCTGGGAGGGAGTCCAGGATCCCGTTCCCGAATGGGGTCTCAAGGGGACGTATCCGACCTTTGTGAGCGAAGGCAAAGGGAACCTGGTTAAGCTCTCGCAGGATTACACCGCCGTGGTGAATTCCATGGTCTCCTGCTACTTCGTCACATTCATCCTCAAGCCCTCGGACCTTGCCGCTGTTCTCAGGGCCGCAACTGGGACGAACTACACGGCCAAATCTCTCCTGAAGGTGGGAGAGAGGATCATGGCCCTTCACCGCGCGTACAACAATCTCTGCGGGATCACTCGCAAGGATGATGTCCTGGCCCCCCGGCAATTGGAACTCACCCGGGAGGGCGGCAACGCCGGGAAGGCCCCGGACATGGAGGTCATGCTCAAAGACTTTTACAAGGCCAGCGGCTGGACCCCGGCCGGAAAGCCTTCAAGGCAGACGCTGGAGTCCCTCGGGCTCCGGGACGTGGCCCGCGACCTTTACGGGCCGAAGCGAAAATAGAGACGACCTTCATATCGGTTTCCCGACCCGAACTACCTGCCTCCCCTGCAATTCCTCCGTAGGGGCGATTCATGAATCGCCCCTGCCGCTCCTGCCTTGTTTATTTACAATCCGTCCATTCCCCGCTAGTATTGACCTGTGGGTAAAAAAGTCCGGTCGCCCAGGGAAGATCTTCCCCGTATCCTGCTGGAAAGCTGCCCGGGAAAGATCTCGCGGGGCTTCTCGGGCGCTATACCCGAGAGGACCCGACAGTCATCGTCAGGCCGGGAGTAGGAAGAGACGCCGCGGTCATCTCTTTTCCGGGGCTTCCGGGCAAATACCTCGCAGCGAAGACAGACCCCATCACCTTCGCGACGGACCAGATCGGCTGGTACGCGGTCCACGTCAACGCCAACGACATTGCCGCCGCGGGAGGAATCCCCCGGTGGTTCCTGGCGACCCTTCTTTTGCCCGAAGGCAAGACGGGCCCGGCCGAGGTGGAGGAGATCTTCGCCCAGCTCTCGCGAGCCTGCCGGGAGCTGGGCGTCGTCTTGTGCGGTGGCCATACCGAGATCACCCACGGACTCGACCGACCTATCGTTGTCGGGCAGATGCTGGGAGAAGTAGAAGAGGAGAAGCTGGTCTCGCCAGATAAGATTCGGCCGGGGGATGAAGTACTCCTGACCAAAGGCATCGCCATCGAGGGAACGGCGCTTATCGCCAGGGAGAAGAAAGGCCTGGAGTCCATCCTCGGCGTAGATCAGGTAGAGAGATGCCGGGGTCTTCTAAGGAACCCGGGCATCAGCGTGGTCCGGGAGGCGCGGAGGGCGGGAGAGGTTGCCCGGGTCCACGCCATGCACGATCCGACGGAGGGGGGATTGGCCACCGGGCTTCGCGAGCTGGCCGAGGCTTCCGGTTTGGGGATGCGGGTGGAGATGGAAAAGATCGCCGTCTTTCCCGAGACCGAGATCCTGTGCGGCAAGCTCAAGCTGGATCCGCTGGGGCTTCTGGCCTCGGGGGCCCTCTTGATTGTGACCGCAGAGGAGGATTCGCAGAAAGTCAGAGAGGCCCTCCGGGCGGAGGGGATTGCGGCGTCGGTGATCGGCAGAATCTGGGAGCGGGAGAAGGGGATCAAGCTGGTGAAAGAGGGAAGAGCCGGGGAGCTGCCCTTTTTTGAGAGGGATGAAGTCGCCCGGTTTTTCGGCGGAGGGGAACATGAGCCCGGTACAGACCCGGTATAAAAATAAGAAATTCGTAAAAGAAAGAATCGAGCTGGACGGCCATTCATACGAAAACTGCACGTTTGAAGGCTGCCTGATCGTGCTGGAGAAAGGAGAGACCGAGATCAAGGGCTGCACCTTCAACCACTGCCGCCTGATGCTCCTGGGACAGGCCTTGAGGATTGCCAAAATTCTCCAGCTCTTCATCGGAGACAAACCGCTGAAGGTCCTGGATTTCGCGGAGCCGGGGGTTTTCGGGGAAAGAAAAATTTCACCACAGAGAGCACAGAGGACGCAGAGAGAAAGACTGAATCATAATCTCAAAAAGAAAAACCAAGAGCGGGTTTCAATGTGGAATTTTTTTGAAAGATTATTCTTAGCCTGAATTTCCTCTGTGCCCTCTGTGCTCTCTGTGGTGAGAAAATAAAAAATGATCATTAAAACTTTTTGTGCGCGGATGGACCATGGGGGATGCGGGCTCCTGGTCCACGTGGAAGACGGGAAGATCGTCCGCATTCAGGGCGACCCGGATTCTCCTCTTAACCGGGGGACTGTTTGCGCCAAGGGGATCGCCCAGGTGGAGCGGCTCGGCCACCCCGACCGTCTCAAGCACCCGCTGAAGAGGGTCGGTGAGAGGGGAGAAGGCAAATGGGAGCGGATCTCCTGGGAGGAAGCGCTTTCCTTGCTCGCCCGGCAGATCGAAGACAGAGTTCAGCAGGGGGAGGGGCGGTCCATCGCTTTTGCCCAGGGGACTCCAAAGGGCCTTGAGCTTTACATGATGATCCGGCTGGCCAACCTTCTCAAAATCCCCACCGTGGTCACTCCGGGCTCCATCTGCCACATGCCGAGGGAAACGGCGGCCACGATCACCTGCGGGTTCTTCCCGGTGCCGGATTACGAACATCCTCCGGCTGCCGTCCTGGTCTGGGGGAGCAATCTCTTCCAGACCAATGAAGAGGGGATCATCGGCTCTCAGTTGCGCAGGGCGCTGGATCGCGGCGCGAAACTCATAACCATTGACCCGAGGAAGACGCTCCTGGCTTCCAGGGCGGACCTGTGGCTCCAGCCCAGGCCGGGGACGGACCTCGCCCTCGCGATCGGGATGTTGAAGGTCATCGTGGAAGATGGCCTTTACGACAAGGGCTTCGTGGAGCAATGGACCGTCGGCTTTGACGAGCTGAAAGAGCACCTGAAAGGGTATCTCTCTGGATCAATTGTCAGCGGCCGCCTGGGTCCCTGCAGAAAAGATCGCCGAAGCAGCCCGCCTGTACGCGCGGACCCGGCCGGCCTGCATCCAGTGGGGGAACGCCATCGAACACAATATCGACAGCGTCCAGACCGCGAGGGCCCTCATGATCCTGAAGGCGGTGACCGGGAACCTGGACGCTCCCGGCGGGAACGTGAACCGCCCGTCTCCCCCCGTCCTGCGCCCCGGTGACTTCGTCCAGAGCCGGAATTTCCCGGAAAAAAGAAATCAGCTTTTGGCCCCCGAGTTTCGCCTGGCGGCCATGATGGGATTCACCCCCAGCCAGGCGGTCGTAAAGTCGATCCTTTCAGGGAAGCCCTACCCGATCCGCATGATGTACATCCAGGGGGGGAACCCTCTCCTGAGCTATGCCCATTCGGCCGAAACCTTCCGGGCCTTGAAGAGCCTAGAATTCTTCGCAGTCGCGGAGATCTTCATGACCCCTACGGCGCAAATGGCCGACCTCGTTCTTCCCATAGCCACGAATTTTGAATTCGACGACCTCGGCCACTATGGTCTCCCCCACGGTTTTCTCCTGGCCCGCCCCAAAATCGTGGACCCCCCGGAGGAATGCTGGTCGGACTCTCTCATCCTGAACGAGCTGGGGAAGAAGCTGGGCCTGGAGAAGTTTTTCTGGCCCGACCTTCGTTCCTGCCTGGATGAAGTCCTGAAACCCGCGGGAATGAAGTTTGAGGATTTTCAGAAACTGGGTATTTTGAAAGGGGACTGGGTCTACAAAGGCTACGAGAAGGGCGGGTTCGGCACTCCCTCGAAGAAGGTCGAAATCTATTCTTCCCGTTTGAAAGATTGGGGGTATGACCCGCTTCCCACCTACCGTGAGCAGATTCCGGTGGAGCATAGCCTTCGAAACCTTTCGACCCGTGGGGGCGGGGTAACCCCGCCCCTACAGCCTTCAGAAACCGCCCGGGAATACCCTCTCATTCTGACCTCGGCAAAGGACCCCCAATATTTCCACTCCGCCTACCGGAACCTTCCATCACTTCGGAGGCTTTCCCCCGATCCAGTCGTGCTGTTGCACCAGGCGACGGCGAAAGAGCTGGGCATTGCCGAGGGAGACTGGGTGAAGATTGAAACCCCGCAAGGAGCGATCCGGCAGAAAGCGGCGCTGAATTCGGAGATTCACCCTCGCGTCGTGGTCGCTGCGTACGGCTGGTGGTTCCCGGAGCGCAAGGACCTGGAGCTGTCCGGGTGGAAGGAATCGAACATTAATATTTTGACTGAGAATGATCCCCCTTACGAGCCGGCGATCGGTTCCACGAACCTCCGGGGCTTTCCCTGCAGGGTTTACAAGGAATAAGAGAATTTCTCGCAGAGATGCAGAGGCGCAGGTAAAAAAGCCCTGGAGGGAAATTGTTCAATCCGGGCGCTGCACGGAAACATGAGCCCATCGTCAAAAAAGGATGAGCACCCCAAGGATTGGATCCGGTTCGTGGGAACGGCCGGCGCCCGGTTCGTCGTGGCCCGGCAGCTTCGTTCTTCCGGCGGTCTGTGGCTCTCCATGCAGGGGGTTAACCTTTACATGGACCCGGGGCCGGGGGCGCTCGTTCGCTGTCTCACCGGAAGACCCCGGCTGGACCCCACCAACCTGGATGGGATTCTCCTCTCCCACAGGCACCTCGACCATTCAGGCGATATCAATGCCATGATCGAAGCCATGACCGAGGGAGGATACCGGCGGAAAGGCATTCTCTTCGCGCCCGAGGACGCGTTGGAGGGCGACCCCGTGGTCCTGCGCTACGTCCGGAGTTACCTCGGAGGACTGGAAGTACTAAAAGAGAACGTTCGTTACTCCGTGGGGGCGCTCACCTTCTCCACCGCGAGGAGGCACCATCACTCGGCCGAGACTTACGGGTTCAATTTTCTGCTTCCGGGTAAGACGGTCTCTTACATCACCGATACCAAGTACCACCCGGACCTGCTCTCCGACTATCCCGGGGAAATTCTCATCCTGAACGTCGTCCTGCTGACCGAAATTCCAGAACGCCGGATCGATCATCTATCCGTCGACGATGTCCGGCGAATCCTTCGGGAGACCCGGGCCAGGGTCGTGGTCATGACTCACTTTGGCACTCGCGTGGTGGAAGCCGATCCAACGAAGCTGGCGGAACGTTTGAGTCAGGAGACCGGCGCGGAAGTCATCGCCGCAACGGATGGGATGGTCCTGGACTTGGATAAACTGGCTCGGGGGTAAGAGGGATCCCGCTTTCTCGAAAGACCTGGGGGGGCTTGTAGGGGCACGATGCATCGTGCCCCTACTTTTGAGGGGACAGCAGGAATCTGACCTATTTCGCCCCGGTATATTCGAGGATATGAAGGCCGTTTCCGGCGCGGTCGGTAATATAGATCAGGCCGCGATAGTCAACGTCCACGTCATTCGTCTGGATGATTCCAGCCCCGCTAGATTTATTCAAACCTGCGGGCTCGGGGATATAGAAGCCTGTTTCACGGGGATGGTAAGGATCGGAAATGTCCACGACTCTCAGGCCGGCGTTGAAATAGGCGATGAACACCAGGGAGCCGCCGATGATCTCGCCGTCCCGGGTCTCCGCAAACTGATGAGGACCGAATCGCCCCCCTTTCCGGCAGAAATTGCCGTCCGGGACTTTAAATGTGGCCACAGGAAGGGGGTTGCTCTCCTCGGTGGCATCCACGAGGTACAATTGGCGCCTGAGTTCCTGGCACCCGAAGGCGAATGCCTCTTCGCTGACGACCAGAAAATTCCTCACTTCCCCCATTCCCGGGCTGAAGTTCGGGACTCTCAACCCGAAGAAAGGGGCCGTGGTATGGATTCCGGAGAAGGGGGGCGAAAAGTCGAGATGGGAGATCATCCTGGGACGGGATTTGTCCGAAATATCCAGGATGACCATGTCTCCGCCGTAGAGGTAGGAGAGGTAGGCCCGGTTTCCGGAGATCACCGGGTGATGGAGGCTTACGGGCCTGGCGCCGGAGCGGTCTCCCGGGGCTTGGCCGGGCAGGCCCCAGTTGGAGATGAACTTCGGCTGACGAGGGTCTTTCAGATCATAGATGATCAAGTGCTGGCCCTTCCAGCCCGGCTGGGTCCCGGAAAGGTAGACATACCCGGTTTTGACGTCCCACCAGCCCTTATGGGCGGCCTCCAGAGGCCCTATCGTAGAGATCATTTTCGGTGCTTCTTTGTCGGAGATATCCCAGATTTCAAACCCCGTGAACTCGCCCGACTCCTGGCAGCGCAAGAGATAATCCTTGCCGTCGAAGTATTTGACCGCGACCTGGACTGCCCGGCTCTCCGCGCCTTTCCTGCCGGGAATGTGTTTTACGATCTTGGGCGACCGGGAATTTGAGACATCCAGGATCGTCGTGCCGTTGGGCTCGACTCTTCCGGTCAGAGGGTTCATCTCCTCCCCCCGGTGGTGGCCCACATAGGCGAAGTTCCCTTTTAGGACCACCTGCAGGCTGTCCCGCCCCTGCAGATCGCTGTGGCCGACCAGGCGCACGTTCAGGGCTTCCGCTGCGCGGAGCTGGGGAGTTAAAAAAACCACCCACAGGACGGTGAGGATCGCCAGGTGGAACCGCTTGCCCCAAAGGGCGATGGGGTCCTTCATATTTTCCTCTCTTACGCGACAGGATAAATGAAACGTGGGGGCTGCCCAATAAGGCTTGACATCGTACACCCTGCTCATATCATAAAAGAGTATCATCCGGCTTGAAACCAAAAAAGGACGGGTCGATCCGAGAACAGGAGGGACAAATGGGCGCCAGGAATATTCTTATATTTACGGGGAGCCCCCGGAAAGATGGGAACAGCACGACTCTTGCGGGCCAGGTTGCCGCGGGGGCGGAGGCTTCGGGAGCGAAAGTGGAGAGCTTTTATCTGCATGGGATGGATATCAAAGCCTGCGATGCCTGCGAAGCCTGCCGGGACAAGTCCGAGACCGACTGCATTCTCGACGACGATATGAAGGACCTCTTCCCGAAACTCCGGCAGGCTGACGCCATCGTGATCGCCAGCCCGATCTACTGGTTCACCGTCTCGGCCCAAACGAAATTATTCATGGACCGGTGGTACGCGCTGGGCGGGCCTGAGGGCCACGCCTTCAAAGGGAAAAGGTTCGGAATTGTCCTCACCTATGCCGACGCGGACCCCTTCAGCTCGGGAGCGGTAAACGCGCTGCGCACCTTCCAGGACGCGTTGAATTATGTCGGGGCGAGCAGCATCGGGATGGTGTACGGCAGCGCATGGGAGGCGGGGGAGATAAAGAAAAATAAGGAGCTGATGGAGAAAGCCTACGATCTCGGGAAACAGCTGGCCGCTGAATAATCAGCCTCGACGGCCGCATGGGTGACATCGCCCGAAGTCTCGGAATAAAGGTGGTGGAATAGATCATGAAAATATACACTTACTCGAAGGCCCGGGCAAAGCTGGCAGACATTCTTGAAGAGTCTAAGAACGAGGAGGTCATCATCCGCCGCCGCAAGGAAGATCTCTTTTCCATTGTGCCGAAATCTCCGATCCGTCGTTCTCCCTTCGATGTTGCCGGCCTGCGCAAGAAAATAACGCGTAAGGAAATCCTGGAGGCTATCCGCGAGTCAAGAGAGCGGACTTAGGCCGCACGGTGATAGGTTATGAAATTCCTCAGCGCCCGGCCGGCGCGGTCGATGGATTTGAAGACCGGAAAGCCGGCCGCCTGGTAATGATCCCTCTCCCGCCGCCACTCGAGCTCCAGGTCGATCATCCGTCCGTCGGTAACGATATCCGGCATGATCAGGATAATCGGCTTCCCGTATTTTTCCCGCACTTCCCGGCAGGCTTTGAGGAGGTCGGGCTGGAAGCTGAATTCCGAAAGCGGCCTGTCGTCCTTGCCCATCCGGTGCCGGAGCTGGTAGAGGATGTAGAAGAGAATCTGGATCACCATCAGCGTATCGATCCCGGGGTCCTCCCCCGCGGCCTCCATGACCTTGCGCAGCATGGACGGGGGGATCATCGGGTTTCCCAGGTCAACCGGGTTTTTCAAGCTGTTGCCCACCGGGGGGAAGAAAGTCTTGAGTTTCTCCAGGATGGGGGGGCTTAAGGGAGGGACGGAAAGCCCCATCCGGTCCAGGGAGTCGGAAGCGGCCACGCCGATGGCTCCTCCTCCTCCCATGACCCCCACTCTCGGGCCTGCGGCCGGAGACAAATACAGGAAGGCGTACATAGTATCGATCAATTCTTCCGCGCTGCCCACCTGGACCACGCCCGACTGCTTCAGGGCTGAATTCCACACAGCCTCGGACCCGCTCAGCGAGCCGGTGTGACTCATGATCGCCCGACCGCCGGTTGGGGTCAGGCCGGCTTTCCAGAGGATCACCGGTTTCTTCTTCCGGTTTTCTTTCAGGATCGAGAGGAACCTCGTTCCGTCCTCCACCCCTTCGAGGTAGCCGCCGATGATCCCCGTTTTTTCATCGGCGAAAAAATATTCCAGGAGGTCGCAAGCGGCGACGTCGCACCCGTTGCCGTAGCTCGCCATCTTGCTGAACCGCATCCCAAGGCCCTGGGCGATCTGCCCCAGGTCCGCGCAGAGTCCGCCGCTCTGGGAGAGAAAACCCACGGGCCCGCTCTCGCGGGAAAAGTTCTGGCCGGGGAGAATGGTGAGCCCGCTCTCGGGGCAGTAAATCCCGAAACAGTTGGGCCCCAGGATCCTGATCCCTCGCCGGGCGAAGCTGGCGATCTCCCTTTCCATTTCCTTTCCTTGGGGAGTGCCCGTCTCCTTAAATCCCGAGGTCAGGATTTCGACTCCTTTTACTCCCTTCGAGACACATTCTTCGAGCGAAGCCATTACCCCGGGGATTGGAATCGTCATGATGGCAAAGTCCACCTCCTCCGGGATTTCCTTGAGGGTCCGGTACGCCCGGAGTCCGTTGATCTCCCCCCCTCGGGGTTCACGGGGAAGATCTTTCCCTCGTAGCCGATCTCCAGGATGGCGCTCAGGATGATGTTGCCGAACTTCGCGGGCTCCGCGGAAGCCCCGATGACGGCAATGGACCGGGGATAGAAGATCGGTTTGAAATCTTCAATAATTTGTTGATTCACGGCGGCTCTCTTTGCTCGGGGATTTACTTCGAAACCATTCTTAGATAACTGAGAAGGAGAAGACTTGTCAAGCCTGGAAAGGCCATTCCGGCGACAGCACTCTATGTGGTGGCTTTTCTTTGCGCATTGACAGGTGAAGGGCGTCTTTCTTATACTCGAAGCGAATATTCGAAAGACATGGAACCCGCATGCAACCTGCGCTTCTGAATGAAATCCTCATCATCTTCGGCCTCTCGGCCGCGGTCCTGTACGGGTGCAACCGTCTGCGGGTTCCCGCGGTCGTGGGTTACCTGCTGACCGGCGTGCTCGCGGGCCCTCATGGGCTTGGGCTGGTCAGGGACCTCGCCACGGTTAAGGTCCTCGCCGAGTTCGGGGTCGTCTCCCTGCTCTTCACCATAGGCCTGGAGTTTTCCTTCCGCAACCTCCTCGGGATCAAGAGATCGGTCCTCCTCGGCGGTGCGCTGCAGGTCCTGCTCACGGTGGCGGCAGTCGCCTTCATCGCCGCCGCGTTCGGAAGCTCTGCGGGCGCGTCCATCTTCATCGGGTTTGTCGTTTCGCTGAGCAGTACCGCCATCGTGATGAAAATCTTCCAGGAGAGGGCGGAGGTGGAGAGCCCGCACGGGAGAGCCGCCCTGGGCATCCTGATCTTTCAGGATATCGTCGTGGTGCCCATGATGCTGCTCACCCCTCTCCTGGCCGGTGTGCCTCCCGGGGGAGAAGGGTCCCTTCTCCTTCTTCTCGCCGAGGAGGTTGCGATCCTCCTGCTGGTCATCGCCGGGGCGAAGTGGATCATCCCGTTTTTATTCTTCCGGGTCGCCCGCACGAAAAATCGCGAGCTATTCCTCCTGAGCGTAATTGTGATTTGCCTCGCGGTGGCCTGGCTGACCCATGCGGTCGGTCTCTCCCTGGCCCTGGGCGCGTTCCTGGCCGGAATGGTCATCTCCGAGTCGGAATACAGCCACCAGGCCCTGGGCAATATCCTCCCTTTCCGGGACGTTTTCACCAGCTTCTTTTTTGTCTCCATCGGCATGCTCCTGGACCTTGGGTTTATTTTCCGAAATCCCCTGTTGGTTCTTCTCGTCGCCGCAACCGTCCTGATCCTGAAGGTCCTCCTTGCCGGGGCCGCAGCGGCGTTCCTTGGTTACCCCTTGCGCACCACCATCCTGGTGGCAATGTCCCTCTGCCAGGTGGGCGAGTTTTCTTTTATCCTTTCCGATGCCGGGACGCGGTACGGCCTCCTCACCGGCGACCTGTACCAGGTCTTCCTGGCGGTATCCGTCCTCACCATGATGGCCACGCCTTTCGTCATCGCGGTGTCTCCCCGGTTGGCCGACATGGCCCTGAAGCTTCCTTTGCCCAGGAAGATGAAGAGAGGTTCTTACCCCGTCCGGCAGACCCGCCGGGCGCATGAAAAGGACCATCTCATCATCATCGGCTTCGGCGTGAACGGCCGCAACCTTGCCCGGGCCGCAGAGGCGAGCGGCATCTCCTTCGCGGTCCTGGAAATGAACCCCGACCTGGTCAGGGAGGAAAAGAAGAAGGGGCTGCCGATCTACTACGGGGACGCAACCCAGGAAGCCGTCCTACAACATGTCAACATCCGCAGCGCCAGGGCCGTGGTGGTGGTCATCAACGACGCGCCGGCTGCCCGGAGGATCACCGAAATTGTGCGCCGGATAAACCCGAAGGTGTACCTCATCGTGCGGACCCGGTTTCTCCAGGAGATGAAGCCCCTCCTCGACCTCGGCGCCGACGAAGTAGTGCCGGAGGAGTTTGAAACTTCCGTGGAGATCTTCAGCCGGGTGCTCGCGAAGTATCTTCTTC
Source organism: uncultured delta proteobacterium (assembly GCA_963712535.1). Classification (GTDB taxonomy): domain Bacteria; phylum Desulfobacterota; class SM23-61; order SM23-61; family SM23-61; genus CAVQIK01. Next base: position 245,280 of record CAVQIK010000005.1, on the reverse strand, counting down.
CCAAGGAGGAAATCGAAAAGTTCGTTTCCGAGGTGAGGTCCGACGGGTACGGCATGCTCCGGAGCCTCTCCAAAGAGGCCTCCTCCTGCCTGAGTGTCGAGCTATGCCTTCCGGATGTGGAGATCACCTCCCTGCGGGTTGTCGAGGGGTCGCCGGCGGTCGGCAAGACGGTGGGCGAAACGCAGATGAGGAAAAAGTACGGGGTGACCCTGCTGGCCCTTCGGCGCGGTTCGGAGACGACGTCCATCCCCGACCCGGAGACGAAATTCCAGCCCAACGATCTTCTGTTTGTCGTAGGCCAGCCGGAGAAGATCGTGGAAATCTCCAAGATCTTCAAGGCCCCTTCAGGGGTTTTGCCCGCCGCCTAAACCCCCTTGAGCACCCGGCGCAGAATCTTCCCCGAGAAGTTCTTCGGCACTTCACTGATGAAGGTTACCTCCCGGATTTTTTTGTAAGGGGCGACCCGCTGAGCCACAAAATCCTTTAAATCCTCCTCTCCTGCGGCGGCCCCTTCGCGCAAAACCACGAAGGCCTTGGGGATCTCCCCGGACTCTTTGTCCGGCATGCCGGCTACGGCACAGTCCAGAACCGCCGGATGCTCCATCAGAACGGCCTCCAGCTCGGCGGGGGCGATCTGGTACCCCCGGTACTTGATCATCTCCTTCTTCCGGTCCAGGATGTACACATACCCTTCCTCATCCATCTTGGCGATATCCCCGGTGTACAGCCACCCGCCGCGGAGGGCCAGCTTGGTGTCCTCCGGATGGCGCCAGTATCCCTGGAAGACATTGGGACCGCGGACGGCGAGTTCTCCCGGCTCCCCGGTGGGCATCTCCCTCTCTCCCGTCTCCCAGTCCATCACCTTATCCTCCACGTCGCTGACCGCGATTCCCACAGATCCTTCCCTCGGGCGATCCGGAGGATTGCAATGGGTCGTAGGGGAAGCCTCGCTCAGCCCGTAATGCCGGGCTACCGGCACTCCGAATTTTTCCCCGATGATCCGTCCCACCGCCGGCGCCATGGGCGCGGCGCCGACCCAGATGTAACGCAAAGAAGAAAGGTCGAACCTTTCCGGATGGGGGACGCTGAGAAGCGCGAGGAGGGCCGGCTGGACGGAGAACATCACCGTCACCCGGTATTTCTCCATCAGCCGCAGACACTCCTCGGCGCTGAAACGGGCCATCACTACCTGGCTGGCGCCCAGGTAAATGGACCCGCAAAGAAAATAGGTGAGCCCATAGATGTGATTGAAAGGAAGAAAGCTGATGAACCGGTCATCCGGCCGCGCCTCGACCGCGCTCATGGACTGCAGGCTGTTCGCCACCAGGTTGAAGTGACGGACCATGACCCCCTTGCTCAGGCCCGCTGTCCCGGACGAGTAAGGGAGGGCGGCCAGATCTTCCCCCGCACGGATCGGCGGGTAGGAGGGAGAAGATTCAGGCGGGGGACTCTTCAGGATATCTTCGAGGGCAAATATGTTTCCTTGTCCCTTTCCGGGTCCCCGGGTGACAATGATCTTATCGATACTCGGAAGGTCCGGGAGGGCTCTTTCCACGACCGGGAGAAGATCGTGCTGGACAAGGAGGACCTTGCTTCCCGAGTCGTTGACCTGGCTCCTCACTTCCCGTTCGCGGAAAGTTGGGTTCATGGGGGAGACGACTGCCCCGGCTTTCATGGCCGCGTAGAAGCCCACGAAGTACTCCCACCCGTTGGGCATGAAAAAAGAGATCCGGTCACCCTTTTCTACCCCCCAGCGGAGGAGAGCATCGGCCAGCCTGTCGCTCTCCTCGTCGATTTCGCGAAACGTCAGATCTCTTCCCCCATGGGGGTCAAATACGGCAGTCTTGCGGGGCAGGCGGGCTGCGGTGTCCTTGAGCAGCTGATAAACGGGCACGCTTGGGTAATGGAGGGAGGGACGCCGGATTCTTTGAGCCATTTTTTCCCGGTGCATTCTTTTCAGGTGCCAACCGTCCTTCGGTTTCGTAGCGGGGGGTCCCTCTCCGGGGGAAAGGGCATTCCGGAAGATCGGGACAAGCACCCGGTTTGCGTGACCCTTGCCTAACGCGGAGAAAAGGAATCAGGGCCCATGGCCTTCAGCTCTCCCAAGATGGCAAAGGGGTAAAGGGAGGTTTCCTGGGTGATCCCGGACCAAATCGGCCACATGGCCCGATGATCCGATTTTCGAATGCTCATCTGCCCGACAGGGGTGCGGAAGGTCAATTCATCGAGGGCCCGGATGACTTTTTCCGATTCCAGTGACCCGGCCTTTCTCATCGCCTCGAAAACCGCGCATATGCTGGAATACCCGCTCAGGGCCGGCAAATCCGGATACAAACCCGTATTGGCCCGAAACTTGGTCACAAAATCTTTCGTTTCTTTCCCCCCCAGGGCCCAGAAAGGGAAAGCAGTGACTCCCCATATTCCTTCCGGGAATTTGTTCTGCAGGCCGATCAGAGCTTCCACGTTCCCGCTCTCCAGCTCGAAGTGGATGACTTTCTTAAAATATTTTTGCTTGTTCGCGGCCTGGTAAAAAGAGATCCAGTCCTTCACGCCAAGGTAGCTCAAACACACTTCGGCGCGGGAGGCAAGGACACTCTCCACGTAAGGACTAAAATCTTTAGTTCCGGGGGAGAGATAAGTTTCACCCATCGAGCGGGCATCCGGCCTCAGCCTGGCCAGCTCCTCCCGAGAGTATTTCACCCAGCCCCGGCCGGCCGCCGAATCCCGGGCGAGGAAGTAGAATTTTTTCTTATTGAACTGGGCCATGGTCCTGACCGCGGCCCGCTGGAAAGCCTCGGGGGCCGGGCTGATCCAGAAGAGATTGGGAGGCTCTTCCCCGGTCGAGGCGGCCTCCATAAAATTGATCGGGAAGGTTAAAAACGGGATCCCGTAATCCTGGGCTAAGCGGGAAGCGGGGAGAACAGCTTCCCTCCGTACCGCTCCCATGAGAAAATTCACCCGGTCGTCCAGGAAAAGGTTCCGCAGGGCGCCCAGATCTTTCCGGCCGAGAAAATCTCCTCTCCTGACAAGGAGAAGAAGCTGGGTCCCCTGTTTCCCTTCGTTCGCGTTGATTTCCGCAACGGCGATCTCCGCCCCGCGGAGGTAGGGCATATCCACCCCGCTCCCCGCCTCGGGGGGAGGAATGAGGACGCCGATTTTTATCGGCTCGGCCCCGGAATTTCCGGAAATAAGACATAAAAGGAAGAAAAACAACGCAGCTCCGGGCAGCTTTTTTTGCCCGGAGAAGGGACGAGTGATTTTCCTGATGTTTTGCCGAGAGCACCCGGGGGCCGGGGAAGGACCCGGGGGATTGGAGCAACGACCAGTGATTCTACCTTCCTCCTTCCCGGAGGGACTGGCCCGTCAGTTTTCTCAAAAACCGAGCAGCGGCCAAAATTAATTTAAGGCCCCCATATTAGCAAGAATAAAAAGTAAAGGAAATGAAAAAGAGATCGGCGAAATGCGGGGCACAGGTCTGATTCCAGAGGGAGGAAATAATATCCGGGGGCGCTTCCTCAGCCGGTAGTATTTCCCCCCACTCAGCGCGCCTAAGGCATGTAGGGCAGGAGGTATTTAAACCTTGACGAAAAAAAATTTATCCACTAATCTAAATACTTCGAGCACGAAAAAGGAATAAGAATTTCCCATGTTTGAATCTCTTACCGACAAGCTGAGCTCCGTCTTCAAGAAACTCCGGGGCCACGGGAAACTCAGCGAAGAAAATATCAACGAAGCCCTCAAGGAAGTTCGCCTGGCCTTGCTGGAGGCCGATGTGAACTTCAGAGTGGTGAAAGACTTTATCGAGAGGATCCGGTCGCGTGCGGTGGGTCAGGAAGTCCTGGAGAGCCTCACCCCCGCCCAGCAAGTGATTAAAATCGTGCATGAGGAGCTCGTGTCCCTCATGGGACAGGTGAGCACCGGCCTTGATCTTTCCTTCAAGCCGCCCATACCGGTCATGCTGATCGGCCTCCAAGGCTCGGGGAAGACCACCACCGCGGGAAAACTGGCCAAGTTCTTGAGAGATAAAGGCCGCAAGCCGTATCTCGTCCCGGCCGACGTCCAGCGTCCGGCCGCCATTGAACAGCTGGTCAAGCTCGGCGAGCAGCTGAAGATCCCGGTTTTTAACCCCGATCCCAAGGAAACGCCTCTCAGAATCTGCCAAAAAGCATTGAAATGGGCGGACGAAGAAGGCGGCGACGTGGTCATCATCGACACCGCCGGCCGGCTGCACATCGACGAAAGCCTCATGAAAGAACTGGAGGAGATCAAGAAATCGATCAACCCCCGGGAGGTCCTGCTCGTAGCCGACGCCATGACCGGGCAGGATGCGGTCAACGTGGCCAAGAAATTCAATGAGACCCTCGACATCCAGGGGGTGATTCTCACGAAGCTGGACGGGGATGCCCGGGGCGGCGCGGCTCTTTCCATCAAGGCGGTGACCCAAAAACCGATCAAGTTCATAGGGGTGGGTGAGAAACTGGAAGCCCTGGAGCTCTTCTATCCCGATCGTATGGCTTCGCGGATCCTGGGGATGGGGGATGTGCTCACCCTGATAGAGAAAGCCCGCGACGCAATCGACGAGAAGAAGGCCCAGGAACTGCAGGATAAGCTCCTGAAGGACACGTTCACCCTGGAGGATTTTCGGGAACAGCTGCAGCAGATCAAAAAGATGGGATCGATCGAACAAATTCTCTCCATGATTCCGGGGTTGGGCCGGCTCAAACTGCCCAAAGACGTACAGGGGAGCGACAAAGACCTGGGGAAAATTGAAGCGATCATAAATTCAATGACCCGGGAAGAGCGGATACGGCCGGAGATCCTTAACGGGAGCAGGCGCCTGAGGATTGCAAGAGGGAGCGGGACGACGGTTCAAGACGTCAACCAGCTGCTCAAACAGTATCTCCAAACGAAAAAGATGCTCCGCCAGTTCAAGCGCGGAGGGATGAGAGGATTGGCCAAAGGCCTGTTCTCCTGATTGCAGCGGGGTGTCTTTTGAAATGGGGATTCCGGTAATCCCTCCCATCCTCCCTTTTTCAAAGGGAGGAGAGCCTTTTCAGTATTATGAATTAAGATAGTGAAGTTCCATTTTCAGAGGGGATCTCTGGAACTTCCGACAACTCGGAACTCCCTCTTGGCTGGACAGTGACACCCCTGATCCATCCCGCGGATGCAAGCTTTTCCTAATGCCCGCTCCGAGCCAGGAATCTCAACCCGCCGCGGTTCCGCATCCGGCGCGGCGTAGCCAAATGGAACCTTTTTTCATCCTGATGCACCACATTTCTATAGAGGAAGGAGAGTTATGGCAGTCACGCTCCGTTTAACGCGCATGGGGGCAAAGAAGAAGCCCTATTACCGGCTGGTAGCGGCCGATTCGCGGTCTCCCCGGGACGGAAGGTTCATTGAGGTTCTTGGAACGTACGACCCCAAGGCGGACCCTCCCGCCGTCAACCTGGATCGGGAAAAAGTCCAGTCCTGGGTCGATCGCGGGGCCACTCTTTCGATGACCGTGAGAAGCCTTCTAAAGAGAGCCGGAATACCGACTCGCTCGGCCAGAAAATCGGCTGCCGCGGCCCCGCCGGAAGAGGTCCAGCCAGGGCCAACCTCCTCGTAGAGAATCTGCCTCGGAGACCGTTTGCTCAACCCCGGGCGCCTGAAACAGAACTGGCCGGAGGATCTTCTAAATCACAGGGAAAGGGGGCAGAGTTCGATGGAGATGAAAGAGCTGATCACGTATATCGCGAAAGCCCTGGTGGACAACCCTGAGGCTGTGGAGGTCTCGGAAGTAGAAGGCGAACAAACTTCGGTGATCGAGCTGAAGGTCGCGAAAACCGACCTGGGGAAAGTAATCGGCAAGCAGGGACGGACAGCCCGGGCCATGCGCACGATCCTGAGCGCGGCCTCGACAAAAATCCGGAAACGCGCGGTCCTGGAGATCATTGAGTGAACGATGCCAAGGAGGATTCGCTCCTCTGGGTCGGCCGAGTGGTGAAGACTCAAGGGATTCGAGGACAGGTGCGAATTTCGTCGGGCGACGCAGGGACGTTTTCCAGGGGGAAAAACATCTATGTCGAGGGCGAGCAGGGCGGAAAAAGGGCGTTCACCGTGGAATCCTCCCGGGTCCACAAGGAAACCATCGTCCTCTCCTTAGAGGGGGTGACCAGGATCGAAGAAGCCGAAAAGCTCGTCGGCTGTTCCGTGTACGTTGGCAAAGACGATTTGGCCCCCCTCCCTTCCGGTGAGTTCTACTGGTACCAGCTTCGCGGGCTTGCGGTGAAGACGGAAGAGGGCGCTTTTCTGGGCAACGTTGAGGAGATTTTCCCCACCGGCAGTAACGACGTTTTGGTAGTGAAAAGCGGCGGGAAGGAAATTCTGATTCCGGCCACCGACGAGGCCGTGGTCCGGGTGGACCTGAGGGAAAAGGTCATGATCATACGTCTTTTGGAAGGGCTGCTGCCGGAAGATGATTTTTGATATCCTGACGCTTTTCCCCGAAATTTTCACGTCTCCCCTTTCTGAAAGCATGATCAAGCGGGCGATGGAAAAGGGCCTGATTCAGGTTCGAACCCGGAACCTGCGGGACTTCACCGAAGACCGGCATCACGTAACCGACGATTACCCCTACGGGGGCGGCGCCGGCATGGTGATGAAGCCCGAACCGGTCTTCCGGGGAGTGGAAGAAATCAAGGCGCAAAACCCCGAGGCCTGCTCGGTCCTGCTCACCCCCCAGGGTGAACGGTTCCACCAGGGGTTGGCGCGGGAACTGAGCGCGCACAAACACTGGATCCTGATCTGCGGGCGTTACGAAGGCCTCGACGAGAGGGTGAGAACGGGAGCGGTCGATCGAGAGATATCGATCGGCGATTACATCCTCACCGGCGGAGAGATTGCCGCTCTCGTGTTCATAGAAGCCGTCAGCCGGTATGTGCCCGGATTCCTGGGCTCGGAAGAGTCCGTCGAGCAGGAATCATTTTCCGAAGGACTTTTAGAATACCCGCAATATACCCGGCCGCCGGTTTTTCGGGGCATGACCGTACCCGAGGTCCTTCTCTCCGGAAACCACGCGGAAATAGAAAAGTGGAGGAGAAGAGAGTCCCTGCGCAGGACCTACCTGCGAAGACCGGACCTGCTGGAAAGGGCCTCCCTGTCGAAAGAAGACGTTGCTTTCCTGGCGGAGTTGAAGAGCCATGAGGCTTAAATTTCAGAATGCAGGTCGTTCATCCTACTTTTTAAAACCACAGAGATCACAGAGAATGACAGAAGAGAAACACTGGCAATTGTTAGAGGCTGGAAGAACAACATGCCGAGGCTGATTCGTCAAAAGACTGACAACTTGGAACGATTTTTCGGGTCTGATATCTTTCTCGGTGATCTCTGTGCCCTCTGTGGTTAGAAATAAGAAATAGACAATTCAGATTTGGAGGATGTCATGAGACTGTTGGAACAGCTTGAAAAAGAACACATGCGCATGGATCATCCCGATTTTCACCCGGGGGATACCGTGAAGGTCCATGTGAAGATTAAAGAGGGAGAAAAGGAACGAATCCAGGTCTTCGAAGGCACGGTAATTCGCAAAAGGCGAGGGGCCAGCCGATCCAGCTTCACCGTCCGTAAGATTTCTTACGGGGTGGGGGTGGAGCGAATCTTTCCGACCCATTCTCCGGTCATCGACCGAATCGAGCTGGTGCAGCGGGGCCGGGTTCGAAGGGCCAAGCTTTATTACCTGAGAGGCCTGAAAGGGAAAGCCGCGAGGATCCGGGAGCAGAGAACAACATAAATACAAATCCCAAATGACAAGTACCAGATAACAAACAAACTCCAAATGACGAACCGCAAATTCCAAACGCAACTGTGGGTTACGGTCTTTTGGAGTGCATTTGGAATTTTGGGATTTGGAGCTCTGGAATTTAATTTTTTATGGTTTGGGAACCCTTCGAGGAAAACGCCCGGAACTGGGGATTTCAGGTCCTGGCCGGGCTCGACGAGGCCGGAAGGGGTCCGCTGGCTGGGCCGGTAGTGGCCGCTGCGGTCGTCTTCCCTGTCATTCGCACCGTGCGAGGGGTAAAGGATTCCAAGCTTCTGTCTGCCGACCAGAGAGAAAAGGCCTTCCCCCTTATTGAAAAACGGGCCCGTGCGGTGGGGGTGGGGGTGATCGACGCCGGGGAGATCGACCGCCTGAACATTCTCCGCGCCTCCCTCCGGGCCATGGAGCTGGCCATAACCAATCTTCCAGTGACTCCGGATTTCCTCCTGATCGACGGGCGGGATTGCTTGAGCTTCTCCGTGGAACAACAGGCGATCCCCAAAGGGGACCGGCGGTGTCTCTCCGTCGCCGCGGCGTCTATCGTGGCAAAGGTGACCCGGGACCGTCTCATGATGGCCTACCACAAGGATTACCCGGAATACAATTTCGCGAGGCACAAAGGATACGCCACCCGGGAGCACCTGGAGGCTATCCGGAAATACGGCTGCTGCCCGATTCACCGCCAATCTTTTCACAACATCTATCAATTCAAGCTCCTATGACCCAGGAACGAATCTCCCTAGGCCAAAAAGGCGAAGAGCTGGCCATCTCCCGCCTGAAGAATTTAAACTATAAGATCCTCGAGAAAAACTTCAAATGCCCATTGGGAGAGATTGATATCATCGCCCGGGACAGCAACATCCTTGTTTTCGTGGAGGTGAAGACCCGGGCGTCCAAAGACTTCGGGGGCCCGGCCGCGGCGGTGGACGCCCGCAAGCAGCGCCAGCTGTCCCGTGTGGCCTTGACTTATCTGAATCAAAAGAAACTTTTCAACGTACCCGCTCGTTTCGATGTGGTAGCGGTAGAGCTCATCCCTCCATCCCCCCGAATTGAAGTGATCCGGAACGCCTTCGAACTCTGCTACGGAACCTAGATTCCCGGGGTAACATTTTGAGTTGTTGCCCGGAACGCCGACCCGTCCCTCCATCATTCTCGGGATCCCGTCGTAAGTCACCGCTCGTCGGATTATCATCAGACCTATGACGGGTTTAAAGGATGGGGAGAGGGAAAAACATTACATTCTCTTTGCTTTGAAAATACGCATTGCACCCTATTTATTTTGATCCGCATCACCCCTACCATTAAGCAGATCACACTCGCTCCGAATCCGCCAGACAGAGCCTAATTCCCGGGAGCGATGCCCCGAGGATAAGAGAGTAGCCGTTCCACTCCGTGCAACTCTGCTGGAAAGGAGCCGTAAATGCTTTGGACCCTATTCGGCATCCTCCTGATTCTCTGGTTTCTCTGGTCAGCGGCTACAGTTTGGCGGGTTTGTTCATATCCTGCTGGTCGTTGCGGTAATCGTGATCATCATCAATTTGGTTCCGGTCGAAGGGGCGTCTAGCGGCTAGAGGCATCCGGCCGAGGTGGAACCCTCTTCCGGGGAAAAAAGAGCCAGGGGGCTGCACTTAACCCCGGCACAGGCCAAAGCGGAGGTTTGGGAATATTGCCGCAGAAAGGAGTTTAGAATGATTGGAGAAATGGGTACGGAAGGGGTAAAGGGAGGTCAGGCCGGCACGGCAAAAATGATGGAAGACCTCAGGGCGCTGGTAAACGACGCGCAGGAACTACTGAACGCCACCGCAAACCAGACCGGCGAGCTCATCGCCGGAGCCCGGGCCAAGGCGGAGGAATCGCTGAAAGCGGCCAAGACGTGGCTCAGCGAAGGCCAGGAATCCGTCAAATCCAAGAGCAGAGAAACCTGCCAGTTCACGGAAGATTATGTGAAGTCGAACCCGTGGACAGCGGTAGGAATCGCCGTGGCGGCGGGGTTTGTCATCGGGTTCATCAGTGTGATGGCCGCCCGCCGCGAGCCCACCGTGTGAAAACATAGGGGCTGACGCTGTAGGAATGCACCGAGCAGGTCCCGGGGTGAGTCTTCCAGCTATCCGGGTGAGCGGTTTCGAGGCCTAGCCGCTCATTCCTGGTGTTTTCGCGTCAGCCCTGCCCTCCAGGCATTCTTTCCGGACCGCAAACCCCTCCGGTTTTCTTGCCTTTCGCCCTCGATTCCATTATGCTGATCGAGATGGATCGCTCTATCCTGCACGACCGGGAAGCTCTGCGCAGCCACTTGATTGACGTCCTTGCCCGGGAGCCGCTGGATTTCCTGGCCCGTTTTCAATTCATCGAAAAGCACAGAAAAACTCGTGAAAGCTGGAGCGGAGGGGGCGTTCTCCTGCCGCTCTATTTCCAGGAAACCGGCCGGTCCCGAGAAAAGGATTCGGGCCGGTACGTTTTTCTTCTCAACAAGCGGTCCACCAAGGTTTTGCAGCCTGGCGATCTCTGCGCGCCGGGTGGCGGGATTCACCCTTTCGTCGATTCCATTTCGCAAAAACTCCTCCGGTTCGGGATCGTGCCGGGCCTCGGGGGGGCCGGGGTGAAACGGGCCAGGGAGAGGGGCCGAGCGACGTATGAAAAAATTCTTTTCGTCCTCGGGAATGCTCTCCGGGAGAGCTGGGAAGAGCTGCGTCTCAGCCCCTTCAATGTTGAATTCCTCGGCCCCCTGCCGACCTACTCCCTTCGGAGCCGAAGATGGATCATTTTCCCGCTGGTAGGCCTCGTGAAACGGCTCTGGAAATTCAGGTTCAGCTGGGAAGTGGAAAAAGTCGTGTGCATCCCCCTGGAATCATTTTTTCAACCCGAAAATTACGCCGTATATTCTCTGGAAATCCCGGAAAAACTCGTGGCCGCGGGCATTCCCAATCCTTGGGAGTTCCCCTGCCTCGTCTACCAGGAGAACGGGGAAGAGGAGATTCTCTGGGGGGCCACGTTTGAGGTGATACAAACCTTCTTTCAGATCGGGTTCGATTTTCAATTTCCGTCCCCCGACGGCAGGAGGGTCATTCACCGGCCCCTCGCCTCGAACTACCTCACGGGCAGGGAAGATCCCTGACCTCCGGGCTGGTGAATTCGTCCGGAGGAGACCAGGCGTTTTGTTGAGCCTTCGTGATGGCCTCGGGCGGGAGCCCGGATGGAAGGCTTTTTTGAACGAAGGCCTGCCTGTGGATGCAGTAAAGGACTAATTTTGCTTGACTGTTCCGGGGGGTCCGAATATAGTTCTGCATTGTGCGGGCATGGTTGCTCTCTGTCAGAAAGATGTGGTCTGGCGGAGTCAATCAGCCTTACTCGAAGCATTTTCCTGGCTGGTTCTCCTGATCGAAAAAGGTAAATTTCCTCTCCCGTATTCCCTGACATTGAGCGGCAGGTGATTTCGTTCCGGAAAGGGTGATTTTTTATGGATTCAATCTTGTCCACGATTGTCATTCAAATCCTGCACGGCCTCGCCTACGGGATGCTCCTGTTCCTCGTGGCCTCGGGGCTGACCCTGGTCTTTGGAATGATGAGCGTTCTCAACCTGGCCCATGCATCCTTCTACATGCTGGGGGCCTACTTCTCCTTCCAGATGCTGAAGTGGGTCGGGAACTTCTGGGTCAGCCTGCTGATCTGTCCCCTGCTGGTCGGGCTCCTGGGGATCCTCATGGAGCGGTTTCTTCTCCGGAGGGTTCACGCGGGCGGGCACGTCCAGGAGTTCGTGCTCACAGCGGGGATCGCTTTTGTGGTCATGGAGGCCGTCAAATGGATCTGGGGGACCGAACCTTTGCCCGTACCCATTCCCCCCAGCCTTTCCGGCTCGGTGAACATCCTGGGGAACGTGTACCCGGCCTACCGCCTTTTCATTCTTTTCTTCTCCGTCGTGGTCCTGGCCTTCATGGCCTACATCCTGCTGAAGACCCGCCTGGGTATTACCGTTCGGGCGGCGGTCACGGACCGGGACATGGTGAGCGCGCTGGGGACGAACACCCCCCGCGTCTTCATGCTGGTCATGGGGATGGGCACCTGGCTGGCCGGGCTGGCCGGGGTCATCGCCGGGCCTTTCATCAGTACCTACCCCGGCATGGCCGCGGAGATCCTGGTGGACTGTTTCGTCGTCACGGTGACCGGAGGACTGGGGAGCCTCCTCGGGGCGGTGGTGGCCTCGTTTCTCATCGGCCAGCTTTCCTCTTTCGGCATCCTCCTGATCCCCCGGTTCGCCATCGTTTTCGCCTTCCTGCTGATGGCCGTGGTCCTGATTATAAAGCCGTCGGGACTCTTCGGGGAGAAAGGGTAAGGGAGGGTGCATGAAAAAAGCGAAGCTTTACTTGATCATCGGAATCGCCGCCGCGGTCACCATTCTCTTCCCCTTCGTCGCGCCCAAATTTCAGATCCGCATGTTCACCGAGATCATCATCCTCACTCTTTTTGCCATGACCTGGAAAATGATGCTCAACGAGGGCGGGATGTTCTCGTTCGGACACGCCGTATATTTCGGGATGGGGGCCTATGCTTCAGTGTTGGGCTGGCTTCACATCCCGGGCCTCTCGTTCCTGAGCGGCATCCTCCTGGGGGCGCTCTGCGCGGCTCTGGTCGCTTTCCTTCTCGGCGCTTTCCTGGTGCGGATGAGCGGGACGTATTTCGCCCTCCTCACCCTGGCCTTCAACCAGCTCATATGGGCGATCGTCTGGAAATGGCGGGATGTGACCGGCGGGGACGACGGGCTGGGGAAATTCCCGAAGCCCAGCCTCTTCGGGATCTCCATGAAAGACCCGGTGAACTTCTACTATACGGCTGTGGCGATCATCGGCCTCTGCCTGTTCCTCTGCTGGTATTACACCAAGACCCCTTTGGGAAACGTTTCCATGAGCATCAAATCCAACGAGGAGCGGGCCAAATTCGTGGGCTTCAACGTCAGCGCTTCCAAGCTGGCTCTCCTCACCATCCTGGGGTTTTTCGCTGGGCTCTCCGGCGCCCTCTATGCCCAGTTTCAGGAATTCATCGCCACCAGCGTCATCGACGGGATGATGTCCACGAACGTGCTCTTCATGGCCTACATCGGGGGAATCGGGTACTTCTGGGGCCCGGTGATCGGGTCCGCGATCTTCGTCTATCTGTCCGAGTACCTGAGCAGCTTCACCGACCGGTGGGAGTTCATCCTGGGCATCATCTTTATTCTCGTCGTGCTCTTTGCCCCGCAGGGAGTCCTGGGAACTTTCGTGAAGAAAAAGGGGTGAGAAGGAGGTTTGAGAATGGCCGAATCGGCCGGGAGAACGGATCAAAACATCCTTGAGCTGAAAGGTATCTACAAGGACTTCGACGGCCTGGAGGTCCTTTTCGGCATCGATCTGGCAGTTCAAAAGGGTGAGCGCCACGCCATCATCGGGCCGAACGGGGCGGGCAAGAGCACCCTCTTTAACCTGATCACGGGAAAGTATTTGCCCAGCAAGGGGAGCATTCTCTTCAAAGGGCAGGATATCACCGGGAATTCTCCGTTCAAGCTGAATCGCCAGGGGTTGGCCCGCTCCTTCCAGATCACCAACATCTTCCGGACCATGACCGTCTTCCAAAACGTGCGGAACGCCATCCTCTCGAAGAACAAAATCCGCTACAATGTCTTTTCCCGCCTGGACAAGATGGAGGAGATCAACCGGCAGACAGAAAAGGTACTGAGAGAAATCGGGCTCCTGGACCGCAGGGACATCCTCGCGGGCTTGCTTTCCTACGGCCAGCAGCGGGCCCTGGAGATCGGGCTGACGATCGCCACGGACCCTGAGCTGATCCTCCTCGACGAGCCCACCGCCGGGATGTCGAGCGACGAAACCCGTGAAGCGGTGAAGCTCATCGAGCGGGTGACCGAGGGGAAGACCCTGGTGATCGTGGAGCACGACATGGAGGTCGTCTTCAGCCTGGCCAACCGGATTTCGGTCATTTATTATGGAGAGGTCCTGGCTTCCGGTCCTCCCGGAGAAATCCGGCAGAACCAGAAAGTGAAAGACGCGTACCTGGGAGAGGAGAAGGAGGAGTAGACATGTTGCTGGAGGTGAAGGATCTTAACACGTTCTACGAGCAGAGTCACATCCTCCAGGGGATCTCTCTGGGAATTGCCCAGGGGGAAATTGTCTGCCTCCTCGGGCGAAATGGGGTGGGCAAGAGCACCACGCTGAAGTCGATCATCGGTCTTGTGACCCCCCGGTCGGGCGAAGTGCTCTTCAAAGGGAAAAATGTGGCCGGCATGGCTCCTCATGACATCGCCAAGCGAGGGGTCGGGTATGTACCCGAGGAAAGAAGGATCTTCCCGACCCTGAGCGTCAGGGAGAATCTGGTCATGGGGATCAAGCCGGGCCAGAAGAGCAACGGCGACGGCTGGAGCGTGGAAAAGGTTTACAAATACTTTCCGGGCCTCCAGGCCAGGGACAATCAGCGGGGGGGGAACCTTTCCGGCGGGGAGCAGCAGATGCTCACCATCGCCCGCACCCTGATGGGAAACCCCGAAATCATTCTGATCGATGAACCCACGGAGGGACTTGCGCCGCTCATCGTGAAGACCGTGGAGCAGGTCATCCAGGATATCCACCGGCACGACATTCCGATCCTGCTCGTAGAGCAGAACATGCGCGTGGCCCTCCGCCTGGCCGGCAGGATTTACGTGATTTCCAAGGGGAAGATCATGTTCCACGGTACGAGCCAGGAGCTCAAAGAAGCACACGAGATTCGGACGAAGTATTTGGAAGTCTGAGCGAGAAGTCCAATAATCCCGGGGTGTGCAGTTTGCGGAAATACTGAGAATGGTCACCCCGGCGAAAGACTTCGGCGTGAGCCCCGCTCCGGGTGGGATCGAACGCTTTCGACGGAATGACAGAAAACCAACTTTTTTACAAATTCATCAAAAAGAGGAGGAGGAAAAAATGTTGTCTCTAAGATGGAAGAGCCTGACGGCCGTCCTTTTTGGCGTTGTGATTCTTTTCGCCGGGCCGGCGTTAGCCGCAGACACGGTGAACATCGTCATGATCGATCCCCTGTCCGGGCCGATGAAAAGCATCGGGGACATGTCGGTGTGGGGGGCGCAATTTGCCGTCGATGAGATCAACGCAGCCGGAGGGCTTCTGGGGAAACAGGTGAAGCTCATGCCCGAGGACAGTCAGCTGAAACCGGACGTGGCCGCCCGCAAGGCCACCAAGGCCATCATGCAGGACGACGCCAAAATTATCTTTCAGCTTACCTCCACGGCGGTGGCCCAGGCGTTAATGGACGTCGCCGAGAAGAACAAAGTCGTTTACGTGAATTTCGGGGCGGAGTCCGACTTCCTGACGGGGAAAAACTTCACCAAGTACATGTTTCGCACCTGCTTTACCACGACCAACCGCGCCCGCGCCTACGCGGAATTTTTCAAGGGCAAACCGTGGCGGAAATTCTATCTCATGAACCAGGATTATGCATTTGGGCATGCGGTGGCCGATGATTTCAAGGCGGTCATGAAGAAGGAGATCCCCGACCTGAAAATTTTGGGTGAAGATTTTGCGCCCATCGGCCACAAGGATTTCGGCCCCTATTTTACGAAGATCCTGGCCAGCGGCGCGGAGGTCATTTACACCGGAAATTACGGGGTTGACCTGGGCAATCTCATCAAACAAGGATCGCAGCTGGGAGTGAAGGCCCGGTACGCGACTTACTTCATGGATGACGACGTTTACCTCCCGGACATCGGTCAGGCCGCGGTAGGGAGTTTCGTGAACAGCACGTACCTCCCCACGATCGACACTCCGCAGAACAAAGCCTTTCTGGAACGGTGGTATAAAAAATTCAAGGACACCCAGCATCCCCGGCCGGTGGCGAATCTTGGATACTCCTACAATGGGGCGATGTTCTTCTTCGAAGCGGTCAAAAGGGCGAAATCTCTCGATCCTGAAGCGATCATCAAGGCCTGGGAAGGAATGGAATACAACAGCCTGGTCGGAAAGCAGATCATGCGGGCCTGCGACCATCAGATCATGATGCCCGGACCCATCGGCGAAATACAGGCCAAATCAACGCTCTTCCCCTTCCCCTTTGCCGGAACGCCGGTCATGATCCCGATGGATAAAGTGGCGGTTCCCATCAAGGAGACTGGGAACCCCAGATGTAAATAGGGGGGAGCGAAACCCTTAGGGGCCAGATAACCCAGCCGGAACCCAAAATTTCCCGCCCCCTTCGACGCGGGAGGGCGGGGGTGGGGGTGATAAGGAATTGGAAATACACAGCGTTATTTCTCAATCCCCCCCTCGCCGCCGCCCTTCCGTAAGGGGAGAGGGAGTTTCCGGATGGAAACTATAGTGAACGGCTTAAGTAAGTCGACATCCAGTTGCCTCTTATTGACTTATGTCTCGCCGTAAAATCCCCCCTGCCCCCCTTTGATAAAGGGGGGTTTGGGGGGATTTACCAGGGATTGCCCATGCAATGTCCACTTTCTTTGGTCGGGCACTATACATTACAAAAATCCTTTGCCGGTTGGGCAGGACATTAACACCAAAGACTTGGCTTTGCCCGACTTGCGCCGTGAAGCGGCGGTTGCGCGGGGCAATCAGAGCTGAGTCCTAGAAGAGGAGAAAAAGAAATGGCCATTCAGAAGGTGAGCGTTGTCGGGCTGGGGACTTTGGGGACCCAGATTGCGATTCAGGCGGCCCACTATGGGTACGATGTCCGCGCCTACGACCAGGACCCGGAGATTTTCCAAAAGATGATTCAGAAGGTGAAGGGCATGATGAAGCTTCTGAAGAAGAGCCCCACCATGCCAGCGGAGGAATGGGAGAAAGCCGCCGGCAAGATCAACTTTGCCAAAGACCTGGGGGGGGCCTTGAAGGAGACGGACCTGGTCATCGAGGTGGTCCCGGAAGATTTGGACCTGAAGCGAAAGGTGTGGGCACAGATCGATTCGCTAGCCCCTCAGGGGGCTCTCCTGGCCACCAATAGTTCTTCCATCCCGGTGTCCCGGATCGAAGGGGTGACCCGGAGGCCGGAGAAATGTTTGAACATCCATTTTTACATGCCGGCGATCGGCTGGAATATTGTCGACGTGATGGGCGGTACGAAAACGACTTCCCAGGCCATGGACACGGCCAAGGAATTCGTCCGGTCCATTCACTGCATCCCCCTCACCGTGAACAAGGAGATCCTGGGGTTCTGCTTCAACAGCGTGTGGCGGGCAATAAAGAAGCAAACGCTTTACCTGTGGGGGGAGGGGTTCGTGGACTTCCGGGATATCGACCGCGCCTGGATGGTGATGTTTACCCCGTCCCATGGCCCGTTTTTCCTGATGGACCTTGTCGGCCTGGATGTGGTTTACGACATCGAGTTGTCTTATTACAAAGAATCGCAGGACCGCAGGGACTACCCTCCGAAGGCTCTCAAGGAGAAGATCGACCGGAAGGAACTGGGGGTGAAAACGGGAAAGGGTTTTTACACGTACCCGAACCCGGAGTTTGCCCAGGCGGATTTTCTTCTCAAAAAATAGGAAGAGAAAAATTTCTCCCGCAGAGCCGCTGAGGCGTGGAGGGATTTCCAATCCTCTATCTCCCCTTTCCAAAAGAAAGGATAAAGGAGGAGCGATGGTTTCTCCTTTGAAAAGGTGATCAGGTGGATTTCTGAGGTCCTGAGAAATCTGGAAGGCTTTTCATAGGGCTAAACATTTAGTGATTTAATTTCTCTGCGCCCCTGCGCCTCTGCGGGAGAAAAAAGTCAATCCCCTTTTCCATCCAGGCTGGCGAACTCTTTCAGGAGCTCCTTCTGGCGTTTGTTCAAATTCGTGGGCACCTTCACCGTGACCTGGATGTGCTGATCCCCCTTCCCGTGTCTGTCCACGTGAGGGATTCCCTGGCCGCGAAGGGTAAAGATTTCCCCGGTTTGGGTTCCCGGGGGCACGGTTATTTTTTTGCTCCCGTTCAGGGTGGGAACTTCCATCTCCCCTCCCAGTGCGGCCTGGGTGAAGGAGATCGGGATTTGGCACACGATGTCATCCTCGTGACGCTCAAAAAAAGAATGGGGCTCCACGTGTAAGACAACGTAAAGATCGCCGCGGCGTCCGCCCCGTTCCCCTTCTCCGCCTTCTCCGGATACTTTCAGGCGGCTTCCCGTGTCCACTCCCGCCGGGATCTTTATTTCGATTTTTTTCCTCTTTTTTACTCTTCCCGTCGCCCGGCATTCGGCGCAAGGATGGGGAATGGAAACGCCCTGACCCCGGCATCGGGAACAGGTGCTGCGCAGAGTGAAAAAACCCTGGGAATGCGTGACCTGCCCGGTACCGTGGCAGGAGGGGCAGGTCTCTTTCTTCGTCCCGGGCTGCGCCCCCGATCCCTTGCAGGCTTCGCAGTTCTCGAGGCGCTCGATCTCGATCTCCGTCTCCTTGCCCTGGGCAGCCTCCATGAAGGAGATGTTCAGATCGTAGCGGAAATCGGCCCCCCGCCTCGGGCCTGCCGTCCTGCCGTGCGTGCGGCCCATCCCGAAAAAATCTTCAAAGATATCGCCGAAGCTGGAAAAGATATCCTCAAACCCGGCAAACCCGGAGAACCCCGTCCGGCTGAGTCCTTCGTGGCCATACCGGTCGTAAAGTCCGCGCTTCTCCGGATCCCGGAGGACCTCGTAGGCTTCCGAAGCCTCCTTGAACTTCTCTTCCGAGTTCTTGTCGCCCGGGTTTCGGTCGGGATGGTATTGCAGCGCCAGTTGGCGATAGGCTTTTTTGATCTCCGTTTCATCCGCGGTGCGGATTACTCCGAGGACTTCGTAATAGTCCCTTTTGGGCATGATAAAAAAGAATCCTCCTGAAAAAAAATATTAGCACTCCACGGAGTATTGTCAAGCAGGACATGCCGGGGCCCTGAAGGCAGACGTCCCGAGCGTCGGTCGGAGGCATAGCCTTCCCGCCTCAGTGCAAAAGGAGTGCCTTGCCCGGCAAAGTGGCCAAGATCCAGCGGTTCTGCAGAGGAGACGGTTCGTTTGACATTCTTGGGGCTCCCTGGATTGCGTACTCGGCACTATAGGAGACGACAGAAGTAAGTCGACATTAACAGAGAACCACGGGGATCAACCCAGTCATCTCCCGAAATCCCCCCAACCCCCCTTTAATAAAGGGGGGCGCGGGGGGATTTCTGCAGCCCACAGGTCATTGGAGTTGAGTTGGCGATGACAAATTATTTATGACGTTCACTATAGATTAGTGCTATCCACCTGCCCCAGCCGTAGGGGCGGCCCTTCGGGTCGCGCCGACATCAACAACGGATCTCAGCCTTATCTTGCTTTGGAGCCTCAATCACGTCCGATCGCAGTTCCGCTTGAATGCCGGCTCGGGAGAAACCGTATGGATTTGGGGCGAGAGCAGGAATTGCCCGAATCAGGTCATCTCAGGGTAGTGAATTCCAAAGGTCAAGCTCCGTAGGCCCTTCGAAGAACCTGCAGGGGGTGGAGCGTCTTGACTCCGGTGTGGTGTCCGATCTGCATCCGGCAGGCCTCGCAGTCCGAGAGCACGACCGCGGCTTTTCTTTTTCGGATGGCCTGGAAGAGTTCCTCTCCCACCGCTTCCGCCACGTGGTACTTCTCCCGTTTGTAGCCGTAACTGCCCGCGAGTCCACAGCATCCTTCCGGAAGCTCAATGACCCGAAGCCCGGGAACCAGGGATAAGAGTTCCAGTGCCGGCAGACCGATCTGCAAAGCCCGCAGGTGGCAGGGGACGTGGTAGTAGAAAGTTTCGTTTAGTTCCTGAAAGGCGGTGTTCAAATTCCCTTCGTCATTTAACCGGACCAGGAACTGGCAGATGTCTGATAGATGATCGCCCAGGAGGGAAGCGCCCGGCAGGTTTAGGAGGCTCTCATATTCTTCCTTCAAAGTCATGCCGCAGCTGGGAGACGAGAAGACGACCTCCACCCCTTTTTCTATGGTTTTCCGCATGGATTTTATGTTTTTCTCCCCCAACCGTGCGGCGAGATCGTAAAACCCGTTGCTGATCAGCGGCAGCCCGCAGCATTCCTGTCTTGGGAGGATCACTCCAAACCCGTTCTTCTCCAGAATCTCAACCGCGGCCCTGCCGATATCGGGGTCGATATAATTCGTGTAGCACCCGTGGAAGTAGGCGATGGGTTTTCCTTGGACCCTAGGCCGGGAACGGAACCATTGAGCGAAAGTTTTACGGCGGTAGGAGGGCATAGGGGTCCGGCGATCGATCCCCAGCCCCCGGTCCGTGAGGGAGCGGATGAAGCCCCAGGCAAAGACCCAGTTGGAGACGGGAGCGGCCCAGCTTCCAAGCTTTTCCAGCAGGTAGGCATGGCCGAGGAGCCAGTCCCGCATGGAAGGCTTTCTGGTTTTTCCCGCGGCCATGCGGGAGCGAATGTTGAGCCGGGGAATCGGTACATTGTGCGGACAGACCTGCTCGCAAATCTTGCAGTAGTCACAAAAATCAAGCCAATCCTGGGGAACCGCGTTTCCCTTCAGCCGAAACCGCTGCGCGTCCGGACCGGAGAGCTTGGGTCCGGGGAAGAGGCCCGTAGCCTTCATCACCGGGCAATAGGCGTTGCAGATGGAACATTTTATACAGTTGATCGATATCGGATTTCATAAGATTTTCACCGCAGAGGGCGCAGAGGACACAAAAAAAATGAAGAAATGATTTTTGGAAATATCTTGTAGGGGTTGTCTCTACTTTTGGATCATGAATTCATCTCCGCGTACTCTGCGGTCTCTGCGGTTAATCATTTTAAAGCCGCGGCCAGTTTTCCCGCCCAGTGTCCCGTCGAGATCGCCACGCCTCCGCCCGATTTCTCGGCCATGGAATCGGCGTGGGCGAGGATCCCCCCGGCGGCAAATAGGTTATGGAAAATGACGTTTCCCGAAGAGTCGATCGGCCGAAGCTCGTTATCAACCTCCACTCCGAAAGAATTAAACGGCTGTCCCTTGGGTGTTAAGAGGCGGATGTTGAACCATTCCTTCCGGCTCGGCGGGTGGCGAACCGGCAGACCCAACAACGTTTCGTACACCCTCTCCCGGTCTGAGTCCAACCCGCCTCCGAAGAATTTTCCCGTTGCCAGGACGAAAGAATTGGCTCGATAAGTAGGGCTGGTTCTGGAGTTTCCGAGGGAGAATCCAAGGATCCGTCCTGGCTCGGAGAGGGGGGTCATCCCCGAAAACCCAATCACGATTCGCACCCCCTTTTCCCGCAAGTGGTCCTTAAGCACGTTATAAAGGCGGATCCCGGGAACCGATGGAGGGGGCATGGGGATTTCGAAGACTTGGGCGTTCATTTTATGCTCCAGGTCCTGCCAGGCTTCTTTCGCCGAATGAAACCCCAGAACGGCCGGGAGGCCCAGCCGATCGCCTTCTTGGAGGAGGGGCTTGGCCCTGGCGGCGAATGCGTCGCGAAACTCCCTCTCGTCGAAAGCGCGGGCCAGGTTCAGCGCGTTCACGGCCAGCCCGGATATCCCGATTCCCTCCAATATTCCCGCCCGGAAGGGCCCAGGAGTGTCACTCCGGGCGTGCAGCCTGTTGAGATTCTCAGCGGCGAAAGAAGGGAAAAAATCCCTGAGCCCCTGAAAGCCGAGAATGAGCACAGGGCCGGGGCCGGAAAGATCGCCGCCTTTCATCGTTTCAGGAACGAGACAGGTGGGATGAAAGGTGCCCAGGGCCGTAGGAAGGAGAACGGTCGAGGAAAGATCGCCGCAGTAGTCCAGCCCCCCGGCCCGGCAGAGTTCCTGAAACCGCGAAAAAGCCGAATGGATTCTTTCCCCGCCTGCTTTAACGTAGGGGTGCAGGGGATGATCCGTCCGCAGCTGCTCTATCAAGGCCAGGGGTGAAACACCGGGTCTTTCGGAAGAGCCGGGAAGATATCCCAAAGCGTCCACGCAACCGGAGGTGAGGGGCAGCGATCCCATGCCTCTGGCCAAGAGCAGGACCCGTGCTCCCGCGCTCTGGGCCGCGTCGGCAGCCATGAGCCCCGAAAGCCCGGCGCCGATGATGATCACGTCGTAATTCATATGAAAATCGTAAGGGGTGAGTGGTGAGGAGCGAGAGGAGAAAGATCCACCCGAACGGAGTTAGACCGCAACCCCTCACCCCTCACTTTTCACTCCTCACTGTCGTTATCATGGTCCAGGTTGAAAAGCTCCGCATACAGAGCCTGGATCAACTGTTCTTCTCTGAGTTGAGGCCCCCAGAGGATCGGCCGGGTCCCTTTCCATCGCTCTTCCAGGAATCTTTTCAGAACCGCGAGGGACTGCCCCCGGGGAATTTTACCCGCCTCCGCCATAAGCGCGGTGAGACGGGAAGAGCAGAACCCTCCCTGGCACGGGCCCATGCCCGCCCGCGTCCGCTCCTGCAGCTCTTTGAGACTGGCAGGGGCCAGGTTGGGCATCGCCTGCAAAATGTCCTCTTTGGAGACGAGCTCGCACTCGCAGTAAATCTCCCGCTCTTCCGGGGAGGACCTGGAATCCGAAATCCGCTGAAGCCTCGATCCCAGGTCATGGAACGAATACTCCTCGGGGAAGGGCAGGAGCTTTTCTGCGGTCGTGCAAGGGGCCCGGGTCCCCATGGCCCGGCAAACGGAATCGACGGTCTTCTCCGCCATCAGCCGGTAGGTCGTCAGCTTCCCGCCGACAATGGAATAGAACCCGTTGACCCCGTCCGCTTTACCGTGGTCCAGGAGGAGGAAATCCCTGCTCAGCGTGCGGCTGTCCCCCTCCGACTCCCGTGCGCCCATGAGGGGCCTTACCCCGGCATAAGCCCGGATCGCCCTGGTTGAATTCACGGTTGGCAGCATCTTCTCGCCCTCGGAAAGAAGCAGGTCCACCTCGCCCTCATCCGCCGCCGGGTCGTCGATGTCGTCTGTGGGCTGGGAAGTCGTCCCCAGGATGAGAGCGGGCCCGTGGGGGACGAAAATATCCCCGTTGGAAGGCGGTCGGCAGCGGTTGATCACCGTGTTCACCAGCCGTTTGTTGAAGACAATCAGGGTTCCCTTCGAGAAGACCACGTCCAGAGAGGCGCCCGCGAGGCGGGCAACGTTACCCGCCCAGACCCCCGCGGCATTGACGATGAAGCGGCATTCGATCCGGTTTTCTTCGCCAGTGCGGGAATCTCTGGTCCGAACCCCGCGTATGGTGCCGCCGCTGGTTTCAATGGCTGTCACTTCGACCTGCGAGAGGAACTTGCCTCCGCGGTCCTGCCCATCATCCACATTGGAGCGGATCAGACGGAACGGATCAACCGCTCCATCGGGCACCCTCAAGGCTTTCGCAATTTTTGGGGAGAGCCCCGGCTCCTTGCTCAAAACGTCGGCAACCGAGATTTCTTCGGCTGGGATCCCGACCTTCTCGCAGGCGCCGATCAGTTCTTCCGCGTAGGCGGGGGGATCTCCGGGGAGCGACAGGAAAACCCCCCCGGTATCTTCTATGCAGGGGCGGGCAACCCTTTTCAAGATTTGATTTTCGGCGATACACTCGCGGCCGGACTCGGGGTCTCTTACCGCGTACCTGGCGCCGCTGTGGAGAAGGCCGTGGTTCCTGCCGGACGTTCCGCTGGTGAGTTCGTTTTTCTCCAACAGTACGGCATCGATTCCCCGGAGCGCCAGGTCCCGGAACACCCCCGCTCCCGTCGCCCCTCCCCCGATGACTACCACTTCGGTTTTCATAAAAAATTTTCAGGAATGCACGGGCAAAGGCCGCAATGCAGGGGCTATGCAGGGGCGGGGTAACCCCGCCCCTACAGGTCAACGGAAATCATCATACTTTTATGATCTCGGCGATGCTCTCCCAAACGAAATCAGGGCGGATATCGGATTTCTGCAAGGTTTCGCGGCTGGTCACCCCGGTGAGAACCAGGGCCGTTGCCATCCCGGCCTTTTTTCCCATGACCATGTCGGTCTCCAGGCGGTCTCCCACCAGGAGGCAATCCCGGGGTTTCAAACCCATGTAATCCACCGCGACCTGGATCATGATGTCGGACGGCTTCCCCACTATGGCCTCCACCTTCTTTCCCGTCGCCCCTTCAACGGCCCCGATCATGGCCGCGCAATCGGGGATCTCGCCCCCCTCCACCGGGCAGGTGCGGTCGGGGTTGGTGGCGACGAAACGGGCGCCCTTCTTGATGGCCTGGAGAGCGATATTCAGCTTCCGGTAATCAAATGTCCGGTCAAAAGAGGCGATCACGTATTCTATTTCCCCCGCCTTTTCACTGATCCGGAAACCGGCCTGCATCATCTCTTCAATGAGCGGCAGCTCCCCGATCACATAGATAGCAGCCCCAGGGGACTGCGCGGAAAGCCACCGGGCCATGACCATGGAAGAGTTGATAACTTCCGCCGGGTCGGTGGCGATCCCCAGCCGGGTGAGCTTGGCGGCGTAATCGCTCCGGGTTTGAAGGGGTTTGTTGGAAAGGTAGACGATCTTCTTGGACAGGGATTTTAATTTCTCAATCGTTTCCCTGGCGCCCGGGAATCAGCTTTTCCCCCAGGTAAATCGTGCCGTCAAGATCAAAAATGTACCCAGAAAAACTAAGGCCGCCCATAAGGATTGCTCATTGAAGAATGCGAAGCAATGTAGGGTGCCGGGGTCTACCCGCGCCCCTGAATTACTTTATTTTGGGCAGCGGACGGAATGTCAATGAGAAAAACCCGGGAAAACGTTGGCAAATCCAGATTATTGAGACCTGCAGCAGGGCGAGGGAATCTGCTTTCCGCAAGGCCTTTATGGGGTCCCGTCCGGCGGAGTATTTTGATTGACAATACTTTTTCGCTACGCTATTTTTACTCCGATTGGAACCAGAGCCCCGCAAAGTGGTTACCCCATCGAGCTCTTCAAGGAGGGCAAAGCAAATGAAACTGAAAACGACCGTCGGCGATTTGTTTCCTGCTGTTTGCCTTCTTGCTCCTGCCTTCTCCTCCCGCAGGCGCTCAGGCGATTGAAAATGAGCTCTACCTGATCACCCCCGTATCCAAAGATGTCCACGACCCGGCGCTGAAGGAGTTTGCCGCCTATGCCAAGAAGAAGTGGAACATCGACGTGAAGACCAGCGCGATTCCCAAAGGAACCCCGGTGGCCTACGGGCAGATCCTGGAGTGGAAAGGGCGGCCCCAGGCGGACGTCTTCTGGGGTGGGGAAGGAACCCTTTTCGACAGCCTGGCTGCGGAGGGGCTTCTGGAGCCCATAAAAATCCCCAAAGCGATGTGGGATGAAATTCCGGCGACCATCGGAAAACCGGTCGGGCTTCCGCTGAAGGACCCGAAGAAATTCTGGGTGGGAACCACCCTGGAGCCGTACGGGTTGATCTACCAGCCCAAGCTGCTCAAGAGGCTGGGCGTGGAAATCAAGGACTGGGATGATCTCCTCAACCCCAAGCTGAAGGGGCAGATCGCCCAGTGCACACCCGATCGCTCGAGCTCCAGCCATGCCTCCTATGAAGTGATCCTCCAGACCTACGGCTGGGAGAAAGGCTGGGACTGGCTGAAAAAGCTGGCGGTCAACACCGGGATCTTCACCGCCCGTTCCCGCGACGTTCCCAACGTGGTGGCCAAAGGCGAATTTGCCGTGGGGGTTGCCGTGCCCAGCTACATGGCCTTTGCCGAGGTCCTGGGGGGATACGACCTCATGTTCGTTTACCCCAAGAATGCCTACGTTACCCCCGAGCCGATGGCCGTCCTCAAGGGGGCTCCCCATCCCGAAGGCAGCCCACGCCTTCGTCGAGTTCCTGCTGACCGAAGAGGGGCAGAAGATCTTCATGGAACGCGGGCTCTATCCCATCACCCCCAAGTACAAAGTGCAGGGAGCCCCCGGGCTCCAACGCGGAGAAGGCCGTTCAATTCACCGCCGGGCTGAGATCCTTCTTTGACATCCAGGTGGGAAATGTCTATGACGACAAGATCGCCGGACAGAAGAAGAGAATCGAAGAGGTAAACTCCTACTTCCGGAAAGAGATTGCCGAGAAGCACAAGGAAATCATCAAGTAAATCAGGATTCCGTTCCCCCTGATTCTCAACCAAGAGGGCCCCTCGGGGGCTGAGCCCCTCGGGGAGTCTTCCCCAGGCATATTTCCTGTTTCAAGGCTCCAAAATCAGTCCGGTATGAACATTCAGCTGAAAAACATCGTAAAGAGGTTTGGGACGCTGGAGGCCGTGAGCCATGTCTCCCTGGAGATCCGGGACGGCGAACTCTTTACCCTCCTCGGGCCTTCCGGCTGCGGGAAGACCACGATCCTTCGGTTGATCGGCGGGTTTCACGGCCCGATGAGGGGGAGGTCTACTTCGGCGACAGGGCGGTATCTGGCATTCCCCCCTACGAGCGGAACATCGGCATGGTCTTTCAGAACTACGCCCTCTGGCCCCACATGACGATCTTTGACAACATCGCCTACGGCCTCAAGCTCAAGAAATTTTCCCGGGAAGAGATTTCCTCCAAAGTCCTGCACACCCTCAAGCTGGTCAATTTGTCCGGCCTGGAGAAGCGCTATCCCGGGCAGATTGTCGGGAGGGCAGCAGCAGCGCGTGGCCCTGGCCCGGGCCCTGGTTCTGAACCCGGACGTTCTCCTCCTGGACGAACCGCTGAGCAACCTCGACGCGAAGATCCGTCTCCAGGTGCGGGCCGAGATCCGCAAACTTCAGAAGGATCTGGGCATCACCACGATCTACGTCACCCACGACCAGGAGGAGGCGCTGACCCTCTCGGACCGGATCGCGGTCATCGATCATGGAAAGGTGCAGCAGATCGGATCGCCGCGGGACCTTTACGCCAAGCCGGAGAACCCCTTCGTGGCGGACTTTATCGGGATCAACAACCTGATCCCCGGTGAGGTTCGGGAGATTCATGGCCGCGAGGGCAAGATGAAGGTCCAGACGGATGTGGGCCCCCTGGTCTGCACGTTCGAGAAGCCTTTCAAGCCGGGAGACCGCTGCATGATCAGCGTCCGGCCGGAGACGGCCTCCATCGGCCCCGTCCGAAAGACGGCCTGGAGGGGCTGAATGTCCATCCCGGGCAAGATCAATTTCGCCTCCTACATCGGGAACACCATTCGGTACGACGTGGAAATCGTGAACGGAAAAATCTTCAAGGTGGACATTCAGAACCCCTGGTACCACCAGGTCCTCCCCCTGGGGGAAAAAGTCCTGGTGACCTTTCCCCAGCAGATTACCCTGGGGATTCCCATCCCCTGAAAAGGGAATCCCGGCGTGAGCTCCCAGAGCGAAACATCGCTGGCGCTCCCCCAGGCCCGAAGTCCTGGGCGCAGATGAAACATCGGCGGGTTGTTGGGCTACCTGGGGATCTGGGCCTTTTTCGGCGTATCTTCTTGATTTACCCGCTGATCCGCCTGTTTTATGACGCCTTCACGACGGCCGAAGGCGCGCTTCACCCTGAACAACTTCTACGATTTTTTTACCGATCGCTTATTACCTGAGATCCCTGGTCAACTCCCTTCTTCTGGGCGGGGCGACGGTGGTCACCACCTCGATCCTGGGGATTGCCATCGCCTTCCTTCTCCTGCGCTACGAATTTCGCGGGAGGAATCTTTTTTCTTTCCTCACCATCGTCCCCATGATCATGCCCCCCCTGGTTGGGGTGATGGGGTTTGTCTTCATCATGGGCCGGGCCGGGACCGTGAACGTGATCCTGATGGATTACCTCGGATTTCCAGAAGCCGGTGAACTTCATGTACGGCATCCACGGGGTCCTTCTGGTCGAAACGCTCCATCTCTTTCCGCTCATGACCCTTTCCATCGTGGATGCCCTGGGAAAGATCGACCTGTCCCTCGACGAAGCGGCGGAGAGCGTCGGGTCCCGGGGGCTGCGAAAATTCTGGGACATCACCTTTCCGCTGACGACCCCGGGGTACGTCTCCGGCGCGCTCCTGGTCTTCATCTGGACCTTTGCCGATTTCGCCACTCCCCTGGTCGTGGGGATCGACGACCTTCTCGCGTCCCAGGCCTACCTGAACATCGTCCAGTTTGTGGACCGGCGGCTCTTCAAGATGGGGATCGTCATATCCGCCATCATGGTTCTCCTGGCCATCCTCTTCCTGATCATCGCCAAGAAATACGTGGCCATCAAAGACTACAGCTCCCTCTCCTACTCCAAGATCGAGAGAAAGAAGCTTTCCCCCTGGGGGCAGGCGCTGGCCTTGATCTTCCTGATCGTGGTCCTGATCTTCGCCTTCATCCCCTACCTGGGGATCGCCCTGGACTCGTTCGGCAAAGGCTGGGCGCTCACCCCGATTCCGGTGAAGTACACGCTCCAGTATTTCGAGCGGGTGGCGATCGAGACCCCCAAGTTCATCATCAACAGCCTGATTTATTCCGGCATCTCGGTCGTGATCTGCATCATGGTCGGCGTCCCCGTGGCCTGGGTCATGGCCCGGACGAAGCTTCCCGGGAGAGACCTTCTGGACTCGCTCACCACGCTGATCCTGGCGCTCCCGGGACCGGGATCGGCATCGCCTACCTGCGGGCTTTCCGCGATCCTCTGCCCTTCATGAATACCGCCCTGATCGGGATGTGGGTCGTGATCCCGCTCGTCCTGGGGGTGAGGCGCCTTCCCTACACGGTGCGGGGGACCTTCGCCTCCCTTCTCCTGGTCCACAAATCGATCGAAGAGGCGGCCGAATCCGTGGGCGCCACCAAGACCAAGACCTTCAAGGATGTGGTGGCCCCGCTGATCTGGAAAGGGATCCTGGTCGGGGCCCTGTATTCCTTCATCCTTGCCCTCCAGGAGGCTTCGGCCACTCTCCTCCTCGTCATTCCCGGGCGGGAGATGATGACCGTGGGGATTTTCAACTTCTACATCGGGGGCTCGGTGAACGAGGCGGCCGCCCTGGGGCTTGATCCTGATTATCCTCGGCGCCGTATGCCTGTGGACGATCAGCAAACTCGCGGGTACCCGGATGGGGGGAGTCTTTGGATAATTGCATCAATTATTATTCGGACGCAGATTGACGCAGATAAACGCGGATTAAGAAAATCGTATCAATTTAGCCTGAAAATCGTATCAAAGAATGCCGACTAGGAATCGCTAATCCTCCCGACCCCCCTTTGCAAAGGGCGGCAGGCGGATTTCGGTCGCCCTTTTCATAGGGAAAAGTCACATTTTTCAGAGCTAAAGGGTCAATAGAATGTTCTATCGCAGATGAGAGGTCTCTTAATCTGCGTTCATCTGCGTAAATCTGCGTCCCAAAATTATAAATATGAAAACCGGAAAACTCTGGGGAAAAAGATCTGAAAAGGGGCCCTCGGCCCTGACCGAAGAGTTCACCTCCGGCAGGGATGTCCGGGGAATCCCGCCCGCGGACGAGCGGCTGATCCCTTATGACCTCTGGGGGAGCCGGGCTCACGTGGTCATGCTTTGCCGGCAAAACATTCTCCCCAGGCGCGAAGCCCGGGCGCTCATCCGGGGCTTGAAGGAAATCGAGGGTTCCTGGAGGGCGGGGAAATTTCAGCTCGACCCCTCTCTCGAAGATGTGCACACCAACGTAGAGAATCAGCTCATTGCAAGATACGGGATAGAGGTCGGGGGGCGACTCCACACCGCCCGCAGCCGGAACGACCAGGTGGCGCTGGACATGCGGCTTTATCTCAGGGATCAGGTCCTTGATTTCGTATCCCGAGATTTCTTCCCTCGCTGCAAACCCTGATTAAGAAAGCCCAAAGCGACCGGGACATTGTCGTCCCCGGCTACTACTCACCATCAGCCTGCCCAAGTAACCACCCTGGGCCACGTCTGGCTTTCTTTTGCCGAGGCGCTTCGTTCGGGACGCTGGACCGATTCCAGGATTGGTACGAGCGGTTCAATCAAAACCCCCTCGGATCCATGACCGGGTACGGCACAAGCTTTCCCATCGATCGCCATCTCACCTCCACGCTCCTCGGCTTCGACGGCCCACTGCGGAATTCCCTCGACCCCATCCAGAACCGCTGGGAACCGGAAGCCGAGATGGGGTTCGCCGTTGCCGTCCATGATGAACCATTTGAGCTCCATGGCCCAGACGCTAATCCTTTTCAGCACCGGGGAATTCGGAATGTTCGCGGCTGGACGATGCCCACAGCACGGGAAGCTCCATGATGCCCCAGAAGCGGAACCCCGACCCGCTGGAAGTGGTCAAGGCCAAGGCCGGCGGTGGCCCAGGGGATCCTGATGGGCCTGCTTTCCACCGGGAAATCGCTTTTCTTGGGCTACAACCGGGACACCCAGTGGACAAAGTATTCCATCATGGATCTGGTGGACGAATGCGCCCCGGCTCCGAAGGTGATGGAAGAGATTATTAACTCTCTGCAGACTGATACGAAAAAAATGTCGTCCCTCTGCCAAAGAGGATTCATAGCTGCCCCGGACCTTCTTGAGCGAATCGTCCAGGAAGGAAATATTTCTTTCAGACAGGGTAAAGGAGCTGTCGAGAAAGCAGTGAAATACTCCGAGGCGGAAGGGCTTGAACATATCTCCAGTTTTGCTTTACACCGCGCTCTTAAAGAAGAAGACCTCAACCTCAAAGATGGAAGAAAAAATCATCAACCTTGCCCAGGAACCAAGACAAATCGTCTCTTGCCGAAATGCCACCGGGGGAACCTCCCCCGAAACCCTGAAAAAAAATATCCTATCCCTGAACCAATCCCTGAAAATTTCCCGCAAATGGTTAACGGATAAAAGAAAGCAGCAAGCCACAGCTCAAGACAGACTGGCTGTGATGGAACGAAACCTTTAAAGAAAGAAAAAAGAAAAAAGGGACATCCTATATTCCCCCTGTCAAGAGAAAAAAGAGAATCAGCAAAATTCAACAGATAGCCATCCAGGGTTCATTGGGATACACGAATCCATGCCGCCCTATTTACAACTTTGCGCAGATCGACGAATCTCACCCTCGACGAACCTTGGACCTCATCGTTACGTTTATCCGGTGTGTCCCGTGGGAACGAGGCCACCCATCATCCCTAATCCAGATTCCAAGGTTCAAGTGAGAGGCCCTGCATTGTCCCCTCCGAGGTCGTTTGCCTCTACGTCCTTTCGCGGGCTCTCTCGTCGAAAAAGTAATTGCTTATTCCAGCTTCAGGTAATCCGGATTAAAGGGCTCCTTCTTCTTCATGAGCGCCCAGGCAATGACCAAAAGCTTGGCCGCCAATTTCACCCGCCTCTTGGTCTTGATCCCCGGCTCTCGCTCTCGGCCCCGCAGCCGGTTCGTGTAATAAACGATGAAATGCGGATCCTTGATGGAGGCAATCATCGCGGCCTGGTACAAGGCATACCGGAGATCCGCCTTCCCCTTCTTCGAGATCACCGGCCGAACGGAATCCGAACTCTTCCCACTCCGCTCCGCATTCAAATCCCAACCGGCCAGCTTTAACACCTGCTTCTCATTCTCAAACCGAAACGGGTCTCCCACCGCCCCCAACACCTTGGAGGACACGTCCGGACCGAACCCCGGGATGCTCAAAAGGTATTCATACTCGGGGAACTCCATACATAAGTCCTGGATCTGCTTCTCCACGTCGCCTATCCTGAGCCGGATCTGTCGTAACCCCTCCACCATCAGCTCCGCCTCAAATTTCACCGCCGGCCCCATCTCACAGCCTATCGAACCCCGCGCCATCTCCAAAATCATCCGCAACCGATTGTGCTGCTGCCCCCCTCGCCTCCCCGACGCAATCATTCGGGTGAACTCGTCCAACCGGTATCCCGAAACGCTCCGCGGGTCTAAACACCAACGCACAATCGCTAACGCATACTTCTCCGATTGGTCAAAATACCGATCCAACTCCGGAAAATACTTCGCCACCAAAGAATTCCGAATCCGCACCCGATACCCCTGCTCCTCCCTCTTCAGCCGCCTCTTCAACACCAATAAGCTCCGCAATTCCCGCAACCGCGGATCCGGATACTCATAAAATAAAAACTTCCCCTGGGAAACTAAATCCGCTATGTTGGCCGCGTCCTTCCCATCGTTCGAGTCCCACCGCCCATCGAGGCTTTTCCGATTCTCTTTGGCCGCTACCCCGGAAACCAATACGACGTGGGCGAGTTTGCGAATTAAAAATTCCCCCAACGGCTTATGATAATTCCCCGTGGGCTCCACCCCAAACACCACCTCCTGGAATCCCTCTTCCAACCGCACCCTCTCGACCTGGTTCAAAAGCTTCTCCACGCCCTCCACACTGTTCTCAAACACCAACCGCTTAAAAAGGGTCTTCCCCGTCGCGGTCCCTAAAAAGGCATGGTGTTTATCTTTGCTCACATCGATCCCCACGATCAAATGCTTCTCCGAACCCCGAATCTCTTTCTTCAATTGACGAAACTGTTCCAGTCTGATACGATCCACTTGTTCCATAAGAAACCTCCTGTTGGTAGTTTTGGGTTGGTTCCCCTAGGCTATCTTTTTACAGGAGGTTTCTTTTTTCAGAAAGATCGGGCAACATACCCAATAAATTTTTTTGCTGCCATCCTTTATAGTTTGTCCTGCCCCTGCTTTCTTATATAACGTCCTTAAAATTCTAAGTTGCCAACTCTGCGTGGATATGATAACTGGAAAATCATGCCAAAATTAGCCCGACTTGACGCACCGGGCGTGTTACATCATCTCATGATCAGGGGATCGAGCGCCGAAAGATATTCTGGAACTTCGGGCGACTAACTTAGAATCTTAAGAACGTCCCGCTTCGTACGCACAAATCGTCTCTCGCCGAAATGCTATCGGGGGAACCTCGCCCGAAGCCCTGAGAAAAAATATCCTGTCCCTGATCCAATCGCTAAGAATTTCCCGCAAATGGCTAACGGATAAAAGAAAGCAACAGGCCACAGCTCAAACCAGACTGGCAGTGATGGAACGAAACCTTTAATTTGAAAGCCAGAATTCAATTTGTAGATTTGACTCAGTTCACAAAGAGAAGAGATAAGGAGGGGAATGAGAGGGCTTCACCAAAGGTAATGGGATCTGGGGGATAGTAAGGGAATTATCGGAACTACGTCCCTCGTCCTCGCCGACGTGCGCACTCCGAATCATCGTCATCGCGGCTGCCCCGCGCGAGACACCGTCGGGGATTTCTGTTCCGCCTGGAGATCACAGCCGAAATCCGGCTTCGGGATAAGATGTATTCCCTGCAGCAAACGAAGGAATGGAAGGACAGATATCAGATTC
The DNA here is from genome assembly GCA_963712535.1 of uncultured delta proteobacterium. GTDB lineage: Bacteria > Desulfobacterota > SM23-61 > SM23-61 > SM23-61 > CAVQIK01. Next base: position 212,339 of record CAVQIK010000005.1, on the reverse strand, counting down.
GTTCCGGCATTGAGGCTACGAGTTCGGAACTGAAGCGTTCTCATGGACTCGGAAAACTACGTGTACGACGGACCCCGAAAGTGTGCTTTGCCGTGGCTTGTAAAGTGATCGCTTGCAACATCAAGCGATGGGCCAAGGCCCATATCGGCTTAGAACTAGAACGGATTAACACGTCCATTTTTTCCTTCGTTGAAATTGCTCGGGGCAGATTTGGTAAGAGCATTCCTTTTCGTACAATCCAATGCACTGCCCACTGATAACCATCTTCACAATCCTAAAACAGGCATCTACTTCTCACGAATCAGAATCTGAAGAACGTCCTGCTTCGCGCGCTTTATCCTCAACGCTAATCGACTGGCCTCCCCACATCAGTTACGGGCGACATTACACATTTACTGTGACAGCCATCACAAACCGTTTTACAACCACAATCCCCTTTGCATCCGCAACGACCATCCTGAGAATCAGCTACTCTCATTAACAAGTTAATTCCATATTCCCGTAAAATGGGAAGCCCCTTATCCAGAATCTCTAGATAAATTTTCGATCTCACCTCTGTTCCCAAATCTCCCACGTCCTGCCGCTTCTCTTCCGTTTTTTTTGCCATTTCCATCTCCTTTGCTTTTGCTTTCTCTTGTCTCCTCCGCAGGTCACGTTCAACAGTCCCATTCATTTCGTAACGCCAAGATCTGAGACTTCTCCGCATGGTCCTACTCGTTCTTGAAGCAGCATATCACGATACCGTCAGCTGAGCTCACTGCCCAATATCTTATCGCATCCTGAAGGAGCCCTATTTAATTGCTCCGCCACCGCATTTCTTACATACAGGTCAAGGGATTCTTTCTCCTCAATACATTCCCGCTTCCCTTCCGCTCTTGTTTTTCTGCACCCGCCCCAGCACGTCGGGAGTAATTTACATTTGAGGCACTCCACATCATTAAATGGGTCCACTGAATACCATCTCATATACTCGTTCGCAGCCTTCCGGTGAAACACTTCATCCCCTTTCAATAAGTTTCCGATGGCCTCCGATTTATCGAAACTATGGCTGCACAGGAACAAATTCCCGTCCGGGCCAATCCAATAATGATCCAAATAATCGACTTCGCAGTATCCGACATTCGCACGGTGATGCGGGTTCTTGGTCTGCCAACCTATCGCCTGCGCAGCCGTATAAAGTTTGGAAAGACCGCCGAAAGGGTCCACCCCTCGGCTTCGGGGAGCAAAATCATGGTACCTGCTCGCTTCATTTGACCAAATCCAACGGAAGAAGATCGGAGCACGATTCCGAACGCTAGAGGGAAATCTTGTTAATAGATGCTCAATCCTTTCATAATTGTCATCACAGCAATTCACTCGGAGTGTGAGCTCGCACTCGGGATTGACTTCACAGAAATTGACGATATTCGCAAATAAGCAATCGAAACTCCCCTTACCGCTCCTTCGTTTACGCAATGCATCGTGATCGGCCTTATCCCCGTCGAGAGTGACAGTAATATGCTTGATGCTTAGCGACGATAAAGAAGCAAGGAATCTCTCGTCCAAGAAGTAGCCATTCGTCGTCATAGAGGCTTCATAGCTTGCACCGATATCTTTGCAGAACTCTTGCAGGCGATGTGTTAGACGGGAGATGACTCTTTTGGCCAGGAGGGGTTCTCCGCCAAACCACGCGATATGCATGAATCGTTTATTCCTGAAAAGTCTTGTGATCCAATTGATCAATGCCTGCTCGACATCCGGCTTCATAAAAATAGGCTTCTTAAATTCAAAACAATAGGGGCAGGCAAAATTGCACCATAAGGTAGGCAATACCACCAGGCTCAGAGCGTTGTTATCATATAGGCTTCTATAATACCTAAACTTTATTAAGCTAAGTTCATCAAAAGTGCTGTCAATCAAGAACTGTGTTTCCTTAAGGGCCTCAAGCCATTGGGGTGGCAACCGCATAATATCGGGGTGTCCATTTCCGGAGCATGCGCCTTGAGAAGAAAGCGTGCGAATGAACGTATCTATTGCTGGGAAAGCTTCGGTAGGTATGCGAAGAATAGATCGATAGAGGAAATTATAGCCCAGGAAATTGTGATCATCATAACGAACGAAATAGTTATAATCGGATGATCTAAGGGGGGGATCCATAGGATTTCCAGCGACCATTCTATTGACGGAATCTTGAGATTCCGCTGAGGCACTTTTCATTTTGTTGGAATGAGGAGTCCACTCCTTCGTTATTGACCCGAGACACTGCCATGTTGAGATGGAAGGAGTTCAGTTTCAGATCGGTGCATTTTAACAAGAAAATAACTCTTGTGTCAAGAAGGAAACACTCTCAGGGCCTGCGACATAAAAGTGGGGTTTGGGGCTTGACAAGGAGGGGGTTCTTGTTATTGGTAGATTAATATCTACAAGAAGGGAGGCCCCAATGGATGCAGTCCAGCAAGTGGAAGCCCGACGAAATGCGATCCCGGAGGAAATGCGGGCTGATTCGATCCATAGAGGTGAGGGGGACGCTCTTAATATTCTAAGTTGCCAACCCTGCGTGTGTGGATGTGATAGCTGGAAAATCATGCCAAGATTAGCCCGACCTGACGCACCCGGCGTGTCACATCATCTCATGATCAGGCGGATCGAGCGCCGAAAGATATTCTGGAACTTCGTGGCGACTAACTTAGAATCTTAAGAACGTCCCGCTTCTCGCGGTTGGGGCTGCGACCAACAAGGCGATCCAGCGGATGGGTAATAATCCCCGCTGATCGCCAGCGTTTAGCCCTGCAAAAATGGACATACCATTTTCCCCATTTTCCCTCTGTTTGACATAAGCCACCCTCGGTGATTATAATGTAATTACATTGGATCAGGAGGGTACTTTATGAAGACTCGTTTAGTTCGCATTGGTAATTCGCGTGGTGTTCGACTGCCAAAAGCAATCATTGGCGAAGCCGGATTGACCGAAGAAGTCGAGTTGGTTGTTCGCGATGGAGCCGTCGTTATCGCCCGCACCACCTCAGCTCGTTCGGGATGGGCTGATGCGGCCAAGCAGATGCGTGAACGCGATGGCGATCTTTTGCTTGATCCGCCTGTTCCTACACTGTTTGACGAGAGGGAATGGGAGTGGTGATGGCAGACGTTGTCCGTCGGGGCGATGTTTTCTTGGTTAGTCTAAACCCAGCCCGAGGAGGCGAGATCCAGAAGACTCGCCCCTGCGTGGTTGTGGCGCCGGACGAACTTAATGCGCATTTGCGGACCTTTATCGTAGCTCCTCTCACAACCGGAGGGCATCCTTATCCGTTCCGGGTCCTGTGCCGGTTTCAAGGCCGGGCGGGATATGTCGTTATTGACCAGATTCGCACTGTTGATCGGGAGCGCTTGGTGCGTCGGCTTGGTAAGCTGTCTTCATTTACTCTAGCGGGTGTTCTCGCGATATTGCAGGAGATGTTCACACCATAACTACGGGCTAACAGTTGCATCAACCTGACGCGGAATCGGAAGTGTTTTCGCCCCAGCATTACTGCTGCCCGCGCAGATTATGCAAATCGTTAGATGCCATCCCCAGCAGTGTTGACTTGGGAGATGTCCGGTGACTCAGATCGACCGCAAAGCCCGTATTCGCGAGTACAAGGAGACGCCTCGGCCTGCGGGCCTGTTTCGGGTCCGCAACACCGCAACGGGAAAGTCACTCGTCGGATCGACCCCCAACCTACCCGGCATGCTCAACCGCCAGCGGTTCCAGCTGGAGAATGGCTCGCACCCCAGTGGCGAGCTGCAGGCGGACTGGAACACTCTCGGGCCGGATGCGTTCGAGTTCGAAGTGCTGGACCGGCTGAAGCCCTCTGACGACCCGGACTATGTTGCGACCGAGGATCTTCGGGTGCTCAAGGAGATGTGGCTCGAGAAGCTGAAGGCGTCCGGCGAAGCGCTGTACCGGGAGGCCGGGCGCACCTAACCAGCACATCCTCAACCTGACGCGCCCGAGCGTTCGGTTACACTGAAGAGGCACGGCGTGCAGGTTATGCGCTACACGGTAGGTCATTTTGAAAGTTGTCTTTCCCAATACCGTACAATTGATCACCAGGAGCAAAGGGAACAGTTATGGCAGTTGGTTGGTCCCGCGATGGGGCGGTGCAGGAACAAATAGATGCCACGGTGGAATCCGCAGTCCAATTAGCTAGAAGCCGATTACCGGATGGCGAAAGCTTAACTCATTGTGAGGAATGCGAAGTTGCTATTCCTGAAGCGCGTCGCAAGGCAATGCCTGGAGTTCGATATTGTGTTAGATGTCAATCAGAACTCGAAAAAAGCCTTGAAGACAGTTACCCTATACAATCGAAAAGGTAGCAAAGATAGTCAACTGAAGTAAATTCTTGGAAACCAAGTCACTGGCTTTACTCAAGGACAACAAGGGGCTCAGATTGCCGGGTTTGCCACCCGCAACCTAGCTCCCAAGATCAGTTGAATGTTTTCCGCGGTTAAATGCCGGAATCAGGAAGCCTATGGAGATATATCCGGATAAACCGGTTGGGAGTGTCCTGCAGATCGTCATGCCCCGCAGGCCTCGGATCTATGCCCCTGGGGCAATGATGCACGTGGTGGCGCGGTGTAATAACCAGGAGTCCTACTTTACCATCCCGGAAGGCTTCGAAGGTGCTCCGGGACCATTTGCGGGAAATGGGCCGTCCCCGAGTGAATTCCAGAGTGGAGGTGCAGAGGGGGAAATAACTTCGGAAACTGCCATCAAATCTTAGGGCAGCGAACTTAGCCAGCGATCAGCGGAGACCAGGAGAATTTTCTCGCCATCCCTGGTTAGATGGCGAGAGATCCCCGGCTTATTCACGAGTTGGACCGCGGGCACCTGAAAGAGCTTTTTCATCTTCAGTAAAGCCGCCGCTGGTTCGGTTTCCCCAAGCTTGGTTTCCACCAAAAGAAAAGGCTCCTTTTCTTTGTTGATCAAAAAATCCACTTCATTCTTTTGCCGGTCGCGAACAAAATAGAGATCAAATTCCCCCAGGCCTCGCTCATTCCAGAGAGTAACCTCCTGATATAGATGAAGCGCTACCATGTTTTCGAATCGAGCCGGCGGATCTGAAACCGAGGCCCAGTTATAGAGGTACAGTTTGGGTTCTTTATGAATAGCCCGGGTCAGCTTTTTGCTCCAAGGAGGGATTAGGAAGACAAAAAAGAAGTTCTCAAAGACTTCGATCCAGCTTTTGATGGTCTCAAAAGAAACCTTGATGTCCTCGCGGATTGAATTCATGGAGAAGAGACCGCCCACTTTTTCCGGAAGCAGCCTGGCCAGGATTTCCAGTTGCCCTACCTGTCTAACGTGACTTAGGTCACGAATATCCTCCCTGACAATCTGTCGGCTATAAGCCTGGGTCCACCGACGATAAAAGGTTTCTGTTCCCCGAGAAAAGGGCTCCGGAAAGCCGCTAAACATTTCCAGCGCTTTCCAAGTGGACTGGGTGTCCGGTAGCTCTTCCGGCAATTCGTCCGGGCTTTTTAGGAAAGCCTCCATGGGCACTTTCTTTCCAATCAACTCTTGGATGGTAAAGGGAAAGAGATGATAAAGAAGGTAGCGCCCGGCCAGGCTGTCACCTCCCCTTTGGTATAAATCGAGTCGCCCGCTGCCGGTTATTAAAAAACGGAATTCCTTTCGAGACCGGTCATAGGCCCCTTTGAGAACGTTTTTCCATCGGGGGTATTTGTGGATTTCGTCAAAAACGATTAACGGTTTATCCCCCTTCTTCCGGTCGATTTCTTCAAAGAAGGAAGGTTTTTTGGTGAGGAGGATCTGATCTTCCGGAATGTCATGGTTCCAATAACGGCCAATTCCGACCTTATCAAGAATCATTTCGGCCAAGGTGGTTTTGCCGCACTGCCGGGGACCGGAGACAAAGAGCATCTGTTCATATTGTTCCAGGTCGGAAAGAATAAGCGGTTCGAGATTTCGGCGAATCGGCATGATTACAATTTTAGACCGTACTCTAAAAATGTCAATGACAAAATTAGGGTACTATCTGAAAATGTTAAAGATTCCCTTCCGTGGTCTGAAGAGACTATGTACCGGACAACCTTGAAGAAAAAAGACCTGATCAGAGATTTGCGAAAGTATTTGCCCAAAGATTTTTGGCCAGCCGTTGAGGAATTGCTCCCGCATGACCGGAGTTGGGCTGCTTAAAACCCTGAAGACTCTGAATAAGCCCTTCTATACGATCGCCGACCTGGAAAAGATTACCGGTCTCGGGAGGAACAGTCTTTACGTGGCCTTAAAGAGATGGGTGGATGGCGGAGTGATGGAGCGGGTGTCCCAAGGCATCTACATTCCGATGGGGGAAAATTTTCCTGTAGAGAAAATAGCGGCTCAGCTCTATCTGCCCAACTATCTTTCCTTTGAATCTGCCTTGGCCCGCCATGGAATCTTGAATATGATTCCCTACACCCTTACCTTCGCGACGACTCGAAAAACCAAGAAGTTCATCCTGCGGGAACAGGGGGTTGAATTCAGGCAAATTTCGTCGGATCTGTTCTTCGGATTCGAGATGAAAGATGGAATCCACATCGCCGTCCCCGAAAAAGCCTTTTTAGACCAGATTTATTTTGTCTGCAGAGGGAAAGCGTCTCTCGATTTGGATGAACTGAATCTGAAGAATCTGTCATCCAAACTGATCAAAAATTCCTCCGAGCGGTTCCCAGAATATGTACAGAGGAAGGTTGGAGCGGTTTTAAAATCCAAGGAAAGCCATGTTGGAAAATAGTTGGAAAATAAAGGACGCCGGCAAGGATGGGCGGAAATAGGTGCAGAAATGAAATCCCCAAGGCCCTCAGGAGGGGTGCGTATTTCAAATCGGAATGAGCTATTTCCATAAATCGGGGAGGACGGCTACACTGGAAATTAGATGGGTATGGGGAACCTTCTCCATCTGCTCTTTCGTATGGGCCCCGGAGAGGACGCCGATGTTCCACCGAACCCCGGCATGAAAACCCGCCTCCAGGTCGAGAGTCGTGTCACCCACGTTGGCCACCCGGTGGACACTCTGCGCGCCGGCTGCCTCCATGGCCCGGAAGATTAAATAAGGAGCGGGGCGTCCCTGGGGAACGTCATCTCCGCACACCACCGCGCTGAGGACATTGGGCCCGAATACAACAGCCTGGAGGAGAAGGTTGGTGAGGACCCGGTCAAAACCCGTGTTGAGCGCGATCTTCACTCCCATGCTTTGAAGCCAGGAGAAGGTCTCCAGGGTCCCAGGGATGAGCTGCACTCCTTCCTGCTTATATCTCTCACTCAAATGTTTTCGGAAGGCCTCAAAGACCTTCTGGGTGCGCGAGGCGACCTCTGCTTCGTCTCCCGGGAACTGGCGCTCGACGAACTTGCGCGTGGCCCAGCGCTTCGAGGCCCCGCGGATGCCGCGCAGGTCCGCGGCCGTGACGGGGATCCCCTCATCGCCCAACACTTTTTGGAACGCCTCCGGAACCTGACCTGTGTCCAGAATCGTGGTGCCCGCCATGTCAAAAACAACCAAATCGATATTGTCCATAAGCAATCATCTTTTCTCGAGTTTGAAAATGTGATGCGCTTCAGCCGGAAGGCTCCTCTGGGATTTGAGCACTGTGCCAAACAGCGACAATCCATATTGATTTTTCTTTCACCCGATAGAAAAAACGATATGGAGCCACCACAACTTCTCGGAAGGGAAGATCAGGGAATTCCGGCAGGCCCCTCCCGGAATTTGGGAACTTCTGAAGCCTTACCAAGGCCTTTTCTGCTTTGCGCCTAAAGGAGACTGCTGCGGAGGGCTTGTCGGTATAAATATAGGCGACGCCGTCTAAAAACTGCGTGCGCGCCGAGGGGGTGAAAAGGATTTTCAAAGACTATCCTTATTCAGGAGGATATCCGCCTCAGCCAGAACGGCCTCAAGATCATATCCTTTACCCGCTTCAATTTCTTTCTCCCCACGGGCCAAGAGGCGAAGAATCTCCAATTCATGCTGTGAATGCTCATAGGCCTTTATGCTGACGATAACAGCAGCCGCCCGGCCTCTCTGGGTAATGATAATCGGCTGCCGAGAAGAATTCGCCCGCTTTACAACGGCCGTCGCGCCCTGGCGGAGATCAGTAATCGGAATAATATTGGGAATCTTCACCATTATCACTACCCCCTATGCTAGCTCCAATACTATCATTAAATGTAATAAGGGGCAATCTGATAATTCAGGCTGGTCGCTGGCTTGGTCATATAATGAGGCCAAACTGAAGGGGCTGATTGAAAAAGGATCTGAAGGAACTCTTGATTTGTTCGGGCCACTGGGCCGTCGGCTGAGGGATTGGAAGAATCCTGCAACGGGATGGCAGCCTTTGTACCCGTAGCTGATATCCGCTAAACTCGAATGTTCCAAAACATAGCCACTTTTCTTGATCTGGACATTCAAGGCCTCCTTAGTACTACTACGTTAAGTTATTATTGACATTCTCCAGGACTCTGGTATATCCTCTCGGGTATGAACACTCGAGAGATAGAGCGATTCCGGTTGAATTTGGAGGCCTTCTTGGCGGATGTTGTTTCCCTCATGGGCCGCAAGGAACGGGGACAGCACACCGGGGAATACGTTCGGGGCCTCCTGATGGACGGAGAACGTAAATCCATCGAGCCGATGGCTGATCGTCTTCCAGATGGGGATGTGCAGGCCTTGCAGCAGTTTGTTAATCAGAGTCCCTGGCCTACTCAGGAGGTCCGGGCATCTCTGGCCCGAAAAGTGGAGCAAGAGTTTGTTGCCGAGGCATATTGGCTCATTGATGAGGTGTCTTTTCCCAAGCAGGGGGAACATTCGGTGGGAGTAGCCAGGCAGTACTGTGGAGCTTTGGGAAAGACGGCCAACTGTCAGGTGGCAGTGACGCTGGATCTGGGCACCGAGCAATCGAGTACCCCTTTGGATTGGGCTTTGTATCTTCCGGAGAAGTGGATCAATGATCCCGTGCGAAGGAAGAAGGCTGGGGTTCCAGAGGAGGTCACCTTCAAGACGAAACCCGAGCTGGCGATGGATCTGATCGATGAAGTAAAAGGGTGGGGTTTGCAGGTGCGGCCAGTGCTGGCGGATTCCCTTTATGGAGATGTGTTCGAATTCCGCCAGGGGTTGAGAAACCGGAAAGCGGATTATATTGTTCAGGTGAGTGGGGGCCTGACCGCCTGGACGGAAAATCCTCATCCCGCTGAGCCTCCGATGAAAGGAGGAGGGAAAGTCCCTCGCAAACGCTTTTACGCCAAAGATTTCCCCCCCGTTCGGACTCTCTGCCAGATTGCCAAAGATTTGCCCTCTCGCAGTTGGAAGACGATTACGTGGAGAGAAGGGACCAAGGGGCCTCTTACTTCTCGTTTTGCTCGGGTGATTGTCTGGATGGCCAATGGATTGGTGCAAGGCAAGACCAAGGAAGTCCCAGCGGAAGAGTTGTTGATTGAATGGCCGGAGGGGGATAAAGAACCTTGGAAATACTGGCTTTCCAGTTTTGCTCCGCAGCGCACTTCTTTCCGAGGGTTGGTGCGAAGAGCGAAAGGGCGCTTCCGCGTGGAACAGGATTATGAAGAAATGAAGGTGGAAGTTGGGCTTGACCATTTTGAAGGCCGTTCCTGGCAAGGTTGGCATCACCACGTCACCCTGGTAACCCTGGCTTATGCCTTTTTAACGCTGGAAAAAATGGGCAAGAAAAAAAACTTCTGGATTGACCTTGCCAGCTGTCCGCCGATCGATCCAGCGCTGGTTGATGTTGTACAAAGGCACGTGCCCAACGTGCAATAGCGTCATCTTTAACGATTCATAAACTTAACGTAGTAGTATTAGGAATTTATGCTTTTCCGTATTCAGCCTTCACTTTATCGCGGTCAATCGATCCGTCTTGAGTTTTAGGCAGGGCGGATACGTATTCCACGTACTTAGGTTTCTTAAAGCGGGCAATTCGGGACGCCACGAAATCGATCAAACTTTGTTTTGAGAGGGAACTTCCAGGCTTGAGGACGCAGACCGCCTTGACCGCCTCTCCCCACTCGACGTCCCGCACGCCGATCACGGATACATCGGCGACTTCCGGATGTTCCAAAATAACTTTTTCGACTTCCGCCGGGTAGACGTTCTCTCCCCCGGGTTTCATCAGTTCCTTTTCCGCCTTTCGCTTCACGTACCAGAGGTAGCCTTTTTCGTCCAGCCGTCCGATGTCGCCGGTGTGGTGCCAACCATCACGGAAGGTGTAGCGGTTATCCTCTTCCAGATTCCAGTACCCCAGGAAAACAAGCGGCCCGCGCACGCAGATCTCTCCCGGTTCTCCGGTTGAGACCTCGCGGTCATGCTCATCGACGATTTTGATTCTCGCCAGCGCCCCCTCTTTGCCAGCGGACCCAGGCTTTTCCGTGTAGGGGCAGACGGTGACCATGCCGGAGGTCTCCGACTGGCCGAAGCCGATCCAGAACTCCGCGTTCGTCTTCTTCTTAAATTTCTCTATGTTGGATGGGTGGTCTATCCCCGAAACGTTTCTCAGTGAAGACAGGTCGTAATTCTTTCCCTCCATCTTCTCCAGGAGCATTCCCAGCATGGGAGGGAATTCACCAATCGTTGTAATCTTCTCCTTTTCGATGAGCTGCAGGGCCAATTCCGGGTCGAATTTCGCCATCAAGACGTTCTTCCCTCCGGCGTGCATCACGGAAAAAGCGATTGCCAGATCTGCGATGTGAAACAGAGGGAGGAGATGCAGGTAGGCGTCATCTTCCCTTATGCCCACCGTCGCCATACGCTGGACGTTGGCGGCGATGATATTCCCGTGGGACAGAGTTGCTCCCCTGGGTTTACCGGCCACAGCCGCGGTGTGGATGATCACGTAAGGGTCACCCTGGGAGACTTCCACGTTCTCGAAGCTGCCCTTTTGCCCCATGAGGGAAGAGAATTCGGCGAAATCATCATCACCTGTTCCGAAAGTGAAAAAATTTTGGACAAATCTCAGTCGTCCGGCAATCTCCTTCACCATCGACTTATACTCCGGTCCGACAAAAAAGAAACGCGCCTGCCCGTCTGCAAGGATATATTCCACCTCTGAAGGGGTGAGACGCCAATTGATCGGAAGCATGACCGCCCCCAATCTGGCGGCGGCTCCGTAAAGAAGGGCAAATTCATAGCAGTTCTGGGAGAGAACTCCGATCCGGTCTCCCTTTTTCAGGCCGGAGCTCTGCAGTCCAATAGATAAATAATTAATTTCATTTAGGAATTCTTCAAAAGGTACTCTTCGGCTGTGGAAGACCCAAGCTTCCCGATTGGAGAAAATTCGGGCGTTGCGCACAATCAGGTCATACAAAGTGAAATCATAAATGCCCATTCTTTCTCTCCCCCCTATGGGTCAGCTCAACGGGAAATCGCTGACAGGACGTACCGCTTATTTCCCGTTTTCAAAAAATTCCCAGCTGTTCACAAGCCCATTTTCGAAGTACACGTAAGACTTGGGAAACGGGGCTTCTCCGTACACCCACTGCTCGTGCACTCCTACGAGCGTACGGGTGGTGTTCACGTGGTCGGGCCTTCCCCAGGAAAGAACAACCTGCTCCCTGGAGAAACCCTGGCGGATATATCCTCGGAGAATGTCGTCCTGAATTCGAATCGGCCACAAGGTTTTGGAAAGGTCATTTAAAAGAGTTTGCATCTCTTCGATGCTCTTGGCGTTCCGCCGTATTCCGTCTTTTTCATGAACCCAGCCTAGAATTCTCTCCTGAAAAGACGTGTTCACGAGATAACTCACTTCGTAAAAGGTCTGCTTCTGCGGGTTCGGAGAGGTTTTTCCGGTGAACTGAACATCCTCGAATCTAAGACGTAATGGCTTGATATTATTATTGTTTGAAGTCAAAACATCCCCTGGATAAATCCAAACCAATAGTTTATTCTTAGCCCAGTAGGTCTTTTCTTCGGGCGACCAGCCAAATCTCCTCCCCTTTTCCGCTACAACCTTTTCCGAAACGATCACCTGGTTCCAGTGATTTCCAGATTCATCTCTTCGCGAATTAATTACGTCGAACAGGTGGTATTTTTCAGCCCTGAATAGGACTTTGGACGAGTTGCGGGGCTCCTGATAAACTTTAGAATCTTTCATTACCAGGAAAATCCCGCTCTCGGTCACATTGAGCGGGGGCGGGGGGGGAGCGGGAACATCCTCTTTTTCCCCTGCGCGGTAGTATCTTAATTTTTTTTCTTCTTCCGCTAGCTTGCGCTGTTCTTCCGCCATTCTGCGCAGGCGTTCTTCCTCTTCCCGCCGTTTCTCTTGCTCGATTCTGAGCATTCGATTCGCCTCAGCCCTTCGTTTCTCATTCGCTTCGGCAATCAGACGGTCTTTCTCAGCCCTGGTGAGCTGAATAGCCTTCTCAATTTCTTTCCTCTCATTTATTTTTTGGGTCTTCAGTTCCTCGATCCGGGAATGCTCTTCCCAAACCTTCTGTTCCATACAGGCCCATATTCTTCTGCGGTCATCAGGAGGGAGCCTCAGTTCAACAGGGGTGTCCAGCAGACGTTGAGCGCTGACGAGAACGGGGTTTTTATCCGGTTCTTCGAGGAAATTCAATATCTTATTGTCGCACAGATATATTAAACGAAAGGAGTATCCTTCGTCCGAGAGCAGGAAATAATCGCTCTTACCCTCCCTGGCAAAAACCTCCTGGACCGGACTGGGTGGGTCAATGAGCTCCCGGATGAGAAGGCTCTTCTGTGGGCTCGATGAACAGGAGAAACAGGAGAAGAACAGGCAGAGAATGGGAAGAGCGCGGAGCGCCTCTCCGAACATCCTCCGATGGTGAAAGCACATTTGAGGTCGATCAGTCATCTTCTATATGGACGGGTATATGGACGGGAGTTTCCACGCCTGACTGTAATATAGAAAATATTTTCAATTCGGCGGACTGAAATACTTTCAACATATATCAGAGGCGTTGGGGAAAGTCAATTTTAGATATCGTTCCCGCAGAAAAGAGGCCGTATCCATAGAATAGGCGCATCCGAATAGGAGGAACAACCGGTTGGGCTACAAAGGGCGATTGGCCTTTCAGATTTTAGTACGCCCTTGACCTTTGACCAAAGGTGGGAGGATCAAGAAAGATTCAGCAAGAACGTTTCCGGGCGAATAATCCGACAGGAAGACCTTTGCAAGAGCTGTGAAGGGGAATCTAAGGACAAGGCCGGTGAAAACCTGGAAACATCTAATGCGGCTATTCCGAGTGAATGTCTTGCAGATACGGTTTAGAAAGGTGCATTCATGGTTAAATCAGCCGCTAAGGGAACTATGATGATTGACAAAATACTCTAACAGTGATATGAAAAAGTTACATTATTTCTTTAAGTTGGGAATCCATTCGGAAAGCGTTTCACGTGGAACATTTCACGTATCGTCGGTGATAATGAATACAAATCCCCCCAGATACGATATCATTGTTGTCGGCGCCGGCCATGCCGGGTGCGAAGCGGCACTGGCCTGCGCGCGAATGGGCCACCCTACCCTCCTTCTGACCATCAACCTCGAAGGCATCGCGCGCATGTCGTGTAATCCGGCTATCGGCGGGTTGGCGAAGGGGCAGCTAGTTAGAGAGATAGACGCGCTCGGTGGAGAGATGGCCAGGAACACGGATGAAACAGGAATCCAGTTTCGCCGCCTCAACACAAAGAAAGGCCCCGCGGTGCGGTCCTCCAGGGCGCAATCCGACATGCAGCTATACCATCTGCGCATGAAGAGAGTGCTGGAACGACAGAAGAATTTGTTCCTCCGGCAGGCCCTGGTAGATGAGATCCTCGTGAGCGGCGGGAAAGCGGAGGGAGTGGTAACCAACGTGGGAGAAAAATTCCTTGGCGCTTGCGTGCTAATCACCACAGGAACTTTTCTCAAAGGCCTGGTACACATTGGGATGAAAAATTTTCCTGCAGGCAGGATGGGGGAGCTGGCTTCTTTCGGGCTCTCAAATTCTTTGGTGAAGCTCGGATTTACCATGGGTAGGCTGAAGACCGGGACCTGCCCTCGGCTGGACGGGCGAACGGTTGATTTCAATCCGCTCGCCAAACAATGGGGAGACGATCCGCCGAAACCCTTCTCGTTCAGCAACCGTAGCGTGCCCTTGCCTCAGGTCCCCTGCCATATAACCTGCACCAACAGCCGAACCCATGAAATTATCCGCTCGGGAATCGGGCGTTCTCCCCTTTATTCCGGGGTGATCGAGGGGATCGGCGCGCGTTATTGTCCCTCCGTTGAAGATAAGGTCATGCGGTTTCCTGAAAGAAATCACCACCAGATTTTTCTGGAGCCGATGGGACTCGACACTACGGAGATTTATCCTAATGGTTTGGCGACAAGTCTTCCCGTGGACATACAAATACAAATGCTTCGCTCAATAGAAGGCCTGGAAAGGGTGGAGATTGTCCGCCCGGGGTACGCAATCGAGTATGACTACGCCGACCCGGTTCAGCTGAGACTTTCGCTCGAAACCAAGATCGTGGAAAACCTATTTTTCGCGGGGCAGATCAACGGCACCTCGGGGTACGAAGAAGCCGCCGCCCAGGGGCTCATGGCGGGAATCAACGCCGCCCTCAAAATTGAAGGAAAAGAACCGTTCTTTCTTGGTAGGGACGAGGCATATATAGGAGTCCTGATCGACGACCTGGTGAGCAAGGGCACAAAGGAGCCCTACCGCATGTTCACCTCGCGCGCAGAATACCGCCTGCTCCTCCGGGAGGATAACGCCGATCTGCGGTTGACGGAAAAAGGAAGAGCTTTGGGATTGGTCGGTGATATTCAGTACAACGACTTTCTTTTAAAAGATATGCGAATTCAGCAAGATTTGCATCGTCTGGCAGGATTTGTCCTGTATCCAAACCCGGAGATCAACGCCAGGTTGCAGGAGCTGGGGACATCCCCGCTGCGAAATCCCATCCCCTTATCCGAACTCCTCCGCCGGACCGAAATACCTTACCGTTCCCTGGCATCATTCGACCCGAATTGCGCGGACACCCCACCGGAGATCGCCGAACAGGTGGAAATCCAGGTGAAGTATGCGGGGTACATCAACCGGCAGGAGGAACAGGTGGCCAGGTTAAAAAAGCTCGAATCGCTCCGTCTCCCAGCGGATATAAACTATAATGAGATCCCGGGGCTTTCCACGGAGGTGAAAGAAAAGCTGAACCGGGTCAAACCCATTTCTATCGGCCAAGCCTCCCGAATCTCGGGCGTTACGCCGGCCGCCCTTTCAATATTGATGGTGTATTTTAAGAAATATGAGAAAAAAAACGGAGGCACCTCTTCTTCCCCGACCTTTCTTCGCTAACGGTTCGAAATCGGGGCCTCCCAGCCCGGATTTTACGTATTCTAATCTTTCGGTGACTTTTTTGCGAAAAAAAACCGGCTTCTTTTATTGAAATTAGACAACATTTCCGCTTCACGGGGATGCCGAACCATTCGAGGAACCCTCAATGTGCGAAAACAAATTTCGGACAAATGATCCTTGTAAGGTCATGGAAAGCGCGATCGAATCCAATTTAAAATTTGGGATCATCTCCAATTTACGTGAAAGGAAATAGGGTGCAAAGGTAACTTGTGTGTTTCAGGGGCCCGGAAGGAAAGGCAGATTCCGCCACAACCATGAGGCACGTATTTCCTTCTTGGTTATGGCGGGGATGTTCTTCTATCCTCCGAATCATACCTTTTCTGTCCCCGCGGCGCCTTTCGGAAAGTTCGCTAGCCCTTTGACCGAAGCTTTATCCCGCCAATGCTTGCGGCGGAATCTGTCTTTCCTTCCGTGCCCTTGTGAGGCTTTCAGTGAATATTCGATCGACTGAATTGGAGATGATCCAAATTTCAAAAAAATTGATTTGTGGAAGATTTTAACTCGCCTTAATGAGATTTCTCGGAACTTCCGTTGAATAATCCGTGGTACTCTCTCCGGTATTCCCGATATTAGACGAGATTTCGACTGACCTGCCGGCGGTGGAGGACGGAAGCTTTGAGTGATTCGACTCAAAAAGTGTTTCGGAATGAGCTTGCCGACCCATGAGAGAGCCAGCCAACTTTATGGGATCCTCTCACAACCTCCCTCTTCCCGGAAGAAGAGAGTTTTTGGTTGGAAACTACAGGATGAACCGGCTTTGATCCGACCCGAAAAGAGACATCGTGACAAGTGAAGACCAGCTCGTCTTAAAAGAGGGCGCGGAAATCCTGGGCATTCGGCTGAACCGGGAGCAGGTGAACCGGTTTGAACAATACTTGCGGGAGCTGAATACCTGGCGAAAGCGACTGAATCTGGTAAGCCGCGAAAACGACCGGGAGATTATTTTAAAAGATTTTATAGATTCCCTGACGGTTATAAGGCATCTTCCCCACGAGTGCTCCCTGGCCGATTGCGGTTCCGGAGCGGGGTTTCCCGGAATTCCGATAAAGATCGCACGTCCGGATGTAAGGGTATGCCTGCTGGATTCCGCACGAAAAAAAATATTTTTTCTCAATAATGTAAAACGGGTACTAAAGCTCGATGGAATTGAAGTTCTATGGACCGGGGAAAGAGAAGCATCGGCCCCGGGTGAATTCGATTTTGTTATTACGCGTGCGTTCGGCTCGCTCGAGAAAATCCAAGATGCCTGCGGCTCACATCTCAAAGCGGGCGGGCTTCTCCTGGCAATGAAAGGAAAGAAAGGAAAAGCGGAATTGGATGCGATTCTCACCCTCCTGGAGGAGCGCGGGTGGGAGCTGGCATTTACGGAAAATATAATGTTGCCTTTTATAAGGCACGACCGAATGCTTATCGGACTTAAGAAGAATAGGGAAATTGTTCCACGTGAAACACATTAGCCCTGCGCGGGGGAACAGGGTGAGCTATAAGGCCTGTTATTCCTGTTCCTAATAGCGGGCGATTCCTTATATGAGCTATGTCGAATGCGACCAAACGTGGAGCGATGCAGCAACTTCGGGCGTGTAGGCGTAAGAATCCACACCCAGAGATGCTCCTGCAATCCATCCGCCGAGTACTGGATGGAGGCGAGATGGGCCAATGTTATACACGTCACTTTTTTTCTTGTAATTTCCTCCTCCCATGAGGTAAGAATGATTCGGAGGAATTATTTCCGTGTCGCGAGTGATCAGTGTGGCCAATCAGAAAGGGGGGGTAGGGAAGACGACTACTTCGGTGAATCTTTCCGCTTCCTTAGCCGTGGCCGAGCAGAAAACGCTTCTCATCGACATCGACCCACAGGGGAACGCGACCAGCGGACTTGGGGTGCCCAAGGAAAAAGCATCGGGGAAAAGTATTTATAACTCTTTGATAAATAATGCGAATTTACAGGACCTGATCCTGGACACCGAACTTGAGTTTCTCAAGATCGTCCCTTCGGACCTGGACCTGATCGGGTCGGAGATCGAACTTGTTTCCTTTCCGGAGCGTGAGCTCCGGCTGAAGCAGGCCCTCGAAGGCGTGAGGGAGCAATTCGACTACCTCATCATCGATTGTCCACCCTCTTTGGGACTCATTACCGTGAACTCCCTCACCGCTTCGGATTCCGTTCTCATCCCCCTGCAATGCGAATATTACCCCATGGAAGGTTTATCGCAACTACTTAAAACTGTTAGACTTATTAAAGAAAATCTGAATCCGGGGCTGAAGATCGAGGGTATCCTTCTCACCATGGTTGATAGGCGAAACAATCTTTCTCACCAGGTTACCGAGGAGGTGCGGAAACATTTTTCCAGCCTGGTCTTCAACACTGTCATCCCCCGGAATGTGCGCCTGAGCGAATGCCCGAGCTTCGGGAAACCGATCATTTTATATGATGCCGGATCGAGAGGCGCGGAAAGCTACCTGGAACTGGCGAGAGAAATAATAGCCAGGCAAGGCGCCTCCGCCCCCGGCTGAAACATAAGGCCGCGCCCGTCCCATCCTGCATCAAAGTCCTGATGAGCCGGGTTTTCAGGATTGCCGCGCGAAAATAATTTTCTTTGACATTTTTCTTTCGTTTAGTTTAAAGTGAATCGTCATTCATTTCTCCTGAAGATCCGCTCAACCCGCGGCATCAAGGATCACGCAATTGACAGCAAGACAAGCATTGGGTAAGGGCCTGGGCGCCTTGATCCCGGAGAGAGGGAGCGCAGAGCCGGATGGGAAAAGAGCGCTCATCCTCTGCGGGATCGAAGAAATCCAGCCGAATGCCATGCAGCCCCGCAAATTCTTTTCCGACGAGCAGCTCCAGGAGCTGGTCGATTCGATCAAGGAAAAAGGAATTCTGCAACCCCTCATGGCGCGCCGCAAGGGGGATAAGTATGAGCTCATTGCCGGGGAGCGGAGATGGAGAGCGGCCCAGAGGGCGGGGATGAGAGAAGTTCCCGTCCTGGTCAAGGATGTTTCCGAGTCGGAGATGCTCGAGCTATCTTTGATCGAAAACATCCAGCGAGAAGACTTGAACCCAATCGAAGAGGCCGAGGCCTTCAAACGTTTGATGGAAGAGTTCCATCTGACGCAAGAAGAACTTTCCCGGAAAGTGGGAAAGGACCGGACCACCGTCGCCAACACCATCCGGCTGCTGAAACTTCCCCCCGAAGTCAAGCAGAGTCTGGCCGAAGGAAAGATCAGTATGGGCCATGCCCGGGCATTCCTGGGACTGGACGGGGCGGACAAGCAGAAGGCGCTCCTGAAAAGGCTGATCCTTGGAGGTCTTTCGGTCAGGCAGATCGAGAACCTGGTGAAAAGGCTCCGGGCCAAAGGGCCGTCGACCTCGCGGAGGGTAAGCACCGATTGGGCTCCGCTGGTCGAGGATCTTCAGAGGGCCTTGGGGACCAAGGTCAAAATTGTGGGGCGGAGAAAACGGGGGAAGATAGAAATCGAATATTATTCGGCGGAGGAACTGGACCGGCTGATCGAAGTTCTCAAAAAATAAGAACAGGAGCCAGCCTGAAAAAGAAAAAAGAACACTCGCCTGACCAGCCCGGGATGGTCTTGGGCTGCGGCACGGAATTCGAAGGGAAGCTGGCCTTTCACGGAACCATTCGAGTCGAGGGAAGAATCAGGGGCGAAATCAGCGGGCCGGGGATGCTGGTCATCGGCGAGAAAGGAATCGTCGACGCGGAAATTCGGGCCCGGGTTGTGATTGTGAGGGGAGAGACCCACGGGACGATTCGGGCCGATGAGCGGATTGAGGCTTATGCCCCGGCAAAAATTTTCGGGGATCTCCATTCTCCCGTGCTGGTCTTCGGCGAGGGGGTCATTTTTCAAGGAGCTTCGCACATGACCCCTGGAACCGAGAAAGAAACGGTTCGCCAGGCATCTTCCGAGGAAATAAATTCCAAATAAGAAGAATGGCAGACCTCGTGAATTGGATGGAGACAATTTGAGGCCTTTCTGCACGGCCAAAGTGAACGGAGACGCCTAGATGATCGATTTGAACTTCACGGTTATCTTTCAACTGGCCATCGTCCTGATTTTGATGATCGCCCTCGCCGATTTCCTCTTCAAACCTTTCATCGGGGTCGTGCAGGGCCGAAGGGATTGGGTCGAGGGGGCGGAGAGAAAAGCGAGGGAGCTTCAGCAGAGGATGGAAGAGCTGATGGAGCGCTACCGGGATGCCATTGCCGCGGCCCAGGCGCAGGGCGCGAGCCTCCGGGAAGGGATTCGCAAGGAGAGTCTTGCCCGGGAGATGGAGATTTTGCACAAGGCGAGTGAAGAGGCCGGCGGGTTCCTGGAGGAGATGAAGAAAAAAATCCGGGAGGAAACGGAGCTGGCCAGGGCCACCCTGCGGCTGCAAGCCCAGAATCTGTCCCGCCAGATCGCCGAAAAAATTCTGGGGAGGGCCATCCAGTGAAAAAGATCACCCTCGTCTCGTCCCTGAGCCCCCTGGCGCTCCTCGCATTGGAAGAGAACCTCTGGGCGTCGGCAGAGGGCGGAGGATTCTCCCGGGAGTTCATCTGGCAGGTCGTCGCTTTCGTCATCGTGGCGTTCCTTCTGGTCAAACTCTTAAAAAAGCCCTTGCTGGGATTCCTGCTGAAAAGAAAAGAAGAGATCCGGAATTCCCTGGAACAGGCAAGCAAAAGGGAGATGGAGGCCCAGAGACTCCTTGCGGATTGGGAGAGGAAGATCGAGTCCATGAACCAAGAAATCACCGTGCTGCACGAGACCCTGCGAAAAGAAGGGGAGGAAGAGCGCCGGAGGATCATCGAGCGGGCAAAGGAAGAAGGAGAGCGGATCAAGAAACAGACCCAGGTCATCGCGGAGCAGGAAGTCAAGAAAGGGCGGGTCTCGCTGAAAAAAGAGACGGTGGACCTTTCCGTGGAATTGGCCGAAAATCTGCTGAAGAAAGCCATTCAACCCCAGGACCAGGACAGATTGGCAAGAGAATATATCGGGAAGTTGAAGGAGATGCAGTGATCAGCTTAACCATAGCCAGAAAATATGCCCGGGCATTTTTGGAAATCGGCCCAGAAAGAAGGTCACCTTGAGCCCCTGGGGGAAGAGATGGAGAAGTTCAATGCCCTCCTGGGGGAGAACAAGCAGCTTCGGGCGGTCCTCTTCAGCCCTTTCTATAAGCCTGCTCAGCGGAAGGAAATTGCCCGGCTCGCCGGGAAGTCGCTGGGCCTCTCCAAGGTGACGATTGACCTAATCGGACTGCTCATCGAGCGGAACCGGATGGATCATTTCCCGGCCATCGTGAAATCGTACGAAGGCCTTTGCGACGAGGCTTCGAACCGGGTCCGGGCTTCCCTGGTGTCCGCGGCCAGGCTCTCCCCTCCCCTGGTGATGGAAATGAAAAAGGAGCTGGAATCCACCACGGGGAAAAAGGTCCTCCTCACCATCAAGGAGGAACCCTCGCTTATTGGAGGAGTGGTGACGAGGATCGGGAATACCATTTATGACGGGAGCCTCAAAACCCAGCTTTTGAAGGCCAAAGAGAATTTTTACAAGGAGTGAACCGACATGGCCCTACAGATTAAAGCCGACGAGATTACCAAGATCATCCGCAGCCAGATCGAGGGGTTCGACCGCCAGTTGGACGTAGCCGAAACGGGGGTCGTCCTGTCCGTGGGAGACGGAATCGCCCGGATTTACGGCCTGGAAGGCAGTCATGGCCGGTGAACTCCTCGAATTCCCCCACGGCGTCTTCGGAATGGCCTTGAACCTCGAGCAGGATAACGTAGGGGCGGTGATCTTCGGCGAGGACACACTGATTAAAGAAGGCGACACCATCAAGCGGACCAACCGCATCTCCCAAGTCCCGGTGGGCGAGGAGCTCATCGGCCGAGTGGTGAACTCCCTCGGGCAACCCATCGACGACGGCCCGCCGATCGAGGCTAAGAATTTCCGCAATATAGAGCAGAAGGCGCCCGGAATCGTGGTCCGCCAACCGGTGAAAGAGCCGCTCCAGACGGGGCTCAAAGCCATCGACTCCATGATCCCCATCGGCCGGGGCCAGCGGGAACTCATCATCGGCGACCGGGGCACGGGGAAGACCGCCCTGGGGATCGATACCATTATCAACCAGAAGGGGTCCGGGGTTTACTGTTTCTACGTGGCCATCGGCCAGAAACGCTCCACGGTGGCCCGCGTGGTGGACATCTTCCGGAAGTACGGGGCCATGGAATACACCACCGTAGTGGCCGCCACGGCCTCCGACGCCGCCCCTATGCAGTACATCGCGCCGTACACCGGCTGTTCCATGGGGGAGTATTTCCGGGATTCGGGAAGACACGCGCTGTGCATTTACGACGACCTCTCCAAGCACGCCACTGCCTACCGTCAGATCTCGCTCCTCCTGCGCCGCCCGCCGGGCCGGGAGGCTTTTCCGGGGGACATCTTTTATCTCCACTCCCGCCTGCTGGAACGGGCGGCCAAGATGCGGGATGACCTGGGGGGCGGCTCTCTCACGGCCCTCCCCATCATCGAAACCCAGGCCGGCGACGTGTCCGCCTACATCCCCACGAACGTCATCTCCATCACCGACGGGCAGATTTACCTCGAGTCGGAACTCTTCTATTCCGGGGTGCGCCCGGCCATCAACGTCGGGCTTTCGGTCTCCCGGGTCGGAGGGAACGCCCAGATCAAGGCCATGAAGCAGGTCGCCGGGAGCCTTCGCCTCGACCTGGCCCAATACCGCGAGATGGCCGCCTTTGCCCAGTTCGGGAGTGACCTGGACAAAGCCACCCAGGCCCAGCTCGCCCGGGGCAGCCGGCTGGTGGAGATTCTCAAGCAGCCCCAGTACAAACCCCAGCCGGTGGAAAAACAGATCGTCATTATATTTGCCGGCACGAATGGATTCCTGGAAATGTACCCGGAGAGCGTGCTTGAGCGGTACGAAGCGGAGCTCTACCAATTCGTGGAGAAACAGTACACCGCGGTTCTTGACGAGATCCGCGCGAAAAGGACCATCGACGCGGAACTGGAGAAAAAGATCAAGTCCCTCCTGGATGAATTCAAGGGCAAGTTCAAGGTGGAGTAAACCCCCATGGCCAAAGCCAGCCTCCGAGACATTCGGAAAAGAATCGCCAGTGTAAGGTCTACTCAGCAGATCACCAAAGCCATGAAAATGGTCGCGACGGCAAAGCTGCGCCGCGCGCAGGAGAACATCCTCGCCACCCGTCCCTATGCGACAAAGATGTTCGACCTCCTGAGCAGCGTCGCGTCCCGAGCCACTTCCGACGTCCACCCCCTCCTGTCCCGGAGGGAACCGAGACGGGTGGAGGTCGTCCTCTTCACTTCGGACCGGGGCCTCTGCGGGTCTTTCAACATGAACCTCATCCAGCGCGCCGAAAGGTTCATGGAGGAAGAGAAGTCCAGGGAGGAGTTCGTCTATTCCTTCATCGGCAAAAAGGGCCGTGACTACTTCCGCAAACGAAGGGTAAACATCCGCCGGGAATTCATCAATGTTCCCGCCAGACCGGACTTCCCGCTGGCGTCGCGCATCGCCCATGAGCTCATTGAAGAATATGCGCAGGAAAAGATTGACGCGATTTATCTTCTCTACAGCGAATTTCGATCCGCCATCCAGCAACGGATCTTGCTGGAGAAGATCCTTCCCGTCTCCCCTAAAACCGGTGAGTCCGGGGAAGGGACCGGCCAGAAGCCGGTAGCCGTTGATTATATCTACGAGCCCTCCGAACGGGAGATCCTGAACCAGCTTCTGCCCATGTACGTCGAGGTGCAAATCTACCGCGCCCTGCTCGAGTCGGTCGCCTCTGAGTTCGGGGCCCGGATGACGGCCATGGAAAACGCGACGAAGAACGCCGCGGAAATGATCGACAAGCTGACCCTGGTGTACAACAAGGCCCGGCAGGCGTCGATCACCAAGGAGCTGATCGAGATCGTCAGCGGGGCCGAAGCTTTGAAGTAAAAGACAGTTTAACCACAGAGAACACAGAGATCCAGAAAAAGATAATGCCTCACGACCGGGTTCCCCGGTGCCGGTGGCTGACGGAGTTTCGAAACGGGAAATAGTTTGGCGGGAGTTTTTACAGGGAATTCTTCTCCGTGCCCTCTGTGATCTCTGTGGTTATATAAAAAAATAGGAGGAATACCGTGAGCGAGGTTGGAAAAGTTTCCCAGGTCATCGGACCCGTGGTGGACGTGGAATTCAGCGGCGGGGAGCTTCCCCCGATTTATGGCGCCCTAAAGATCACCAATCCTCGCATTGACGACACGCAGGAGAACCTCGTCGTCGAGGTGGCCCAGCACCTGGGGGACGAGGTCGTCCGTTGCGTGGCCATGGACACGACCGACGGCCTGGTCCGGGGCATGAAGGCCACGTACTACGGGGAGCAGATTACGATTCCTGTGGGCCGGGAGACATTGGGACGCATCCTCAACGTGATCGGAAAGCCGGTGGATGAGATGGGTCCGGTCGAAACAAAGATGAGGTACCCCATCCATCGCCCTGCTCCCCTCTTCTCCGAGCAATCGACAGCCATGGAGCCCTTTGAAACGGGGATTAAGGTCGTGGACCTCCTGGCTCCTTACCTCAAAGGCGGGAAGATTGGCCTTTTCGGTGGAGCCGGCGTCGGCAAGACAGTGATCATCATGGAACTCATTCACAACGTGGCCATGGAACACGGGGGCTTTTCCGTGTTCGCCGGGGTCGGAGAGCGCACCCGGGAAGGGAACGACCTCTGGCTGGAGATGAAAGAGTCCAAGGTCCTGGAGAAAACCGCACTGATCTACGGTCAGATGACTGAACCCCCCGGCGCGCGGGCGCGGGTAGGCCTCTCCGCCCTGACAGCCGCCGAGTACTTCCGCGACGAAGAGGGGCAGGACGTGCTCCTCTTCATCGACAATATTTTCCGTTTCACCCAGGCAGGTTCCGAGGTCTCCGCCCTGCTGGGAAGAATGCCCTCGGCGGTCGGCTATCAGCCCACCCTGGCGACGGAGATGGGCGAGCTGCAGGAGAGAATCACTTCCACCAAGAGAGGTTCCATCACCTCGGTTCAGGCCATTTACGTCCCCGCGGATGACCTCACCGACCCGGCACCGGCGACTACCTTCGCCCACCTCGACGCCACCACCGTTCTCTCCCGGCAAATCGTGGAGCTGGGCATTTACCCCGCGGTGGACCCCCTGGATTCCACTTCCCGGATCCTGGACCCCCTGATCATCGGCGAGGAGCACTACGCAGTCGCCCGCAGGGTTCAGTTCATCCTCCAGAAATACAAGGACCTCCAGGACATCATCGCCATCCTGGGGATGGATGAACTGTCGGAAGAGGACAAGCTCCTTGTCTCCCGGGCCAGGAAGATTCAACGGTTCCTCTCGCAGCCTTTCTTCGTCGCCCAGGAGTTCACCGGGACGCCAGGGGTTTACGTAAAGATCAAGGACACGGTGCGGGCGTTCAAGGAACTCGCCGAGGGGAAATACGACCACCTTCCCGAGCAGGCCTTTTACATGGTGGGAACGATCGAAGACGCCGTCGCCAAGGCCAAGCGCCTCGGGGCGACCTGAGGAAGAATCCGTGGACAAGCATTTCCTTCTGGAGATTGTCACTCCCAACGGCCTGGTGGTCAGCTCGAACGTCGAAGAGGCCTACCTCCCGGGGGCCCAGGGAGACCTGGGGGTCTTGCCCGGGCACGCCCCGCTCCTCACCACTCTCCGCATGGGCGAGCTCCACTACAAGCAGGACAAGGAAATCCGTTTCCTGGCCGTTAACCGGGGGTTTGCCGAAGTGACCCCCGAAAAGACCACTATCCTGGTCGACACGGCCGAGCCGGCCGAGGGAATCGACTTAGAGCGCGCCCGGGCCGCGCAAGCGCGCGCGGAGGAAAGGCTTAAGGCCGCTCCACCTAAAACGCCGGAATATCAGGAAGCGGCCGAAGCCCTGGAGCGGGCCAAGGTGAGAATCCGGGTTGCGGAGAAGGCGCCCCGGGGATAACTTTGTCCATGGGCAAACTCTTGAAGATCGGGGTGGCTCTCGGGGGTGGGGGAGCCAGGGGTTTAGCCCATCTGGGTGTGCTGCATGCTTTGGATCTGGAGGGAATCCCCATTGACCTCATCGCCGGCACTTCAATGGGGGCAATTGTCGGAGGGGTGTACGCGCTTGAGCCGCAGTATGACCGGGCCTTCGAACACTTCCAGCGTTACCTAGAGAGCAAGGAATTTCAGAAGACCAACCCCGAATTTCTCCACGAATACATAAAACCCTCTCTCGAAGGCATCTTCCACCGTTTTACCACTTTCATCCGGAGAGGTTACTTTTACACCCAATCGTTGACCCGAAAGGCTCCTATCTCAGAGGAGAGCTTTTCCGAGAATATCAATTTCCTAATCGGCCCGGTTATGATCGAGGAGACCAGAATCCCTCTCGCGGTGGTCGCCCTGGATTTGAAGACGGGGAGAGAAGTGGTGCTGAAGCAAGGCTCTCTGCGGAAAGCGGTCGGCGCGAGCAGCGCGATCCCGGGCATTCTCCCCCCCGTGGAGATCGACGGCCAGCAGCTGGTCGACGGGGGCTGGATCGATCGAGTCCCGGTGGCCCCCTTGCGGCAGATGGGCGCCGACCTGATCATCGCCGTAGATGTGGCCGAGGAATTGCAGGATACATCCAGCCTGGAAACCGGCCTCGACATTGTCCTTCGTACCTATGATATTTGCCAGCACGCCTTATGCGAAATGCAGCTCCGGGAAGCCGATGTCGTGCTTCGCCCGGACGTCGCGGGGATTCACTGGTCCGACTTCGGCCATCTTCAGGAATGCCTTCAGGCGGGCGAGAAGGTGGTGGCGGATCAAATCGAAGAAATCCGGACAAAAATTAAGTCGCGAACATTGAATAAACGGCTGAAGAAGATACTCTCCATTCTGCCTTTAATGCCCAAGAAATGACCGTTTCCTTCCGGGTGAATCCAAGGGACGCCGCCAAAAGGCTGGACGTCTTCCTTTCCGAAAAAAACCCGCAACTTTCCCGCTCCCAGATCAAACGGCTGGTGGAAAAAGGAAATGTCCGGGTGGGAGAAAGGCGGGCCAAAGCGGGCCTGCGGCTCAGGGAGGATGACCTCGTCACCCTCACCCCGGCCGAGCCTCAAAGACTGGAGCTCGAGCCCGAAGCCATCCCCGTGCCGGTGCTTTACGAGGACCGCCACCTGATCGTGGTGGATAAACCCGCGGGGATGGTGGTGCACCCGGGCGCGGGGAACTACTCGGGCACGCTGGTGAACGCCCTTCTCCACCACTGTCCCGACCTGGCCGGAATCGGCGGCGTGCTCCGTCCCGGCATCGTTCACCGGCTCGACAAAGATACCTCCGGGGTCCTGGTCGTCGCAAAAGACGATTTGTCCCACCGGTCTTTATCGGAGCAGTTCAAGCAGCACACGCCACGGAGGAGGTACATCGGCGTTGTTTTCGGCAGACTTCCCGAGGCGGGAGAGGTCGAGGCCATGATCGGCAGGCACCCGGGCGATCGGAAGAAGATGTCCACCCGGCCCAGGAGAGGGAGGGAGGCCAGGACCCACTGGCGGGTCCTGGAGCGGTTCCGGCATTTCGACCTCGTGGAGTTTCGCTTGGAAACCGGGCGCACCCACCAGATCCGGGTCCACCTCTCGTCCCTTGGCCATCCGCTCCTGGGCGACCCCTTGTACGGGGGACGGAGAAGGCTCTCCGCCGTGGAGCCCCCCCTTCTCCGGCAGGGGCTCCAGAGTCTGCGCCGCCAGGCCTTGCATGCGGCCTCGCTTGGGTTTGTGCACCCGGTCACCGGAGAAACGCTGGAGTTTTCCTCGCCCATCCCGGAGGACCTGGAGCAGGCGATCGTCCTGCTGCGGAGAGCAGACCAAGAATAGCGGGAATAAGAATAGCAATTTGGGAATGTGGCAATATTGCAATTTAGGAAAATAACTGGACAAGTTGAGTCGCCATGAAATTTATGCAAGCGGGAAATTGGAAGCGGGAAGCAAATCTTGCCCACGGCTTTGGAATGAGGTGCCCGGGGGAAGAAAAACCGGTGCGAAAAGATTGGCTGGGAAAACCGGTTGAGGCGAAGGGCGAAACCTTCCCCTTGTTCTCCCTTCGCCAGGTTCACGGGGACCGCGTCTTTCCGATTGCCGACAACAACCCACAATGCGAAGAGATCTGGCAGGAGGAGGGCGATTGCCTAATCACCCGCAAAGAAGGGATAGCGCTGGGAGTCTTTACCGCTGACTGTCTCCCGATCCTTCTCTACGATCCGGAGCGGCGGACGATTGCTGTCGTACACTGCGGGGTGGCGGGGCACGGCCAGGGGAATCGTGCGGAAAGCGGTGGAGAGGATGACCTCCGAATTTCGGTGTGACAGTTCAAGAATCCGGGCGGCCCTTGGGCCCTGCATCGGCCCCTGCTGCTACGAAGTGGACAGGCCGGTGAAACAGAGCCTTGAAGAGGGCGGGTTCTCGTGGGGTTCCATTTCATACCCTCGAGGCGAGGGGAAGTGGTCTTTGGATCTGCCCCGGGCCAATTCTCTACTGCTCGAGGCTTCCGGGGTGCGGAGAGAGAACATGGAAATCCTGAAACTCTGCACCTCCTGCCGGCGAGACCTTTTTTACTCATACCGGAAAGGAGACCGGACGCGCGGAAGACAGTTGAACTTCATCGCATTAATGGAAAATCCCGTGCCCCCGAGGCGGATTCTGTGAGAGTGAAGCGCGGCGTTGGCGTACCTTCCCAATCTCCCAAGGCGTTCGAACCTTTTCAAACGTTTCCCAACGCTTTCCAAAAATTCACTTGACAAGCGTTGATCATGTTCCGTAAAATAAGGGTAATTTAGAATCCTTCCACGCGGATTACCGAGCAAACTTCGTGAATCTGCCTTAAAATCTGATCCAGCGAAATCCTTTCCGGGAATTCGAACTAGGTTTTCATGTTCCTTCGGGATTCGAAAAAATTAATCTAAAAAAGACACTCGTGGAATCAATCGAACATTGATTCTAAGAACCCAATTTTCCCCTTTTAGCCCCAGGATCATAAAAGAAACCCCCTACGCATCAACGAAGAACGTATACCCCCGAGCCCGTGGGCGAAAACTGCAGAAATTCCGAATTTTTTACGATTAAGGAGTCGAGATGAACATCGTCGAACTGAAAGAGAAGAAGATCAATGAGCTGAACAAACTGGCCAGGGAGCTCAATGTCGAGGGGGCCAGCGGGATGCGCAAGCAGGACCTCATCTTCGCCATCCTCCAGGCCCAGACCGAGAAGAACGGCCTCATCTACGGGGAGGGCGTCCTGGAAACCCTTCCGGACGGCTTCGGGTTTCTCCGGTCTCCTGATTTCAACTACCTGCCCGGCCCCGACGACATCTACGTCTCACCCTCCCAGATCCGCCGCTTCAACCTGCGCACGGGGGATACGATTGCCGGCCAGATCCGGCCACCCAAGGAAGGGGAGCGCTACTTTGCCCTGCTCAAAGTAGAGGCGGTGAACTATGAGGAGCCGGACCTCGCCAGGGAAAAGATCCTCTTCGACAACCTCACGCCGCTCTATCCCAACTCCCGGATCGCCCTGGAAGTCGCCGGCGAGAACAACATGTCCATGCGGGTCATGGACCTCCTCACCCCCATCGGCAAAGGCCAGCGGGGTCTCATCGTCAGCCCTCCTCGGGCCGGGAAGACCATGGTCCTCCAGTCCATCGCCAACAGCGTGACCGCCAACCACAAGGATATGGTCCTGATCGTCCTTCTGATCGACGAGCGGCCGGAAGAGGTCACCGACATGCAGCGGTCGGTGAAAGGAGAGGTGATCAGCTCCACCTTCGATGAGCCGGCCCAGCGTCACGTCCAGGTGGCGGAGATGGTCCTGGAAAAGGCCAAACGTTTGATCGAGCACCAGAGGGACGTGATCATTCTTCTGGACAGCATCACCCGCCTGGCCCGGGCATACAACACCGTCGTTCCTCCCAGCGGCAAGATCCTCTCCGGAGGTGTGGATTCCAACGCCCTGCACAAACCGAAGCGCTTCTTCGGGGCGGCCCGGAATGTGGAAGAGGGAGGGAGTCTGACCATCATTGCCACGGCCCTGGTGGATACCGGGAGCCGGATGGACGAGGTGATCTTCGAGGAGTTTAAAGGAACGGGAAACATGGAGATCGTCCTCGACCGCAAGCTGGCCGACCGCCGCATTTTCCCGGCCATCGACATCAACAAATCGGGCACCCGGAAGGAGGAACTCCTCCTTAAGCCCCAGGAGCTCAACCGGGTTTGGATTCTACGCAAGCTTCTCCAGCCCCTGAACTCCATCGATGCCATGGAGTTCCTGCTGGACAAGATGAAGGGAACGAAGGATAATCAAGAGTTCCTGGATTCCATGAGCAAATAACTGTAGGGGCGGGGTCATCCCGTCCATAGATTGGGGCGGGGTAACGCGCGCCCTAGTTGGAGGATTAGAAATGAAGAAAGGGATTCATCCTCAGTTTGTCGATTCGGTAATCAAGTGCGCCTGCGGGAACGAGATCCGCACGAAATCGAACCGGAAAGAAATTTCTGTGGAAATCTGCTCCAAGTGCCACCCGTTTTTTACCGGTAAGCAGAAACTGATCGATTCCGCCGGACGTGTGGAGCGATTCCAGAAAAAATACGGTTTGAAGCCCGCCTAAGTGGGCATTTCCATAAATATCGTATCGTATTTTTTCGCTTAAAAGGGTTCACAGTACGGCAGAGTCAGAGACAAGCAAATGGAGTTCCTTGATACGTCCCTTCCAGAAATCCCCCCCGCCCCCCTTTATCAAAGGGGGGAAGGGGGGATTTCTGAGGCTTGTTCTCATGGCCAGGGTTTCCTTTTTCCAAACTTCAAGAGCCTGCAACATAGTACAGAAGCAGGCCGCTGCGTAACCTGAATACGTTAGTGAATTTATGAACTACTGTACTAAGGCCATGCCCAAGATCTCCGTCGGAGGACAAGCGGTCATTGAAGGGGTGATGATGAGGGCGCCAAACGCCCTGGCCATCGCGGTTCGCAGGCCCAACGGCGAGGTGATGGTGAAAGAGGATGTCTGGCGTTCCTTGTCGCAGCGCTTCAAATTCTTGAAATGGCCGTTGATTCGAGGGTCCGTCGTCCTGGTGGAGACCCTCATCAACGGCCTCCAGGCGCTTTCCTTCTCCGCGAATCAGGCCCTGGAGGAAGGGAAAGGGGAAGAGAAACTTAGTTCGTGGGCCATCGGTTCGGTGATGGCGGCGGCTTTTGGGATCGGGGTGCTGTTTTTCATCGTCCTCCCCCACTATCTCACCGGCTATCTTGGGCGTCTTTTCGGCCGCGACCTTGCCGTCGAGAATTTCCTTTTCCACCTCGTCGACGGAGGGATCAAGGTCCTCTTCCTCATCGGCTACATCTACTCGATCTCTCTTCTCAAGGACATTCAGAGAATCTTTCAGTACCACGGGGCCGAGCACAAGTGCATCTACGCTTACGAGGCAGGAGAGGAATTAACCGTCGCCAACGCCCGGAAATACTCCACCCTCCACCCGAGGTGCGGGACTGCTTTTCTGCTCATTGTCGTCGTCGTGAGCATTCTTCTCTTCTCCGCTCTCTTCCCCTTCCTGCCCAAGTTTCCTTCCCTGGGACGGGGCCTTAGCAACCTGGTCTACATCGGAATCAAGCTGCCGCTCCTCTTCCCCATCGCCGGTTTGGCCTACGAGGTCATCAAGCTCAGCGGGAAAAAAGCGAACCACCCCGTCCTGCGCCTGGTCATCGCCCCCGGCCTCTGGCTCCAACGCCTGACCACCCGCCCGCCGACGGACGACCAGATCGAGATCGCCCTGCGAGCCCTTCAAGGCGTCTTGAGGATCGAAAACGAAAAAGCAATTCTCTAAATTTATTGGACGCAGATTAACGCAGATTTACAGGATCAAAAAAAATTTTCTTTCAGGTTTTTGTCCTTATCTGCGTAATCTGCGAATCCCGCTCGAGCGGGATCTGCGTCCCGATCTAATGAATTATGTTTCAGAAATTAGAAGAAGTCGAAAAACGCTACCGTGAGCTGGAAGAGCTTTTCGCGGACCCTGCGGTTTTGGGGAACCCCAAAGAGATGCAGAAACTCGCCCGGGAGCGGTCGGAAATTTCCCCCCTGGTAGAAGCCTACCGAAGTTATAAGAAGGTCCGGGAGGAGATTGAGGAGAGCGAAGAGCTGGTTCAGGGGCCCGACGAGGAGATGAAGGAGCTCGCGAAGGCCGAGCTCCAGACCCTGAGAGAACGTTTGGCGGACCTCGAGGAGCAGCTGAAGGTTCTCCTTTTGCCCAAAGACCCCCGCGATGAGAAAAATATCTTCCTGGAGATTCGCGCGGGGACAGGCGGAGAGGAAGCCGCCCTCTTCGCGGCCGATCTCTTCCGGATGTACGCCAAGTACGCCGAGAAGAAGCGCTGGCGGGTGGAGGTGGTGAACGAAAACCCGACCGGCCTCGGGGGTTTTCGGGAGATCATCGCCCTCGTGGAAGGAAAAGGGGTGTACAGCCAGCTCAAATATGAAAGCGGAGTCCACCGTGTCCAGCGGGTGCCGGCCACGGAAGCTTCCGGGCGGATCCACACCTCCGCGGTAACCGTGGCCGTGCTCCCCGAGGCGGATGAAGTGGATGTGGAGATCAACCCGAACGACCTGAGGATCGACGTCTACCGCTCTTCCGGGCCCGGAGGCCAGAGCGTGAACACGACCGATTCGGCGGTACGGGTCACCCACCTTCCTACCGGAATGGTGGTTACCTGCCAGGACGAAAAATCCCAGCACAAGAATAAAGCCAAAGCCCTGAAAGTCCTTCGCGCCCGGCTCCTCGATAAATTGCAGGAAGAACAGCAGACCGAGATTTCGGAAGAGCGGAAGAGCCAGGTAGGCACCGGGGACCGGAGTGAGCGCGTGCGCACCTACAACTTTCCCCAGAACCGGGTCACCGACCACCGTGTCGGCCTGACGCTGCATCGCCTGGACAGCGTCCTTGAAGGCGACCTGGACGAGTTGAGCAATGCCCTGAGCGCCCATTTCCGTGCGGAAGCTCTAAAATCCGGACAGTGAGGGAGGCCCTTGGCTGGCGCTGTTTGGACCATCCTGGCCCTCATCCGCTGGGCGGATGAGCGGTTTAAGAAAGAAGGGATCCCCACTCCCCGCCTGGATGCGGAAATCCTTCTTGCCGAGTCCCTCGGAATGGACCGGGTCGGGCTCTACACTCACTTCGACCAGCCCCTTCGCCCGGATGAACTGGCCCGGTTCAGGCAGCTCATCGTGCGCCGCCTCCGCCGCGAACCGGTGGCCTATATTCTGGGCACGAAGGAGTTCTGGTCCCTTTCCTTCAAAGTAAATCCCCACGTCCTCATCCCGCGACCCGAGACCGAAATCCTGGTTTCCGAGGCCCTGAAGATCCTTGTCCCCCTGAACGGAAAAGAACCCCGCATCCTGGAGATCGGCACAGGCAGCGGCGCCGATCTCCGTCGCCCTCGCGAAGGAGATAGGAAGGGCCAAGATAGTCGCCACAGATGTTTCCGCCCCCGCTCTTTCAGTGGCCGCGGAGAATGCCCGCGATAACGGAGGTGTCGAGACAGAATCCTTTTTGTCGAGGGCGACCTGTTTAAGCCCTTGCGGAAAGGGGAGCCATTCGACGTGGTGGTTACCAACCCCCCTTATATCCCCCGGGGGCAATTCCCTTCGCTTATGCCGGAAGTGCGCGATTTCGAGCCCCGGATGGCCCTCGATGGGGGCGGTGATGGGCTGGACTTTTTCCGCCGGGCGCTCCCTGCGGTCGGGGAGTTCCTGCTTCCCGGAGGCTGGTTCCTGGCGGAGATTGGGCAAGGGCAGGATGAAGACGTCCTGAAGATGGCCCAAAAAGCCTCCGATCTAGGATCTTTCGATTTCGCGAAAGACTTGGCCGGCATTCGGCGGGTCTTCAAGGCCAGGAAAATAATTGGCAGCAGATGAAACAGGATGAACGGGGAAACGACAAACGCCGGAATGTCTTAGAGGGTAAGTTCCATTGAACTTCTGAGATCCTATTGACGAAATGATTTGTAGGCAACGGCTAAATTTCTATATTTGTGTAATTTGTGGCGATCTGTGTCTAATTTCCTATCCGCGTTAACGGTGTCCAAATTATTTTTTCATGATATGATCTGCGGGCGCCGGGAATAACCCGCATCCGCAACGATCCGGGGGGGGCAGGGTATGGAGAAAATGATCATCGAAGGGGGATACCGCCTGGTGGGGGAAGTTCCGGTGAGCGGCGCGAAGAATGCCGCCTTGCCGCTTTTCGCCGCTTCTCTTCTGACCGAGGGATGGATGACCCTTCGCAATGTTCCGGCCCTGGCGGACATCCGGACCATCTCCAGGCTCCTCCGCCAGATGGGCGTCAAGATCCGAGGGAAACAACGGAACGGTCCGGCTGAATGCTTCCGGGGTCCACTCCTTCGAGGCTCCTTACAACCTGGTAAAGACGATGCGGGCCTCTGTCCTGGTCCTCGGCCCGCTGGCAGCGAAATGGAAGCAAGCCCGCGTTTCCCTTCCGGGCGGCTGCGCGATCGGCGCCCGGCCCATCAACCTGCACCTCAAAGGGCTCGAAGCCCTCGGGGCCAAAGTGGAGTTGAAACACGGGTACGTGGAAGCCTCGGCCGACCGGCTGAAAGGGGCGGAGATATACTTTGATATCTCCACGGTGACGGGCACCGAAAACATCATGATGGCTGCGGCCCTGGCCGAGGGGAGGACGGTCCTGAAGAATGCCGCCCGGGAGCCGGAAGTGATTGAACTGGCCAGGGCTTTGAACCAGATGGGGGCCAGGATCCAGGGGGCCGGGACTGATGTGATCACCATCGACGGCGTGAAAGAACTCCATCCCATAGAATACACCATCATGCCGGATCGGATCGAGGCGGGAACCTTCATGGTCGCCGCCGGCATCACCCAGGGGAATGTGAAACTCTTGAACTGCAACCTCTCCCACATGGAAGCGGTCACGGCCAAGCTGAAGGAGGCCGGCCTGGAAATCTTTCCGGAGGCGGGGGGGGTGAAGGTCATCGGGCCGGTGAACATCAAGCCCGTTGACGTGAAGACTCTTCCTTACCCAGGGTTCCCCACCGATATGCAGGCCCAGATCATGGCCCTGATGTGTCTGGCCAACGGCCTCTCGGTAATCAGCGGAGACCGTTTTCGAAAACCGCTTCATGCATGTGAGTGAAATGAGGCGGATGGGGGCAGACATCCGGGTGGAGGGGGGAAACGCGATTGTCCGCGGCCTGGCCAACCTCACCGGGGCTCCGGTGATGGCCACCGATTTGCGGGCCAGCGCCTCGCTGGTGTTGGCCGGTCTGGCCGCCGAGGGGTCCACGGAAATCTCCCGCATTTACCACCTGGACCGGGGATATGAAAAGCTGGATGAAAAACTGAGCAGGCTCGGGGCGAAGATCCGGAGGGGGCAGGAGTAACATGAGGCTCCTGGTTTCCGGCGAAAGGAATTTCTCCCGGTTTTTGGCGACACTGTCCCGGAGAGGAGAGGCCGGGTTTACGGAGGTCGAGGGGCCGGTACGAGAGATCCTCGACCGGGTAAAAAGAAACGGCGATACGGCCCTTTTCCGATTTGACCAGGAAATACGATCGGCTGGACCCCCTCGGCGAGAACGGTTAAGGTCTCCCGGAGGGAGATGGATAAAGCCATAAAGTCC
The DNA here is from genome assembly GCA_963712535.1 of uncultured delta proteobacterium. GTDB lineage: Bacteria > Desulfobacterota > SM23-61 > SM23-61 > SM23-61 > CAVQIK01. The sequence goes on along the minus strand of CAVQIK010000005.1, from coordinate 177,257 downwards.
CTGAGCCGGGAAGAAAAAGAGACCCTTAAATTTGCAGCGGAGCGGATCGAGAGATTCCACTCCCTCCAGGTGCAAAAATCCTGGTCCTTCGCGGAGGAGGATGGGACGATTCTGGGGCAGATCGTCCGTCCCATGGACCGGGTGGGAATCTACGTGCCCGGGGGGAAAGCCGCCTATCCTTCAAGCGTCCTCATGAACGCCATTCCCGCCAGGGTGGCCGGGGTCCGGGAGATCATCATGGCCTCCCCGGCTCTCGAGGGCCGCTTGACCCCGCAGGTCGTCGCCGCGGCGCGCATCGCCGGAGTGGATGAAATCTTCAAAATCGGGGGCGCTCAGGCCATCGGGGCGATGGCTTATGGGACTGAGTCGGTTCCCCGAGGTGGATAAAATCGTTGGCCCGGGAAACATTTACGTAGCCACGGCCAAGCGGCTGGTGTTCGGGGAAGTTTCCATCGATTCCATCGCCGGCCCGAGCGAGATCCTGATTATCTCCGACGGGAGCGGGGACCCGGCTTTCTTGCCGCGGATCTTCTCTCCCAGGCCGAGCATGATGAACAGGCGGCGGCCATCCTGTTGTGCACGGACAAGAAATTTGCCGAAGCGGTTCGGAAGGAAATTCCTGCCCAGCTGGGAGGGCTGCCTCGCCGAGACCATTGCCGAGCACTCGCTGCGGGATTTTGGGGCCATCCTGATTGTGAAAAGTCTGGCGGAAGCAGTCAAAGTATCGAACGAACTCGCCCCGGAACACCTCGAGCTGGCGGTTAAGGAGCCCTGGGCGCTGCTGGACAAAATTGAGAACGCGGGCGCCATTTTCCTGGGGCACCTCTCTCCCGAAGCCATCGGGGATTATGTCGCCGGCCCCAACCATGTCCTGCCAACGGGAGGAACGGCCCGTTTCTCTTCCCCCCTGGGAGTTTACGATTTCATGAAGCGTTCGAGCCTGATCTGTCTTTCGGCGGCGGGCCTGAAAAATCTTTCGCCGGCGGCCATGAGGATGGCTTCCATGGAGAGACTCGAAGGGCACAGGCGGTCGGTGGAAAAGCGCCAGGTCGGCTCTCAACGAAGGAGATGAAACCCCCAACAGCCGGATCTTGATCGGCGAGAGTGTCCCCCTCGACGGTTCTCATCTCTTAGGCCCCGCGGCAGGAAATCGCAGCGAAAACGAGAATTCTGGAGCATCGATGCAAGGACAGATGCGCACGGCCTTGAAGAAATACTGGGGCTACGACTCCTTTCTCCCCCTGCAGGAAGAAGCGATCTCATCGATCCTGAAGGGCCGGGACAGCCTGACCATGCTGGCCACGGGCGGGGGAAAATCCCTTTGTTTCCAGCTCCCGGCACTTCTGCAACAAGGCCTGGCAGTGGTTCTCTCCCCGCTGATTTCCCTCATGAAAGACCAGGTGGACAGCCTGAAGGACATGGGAATCCCAGCGGAAGTGTTGAATTCCAGCCTTTCTCCGGAAGAACAAAGATCGGTAGTGGCGGGAATCCGCAAGGGGGAGGTAAGGCTTTTATATCTCTCTCCCGAACGTCTCCACCGGCCTGACACCCTGGAACTGTTGAAATCGATCCCCCTTTCTTTTTTTGTGATTGACGAGGCGCACTGCATCAGCCATTGGGGACACGACTTCCGGGAAGACTACCGAAATCTTGGGATCATCAAAGAAACCTTCAAGCCTATTTCGGTCCATGCCTTCACCGCGACGGCCACTGAGGAGGTCCAGAGAGACATCCTGGCGCAGCTCCGCCTGCAAAACCCGCAGCAGCATATCGGCCGGGTGGACCGTCCCAATCTGACTTACCGGGTGAGGCCCCGCACCCAGATTCTCATCCAGGTAACCGACCTCCTGAAGAAACATAAGGGTGAATCCGGAATTATCTACTGCCTGCGCCGCGATGACGTGGACTCCCTTTCCGCCCGGCTGAATGAACTCGGCTTCAAAAACCTGCCCTACCATGCCGGACTGGACGATGATACCCGGCGGCTCCATCAGGATCAGTTTGCCCGCGAAGAAGTGGACGTCATGGTGGCCACCATCGCCTTCGGGATGGGGATCGACCGGTCCAACATCCGCTTCGTCATCCATACGGCCATGCCCAAAAGCATCGAGCATTACCACCAGGAAACGGGCCGGGCCGGACGGGATGGGCTTCCCGCGTACTGCTACCTGTTTTATGGGGGCGGTGATTATCTCACCTGGAAGTCTATCCTGGAGGAGTCTCCCCAAAAAGAAGTCATGCTGGATAAACTCCAGCGCCTCTACCATTTCTGCTCGGAGCCGTACTGCCGGCACAAAGTCCTGGCCGGCTATTTCGGCCAGGATTATGAGCGGGCCTCCTGCGAGGCCTGTGATTATTGTCTGAACGAGCTGGAAATGGTGGAAGAGCCGCTGATCGTGGGCCAGAAGATTCTTTCATGCGTGTACCGGGTGCACCAGGTGAGCGGGATAGGATTCGGAGCCGGGCATATCGCCAACGTGCTGAAAGGCAGCCTCACTGACCAGGTGGAGACGTGGGGGCATCATGGGTTGTCAACTTTTGGCTTGCTGGCCGATAAATCGGTTCCGTTCATCCGGTATATGATCGAACAACTGATCGGGCAGGATTTTCTCCGCAGAGAGGGGGAGTTTTCCACCGTATGCTTGACCGAGCCGGGGAGAGAACTGCTGAGAGGAAAGCGTACCCCGGTCCTCATCAAGCCCCTGGTCGCGGCCAAGAAGAAGGAGATCGCACAGAAGACCCGGGCGACAAAGGAAAAAGATTGGGCCGGGGTCGATGAGGAACTGTTTCAGCTCTTGCGCCGGAAAAGAGCGGAATTGGCCCGGCAGCAGGGCGTCCCTGCCTTTATCATCTTCGGCGACAAATCCTTAAAACACATGGCGACGATTAAACCCGGAACCAGGGAGATTTTCGCTACGGTTTATGGGGTAGGCGACCATAAGCTGAACGCCTATGCCGATGCCTTTCTGGAAGTGATAAAACAATATCTTTACAGAAGTTAGAAATAGATTCTCACGCCAAGGCGCAAAGAGGAAATAATTCCCAAACCCTTTGGGATCACACCTACCAAATAATATTCCCCCTCGCGGCAACAGTACGGGGAATCCTCAAGGCTCCCCGGAAATGCCCATTGATTCTTTCATTCAATTTTATTAAACTTGCAATTTTATTGGATTTCTGGGGCTGGTTGCCCTTCCCCCCAACCATTTATTAGAAACGGGGTAGTCATGCCTGAAAATCAAGACCCCATTTACAGATGGCATGCGGGCTTTTTTTGAGGCCCGATGGGGTAGGGACACAGAGTCCGTACGGGAAGAAAAACATTCTAGCCGACCGGGGCTTCGGAAGACCTCATGAAATTCTAAAAAGCAGAAAGGATAAAAATCATGGAAGAAAAAAAGGCACAACCCAAAAAACTCTCTCCGGCCAGCACCAAACAAGAAATGATGGAGGCGTACAATTCGCTTTTGAAACAAATGGAAGAAAAGCGCGAGACGGAGTTGAAACCGGAGAAGAAGCTCGAAGAGAAAAGAACAAAAGAAACGGTGCAAGTTGCCGAGACCCTCTCGGCCGAAGGGGTGGTGAAAGAAATCGGGGGCCTAAAGAGCGAAATGGGTAAGATGCTAACCCAGATTGCCGACAAATTGGAGGAAGAGGTAAATAAGTTTAACACCACCCAGAAGGCGATTACCGTTAAGGAAAAAGAGCTTCAGGAGCTGTATGAGATCGAAAAATCGGCCATGAGTTTAGCGGCTCTCATAGAAGCGCAGACCCAAAAGCGGCAGCAATTTGAGGCGGAAATGGCTGCCCGCAAGGAGGAATTGAGCCAGGATATTCAAGCCCAGCGGGAGGAGTGGGATAAAGAGAAAGAGGCGTACGAAGCAGAGATTAAGGAGAGGGACATCACTGAAAAGAAGCGGCGGGATCGGGAGAAAGAGGAGTTCGAATATTCCTTCAAACGCCAGCAGCAGATCGCCAAAGATAAATTTGAGGACGAAAAAGCGAAACTGCAAAAAGAGATTCAACTGACCCGGGAGCGGATGGAAGGAGAGTTGACCGGGAGAGAAAAAATCATCGCCGAAAAGGAAGAGGAATTGGGCGAACTCCGGAAGAAAGTTTCTCTCTTTCCCAAAGAAATGGACACCGCCGTCGCCAGGGCCGTGAAGGAAACGACCGACCGGTTGAACCTGGAGGCTAAAAACCGGGATGAATTGCTGAAGAAGGAATTTACCGGCGAAAAGAACGTCCTGACCACCCGCATCGAGTCCCTGGAAAAAACCGCAAAAGATCAAAGCGCCCAGATTGCCGGCCTGACGCAGTTTCTGGAGAAGGCCAACCAAAAAGTGCAGGATATCGCCGTCAAGGCGTTGGAAAGCTCTTCCACCTTTAAATCCCTTGCCAGCCTCCAGCAATTACTAAACGAACAAACCAGAAAACCGGCACAGGAAAAATGAGAATCTTTAAATGGCAGGGCTCCTCTAACCAGGGCAGTTTTGGCAATAGACTTTAATAGTCAGTTTTATTGTTGCGGGAGAGGAGCTGATTAATTTCTGCTTCCCCTGGCTTATCCCCACGGAAGTGACCTATGAAAAGTAAAATTGGCATACTCATCGACGAAGAGGTAATCAGGCATGCCAAGCGACGCGCTGCCGAGGAGGGCAGACCTTTGAGCAATTTTATCCAGGAAGCCCTTGTCTCCTATTTAAGCAGGAAAGTGCCGGACTCAAGAAAACGGGAGAAAGCCTATCAACTCTTTTGCGGGCAGCCGATGCGAATCAGTAGGAAGCAGTTTAAGGAGATCATGAGAGACGAAGCCTGGGACCGATGAATCTTTCCGATATATCGCTTTTGTCCCTATCGCCCCATAAGTATTGAATAACACACCGTCTTGCAATTTCCGGGCGACAGTGGCATGATCGGAATCAGAAATCCCCTGCTCGCGCTGAAATATTAATAACTGGGTCTAATTGGAGGCAGGGAGTACGAATGCCGATTCTGCCTCTCTGACGGTAGCCTGGAAGAGGCAGTAATTTTTTTTGAGGAGGCAGCTCCCCTCGCCAAATCTTTTTACCCAACCACAGCCCGCGTACAACCTGCAAAATCCAAAAAATCGAACTCTTAGTGGGATCGGCACGGATTCGGTTGGCTTATACCCTTGACCACCAGTTTCGCTTTCAGCATGTCGGGAATTTAAACGCGTTCCTGTCAAATTGGAGTTTTTAGGGATCCGGGAGTGTAAATGGCTATAATTCTTTCCGACAAAGAAATAGCTGATTTGGTTCAGGAAAAGAAGCCCTTGCCGCCGGATTATCGAACAAAGATTCAGCTGCGGCCCAAACTCGGCCATAAAGAGCGCGAGTTGGATCTTAAAGGTGATAAAGGAAACGAATTTCGCCTCATCTTGCGGCAAAGTGCTATCAACCCATTGGACTTTTCAATTATACTCGCCTACAGGCTACCGAAATCAAACCAACTTTTTCGCCTGCGTCGGTATAATGGAAAGAGCCATGAGCATTCGAATATCATCGAAGGAGAAAAATTTTACGGTTTTCATATTCACCATGCAACCTTTCGGTATCAAGAAAGCGGATCAAATGAAGATGCCTATGCCGAGCCAACAGATCGTTTTTCCGATTTTAACCAAGCCCTGTCCTGTATGCTGAAAGATTGCGGGTTTCAAGTCCCCATTGAGCCGCAGGGGCGACTCTTCGAGGAGGTGTAAAATGGTGTTAAAAGACATCGAGCGCGATTTCAAAAATAAAGTTACCGAAAAGCTCTCCCTTTCCTCCGAGGGAATTGATCGCTATCGGGTTTTTACCCCCTTTATGTTTGAGGATGGAGATCATCTCTCGATCGTGCTGAAGAGAATGAATGGCGGGTGGGTCCTATCCGATGAAGGGCACACTTACATGCATCTGACCTATGATCTCGAAGAAAAAGACCTACAGAAAGGTACGAGGCAGAAGATCATTACCAATGCATTATCCATGTTCAGCGTCGAAGATAAGGAAGGAGAACTCCTTATTCCGATCCAAAACGATCGCTATGGTGATGCCTTGTACAACTTCATTCAGGCCCTTTTGAAGATTACAGATGTCACTTACCTTTCCCGCGAAAGGGTTCGTTCGACGTTTATGGAGGATTTCCGATCATTTATGGAAGAAACCGTTCCTGAAAATCGGCGTGAGTTCGATTGGTTTGATCCGAAAACATGATCCGGAAGGAAAATATTTGATCGATTGCCGAATTAATAAGATGCCTCGGCCCGTTTTTGTTCAAGCATTGCCCAATGACGACAAAACCCGGGATGCGACGATTACCTTACTTCAATTTGAAAAATGGGGTGTCCCCTGTCGATCTATGGCGATTTTCGAAGACCAAGAAGAAATCAACCGAAAAGTCCTTGCCCGGTACAGTGATGTGTGCGAAAAGCAGTTTTCAAGTTTAGCTGCAAATCGCGAGCGCATAAAAAGATTTTTGGAAGAATCCATTGCATTGAACAACGAAGAGCTTGCTCCCATAGAGGGCTATCTTCGAATAAAGACCATCATCAGCACGGCTTCGGGGAATAAGTTCATCCAGTATGTATCGACTCTTCATCTATGGTGGGCGAGACGCCCGCAGGTGCTGACTACGTGCTGGGTAAATGGACCTCTTTAGACAAATAAAAGATGTTTGATAAAGAAGTCAGCCGCCAACAAATTCAAAGCCTTAATGATATAGAAGCGATTACGGCGTTTTTTGCCTACCTCGGCTATGACACAAACACCCGTGTTCAACAAGCTCCTGCCAACCTTGGGATAACCGCCGAGACCATTCAGCGCCAGATCAAACGTATCGAAAGGATTGCCGACCAGCAAGGCCTGTTGTCGGTTTACCTCATCGAAATGACTTCGGTTACGGTGGCGGGAATTCAGGGAATCATCCGGCCGCTAAGAAATAGAGCCGGTCAATTTCTGTTCGTGCTAACCAGCGATTACGAACAGATCGATTTTGTCCTCCTGCAAAGAGTTACCCCGGAGGGGGATGGGAAAGGGGCTGACGCAAAAGCAGGTGGGCGTGAGGCCGCGGGTTTTGACTGTGACCGGCGCAATCCTGACCCGGTGGCTTTACGGGTGCTCAGACGTTTCAGCTATACGGAATTGGATCCGTTTGCCCAGTTCGATAAACTGGTATCGGCTTTTGGTGTGGCTGAATGGTCCGAGCCTCTCTTCAATAACAGGGCGCTCTTCTCCGATTATTATTTGAAGTTCCGGCTTCCGGAAGACCCCGCATGGAAGGATGATCCCAAGCCTGCTTACCAGGAATTCCTCACCCTTTTTGCCCAGGCCACGAGGCGTTGGGGTGGTCAGTCTATAAAAGAAGTTTCCGAAGGCTTGCTGGAGCCCGCATTCCAGTTGCTCGGGTTCAGCTTAAAAAGAGATCCGAGAGATTCCGAAGGCTCACCAAACCCTCACTACCACCTGCACCATCCCGAAAATAAGAATGGCGAATCCCTGGCCGTTTGTCTGAGCTATTCCTGGGGCCGATCCCTCGACGGGAAAGACGAAGCCCGGGATAAAGACAAACCGAACGAAAATCCGGGGCAGATCGTCGTCAGCCTTCTGGAAAAAGGTGAAGCCCCCTGGGCCATCGTTACCAATGGAAAGCATTGGCGGCTGTATTCGGCCAAGGCCCATTCCCGGGCCATGAATTACTACGAAATTGACCTTGAAGAAACCCTCTCCGCAGCCGACCCTTCGGAGATCTTCCGCTATTTCTGGCTTCTTTTCCGGCGAGAGGCCTTTGAAGCTCGAGAGGTTCTAAAAGAAGGAGAAAAGCGGAAAGCCTCTTTCCTGGATAGGCTCTTTCGAGGGCAGCGAAGAGTACGCCAGGGAGCTGGGCGAAAGGCTCAAGGAACGAGTCTTCGAAGAAATCTTCCCCCATTTTGCCGAGGGATTTATCGAAGATATCCGCCGGAAAGAACGAATATTGAGCTGGATCAGGAAATGCTGACAAGGTTTTCCAGGGAACGCTGACCTTTCTCTACCGTCTTCTGTTTCTCCTGTACGCCGAAGCCAGAGATCTTTTCCCGGTCAAAGAGGTTCGCGGGTACTGGGAAAAAAGCCTGAGCAAAGTTGAAGGAAGAAGTGGCCATGCGGCCAAGAAAGTCCTGGATGAGGCTCCTGAAAATATTAAAAAAGGCCCACGATAAAAGTTCCACTGCTCTGTATGATCGCCTGACCGAGCTATTCCGGATCATTGACCACGGTGAACACACCTTAAATGTCCCGCTTTATAACGGCGGCCTGTTTCCTCACCGATCCCGACCCTGAGGATTTAAGCCCTGAAGCCGAAAACGCCCGGTTTCTTCTGAAGTCATAAAATCCCCGATCAATTCTTGGCCCTGGCCTGGACCTGATGGCGAGGGACCTTGATAATAAGAGGCAGGATCTGGCTTTCATCGATTACAAATCCCTCGGCGTGCGGCAGCTCGGCTCCATTTACGAAGGGCTTTTGGAATTCAAGCTCCGGATCGCTCCGGAGAAAATGGCCGTCGTCAAAGGCAAGAAGACCGAGGAGGTGGTTCCATACCGCGATGCCCAAAAAGAAGACAGAAAGATTGTGACCAACGGCCGGGGTAAAGATGCGGAGGAAAGAATCTACCTCAAAGGCGAGATCTACCTGGAGAATGATCGTCAGGGAGCGGAAGGCAACCGGCTCTTATTACACGCCCGATCACATCGTTAAATACATCGTGGAAAATGCCGTCGGCCCGGTTCTGAAGGAAAAATTCGAGGCCATAACCCCTAAACTCAGGGATGCCCAAAAAGCCTACCAGGAGGCGGTTAAGAGCATGGCCTGCCTTTAAGATGGCTCCTGGGAAAAACCCGGAATTGGTCGCCCAAAGATTTCGCGGGGTCAGTCGATGAACTTTTCACGGTTCGGGTTCTTGACCCGGCCATGGGCAGCGGCCATTTTCTCGTGGAAGCCGTAGACTTCATCACTGACCGCATGCTTGACTTTCCTCAACGGGTTCCCCTGGAATCCCATCCAGGCCGAGCTAAAACGGACCCGGGAAACCATCCTCGAAGAGATGGAAAAGCAGGGCGTTACCATTGATCCCGGCCGTCTCACGGATGTCGCCCTGATGAAGCGCCACGTGCTCAAGCGGTGTATTTATGGCGTGGACCTCAATCCCATGGCCGTGGAACTGGCCAAGGTTTCCCTCTGGCTCGATTGCTTTACTCTCGGTGCCCCGCTTTCTTTCCTCGACCATCATCTCAAGTGTGGAAATTCCCTGATCGGGGTTACCGTAAACGAGGTACAGGAAGCAGTTGAGCCAGAGGAAAAAATTGTTGCGAAAGAAAAGCGTGCGGCTTCTGCAAGTGAATGGAAAGAAGTCGAAATCAAGGTGAGCCAATTGACCCTGTTCGGCAGTCGCTTTGCCGGCTTGCTCCTGGCGACGGACCTCATGCGCCATGTCGGGGAGCTGTCGGATGTTACCAGCGCGCAAGTGCAGCAATCCCGGGCAGAGTACCGAAAAGCATCTGACGCCCTTGCCCCTTTTAAGCGCATTCTGGATGTTTATACCAGCCAGTGGTTTGGCAACGGAGAATGCCGGAGAGGGCCGCCGTCGCCGCCAATCAGAACCGCCGGCACTTGCCTTCTTGAAATCCCCGAAGGCAGAAAACTTTATCAACGCCCGCGATGAAAAAACTTTAAAGCAGGCTTTAAACATTTTACCTTCAGGATCTCCGCTCGGTTGCCGAAACGGCCTTGAGTGCCGCCGCAGAAAAGCGCTTCTTCCACTGGGAGCTCGAATTTCCAGAAGTCTTTTACGGACCTCGCCCCGGAACTACTCAGGCGATAGAACGATTGGAAGGAGCAGGGTTCGACGCGGTCATTGGAAATCCCCCGTATGACGTGCTGGCCAGTGAAGAACTTGGTTACGATGTTTCGGATTATCTGGCGTTCTACGAATCTATGTCAGTTTATGAGCCGGCCATCAGAGGTGAAAAAGAACCTCTATAAGCTTTTCATTTGCCGAGGCGCGACAGTATTGCAGGAATCTGCCGCTTTTTCTTTCATCGTGCCAATGGCTCTACTTGGCGACGATCAAGCGGCTGACGTTCGTCGATTGCTTCTGGAAAAAACTGGTCTCATCGCTATTGAGGCATTTCCGCAAAAGGATGATCCATACAATCGAGTTTTCCAAGAAGCCAAACTTTCAACTGCCATTTTTGTCACCAGGCCAAACCTACGGGGCTGCTTTTTAAGATTAGGACACATAGCGGGAGACTCATCGAGGATAAATCATCGACTCTGCAAGTTAAGCCGTCAGAAATACTGCTTTTTGATCCTGAAAATGGGTCAATTCCTTCTTGTTCCCGAAAGGATTGGGAACTCGCCATTCGAATTCTCAGTCTGCAGAAGATTGATCGAATGTCCAGAATTGCTATATCATTCCAGGGAGAAGTTAATGAGACCAATGAAAGGAACAAGGGTTGTCTTGACAACCATTTACAGGCACCTATCCCTCTTCGTGGTGCCAATATTTGCATGTATGCTGTACGAGATCCTTCCCAAGGAGAAGACATCCGTCTTGATGTCAAAAAATTCCTTTCGCGAAAGAGAAAAGACTGTAAGGCTTTTGCTTGTAATAGTGAAAGAGTCGGATTCCAGCGAAGTTCGCCACAAAACAATTTTAGAAGGATTATCGCTGCTCGCATTCCAAAGGGAAGCTTCTGCCTGGATACGGTGAGCTATATTACCCACGAATCGTGCCAAATAGACCTCGATCTTTTAACTGCTCTACTCAACTCCAAGATCTTGGATTGGTACTTTAGGCTTGGAAGTACCAACTCAAAAGTCAATGAGTATCAGTTCAATTCCCTGCCAATCCCGACCTTTTCGAAGGAAAGACGAAATATCGATTGGCAGCCGCCATTTGAGAAAGGACAATGGGTCGAATTGGGTAAACTTCTGTGCGAGGCTTGCACCGAGCCAGGCGTTATGCCTGCAACCGTTGCCGATGCCTTGACAGAAATGAGCCGCCGTATTCAACAAATCGAGGCCAAGAGAGTCTTAAAAAGACGTTCCGAACGATCCCACCTGGCCCTTGAAAGCCAGCCGATTCAAGATGCCGTCGATGCCATTCTTTTCCGCTGTTACGGCTTGACCGATGAAGAGAGCGAATATATTTCGCGAAGGTTAAAAGAAATGTTGTGAATAATTCAACCCCAAGAGCAAAATGAAAATCCCTTACGTCATCGATAACGAAAAATTCCACCTAGCGGATGTCTTGAATGCCCTTCTGAAGGAACACAAGGGGATGTCCCTGGATGTGGCTACGGCTTACTTCACCATTCAAGGATTTCGGGTGCTCAAAGAAGGACTCCGAGAACTGGGGAATTTCAGATTGCTCCTGGGGTCTGAACCTATCCGGGGGGAGCAGGTTGGTTTAACGCCTGAGATGGGTATCGTTAAAAAATCTCCTGCGACGAGATATTGCTGAGGAGCCTTTTTCTGAGGACACTCTCCATTTAGTTGAGGATTTAATCCGATATTTGCGCCGGGAAAATGTGGCCGTGCGCGTTGTCGAAGGACAATTGCTCCATGCCAAAGGGTTCATCTTCTATTCGGACAGGCCGGGGCAGCAGATGCTTTTTGACCGGTTCCGGCCTGTTGTTGCCATCGTAGGGTCAAGCAATTTCACCGGGCCGGGGCTCGACTTCCAACCGGGAGCTGAACCTGGCCCACAAGGTTCTCCTTGATGAAAGCGAGGTACACGATCCTGACGCCGAACTGGCCGTGGCCTGGCTTTCGGATGAAAGGCCCAGCGATAAGATTAAAAGCAAAAATAAACAGCTCATGAAAAGCGAGGTGGGGGCGCGGGCCATTATCGAGCTCGAATCCTGGTATGAAACGCAGTGGTTTGAGGCTAAGGATTTTAGGGAAGATCTTATCTCGATTCTGGATGCCTCCAAGTTCGGGCAGATGGAATATACCCCTTACCAAGTCTACATGAAGGCCCTTTATGAATATTTCAAAGACGACCTGGGAGCCGATATCCGGCCCGGAATGCGCTCTGCCGTTGAATTATCGGAGTTCCAGGAAGATGCCGTCAAAAAGGCGAGAAAGATTTTAGCCCGCTATGACGGGGTCATGATCGGCGACTCGGTAGGTCTGGGGAAAACTTGGATCGGAAAGAAACTTCTGGAAGACTTTGCTTATCACCTCCGGCAGAAAGCTCTGGTCATCTGCCCGGCCAGCCTCCGCGAGATGTGGACGGAATGAGCTCCAGGAAGCATCCATTTCAACGATTATTCTTTCCCAGGAAGAACTCGGCCAGGCGGATTTTGACGTGTCATCTTACGGGGACGTTGATGTCGTTCTTATCGATGAATCCCATAACTTCCGGAACCGCTCGGCGCAGAGGTATGAGAATTTGGAAAGGCTTATTGCCCAGAACGGCGGCAAGGGCCGCGAAGGGGCAAGAAAGAAAACCATCCTCATTACGGCCACCCCTATCAACAATGACCTTCTGGACCTCTACCATCAGCTTAACCTCCTGACGCAGGGCGACCGGAGTTATTTTTCCGCCGCCGGCATCGGCGACCTATACCGTTACTTCCTGAACGCCCGGAGAGATACCCGTCTTGCAAGAACCGTTGGTCTTTTCAACCTTCTGGAAGAAATCGTCGTCAGACGAACCCGGGCTTTTATCCGCCGCGCCTATCCGGAGGCGACCATCGGCGGGGAGAGGATCAAATGGCCTGAAAGGAAGCTTCATACGGTTCAATACAATCTTGAGGCAACCTATTCTGGAATCTATGAAAGAATTGTCAACGGCATTGAAAGCCTGCGATTAGCGCCCTATAACCTGGAATCCTATAAAAAAGCCGGGGTCTCGGTTGACGAATTCGAGAGGGGCCGGGAAGAAGCCCTGGTGGGCATCTTCAAAAGCCGTTATCTCAAACGTTTCGAATCCAGCGTCGAGGCATTCCGGATCAGCGTTCGCCGGGCCCTGGAATTTTTGAAGACCTTTGAAACCTACATCATGGATGGGCGGGTTCTCTCTTCCAGCGATTTTCAGAGGGCTATGAGGTATTTGGAACGGGAAGAAGAGGAAGATGATGCTACCCCGACTTCCCGGGCCGAGGAACTGGATGCTAGCGAAGAAGCCAAGGCTGTTCTGGAAAAACTTCCGGAACTTGAAGCTTCCCAGTACGACCTCAGAAAGCTCCATGAGGCAATCCAGCATGACATCGAGGCATTGACGGATATCTGGTATCGAATAAAGGATATCCAGGATGAGGGAGATAAAAAACTCGGGCGTTTAAAAGAACTCCTTGCCAAAGAGCTTCGTGGCGAGAAGGTTTTAATCTTCACCTATTTCAAGGATACGGCAAGGTATTTGTACCGCGCCTTGTGTGGTGATTCGGCCCGAGAATTTCGCCAAAAAATAGGCAATCCCCATATTCGCAGAATGGACAGCGGCGCCTCGCCCAAAGAGAGGACTCGAATCATCGAAACTTTCGCCCCGAGGTCCAATCACCGACCGGAGCTGGTGGGCAGCGATGATGAGATCGATATCCTTATTTCTACGGATGTCCTTTCCGAGGGTCAGAACCTTCAGGATTGCGGGCATTTGGTTAATTATGACCTGCACTGGAACCCTACGCGCATGGTGCAGCGGGCGGGACGGATCGATCGCATTGGGGCGAAATTTGATACGCTCCAAATATTCAACATGTTTCCCGATGAAGGGTTGGAAAGGCTGCTGCGTTTGCTGGAAAGCCTGATGCGGAAGATTTCCAATATCGACCGGACCGGTTTTCTTGACGCCAGCGTTCTCGGAGAAGTCGTCCATCCCCAGAGCTTCAACACCCTGCGCCGTATTCGGGATGAAGACAATTCGGTGATCGAAGAGGAAGAGGGATTTATTGAACTGGCCAGCAATGAATTCCTGCTGCAGCACTTGCGGCAGCTCTTGGAAGCAGGCGGGGTTCAGATGCTGGAAGAGCTTCCCGATGGCATCCATTCCGGGCTTAGTAAGCCTGGAGCTGAAGGCGTCTTCTTTTCTTTTGTGGCTCCATCCCATGAAGGAGGACGTCTTCATTTTTGGAGATACTATGACTTGCGGGATGGGCGGATTATGGACAATCGCTATCTGATTGCCAATTATATCCACTGTGAGAAGGAAACGCCTCGAGTTATTCCTGATGGCGTTGATATTTTTGCCATTCAGGAAAAAGTCATTGAGCATGTTTTGAAATCAGAAGAAGAGAAGAAGGCGATTGAAGCTGCCCCCAAGATCGTAGATCCTGCCCAGCAGTTAGTTGCCACAGCCATTCAAGAATACCTGCACCACCCGGAGATGGACCGGAATGAACTGATCAGCCTGATTAGCTTCATATCCCGTCCTTTACCGAGGATCTATGGGCGGAAACTTCGGGAATTTTATAAAGAGTTCTCCGAAAGTAAAGACATTGCCGGGTTGGTTGAGAACGTAAAGAAAATAAGAATGGAAAGCGGCAAAGGTGAAGAAGTCCCGGATCAAAAAAGGCCCCAGGCTTTGAGAAAGGAAGATCTGCATCTGATCTGTTTTGATTATCTTTCCGCATGACCAAGGCAGCCGGAAATCGCCACGCCTATCCTAGGCAGGATGGAAATGATTCGCTCGACCCTAACCGAAAACCCCCCTGGAAATCGTTAAAGGCTCTGAAGATCCAGAGGGAAATCTTTTTTGAGGTAGAGGTACATCGATGTTGCAATAATTTCCTTAAGGTAAACCCCCGGCTCTGCCGGGGGACTAAAAAACTTTGAGAATTCCACAGAGTCTTTTAATGTAAAGCAATTAGCTGTCGTAAAACAGTTGTCGATTACGTGTGGCCGATCTTCTTAGGAGGTTTTGTCTTTCGGTTTGCGATCAGGCCCCTTTGAGGGGCCAGCAAACCACAAGCCTCCACCTCTGGTGGAGGTTATGACTCTGGTAGAGGACAATACACAGACAGGAGGAGGGAAATTGGAGAGGTGCTGAGATGTTTGACAGAATAACCTTTGACCCTGACATTATGGGAGGCCGGGACTGGATCCGTGGGATGCGGATTCCAGTTTCCGTTATTGTGGGTCAGATTGCCCATGGCGCCACATTCCAAGAGATTTTGGACGGTTATCCGGATCTGGAAAGAGAGGATATTCAGCAGCCAATCGAATACGCTGCGTGGCTTACCTAACAACAGGTTTACACTCTATGAGATTCAATAAAGTTTCGTGCTCTTCAGGAAAAAGCATTTTTGCCGGAACAACTTTCCAAAATGTAATGTTCTATGAAAAAGATCGGCCGAAATGACCCTTGCCCGTGCGGAAGCGGGAAAAAGTATAAAAAATGCTGCCTGGCGAAAGACGAGGCAGAGGCTTCGCGGGAGCAAATATCTGCTCCTAGCGGTAGTGAAAAGATTTTCGATGACGGGGGATTGCACGAAGATGAGAGGGTTTTAAAGGACTACCGAAAACTTACCAAGACCGATGAGAAGATTGACTTCTTGAAGAAGCTTTTCCCTCTGCCCGCAGATTTTGCCACCGATTATGCCATCGAATTATTTGCCCCTTTCCACAACACCATGGGCGCCGAGGGAAGACACGCTGAGGCCGCCGAGATTTTCCGGCTTTTTTCCAAAGAGAATAAGGAAATTTATGAGGATGCCTGCTCCGTGTTTGATCGCATGCTGGTCTATCATCTTATCTTCCTGGAAGATCGGGATGGAATCCAGTCTGTCTTAGACCGATTTAACGGGAGCCCAGACAGCAGTATCGATGATTATATGGCTGTACTTGTGGCCCTGGAATGTTTCGGGCCTTACCGGATGGCCCTGTCCTCTTACAGGAATACCCGGGAAAATATAATTTCTTCTCCAGAAATAATGGCCTGGGGCAAAGATGAATTTAAAGAAAAACTTATCGTCTTGACGATTCTTGAATACCTCTTTTCACAAGAGAAGGACGCCGGCAACCCGGATGTCCTTCTGGAAACGCTTCAAGTTTATGGGGAGGGGAACCAAGAGGATATGGCTCAATACCGGAGGATGGTGAACATCCTCGCTGGGAAGGAAAGGAATCATTGGACGCCGGAGGATTTTACCCCGGATGACAAAGGTTTCGAGAACCTTCTTTATCTTTCCATGGAATTTACCCGCTGGGTGAAAGATAAATACGGTCTTGAAACCCTGGGCCTGGCAGAGAATTACAGGATACAAACATTAAAATATCTCTATTCTCTGGGAAAGAAGTCTCTTCTCCGCTTTTCACAAAAAAAATTAGACGAATACCTGGCCCGCCGGTTCCGGTTCCCAGCCTTTGAACAAGACAAAGCGATGATTGTCCTCGAAGGGGTGAGAGAATTTTATCTTTTTGCCCATCAGCTTGGGTTAGTCGGTGAGGATACTCTTGAAGAGGTAGAGAGTTCATGTGTTAAATTCGCGAAGGAGTTAAGAGGCATTCTAAAAACCGAGCTCTGGAAATACTCATGGAGACGTTGGCTTAAAATGGATTCTAAGGATGGAGGATTGGGCATTTAGGTTATGGCCATTACCTACACCTCTCTTCATTATCAGGTTGTTTTATTGCCGTGAATCGGGAACCATCCAGGAGAAATTTTTGGCTGAAAAGAAGGCCATAAATGACCCGCCTGATTCAAGGCGTCCCTCCAGGAACGCGAATCGGTCTGCCGCAGGGCAGCAGATGAATTTGGGCCGGCCTTTCGGGGCCGGCAAAGCAAGGAAGAACCATAAAGACGAATCCGTCGCGTAGTGACGGGTGAATATTGTGGAAATCCTGGCTAGGAATGAGGCTCCTCAGATAAAATGTGCTCAGTGCGAGAAGCCAGCCACCACCATCTGTACGGAGTGCATGTACGAGGGCGAAGGCTGGTTTTGCGAGGATTGCGCCGAGCAGCATGAATGCGACCCGGAGATTTTCTTGCCCCTGGTGAATTCTCCCCGCGCTGGAGTTTGCGGGTACGAAGGGTAGGCATTGTTAACCAAATCCGAAGCCTGCCTTCATGCCGCAGAAGGCCTTTCCGGATGGTACGATATATGCCCAAAAGCGTGAGCGTTTTACGAGCAGACGAAAAACTGCTTGGGGACCTGCGGAATTTAATCCAGGAAGCCCGGCAAGATGTGGCTCGCACCGTCAATTCGGCCTTGGTAATGCTCTATTGGAAAGTGGGCCAGCGGATTCGGAAGGATATCCTAAAAGAGAAGCGTGCAGATTATGGTGAGCGGATTTTGCCGACACTGTCTGCAAAATTGGAGGTGGAATTTGGCCAAGGATTTAACGAGAAAAGCCTGCGGCGCATGGTCCAATTCGCCGAGATTTTTTGTGATGAACAGATTGTCGCGACACTGTCGCGACAATTGGGTTGGAGCCATTTTGTTGAGATTATCCCTCTCAAGGACCAACTGCAAAGAGAATTCTATGCCGAAATGTGCCGGGTGGAACGATGGAGTGTCCGCATCTTACGACAAAAAATTGCTGGAATGCTCTTTGAACGTACCGCTCTTTCCAGAAAACCAGATGAACTAGCAAAGCAGGAACTTGCGGCTCTACGAGACGGCGACAAGGTAACTCCCGATCTTGTCTTCCGCGACCCCTATTTCCTCGACTTCCTTGGATTGAAGGATACCTACAGTGAAAAGGATCTTGAAACCGCAATTTTACGGGAGATGGAAGCTTTCATCCTTGAGCTGGGGGTAGGATTTACCTTTGTGAAGCGGCAGAAGAGGATAACGGTGGGCGAGGATGATTTCTACCTGGATCTCCTCTTTTATCACCGGAAGCTTCACCGGTTGGTGGCCATCGAACTGAAGTTGGATAAATTTAAACCAGCCTACAAGGGCCAGATGGAACTTTACCTGCGCTGGCTGGAAAAATATGAGCAGCAACCGGGAGAGGATTCTCCCATTGGCTTGATTCTATGCGCCAGCAAATCCGAAGAGCAAGTTGAGCTATTGCAGTTGGGCAAAAGCGGTATCCGGGTGGCTGCCTATATGACCGAACTTCCTCCCCGCGACCTCTTGCGGAAGAAGCTGCATGAAGCCATTATTTTGGCGAGGGCCCGCCTCGAGGAAAGAAAACAGCTTTCCCTCCCCGGAGATTAGATCCATGGCCCGAAGCATCATCTTGATTGCTCTTTCCAAATTGACTGCCACCTGGAAAAATGTCATCGAAGACGCAGCCCTTCCGCTATTTGGAAGGAAATAAGAAGAAAGGGTTTTTTATAATGGTTCTTGATGAAAGAAGGCGACAGAAGAAACTGGCCAGAAAGGCAGCCAAACGCAAGAAGGCATTAGCCGGCAAAAGAAAGGAGGTCTTTGGCAAAGGGGATCTGGTTGCTTTTGCCGCTGGCATGCCTCTCCATGAGTGCCTGATACCCAAAGTTCTTTACGATCAGGGAATCGGTAATGTCGTGATCAGCCGAAAGATGCCTAATGGGGATATCGCTGCGGGCTTCTTTTTAGTAGATATCTATTGCCTGGGGGTCAAAAATTGCTTTTTTGCCGTCATTCCACCGAGTGCATATGCTCAAAGAATAGACCGGCTGGTTCAAGAAGAAGGGGCAGAACATGCAGATCCGGCCTGTACGGTAAAGCTGATTCAAGACGCTGTTGCCTATGCCGAAGGCCTCGGCTTTCATCCCCACAGGGACTATTTGACCACCAAGGGCATTTTTGGCTCCATCGACCCGTCCACCTGCTCGAAAGAATTTGAATTCGGCAAAGATGGGAAGCCCTTTTATATTTCCGGACCGAATGAAACCATGGCTGATTCCGAAAGGATTGTTGATATTCTTAATAAGAATTTAGGCCCGGGTAGATTTGATTATATGGTTATGGGTCGAATGGATCTTAAGGACCAGTGACCTGAAGCGGTCGAAGACCCTGTAGAGCCCGCTATGCTAAAACCTGAAAGGTATAAAAAAATGAAAGAGAAAACAATCGTTGAGGAAAAGTCGCAAAAATTGATCGAAATGACCGGCAAGTTTTGCCGGGAATTCTTGGATGAAGATTATAGGCAATTGTGCGAGAAGCTTGTCAGGAAGATGTCCCGTAAGCGGGCCGTTCCCTTTCTCTCCGGCCGGATAGAAATCTGGGCGGCGGCTGTCGTTTATGCGTTGGGGAGCATCAATTTCCTGTTTGATAAGAGCTTTAAGCCCTTTGCTACCGCGGAAGACATCTGCAATTATTTTGGAACGACGAAAAGCAGTACCTCCCAGAAGGCAAAGTTAATCCGGGATATGTTCAAGCTGGGATATTATGATGGGGAATTTTCAACCGCCCACATGAAGAATAACAACCCCTTCTCAAATTTCGTTATGATCGACGGATTGATTGTCGACAAAAAGCATTTGCCCCCGGAAATTCAGGAGATGCTCCGCAGGGAAGGAAAATAAGGAATAGTCTGTTGATCAGTAAAGAGGATGCGAAACGGTGCCATACCGTATAGAGTATTCCTTCGATGCTGAAGATCATTTGCGGAATCTCACGACTCGTCAACAGGTGACTGTCCTGGATACGGTGGATAAGCAATTGATAGACCAACCGACTGTTGAAACAAGAAATCGGAAATTGATGAGGCCTAATCCACTTGCTCCGTGGGAGTTGCGGATCGGCAATTTGAGGGTATACTATGATGTAGAAGAAGACCCCGAGCCCGTGGTTTATATCCGCGCCGTTGGAGTAAAAGAACGCAATCGGGTTCGACTGGGAAAAGAGGTGATTGACCTATGAGGATACTTGAGAGGACAAAAGCAACCGCTCCCCTCGCTGAATATGCCCGGAGAGTGAAAAAGGAGCCTGTGATTTTGACGGTTGGCAAGAAACCTGTCGCGGCTTTGATTTCGCTTGAAAATTTAGATCTGGAGACAGTGACTTTAAGTACCCATCCTAAATTCCTTGCTTTGATTGAGCGATCCCGGGCAAGACAAAAATCGGAAGGGGGAATCACCGGTTCAGAAATGCGTCGTCGGCTAGGAACTAAGCCAAAAGGATAACCCCATAGGGGGCCCTTGAATGGGCCGATATATTCCTCGAAGCTTTCGTGGCTGAAGCTGGAGGGTTATAAATCTCCTCTTGAAACACGTAGAACTATCCTTCCTAAAGAAATCCAGAATCCTTCAAGCGGTTCACCGTGTTTCCTCAAAAACAAGGGAAGAGGTCTATCTCGTCGGCGGGGCGGTCCGGGACCTCCTTCTGGGAAAACCTCTCGGAAAGGATTTTGATTTTGTAACGGCGGAGGGCGTTCCCGGGCTGGCTAAAGCCGTGGCCCAGGAGCTGGGGGGGCACGCCTTCGCGCTGGATGAATCCTTCGGCACCTGGCGGGTAGTCCTCAAAAAGGGGAGGAAAAAAGCCGAGCTTGACTTTTCTCCCATGCAGGGAAAGGATATTTTCGAGGACCTGAAGCAGAGGGATTTTACCATAAACTCCATCGCCCTCAGCTTGGAGGAGATTTTGGACCGGGGAAACCCGGGCCTGATCGACCCCCTCGGGGCGGCACCCGACATTTCCCGAAAAATCCTCCGGGCAAACTCCGAAGAAAGCCTACGCCAGGATCCCCTGAGAATGCTCCGGGCTTTTCGTTTGGCTTCCGTCCTGGATCTTTCGGTGGAAGAGGGAACCCGGGCCATGATTCAGAGGAATAAGGCCCGGATCCTTTCTTCCGCCGGAGAGAGAATTCGCAACGAGTTCTTCGCCGGCCTGCATGAACACAACGCAGGCCCTTTTTTGCGCGAGCTGACGGAGAGCGGGCTACTGGGGGAGATCTTCCCGGGGACACGAGGTTGGGATACCCTTTATCCGGACCCTTCCGGGCCTTCTCTGCTGGACCATGCCCTGAGCACGGTCGCGGCGGGCGAATTCATTCTTGCCCGGCTGGAGGAGTTCTTCCCCTCGCTGGGCCGGCTCCTGGACCAGCACTTCTCGGAGATGATCGAAGACGGGGTAAGCCGCAGGGCCCTCTTCAAGTTTGTAGCCTTTTTCCACGACTCCGGGAAGCCGGGTACAGCTCCCCGGTTCCTGGACCATGACCAGCAAGGGGAGAAAGTCAATATCGAGATCGCCCGGAGGATGAAGCTCAGCCGGAGGACGGTCCGGGCCGTCTCAGGACTCACCCGCCACCATATGCGGCTCCATAGTCTCCGCCGGGTGAATGAGGTGACTCCCCGGGCAAAATACCGGCTTTTTCACGACCTCGGCAAAGAGGGCGTGGACCTCGTCCTGCTGCGCCTGTCAACCGCGCTTTCCCGCTATTCTCCGGAATTCAAGGGAGCCCTGCGATCCGAACGTCCCCGGCGATTTCCCCCAAGCTCTGGAATTGGCAAGAGACCTTTTGGGGTACTACTATGGGGAATTTACCGGGGGAGCCGGCAGCCCGCTGCTGGACGGAAAGGAGATCATGGCGGCCCTGGGGCTGCCCCAGGGAAAGGCGGTCGGGGCCCTGCTTATGAAACTCCGGGAGGCGGAGATCACCGGACGGGTTCGAACCCGGGAAGAAGCCCTGGATTTCCTAAAAAATATTGACAGATCTGCTTGATTTGGCTAGAATATTGTCAGAGTTACGCGGGCGTAATTCAGGGGTAGAATGCAAGCTTCCCAAGCTTGACGTCGCCAGTTCGAATCTGGTCGCCCGCTCCAGAATGAGACCAAGCCTGTTTAAATAAAACAAAAAAAATGAACTACGGGTAGCTGAAAAGGTCGGTTTCATAAGGTCTGCTTGAAAAAAGTGGGCTTTCGGGCCCACTTTTTTTTGGGCAAGGGAAGATTCGTGAGATTTGAGAAGCTTATCGAAGAGGTCAGAGAGGTTGTCGAGCCCATCCTTCAATCCCTGGGATATGAGTTGGTGGATCTCGAATATCAGCGCGAACCCAGAGGTTGGGTTTTGCGGATCTTCCTCGACCGGGAAGGCGGAGTCACCCTGGAGGACTGCGCCGAAGCGAGCGGCGAAGTAGGGGCCGTCCTGGAGGCGCAAGACGTCATCCCCCAAGCCTACGTTCTCGAGGTCTCCTCTCCCGGACTCACCCGCCCGTTAAAAAAACCAGGAGATTTTCAAAAATTCAGGAATCATCTAGTTAAGATAAAGATGTACCAGCCCCTCGACGGGCGGAAGAACTTCAAGGGGACCCTCCTGGGGCTGGAGGGAGAAAACGTGCGTTTGGAAATTGAAGATCGGGTGTACGAGCTTCCTCTTCAGAAAATTGCCAAAGCCAATCTTGAAATCGAATTTTGAGGAAGGGAACAGAGCCATGGGTTCGGATTTGAGCCGCATCATCGACCAGGTTGGGAAAGATAAGGGGATCGACCGGAAGATCTTGATCGAGGCCTTGGAGCAGGCTCTCCTGGCGGCCGCGAGGAAGAAATACGGCATCAAGCAGGAGATCGAGGCCCGGTTTAACGAAGAGGCCGGCGAGGTCGAGCTCTTCCAGTTCAAGACGGTGGTGAAAGACGTGAAGAACCCTCCCGCGGAGATATCGATCGAGGAGGCGAAGGATCTGGATACGGAGGTCGAGGTCGGGGACAGCCTGGGGACCAAGATCGACATCTCCGATTTTGGAAGGATCGCCGCGCAGACGGCCAAGCAGGTCATCATCCAAAGGGTCAAGGATGCGGAACGGGAAAACATTTACGAGGATTTCAAGGACCGCAAAGGAGAGGTCATCTCCGGGACGGTCCAGCGATTCGAACGGGGCGCGATCATCGTGAACCTGGGAAGGGCCGAGGCGGTCATTCCCCAGCAGGAACTGATCCCCCGCGAATCCTACAAGCCGGGAGACCGCATCCGGGCTTACGTCCTGGATGTCCGCAAAACACCGAAAGGGCCTCAAATCATTCTTTCCCGGAGCAATCCCACTTTCGTGATCAAGCTCTTCGAGCTGGAGGTGCCGGAGATCTCCGAGGGGATCGTGAAGATCATCAGCGCCGCCCGGGAGCCGGGGAGCCGGGCCAAGATCGCGGTCTACTCGCGGGATTCAGACGTCGACCCCGTGGGGGCCTGCGTGGGCATGAAGGGGTCCAGAGTGCAGGCGGTGGTCCAGGAGCTTCGGGGAGAAAAGATCGACATCATTCCCTGGAGCGAGGACTCGGCGAGCTTTGTGTGCAATTCCCTGGCGCCGGCGGAGATCTCGAAAGTGATCATCAACCAGGAGGGAAAGTCCATGGAAGTGATCGTGGAAGACGACCAGCTTTCCCTGGCCATCGGGCGGCGGGGGCAGAACGTCCGCCTGGCCGCGAAACTCACCGACTGGAAGATCGATATCCGCAGCGAAGGAAAACCCGAGCAGCCCCCCGCTCTGGACGAGATTGCCGCGCGGGGGATGGAGCAGGTGGACCGAATCAGCGGGGTCGGAGAAAAAACGGCCCAGCTGCTGAACGCGGCCGGTTATCTTACCGTCTCCGACCTGGCCCAGACCACGCCCGAACAGCTCACCAAGATCGAAGGAGTCGGACAGAAGAAGGCGGAAAAGCTGATCGAATCAGCCAAGGCCCATTTCGACCGGAAGGAAGACTAGCAGCAAGAGGAGTCCCGCCCCATCCGGGCAAGAGGGCTCCCAGGGGGAATTGAAGGGGGTACAAAGGTGGTAAAGACGAGAGTACATGAATTAGCCAAAGATTTGAAGATGGAAAACAAAGACCTGATGAAGCTTCTGGAGAAGATGGGTCTCCCCTTCAAGAGCGTCCAAAGCACCCTGGAAGAGTCGGATGTGGAGCGGGTGAAGAATCAGATCAACCTCTCCCGCAAAGAAGGAATCGTTGAGAAACGGGTGAAGCCCACGGTGATCCGAAGACGGGTCGTGGCGCCGCCGCCCCCGCCTGAGCCTGTTCCCGTCCAGGCGGAAGCCCCGCCGGTCCCGGAGGAAGTCAAACGCCCAGCCGTCAAAAAGGCCCCCAAACCCGAAGTCCCCGCCCCGGAACCCGCAGCGGCAGCCGAGTTGCCCGCGGAAAAGGTAGAGATCAAACCGGAAGTTCCGGCCCCCGGCCCGGAAGAAATCAAAGCCCCCGCAGCCCGTCGCCGCCGCCCCAGCCCCACAGCCCGCGGCCGAACAACCACAGGAAAGCCACGCTGAGCCTTTGGCCGGCATGCAACCTGGGGCCGCAGTCCCGCCCAGCGCTGTTGAGGCGGAACAGAAGGCGGAAGGGGCCCCATCGGCGGAAAAGCCCGTTGTCCTCGAGAAGCCTGCACCCCCTCCGGCCGAAAAGCCGAAACCGGAACGGCTGCCCAAGGCTAAGAAGAAGCCCGAGCCGGCGAAAATCATCGAGCGGCCGGCGGTACCCCCGCCGAGCCTCGTCAGAGAGCCGGACCCCGTCCGCCGGGGAAAGGAAAACTCCGGCCCCCGCCGGTTCCCATCCGCCGATCATCCTGCAGCGAACCGCGACGGCGCCGGGGAAGGCCCCGTTGCCCACCGAAGAGGAGAAAGGGCGCAGGAAAAAGAGAGGGGTCAAAAAAGACGTAGAGGTCATGGAGGAGGGGAAACCCAACCGGGTCCGGGTCATCACCACGAAAAAAAGGGCGTTCAAAGAATATGAGGTCCTCCGGGAAGAACGGACCGGACGCCCCTTCGTGTTCGAACGGGACCCCGGGGCCAAGGTGGTTAGCCGGACGAAACTCTCGAAGCCGGAAGCCACCACCCCCAAGGCCATCAAGCGGAAGATCCGCATTTCGGAGGCCATCCTGGTGGGCGAACTGGCCAAGCGGATGGGAATCAAAGCCTCCGAAGTGATCAAGAAGCTCATGGGCCTCGGCCTCATGGTCACGATCAATCAGGCCATCGACGCCGAGGCCGCATCCCTCGTTGCCGCTGATTTCGGCTACGAGGTGGAGAAAACCGGGCTGGAAATCGAAGACGTGATCGAGGAAAAAGAAGATCGAGCCGAAGACCTCTCTTCCCGCCCCCCGGTGGTTACCATCATGGGGCACGTGGACCACGGGAAGACCTCTCTCCTGGACGCCATCCGGCAAACCAACGTCACCGCCGGTGAAGCCGGCGGCATTACCCAGCATATCGGGGCGTACAAGGTCGACGTGGATCACCGGCAGGTCGTCTTCCTGGACACCCCGGGGCATGAAGCCTTCACCGCCATGCGCGCCCGGGGAGCGAAGGTCACGGACATCGTCATCCTGGTTGTCGCTGCGGACGATGGGGTCATGAACCAGACCATCGAAGCCATCAACCACGCCAAAGCCGCCGAAGTCCCGTTGATCGTGGCCGTCAACAAGATCGACAAACCGAACGCCAACCCCGAGCGGGTGAAGCAGAACCTCACCGAGTACGGGCTGGTTCCCGAAGCCTGGGGCGGCGAGACCATCGTGGCGGAAGTTTCGGCCAAGCAAAAGACCGGGCTGAAGGAGCTCCTGGAATTGATTCTCCTTCAGGCCGAGGTTCTGGAGCTCAAGGCCAACCCCAACCGTCCCATGAGCGGGACGATCATCGAAGCCAAGCTGGACAAGGGCCGGGGGCCCGTGGCCACGGTCCTGGTCCAGGATGGCACCCTGCACGTGGGCGATGCGTTCGTGAGCGGCATCCATTTCGGCCACGTTCGGGCCATGACCAACGACCGGGGCGAAAAGATCGAAACCGCCGGTCCATCCACTCCCGTCGAGGTCATCGGGTTTTCCAGTGTCCCCCAGGCCGGGGACTCTTTCGTCGTGGTCACCGACGAGCGCAAAGCGAAAGAACTGGCCTCCCAGAGATTGCAGAAGCAGCGCGAAGCGGATCTGGCCAAGACTTCCCGGGTAACCCTGGAAGACTTCTTCAAGAAGATGAAGAAGGGCGTGGTCAAGGACTTGAACCTCATCCTGAAAGCGGACGTCCAGGGGTCGATCGAAGCCCTGGCAGAGGCCCTGGGAAGGCTGAGCACCGAAGCCATCCGGGTAAACATCCTCCACGCTTCCGTGGGCCCGATCAACGAGTCCGACTGCATGCTGGCCTCAGCTTCAGACGCGATTATCCTGGGATTCAACGTGAAGACCGAGCCCAAAGCCCAGGCGCTGGCCGACCAGGAAAAGATCGACATCCGGCTGTACCAGGTCATCTACGACGCGCTGGACGACGTTCGCAAGGCCATGGAAGGGCTCCTGGAGCCCGTCTACGAAGAGCGCCTCTCCGGCCGCGCCCGGGTGATCCAGATCTTCAGTATCTCCAAGGTCGGGATCATCGCGGGAAGCATGGTTTTCGAGGGAAAAATCCTCCGCGGGTCGCATGCCCACGTGATCCGGGATGGAAAGATGATCCATGAGGGCGATATTGCCTCCCTAAAGCGGATGAAGGACGACGTCAGGGAAGTGGCCTCGGGTTTCGATTGCGGGATCACCCTTTCGGGCTTCAAGGAGTTTGCGCTCAACGACGTGATCGAATCCTACACCATCGAGAAAGTCACCGCTCACCTGTAAGACAGGAGCCGGGCAGCAGAAACAATGGTCATTGGGGTCTGCCAACTGGAGCTCTTCCTCGACGCGAACTTTTCCCTTAAAGGGAAAAGGCAGGTCGTCAAGAGCGTCGTTCAGCGGGCCAGGCAGCGGTTCAATATTTCGATCGCCGAGGTCGCCGACCAGGACCTGTGGCAAAAGGCGGTGCTCGGGATCTGCGCGGTATCCAACGACCGGCAGCACATGAACTCCATTCTGGATCAGGTGGTCAAGTTCATCGAGGAAACGCAGCTGACCCGGGTCGGAGATTCCCAGATAGAGATTATTAATTTTTAATTTTGAACCACAGAGGGCACAGAGAACACACAAATAAAATAGAAAACAAGTTTTGGCTCATCTGCCTGTCTTGATCGGAAATCCGCGGGCGGATGGAGGAAAAGTTTTGAAATTTTCAAGTAGGATCTTGTAAAAAATCGCTGTTGATCGTCACCCCGGCGAAAGCCGGGGTCCAGAATGTCTTAATTAAACTGGATTCCGGCTTTCGCCGGAATGACGGAAAAATTAGGTTCTGGAGCTTTATTAATTCGTCAATTATGAAAGCCCTCTGTTTTCTCTGTGCTCTCTGTGGTTAAGGTTTTTTATGACTTACAAACGATCCGACCGGGTGGCGGACTCGATCCGGCGGGTTCTGGCCGGGATGCTTCTGCGGGAGTTGAGTGACCCCCGCCTGGATTCGGTGACCGTCACCGGGGTGGAACTGACCGGGGATTTGAAGCTGGCCACGGTCTTTTTCAGCGCCATGGGCAGTGCGGACAAAGAGAAAGCATCGCTGCAGGGATTTCAGAGCGCGGCGGGGTTTATCAAGAAGAAGCTGGGGAAGGAGCTGAGATTACGCTCTGTTCCCGACCTCCTTTTCAAGGTGGACCACTCATTTGAATACGGGAGCAGAATTGACCGCCTCATCGAAACGGCCCAGGAAAAGCGGGAGGAAGACCCTACGGAAAATCGCTGAGGAGGTCCGGGGCGGGCACAACTTCTTGCTCTCCACCCACGAGAATCCCGAGGGGGACGCCATCGGGTCCGTCCTGGCGCTTGGCTGGGCTTTGAGGGGTCTGGGGAAAAGAGTCGAGATTCTGGTCCAGGATCCGGTCCCCGAGGTCCTTGCATTTCTCCCCGGCGTTCAAGAAATTATTCACCAAGCACCGACCGAAGCATTCTTTGACCTTGCCTTGGCTGTGGACTGCGGGGACCGGGCGCGCCTGGGAGAAGAATTTGGAAAACTGAAAGCGCCGGGCAAAATCATCAATATCGACCATCACGTAAGCAACAGTTATTACGGGGATATCAACTTCGTGGACCCGGCGGCCAGCTCGGCGGCGGAGATTGTTTTCGACCTGCTCCGGATCATCCCGGTTCCCTTGAACCGGGAGATCGCCGAAAACCTCTACACCGGCCTTCTTACGGACACGGGGTCTTTCCATTATTCCAATACGACCCCGAAGACATTCGCCGCCGCCAGGGCCTGCCTTCAGGCCGGGGTGGAACCTTGGAGAGTGGCGGAGCAGGTGTATGAGAACCAGCCTCTTGCCCGGCTTCGGCTTCTCCCGCGGGTCCTGGAGACCCTGGAGGTTTCGGAGGAAGGCAGGGTTAGCCATGTGGTCGTTACCCGGGAGATGCTCGCGGAAGCGAAAGCCTCGCCCGCGCTCACGGAGGATTTCATCAATTTTCCCCGATCCATCAAAGGGGTGGAAGTGGCCATTCTCTTCCGTGAGGTATCCCCCGAGAAAACCCGGGTCAGCTTTCGTTCCCGGGGCAGCGTCGATGTGGCCCGAATCGCCGAGGGCTTTCAAGGCGGCGGACACCGCAGCGCCTCTGGTTGCACGATCGAGGGAAGCTTGGCGGACGCGAAAACGAATGTTTTGCAGGTTGTGAGGGCGGCGCTGTGAACGGAGTATTGGTGCTGGACAAGCCCCGGGGCTTCACTTCTTACGACGTGGTCGCCAGGGTTCGAAGGGCCCTTCGCTTGAAAAAGGCTGGCCATGGGGGAACGCTGGACCCGTTAGCCACCGGGGTTCTGCCCCTTTACCTGGAAGAGGGAACCAAGCTCGTGGCTTTCAACCTTGAGGGCACGAAGGAGTACCGGGCGACGATGAAGCTGGGCCAGGAGACCGATACCCTTGATTCGGACGGAAAAGTCGTCCGGGAAAAAGAGGGGTTCTCCTGCACTGTGGAGGCCTTCGAGGAGGCCCTTCGGGATTTTAGAGGGGCCATTCGGCAGGTTCCCCCTATATTCTCAGCGATCAAGCACCGCGGGCGTCCGCTTTACAAGAGAGCCCGGGCCGGCGAGCGGCCGGAAGTCCCGGAAAGGGAAGTGATGGTCCACTCCCTCGAGGTGAAGGGGTTTTCACCCCCTCTGGCGTCTCTGGAGATCACCTGCGGAAGAGGAACTTACATCCGCAGCCTCTGCGCGGACATCGGGCGGAGATTGGGCTGCGGGGCCCACCTGGTGGAGCTGAGAAGACTGCGTTCCGGAAGATTTACTCTCGACCACGCGGTGACCCTGGAAGAGTTCTCCCAGGACGTGGAAAAAGGGAAGATCGAAGAAAGGATCCTTCCCCTCAGAGATTGCGTGGAGCTCGCGGGAACGATCCGGGTGGAAGAAAGGGCGGCGGCCCGGAAGGTTTGCCAGGGCCAGGCCCTCTTGCTGCGGGATCTTCCGGAGAAAGATGCGGAGTCGCTCCGGAAGGGGCAAAAAATCGGCGTCCTCCAGGGAGAAGGCGAGCTCCTGGCCATCGCAGAATCCCAGGTGGACGGAAGCGACGGGCTCCCGGGAGACACGCACGCGCTGCGCGTACTCCGGGTATTCCGCCCATGAATTTCAGGAGCTTACGGGGGACGCTGCGCCGGTCGCCGATGTCCCGAGCAGGAATTGAACGATTGAGCGAAAGGTCATGATCGGGAGCTAAGAAAGGAGAGGGAAGTGACTTTACTGCCAGAGAAAAAGAAAGCTATCATTGAGGGACACAAGAGGCATGCCACGGACACCGGGTCTCCAGAGGTACAGATCGCCATCTTGAGCGAAAGGATCAGCTATCTGACCGAGCATTTCAAGACCCACATGAAGGATCACCATTCCCGCAGGGGGCTTCTGCAACTCGTTGGGCAGAGGCGCCATCTCCTCGATTATCTCAAGAAGAAGGACGTCGAACGATATCGCTCGATCATCCAGCGGCTGAAAATTCGAAAGTAGGGAACACATTTTCCCCTTTTCAGAGGGGAACACAATTGCCGGGAAGCCGGGACGCCCGCGGGCGATCCATGCGGCTTCTCCGGTATAGAGAGAGGGTTGCAATGTACGATTTGGGTGAACGCCTCGAGGTTCGCTGCAACATCGAGGGAAGAGATTTTATGTTTGAGACCGGCGCGGTGGCCAAACAGGCCGATGGAGCCGTTCTGGTCTCTTTTGGAGAGAGCATGGTGCTGGTAACGGCCACCGCTTCCCATACCATCCGGGAAGGGATCGATTTTTTTCCCATGGTGGTCGATTATCAGGAAATGGCCTACGCCGCGGGAAAGATCCCCGGCGGGTTTTTCAAGAGGGAGGGGCGCCCGAGCGAAAAAGAGATCCTCACCGCCCGGTTGATCGACCGGCCCCTGCGGCCCCTCTTCCCCAAAGGGTTCCTGAATGAGGTTCAAATCATCGCCACCGTCCTTTCGGCCGACCAGGAGAATGACACGGACGTGCTGGCCATCTGCGGCGCCTCAGCCGCCCTGCAAATCTCCGAGATCCCTTTCAAAGGCCCGATCGCCGGGGTCCGGGTGGGAAGGGTGAAAGGCCAGTGGGTCAGCAACCCCACTCGGAGCATGCTCCAGGAGAGCGACGTGAACCTCATCGTCGCGGGAAACCGGGACGGGGTGGTGATGGTGGAAGGCGGCGGGCAGGAGCTGTCCGAAGACGACCTGCTGGACGCCATCTTTTTCGGCCACCGGGCCCTCCAGCCTATCCTCGACATCCAGGAGGAGCTGAAAAAGAAGTGCATAGAATCGGAGAATGGAAGGAGGAGAAAGGCGGGGGAGGCCGAGATCTCCACGATTGAAAAAAGGACGGTGCCCGAGGCGACCCTGGACTCGGTTCTGGGGCAATCTGTGCTGCTCAAGGAAGAACCTCTCCGGGGAAGGATCCGGGCCGCAAGCGAGAAGATCCAGCAGGCGCTGGCCATTTCCCGGAAAAAATCGCGCAACGAACAGCTGGAGAAGGTGCGGCAGGAGACCCTGGCCCCCCTGCTGACGGAGTTTCCGAAGCAGGCCGGGGAGTTCAAGGCCTATTATGAGGCCCTGGAAAAATCTATTCTTCGCCAGCCCATTCTCCAGGGAAACCGGCGGATCGACGGGCGGGCTTTTAATGAGGTCCGCCCCATTCACATCCAGGTGGGGTGGCTCCCCCGGACCCATGGTTCGGCCCGGTTCACCCGGGGGGAGACCCAGGCTTCCGCGGTGGTCACCCTGGGATCGGGGGACGACGAGCAGAAGATCGATGCCCTGACCGGCGAGACTTTCAAGACCTTCATGCTCCACTACAACTTTCCACCCTACAGCGTAGGCGAAGTTCGCATGCTGCGGGGGCCCAGCCGGAGGGACATCGGCCATGGGGCCCTGGCGGAGCGGTCCATCAGCCGCGTCCTGCCAAGCAACGAGAAGTTCCCCTACACCATCCGCATCGTCTCCGAGGTCCTGGAGTCCAACGGGTCTTCTTCCATGGCCACCGTCTGCGGGGGGTCCCTCGCGCTGATGGATGCCGGCGTGCAGATCAAGAGCCCGGTGGCGGGGATCGCCATGGGCCTGATCAAGGAAGGGGAGAAGGTGGTCGTCCTCACGGATATCCTCGGGGATGAGGACCACTACGGGGACATGGACTTCAAGGTGGCCGGGACGAAGACCGGCATTACCGGTTTCCAGATGGACATCAAGATCTCCGGGGTCACCCGGGAGATTCTCCGCCAGGCCCTTGCTCAGGCCAGGGAAGGGCGGGAGTTTATCCTTGGGAAAATGGAAGAGGCGTTGCCCGGCCCCCGGCAGGAGCTTTCGCCCTATGCCCCCCGTTTCCTCAGCCTCCGCATCAAGCCAGACCGCATCCGGGAGATCATCGGGCCTCAGGGGAAGATCATCCGGGGCATTCAGGACGAGACCGGAGTCAAAATCAATGTGGAGGATGACGGCCTGGTCCAGATCTTCTCTCCCGATTCCGGGTCGGCCAACAAGGCGGCGGATAGAATCCGAAACCTCATCAAAGAGGCAGTGGTGGGAGAAATCTATCTCGGCCGGGTTACTTCCATAGCCCGGAAACCCGACGGAAAAGAGTTCGGCGCCTTCGTGGAGATCTTCCCCGGGATGGACGGCCTGGTCCATATCTCCCAGCTCGCCAACGAACGGGTGAGAAACGTGGAAGACGTGCTCAAACAGGGCGATCAGGTCCTGGTGAAGGTCATCGGGATCGACGAGCGGGGAAAAATCAAGCTCAGCCGGAAAGAAGCCCTGGGGCTGCCCTGGCCGGAGAAGAAAGAATAGTTTTTGGTTACCGGTTGCTTGTTGCTGGTTACATGTTAAAAAACCGAACACCTCAACCTGGAACGAGCAACTATAGTGAACGGCTTAAATAAAGTGACATTGGACGAGCGCTCATTGCGATTTAAAAATTTCCATACAAAATCCCCCCTTGCCCCCCTTTAATAAAGGGGGGATGGGGGGATTTCTCTTGAGAAAGCTGCACATGTAATGACTACTTATTTTTGTCGTTAACTATAATACAAACGCATTTTGTTTGGTGACAATTTTGTAGGGCCTGATCCCCGATCAGGCCTTCAAACGGTGCGTTCGGGGAACGCACCCTACATTTTATGTAAATTTATTTATTTCTTTTGTATTAGCAACCAGGAACGAGTAACGAGAATCGAAATTCTATGATCACGAAAACCACCCTCGAAAACGGAATCCAGGTTATCACTGAGGAGGTTCCCAGCGTCCACTCCGTATCCATCGGGATCTGGGTGGAGGCGGGCTCCCGGGACGAGCACCGGGACGAGAACGGGATCTCCCATTTCATCGAACACATGCTCTTCAAGGGGACCAAACGGCGCTCCGCCCGGCAGATCGCGAAAGAGATCGATTCGGTGGGGGGCGTCCTCAACGCCTTCACCAGCAAGGAGTTCTCCAGCTTTTACGGCAAAGTGCTTTCCGAGCACCTGCCGCTTGCCCTGGACCTCCTTTTTGACTTGTACCTGAATTCGACGTTCTCGGCCGAAGAGCTGGAAAAAGAGCGCCAGGTGATCGTTCAGGAGATCAGCATGGTCGAGGATACCCCCGATGAGTACATCCACGACCTGTTCAGCGAATCCTACTGGCCGCGCCATCCGCTTGGTTTTCCTATCCTAGGAACCCAGGAGACCATCGGGCGGATGAACAAAACCCGGCTGAAAGATTTTTTTCACCAGAACTACCTGGGGGTGCAGCCCCTCATTGTTGCCGCCGGAAAGCTGAAACATGAAGATCTTCTGGCTCCCGTGCAAAGAGCCCTGGGGAACGTCCGCACCCGCCCGAAACGGCGCCTGAGCCGCCCGCCCCGTTGCCATCCCGCGGTTCTAGTGAAAAACAAAACGCTCGAACAGGTCCACCTCCTCCTGGGGACCGAGGGATCCTCGGCCACGCACCCGCAACGATACGTCTTCTCGATCTTGAATACGATTTTCGGGGGGGGGATGAGTTCCCGGCTTTTCCAGGAGATACGGGAGGACCGGGGGCTGGCCTATTCCGTTTACTCCTTCCTCTCTTCTTTTAAGGACAGCGGCGTCCTCGGGGTGTACGTAGGGACCGGAGAAGACAAAGTATCTGCCGTTTTGAAGATCATCATGCGGGAAATGAAAAAAATGACCGGAGACTCCGTGAAAGCAAAGGAGCTGCATTCAGCCAAGGAGCAATTAAAGGGCAACCTTCTCCTCAGCATGGAGAGCACCGACAGCCGGATGGGACGGCTGGCGAAGAGCCAAATTTATTTTAACCGTTATCTTCCCACGGAAGAAATCATCGAGGGAATCGAGCGGGTCACGGCCGCGGAAGTAGCCGAACTTGCCGGCCAGTTGTTCAAGACCAAATCCCTCTCCCTCACGGCCCTCGGGCCGGTTACGGAAAAAGCGATCCCGCCGGGCCTTTTCAGGGCATGAAACCCGATAAAGTAATTGTCAGGGTAAAGCGCCTCCGGGGAGACCCGGGAAAGGAACTTCCGCTCCCCCGGTACATGACCGGCCGTTCCTCGGGAATGGACGTTTACGCCGACGTGGAGGGGGAAGTTGTCCTCGAGCCCGGGGAAAGAAAGCTGATCCCCACCGGCATTGCCCTTGAGATCCCCGAAGGGTACGAAGCCCAGGTTCGGCCGCGCAGCGGCCTGGCCTTGCGGGAGGGAGTCACCGTGCTAAATACCCCCGGCACGATTGATGGGGACTACCGGGGTGAGGTCGGCGTTTTGCTCATCAATCTGGGGCAGCGGCCGTTTACCGTAAAACGGGGAGACCGGGTCGCCCAGTTGGTAATTGCGCCGGTCTGTAACTGCCTGTTAGAATTGCGTGACGATCTGGACGTCACTCCCAGGAACGACGGGGGGTTTGGACACACAGGATCGTAAGCACCAAAATCCAGGCCCAATTTCCAATGAATCGCAATTATTCATTCTCCCAATTAGAGGCTCAATGGCCTGCCACTTGAAAATCTCAATTTGGAATTTGGATTCTGAGATTTGGAATTTCTAGGGTTATGGCTTCTTATTTTTTCAATGGTCAGCAGCGTGATTGGGTCGGGGAAGTGCTGGGGACGGCCGAAGCCCTGGTGGGGGGACATTTCCGGATAGACCTCGCAGACCCCGAGCGCTTTCCGTACGACGTCCGCACCCTGGCCGCCCTGCAGCGGAAGGAAAAGACCCGCAAAGCCTTGGCCCAGGTATGCAAGTACGAGGTCCGAAGAGAGAAAGAGGTTGCGCGTCCAGGCAGGCGCGAGTTTTACCGGATTTGTCTTCAGGACGATAAAATCCTGAATGCCATTGAAACCGAGCCGCCCGAAATGCTGAAACCCCTGCTCCTTTATGTAATCACCCATGAAATTATTCACGTCGCCCGGTTCAGCCTGGAACCAGGGAGGTTCTACCTCGAGCCCAAAGAAAAAGTCATCGAGGAGAAATACGTCCATCGGAAGACGTACGAAATGCTGAAAGTGATCGATGCTCCGCATATAGAGCCTCTGCTGGAACGGTACCGCCCGTGGTGGGGGGAAAACCAGCCGGAGGCCTAAGACCCGAAGATTGACAAGGCAGGGAGGCGTGTTTAAGTTTAAGGAATATCTGATCTGCTTGTTGTGACCCCTTGGGGGGAAATTCGGAGGAGAAACGAATGCCGATTTACGAGTACCGATGCAACGCCTGCGGAAGAATCATTGAAGTCATGCAGAAGTTTTCGGATAAACCCCTGTCCCGGTGCCCGGCGTGCTCGGGGAAAGTCTCCCGGATCATCTCCAACTGCACCTTTCACCTGAAAGGTACCGGGTGGTATGTAACCGATTACAAAAAGGGGGACAGCGCGATGCCAAGCAAGGAAAAGGCGTCGGAAACCCATAAATCGGAAACCCCTAAAACGGAACCCGCCAAAACCGAAACCAGCAAGGAAACGAAGACCGAGTCGAAAACATCGGGCTAGTCCTTCCTTGCCTTCAGGTGGCGCCAGAGGTAGTAAGCCGCCCCGAGGGCAATGAGCACCCCGATTACCAGGTCAAACTTGTGGAAGTAAACGCCCAGCGTGTCCCAGTTCTGCCCTAACTTCATCCCCGCGTAGGCCAACCCCAAACACCAGGGGAAAGAACCCACGAAAGTATAAAGTACGAAGCGGGGGACATTCATTCTGGCAACTCCCGCCGGAAATGAAATGAACGTCCGGACCACGGGCAGCAGCCGGCTGAAGAAGATCGCCCAATCCCCGTAACGCTGAAACCAGCGGTCGGCCAGATCCAGGTCCTTATGAGATATAAGGACGTATTTCCCGTACTTTTCTACGAGGGGCCTTCCGCCATAGAGCCCAAGGTAATACGCCGGAATCGACCCTACCACACAGCCGAAGGCCCCAGCCAGGGCCACTCGAAACAGCTCGAAGTCGCCCCTGAAGACGAGATACCCCGAGAAGGGCATGATAATTTCCGAGGGCAGCGGGATGCAGGCGCTCTCGATCGCCATGAGAAGAATGACCCCGAGGTACCCGGAAGAGGAGATGGTGTCGATGACGAAGTTGGCCAGAATGGCGATAAGTTCCGAGATCATATTATACTTTCCAGAACAGCCAGATGACGATGATTGCCGCAAGAACCAGGCGATAGGCGGCGAAAAGGTTCAAAGTATGGCTTCTTAAATACCGGAGAAGAAAAGCTATGGCCAAGTAGCCCACTACGGCCGAGGAGGCAAAGCCCACGGCAAAGAGGGACCAGTCGTGGGTTTCACCGAAAAAAAGGTGCCGCAAATGCAAAATGGCGGCCCCGGCAATAACCGGCGTTGAAAGGAGAAAAGAAAACCTCGTGGCCGCCTCACGCTCGTAGCCGCGAAGAAGACCGGTGGTAATGGTGATGCCCGAGCGGGAAACCCCCGGCACAAGAGCGATCGCCTGGGCGATCCCGATGGTCAAGGCATCGGGGAGATTCAGCTTTTCCAGGCTTTGCGAGGAGCGGGCCCGTGCCTCCGCGAATATCATGAGGAGACTCACGGCGACGAGGGGGAGAAGGATCACTCCCGGATTGCGAAAGCTGGTCTCGACGGTTTTTTCGAGGAAGAATCCCGCGAGAGCGGCCGGTACTGTGCCGAGGATGATGTACAGGATCAGCCTTTCCCTGAAATCAGTGGGGCGGCCTTTACGCAAAATCCCGAAGAATCCTCGAATCAATTCCATCCAGTCGCGCCAGAAATACCCCAAAAGCGCCAAAAGCGTGCCCGCATGAAGCGCCACGTCGAAAGTCAGGCTGTCCAGTAGTGAATTCTCCCAGCCGAAAAAACGGGGCGCGAGGATGAGGTGGGCGGAGCTGCTGATGGGCAGGAATTCAGTCAGACCCTGCAGGATTCCGAGAAGGAGGGCCTGGAGAGTGGGCGAGGATAGGGCCATAGGCTAGAGATTTTTCCTGACCGCATGATTTTTCTTTCCCGGCATGCTCAAGCACCTTCAGGTCAAGGAAGTTAATTCATACCATCATCAAGGGCAAGCGTAGAAAAGTCAAGGAAAATAGAGGCTCATTTCTAACGATCCCAGTCTCCCTCCAAGCACCTGCTCGCTCTCTTTATCATTCCTTGACAACCGCGGAATGCTCAATGAATAATGATCCTGTCCGTCCGGTATCGTCTTTATGGCGATGAATGATTTGCGTCCAATTGAAATAAGAGGAGGAAAAATGAAGATCACCAAAATTGAAGTCATCCCGGTCAACATCCCGTTCACCCGGACGCTGAAGACCGCCATCGGGGATTGGAGCCTGGCCGAGTTCGTTGTCGTTCGCATGCACACGGACGCTGGAATCGTGGGGCTGGGTGAGGTCCCCCCCTGGATGGCCGTGTCCCGCACCTCTCAGGGGGCCATTATCCAGATCCTGAAAGATTACATCTGCCCCGTTATCCTCGGGCTGGACCCTTTCCAGGTGGAAAAAGCATGGGACCTGATGGATCTCCATGCGCCGGGCAACCCCATGGCCGGCACGCCCATAGACATTGCCATGCACGATATCATGGGAAAGGCCTTGAAAACGCCCGTTTACAATTTGCTCGGCGGAAAGTTTCGGGAAAAGGTGCCGATTGCCGCGATTATCGGGTTTGGCGAAACCAAGGCCATGGTTGATGAATGCAAGGAATGGCTGGATTTGGGCGCGAAGGCCGTGCGTATCAAGGTGGGCCTGGGGATGGAAAGAGATATGAAGAATACCGAAGCTATCCGCAAGACCATCGGCGGGGAAGTCACCCTCCGGGTGGACTGCAACCAGGCGTTTACCCGGAACGAGGCCATCCGGGTGATCAGCGCCCTTGAGGAATTCGATTTGGAACTCGCGGAACAGCCTGTGGCCTGGCATGATCTGACCGGAATGGCGATGGTGGCTGGAGCAGTCCAGACTCCCATCATGCCGCACGAGACCCTGCTGGACCGCTTCGATGCCCTGCACCTCATCGAAAACGGGGGCGCGGGCGTCTTCGGTTTGAAGCTGGACCGCCCGGGCGGGTTTGCAAATGTGAGGAAGGTAAACGCCCTGGC
This sequence comes from uncultured delta proteobacterium, assembly GCA_963712535.1. Lineage (GTDB taxonomy): Bacteria > Desulfobacterota > SM23-61 > SM23-61 > SM23-61 > CAVQIK01. Next base: position 139,551 of record CAVQIK010000005.1, on the reverse strand, counting down.
TGAGTTGAACAATATCCCTTGTTTCATGTGCTCCTCCATCGAGCTGGGGATCTCCACGGCAGCGGCCGCCCATCTGGCCGTCTCCCAGAAAAATATCAAATGGGCCTGCGAATTCTCCGGACCCCAGACCATTACCGATGACATCGTGAAGAATCGTATTCCCATCGTTGACGGGTTCGCCAAACCATGGGATGCGCCGGGCCTGGGAGTCGAGCTGGACGAGAAGAAGCTGGAGAAATACGGCAAGGAGCGTCTGGTGTTTGAATTAGGGCAGAATCGCAAGAGCCCGAGGGCGCGAGAGCGCAAGTCGTAACCGTTTTTCCCTTGAGCCCTCCGCTCCGCCATCACCAAACCCTCCCCCCTCGGAGGCTGTGTCGTAATCTAGCAAGAGGGTCGTCATTCCGGCGAAGGCCGGAATCCAGTTCTTGATTCTATTCATTTATTTCCATCCTGGATCCCGGCCTCCGCCGGGATGACGAATTGCGACACAGTCTCTCGCGGGGGCCAAGGCGGGAGATTGACTTCCGAAGAGCTCGGTCGAAATGCGTATGCGCGTTTAAATTAGTTGGTTGGGGGTGCCATAAGATTGCAGCCCAAGTGCCTTCAATGCGTCCGCTGCGGAGCGACGTTTCCGCCCTCTCCCAGGGCAAGCCTTTGTCCCAACTGCCGCGACATAGACCATCCCGGAATCCTGGACCTTGTTTACGAAGGCCCGGCGAAAACCCAGGCCCAAAAGGCTGCCATCCAACATCCTGATAGATCCAAAGGGATCTGGGCCTACGAGGAGCTCCTTCCGGTTCAACCCGGGACCGCACGAGTGACCCTTGGAGAGGGACACACCCCTTTGATCCACGCCCCGGCGCTTGCCGCCGAGATCGGGCTGGAATCGCTTTGGATCAAGAATGAAACGCAGAACCCGACGGGATCTTTTAAAGACCGCATTGCCGTAATGGTCGTAGCCAAGGCCCTGGAGGCCGGGGCAAAAAAAATGGTCCTGGTCTCTTCCGGAAACATGGCCGCCTCCCTGGCGGCTTACGGAGCGTTGGCCGGATTGGAAACCGTAGCCATCGTTTCTCCTTCGGTCAGCCGGGAGAGGTGCATCCAGATCGCTTTGTTCGGCGGAAGAGTTATCCGAGTGAAGGGAACCAGTTCCGACCGGCTATCCCTGTGCCTGGCCGCTGCCGATCACTTCGGCTGGTACAATGCCAATTCCCCGTACAACCCCTACGGCCCGCATGGAGCGAAGACTATCTCCTATGAATTGCACCAGCAGGGCGGACCGAGGGGATTCGACTGGATCTTCTCCTCCGTCGGCTTTGGCTGCAACTTCGTCGGAAACTGGAAGGGCTTCGAAGACCTTCTGGGCTTGGGGCTGATCAACAAGCTGCCCCGGTTAGCCGCCGTCCAAGCCGAAGGGTCTCCCTCATTGGTTCAGGCCTTTGAAATGGGATTATCCGAGGCAGTTCCCGGCCCTCAGGACACGATCGCCGGCGGTATTTCCCAGGTCATCACCCCGAACTCCGTCCTCGCCCTGAAAGCTCTCCGGGCATCGGACGGCGCGGCGGTCACGGTGAAAGACGAAGAAATGCTAGCGGCGATTCTGGTGCTGGCTCGAAAGACGGGAATCTATGCCGAACCGGCGGGGGCAGCGGCCCTCGCCGGATTAAGAAAAATGGTGCGGGAGGGGAGAGTTAAGAAGCAGGAGAGAGTCGCCGTCTTGATTTCGGGCAGCGGCTTGAAAGATCCTCTTTCCGCCAGCCTGCTGGCCCAGTCCGAATTCCCTCAAGTCGGATCTTCTTTGACCGAATTGGAGAAAGTTGAAACATAGGGTTGACTCAGAAAGCAACTATTTATGTTGTCTCAAATTCCAATTTTATCCATGATCAGGGAAAAACTGATGCGCCGGGAGGCTTTATGAATGCATACGGCAAGTTCATGATCACCGAAACGGAACCGGTCCCTCTCATTGGTGATTTTAAACGTTTCCTTGAAGCTATCGAAGCAAACCCGACTTATCTGACTCCCAAGGGTTGCATTTCCGGCAGATCCCTTTTCGAAATAAACCAGCGGATGACGCATCCTCTCGAGGGCACGACCGTTCGGACCGGGCAGGAATTTTATCCCCAGCTCCACCTTTTTTTCCATCTGGCCCAGGCTGGGCGGTTGATTCAGAAGGAATTGGGAAAAGCCAATAAGATCATCCTGCGGCTTTCAAACCGGGCCGTGGAATACCTTCGACTCACTCCGACCGAAAAATATTTTTTCCTCCTGGAGACATTCTGGGTGGATACGGATTGGAACCGCCTTGAAGCGCCGGGGTTTAATCGTATGAGTACCCTTCACGTCCACGAGATTCTGGCAAAAATTTTAGGGAAGACTCCCGGTGTGCCGATTCGAGCCACGGATCTCATAAGCATTCCCGACGTTCTTGGCTACTTCTGGATTTATTTTGCCACTTTTGGCTTTTGGACAGTTACCCGGGACATGAATGAAATCCAATGGTCCAAGAGGAATTTCCGTCCAGCGACAATCACTCCCCTTCCCTTGGGGATCGTCCTGGCTTCATTGCTCTTCAAAGAGCGCCAATATCCAAACTGGAATCTTTCATTTCGTCGCAAATTAGGACAGCGGAATGTCAATCCAGGCCAACCATTGCCGGAAGAATACCTAGTCTACTCCGGAGCCAAGAAAGGCGCGAAGGCGAGAATCGTGCAAAGAGATCAATCCAAAGATCCCTTTTTCCTGCCTTTCGTTTCTTTTTTTCCGGAAGGGGAGCTTTCCAAAACCTTGCCACGGGAGGTTTTAAAACCGATTGAAGGAGTTTACCTTTTCCATGTGTCTCTTTCGGAAGGCGTTTGGAGGAAGATAGAACTATCTTCAGATCACACGCTCCTTGACCTTCATTATGCTATCCAAAATGCCTATCATTTCGATGACGATCATCTTTACTCCTTTTTTATGGATGGCGTCGCCTGGTCTGACGAAAAGTTCACATCTCCCAATGAAGATGAAGGCCCATATGTCGATGAAGTAACCATTGGAGAACTGGGACTGGTCAAAGGGCAGGCTTTTCTCTACCTCTTCGATTATGGAGATGAATGGCGTTTCCGCGTAGCTTTAGAAGAAATCCGGCAAGACAAACCTCACCCCAAAATCCCTCGAATCCTCAAAAAGAAGGGCAAGAGCCCGAGGCAGTACCCGAATTGGGAATGAATAAGATATAGCGCGACAGAGCCGCAACCCCAAATATATCCGCGGAGGGCTGCCCGCGCGCGGATTGAACCCCACGAGCGCTGGGTCGCTGGAGGTAAGCCATGCCGAAAACACGCATCCCGGATTATCTGCAAATATGGATAGACGCCCGAAAAAAGTTCAGACTGTCCCATGCCCAAGTCCAAATGGCGCGCGAAATGGGTCTCAACCCTAAGAAGTTCGGGAAACTTGCCAATCACAAGCAGGAGCCTTGGAAAATGCCGCTCCCCCAGTTTATCGAGTACCTGTATCGCAAGAACTTTAAGAAAGATCGCCCGGAGACGGTGATCTCCATCGGGGAAAGGGCGGAATTGGAGCATCGCAGGAAGCTGGAAAAACGAGCCAAGAAGCGGGCCGCGGCTTCTCAAGCGGGGGAGACCAGGAGGGAACAAACCCGATCAAGGGAGGGGGGGATCAATGAGCGATGACCCTACGACCTAGTCCAGGCATCGACAAGCCAATAAGGAAGATAGATGGGCGACCTGCGCTTCTAAGTCAAGGTAGTGATGTCCCCTTTCGGCCCCCGAACGTAACGTAAGTAACCAGCCCCAGAAGAAACCCAGTCACAACATTATTTCGGAAATGAATCCAAATCGGCCCATGTGACCCGTTTTTTTACTTTGTTCTTAACTTCTGCTAAATTACCCTAACCTCACGCCAGGAGGGCAGGAAATGAACAGTTGATGAAAAGCCTGTTCGAAATACGGATGGGCTTTTTTTATTCATGACCTTGGTTGATCTACTCCGGGATAACGCTGTAACATGAAAAAGCCTCTCTCCGAACGGGACATCTGCACCAAGTTCATAACGCCCGCCGTCAAGCAGGCGGGTTGGGATGTCCTGTCCCAAATACGCGAGGAGGTCTCGTTCACAAAAGGCCGGATCATCGTCCGCGGCAGGCTGGTCACCCGTGGCAAGGCCAAGCGCGCCGACTACATTCTTTACTACAAGCCGAACATCCCCATCGCCCTGATCGAGGCCAAGGACAACAGCTGTGCCGTTGGCGGAGGCATGCAGCAGGCCCTGGAATACGCCACGACCCTCGACATCCCCTTCGTCTTTTCATCCAACGGCGACGCGTTTCTCTTCCACGACCGGACCGGCCGGAGCGATCAGACGGAGGCAGAGATCCCTCTGGACGCCTTTCCTGCTCCCGCTGCTTTATGGGCGAAATATCGTGCTTGGAAGGGCTTGGCCCCGGAGCAGGAAGAGGTCTTCCTCCAGGATTACTTCGAAGACAGCGGGGGCAAGGAGCCGCGCTACTACCAGCGCATCGCCATCAACAAGGCCATCGAAGCCATCGCCAAGGGCCAGAATCGCATCCTTCTCGTCATGGCCACCGGCACCGGCAAGACTTATACCGCCTTCCAGATCATCTGGCGCCTTTGGAAAGCCGGCCGCAAGAAGCGCATCCTCTTCCTCGCCGACCGCAACGTCCTCGTTGACCAGACCATGGTCAACGACTTCCGCCCCTTCGGGGCGGCCATGGCTAAACTTAGCACCAGCTCAAAAACCATCGAGCGGGAGGACGGCACAGGGGTTGATTCAAGGCTGGCGTAATCGTGGAAGGGCTTGAACAAAAAGCGGTGGGGGTTTTTCAGGTCGTAAACATGGTCCAAGAAATTCCAGAAATAACGCTCCTGCCTTTTAAGGTAGGGGTTCTCGATCGGACGTTCAAACACATTATCGTACTCGTGGGCGTACACGAACAGAAACTTGGTCTTGTCCGGCAGCCCGGCGGCTTTCAAATCCACCTTATCGGCTAAGTGGAGTTTTTCGTTTCTTATCTCCATCCAAGTTCTTGTGCGTTCGAATTCCAAAAAATAGTGGTAGACCTTGTCAGTCGTTATCGTAATGTGGGCGTCGGGCTGGTAGCCTTCCTTTTTAAAAACGAAGTTGGTATTTATGTCCACATTCTCATAGGCGTAAAGAAAGCCCAAGAGAATATCGATCTTGCCGCTTTCGTGATCGAATTGTCTAATGCTTTTCGGGTGGATGGTCGGGGGTTTGACTTCCAAACGGTCGTAAGCCTGGGGCGTGGGAACGTAAAAAGTATACCTTTGCGTCTGCTTATAAACCAAACCATAGACTGGCAAGGGTCTGATCAGCCCGTCTTTTAAGAGTTTGTTGAATATCAATTTCGGCCAGAGGAAATACGCCCTGACGCTTTTGGTGTCGCCGACTCCCCGATCTTAACTCGGCTTCATTCACACCAACTTCCTGACACCTCTCTCTAATTATTCGCGACAAAGACCCTATCTTCTTTCGGGCTCGAATTTGGGAATCAGCTTTATATGCTGGCGGCGGTTTTGTCTCATAATCTTAATCGGGAGTTACAGATGGAGGTGAAGGTTCCCGACCGGAGCACAACCGAAAAGAGGGCGCCGCTTTGGATCTTCGAGGAGCTGCGCAGTCTGCGGCATCGTTTAATCCAATGAGCTGGAAGATTTACCTATCCACAAGGGAACTTGACCCTCACCATGAGTGCAAATGAATCTGTTAAACGGGGGCTGCTGGAATACTTAGACGCCTTTCAAGAGGCCGTCTAAACTATTAATCATAAGCACTTTTTTTGCATCATTTAGGATAATCTGGCGCCTAACAAGCGGTATGGATTTGAGTTAAAGCTTCGATGTGTGAAGTTGAGGTTGGAAGAAGGATTTCCCCTTGTCAAGGATCACGTTAATTCCCCCTCCCGGGATCATCTTAATTCCCCCCCTTGAAGATAGAGGGGTTTAAAGATTCAGGACTCAGTTTCCGCCGAAAGACTCTCCTTCCATGATGACGTGGTGAGCGTGGTGGGCCAAGCGGTCCAGGGCGGAGTTGGCCATCACCGGGTCTGGGAATAAAGGAACCCAATCCTGCGGGGGGCGGTTAGAGGTTAGGACGAAGTGCATTGCCTTTGCGGCTGCGAGGGAATCTTTCTTTTCTCTCTCGAAGGAAATATCCTTCAAAACAAAAATCATTAATTTACAATAGCTTGGCCTTATGAAAAGACAAAATCTCTCTACCCTCTTCGGGGAATATCCCCCATAAAACTCCAAACATATCCGTCCGCCAAAGAAACCCACAACAAATCATAGACTATTTAATTAATCCCTTCCGGCATTTCTTTTGCAAGGGCACGGTATTGCCCTTTAGGGCTATTTACTTGACTCAACCGACCCCAATCGGTGGTGCCATAAGAGAACGATTCATCTGCACGGCGTGGAGACCTTGGAACGGCGAACCAGGGCTGGTCTCGCACCCCGACGCCGTCGAAAACGGCGAACAGAAGTCAGGATGGCCCTCTGGCGACGCACAGGCGTACCGGTGACCCCATTGCGGTCACGTCTTTGCGGTCGAGTTGCCTCAGTAGTGGCAACCACAATATATTGTGATCGGTTGAGTCAAGTGAATAGCCCTATTGCCCTTTGACAATAGCCGGAAAATAATGGCTGCTCGTCTTCATCGCGGAAACCAAGAGGAATTTGGCGAAAATTTCGAAAGGGATTCAGTGAGGAGTATTTGTCCAGGCAGTCCCACGTTGATCCCCAGCGGAAGTCCAATTCCATCATCTGGATCAAGGCAAAACAGCCTCGGGTCACGGAACTCGAATCCTGAACTTCGGTTTTCGGGGATTTTTCTGTCGTCCTTTACCAAGAAACCAAAACCGTACATGTGGCCAAAAATTTATCGGGTCATTAAAGGGCCTTGAGCCTGTAGCCGTTACCGTACTTAAAAAATTCTGGCTCATCCCAAATTAGTTGATGGTCAAATGGGTGGAACGGGGAAAATGGAAAGTGATTCCAGGGGCCCGGAAGGGAAGTCATTTTCCTTGCAAGCCCAAGGCAGTGTATCTCTCCTCAACTGGGGCCGGGGTGTTCCACTACCCTCCGTGGACTGCTTTTCTCGCCCCCGCTACGCTCCTCGGAAACTAAGCAGAAGGAAGCATGGGGGAGAATATCCCGCCGGGGCTTGCGGCGCAAACTGCCTTTCCTTCCGGTCCCTTGCTAGGTTTCCGTAAATTAGTCGATCAAACAATTGGGAGATGATCCAAAATTATAGATTAGAAAATACGGAGGTTATTTTATGCAAAGATTAAAACGAATTGAGGATTTGGGTTTGGTAAGCAGAAAAACCAACAAAGGTGCGTCAAAATTTTTAATAATTTTTCTAACAGTCTTTCTCGGAGGTTTATATTTCAGTTGTGGCAAAGCACAGGGTTTTATCCGAATAGATCCCAGTCATCCGTGGAGTTTTGTTTATGACAACGGCGCCAGGTATTTCCCGATGGGAGATACCTGCTACAGTCTCGCGGGGCAAAGCATCAAGGATATCCAAAGTTATATAGATTCCAGAAGCGCACACAAGTTCAATTTTATCCGTATGATGGCAATCACCAGGGGTAACTGGCCTTTCGGCGGAAGTCCCTCATACCCCGACTTTAGCACAATAAACGAGACAGCCATGCAGAAACTGGACTGGATATTTGACTACGCCGCGAGCAAGAACATGAATATTGAGTTGATCATTTGGGGCTATGGTGGCGAATGGGCTGGAGGGACGGGCATGTGGGGAAACACGCAATATGAGAATTTATGGGTGGACAAGCTGGTCAACCGCTATAAAGGCAGGCAAAATCTTTTTATCTGGACAGTCACAAATGAGTTTGAACGCTATCCTTTAGACGATTATGTATATCATCCGGTTGACGTAGATTGGGCGCGCAGGATTGCTGCAATCATAAGGAGCATTGACCTCATACATCCGGTTGGAGTCCATCCATCAACGTGGATATCAAACGGAGCTATGACTGGAACAGCATGGAGCACCTATAACGGTTTCACCCAGAGGAAACCCCAGGTGGTCTGGCCTTTATGGGACGGCAGTGCGGTTAACGTTAATAGCATCCAGAATAACCAGGGAGCACACGATGGTACATGGTCGGGCGGGATTACCTACCACCCGGTCACCTGGCACGGAGTATATTATCCTATAACCTGGACAGCCGAAGGATGGGATTTTGAGGGCGCAGGGATGGAGGATAGTATAGCTGAAGACAGGTCAAAAGGGAAACCAACGATCAATTTGGAATTTGGCTATCAGTATGAGACTGGTGTGACCGACCCAACCAGGCAAATGCATACGCCGGATGCCACGAGGAAGAAAGCCTGGAAGATAGTGACAGCAGGAGGATTCTTTGCTGCAGGGTTTGCGAATGCAGCGGTTCAGTTTAACAACGTAACCAATTACCGGCCGCAGTATTTAGAGACTCTGTGTACTTTTTTCACTACGAAGACAGAATACTGGAAGATGAGCCCGCGTCTTGACCTGGTGGCGCCCCAGAATGTTTGCCTGGCTTTGCCTGGGACTGAATATGTAATTTATCTAACCAGAGGCGGAACAGATTCAGTATACTTGGGCGCAGGCACTTATAATGTGGAATGGCTGAACCCCAGGACCGGAACTTATACCTCCGGCCCCCAGGTGACAGGTGGAGCAACCCGGACATTTACAGCAGCAGACAGCAACGACTGGGTATTGCATCTCGCTGCTGTCACCTCGCCCCCGACTCCTGCGCCGATGAATTCTCTACCCGGGAAGATAGAAGCGGAGAACTACAGAACTGGCGGAGAAGGGATCGGCTACCATGACACGGCATCCGGAAATATTGGCGGAGCATACCGGAGTGATGATGTTGACATACAAGCATCCAGTGATACCGGCGGCGGCTATAATCTTGGCTGGATAGCCTCCGGAGAGTGGCTTGCGTATGACATGAATGTAACCGCGAGCGGGATCTATAACATAACAGTGCGGGTGGCATCTCCAAAAAGTACCGGGAGTTTTCACATAGAGGTGGACGGCGTAAACAAGACAGGGACTATAGCCGTACCCAACACAGGTGGATGGCAGTCGTGGACAAACATAACAGCAACCGGGATCAGCCTTACAGGCGGGAATCACACGCTTAAGATAGTAATAGACGGCAGCGATTTTAACCTGAATTACATAGACATAGGGGCTTATGGGACGACGCCGCCCCCGACTCCTACGCCGATGAATTCTCTACCCGGGAAGATAGAAGCGGAGAACTACAGAACTGGCGGAGAAGGGATCGGCTACCATGACACGGCATCCGGAAATATTGGCGGAGCATACCGGAGTGATGATGTTGACATACAAGCATCCAGTGATACCGGCGGCGGCTATAATCTTGGCTGGATAGCCTCCGGAGAGTGGCTTGCGTATGACATGAATGTAACCGCGAGCGGGATCTATAACATAACAGTGCGGGTGGCATCTCCAAAAACTACCGGGAGTTTCCACATAGAGGTGGACGGCGTAAACAAGACAGGGACTATAGCCGTACCCAACACAGGTGGATGGCAGTCGTGGACAAACGTAACAGCAACCGGGATCAGCCTTACAGGCGGGAATCACACGCTTAAGATAGTAATAGATGGCAGCGATTTTAACCTGAATTACATAGACATAGGGGCTTATGGGACGACGCCGCCCCCGACTCTTACGCCGATGAATTCTCTACCCGGGAAGATAGAAGCGGAGAACTACAGAACTGGCGGAGAAGGGATCGGCTATCATGACACGGCATCCGGAAATATTGGCGGAGCATACCGGAGTGATGATGTTGACATACAAGCATGCAGTGATACCGGCGGCGGCTATAATGTTGGCTGGATAGCCTCCGGAGAGTGGCTTGCGTATGACGTGAATGTAACCGCGAGCGGGATCTATAACATAACAGTGCGGGTGGCATCTCCAAAAACTACCGGGAGTTTCCACATAGAGGTGGACGGCGTAAACAAGACAGGGACTATAGCCGTACCCAACACAGGTGGATGGCAGTCGTGGACAAACGTAACAGCAACCGGGATCAGCCTTACAGGCGGGAATCACACGCTTAAGATAGTAATAGATGGCAGCGATTTTAACCTGAATTACATAGACATAGTCAGGGCTGGCCAAATTACACGGAACGACTTAAATAGGGTGACATTAGATGCGCTCTCATAGGAGTTAGAAATCCCGTCTCAAATCTCCTGCCCCCGTGAAGGTGTGGAAATATTCGGGCAGGGATGGGGTTTCAATTTGCTAGATTCTATTTCCAGGACGGACTACCCTTTGGGTTCAGGGTTGAAAATGTTAACGTCATTAATCCAATTCTCGGCGCCTCTTGGGAGAAGTCTTGAGGCCTCTCCGCGAGGTTTATACCTGGGTCCTGGCCTACGCGTGAACCCAGCCTGAGGCTTCCAGCAAAGACGAATCCACTGACAGATGTTGTAGGTAAGGCAAACCCACAAAGCTTCCACGGTCACCCTGATCCGCCCGCGCAATCGAAACTGACGTAACCCGATTTTGTCCTTAATCCAGGCATGGGGAAATTCGGCAACCCCGGCTCGCTCCTTGTAGATCTGTTGGGCTTCGGCCGTCTCCATCTTGGCTCGAAAGGCCGCCACTTCCGGCGTCTGCTCCATCCGCACCAACCAACGCCCCTTTTTGCTCTTGGGACAACATTGCCCCTGAAACGGACAAGCCCGACAGTCCGACCTCCGCACCCGGTAACGGTACTGAACCCAACCTCTCTGCTTCTCCCGGGTCTCAAAAGCCAGAGCCTTGCCTCCGGGGCAGGTGTACTGGTTGGCTCCCGAATCGTACGAAAAAGCCGATGGATAAAACTCCGGACTGACCCTCCGCCGCTTCAGCGGATCCCAGGTAGCCTTTCTTCGTTCCGGCAACGGCCCGATCAAATCAATCCCGTCCTCCGCCATGGCCTCAATGGCCTCCCGCGTCGGATAGGCAGCCATCGACCACCATCTGCTCAGGCGCTTTCCCCAGGTTGGCCTTAATCCGCTGCACGGCGGGCTCCAATTCTCCCGCATCGCTCGCCGACTGGGTCACCCCAACCCCCACCATCACTTTCGCCTGGGCATCGGTCGAAATCTGCACATTGTAATTTCATTCTGGTAAACCCCCGGCTCTGCCGGGGTGACTAATAAAAGTTTGAGGCAACCTGGCAATGGTTGCCTGTCGAGAGGGAGTGCGCTAAGCGCATAAGCCCTCCTGGGTAAGGTTAGTCAGCCGCCCAGTAGTGTAATGACTGAAGGCGCAAGCCGGAAGGAAGACAAGCGAGAGCAGCGAGGTGAAGGGTGTAGCCCTGAATCTGACACGTAGCCCCGAGAATTATAGATATGGGAAGCGGGCTGATCCTTTTCAAACAGGCGCAGGCCAGGCGGTGAGTGCGATAGGGACGAGCACGAAGCCGACGCCCCGGGGTCGAAGACGGCATCGGGGAATTCTGGGGACACATCACTTATTCTTTTTGACACCTGCTGGGGAGTAGGGTAAATTCGGGGCATGGCGAGGATGGCTCGTGTTGTGATGCTGAATACCCTTATCATGTGACTCACGGAGGGTCCGTTCTTTGCCAATTTTCCGGAAGGACGAAGACCGACGATCCTACTAGAATTTATGAAGCGGGAGACGCGACGGTTTGAAGAAAGTACCGGAAGAAAGTACCGGACACCCGTGAAGGGGTAAGGCCGTGATTTTATTGAATCCGATTTTCAGTTTTGCGGGTATGATTGATGGGGCTGCGGGGAAAGATTTGACAAGGTTGACCAGGTAACTTCCCTATCTCGTATCCGGGGGTTGGCGTAGAAAACAAAGGATTCAGAGCGGAACGCCAGGTCTATTGAATTGCCTGGCGGCCTGTTCACCCTGTATGCTGACAAAAGAGACCTGACGTCGAGCAACGATTACCGCCCCCTCAGGTTGGGAATCTGGCTAAGGCGCCGCTCAAGCCGGGCAGTTAGGGTTGGTTAGCAAGGAGACGATACCGTGAAGGAGAAGCCGACAACCATTTCGAAAAGAGAAAAGGAATCTTTGTACGAACGCATCCGGCAGATTCTGGAATCGGCCCGGACGAATATGGCCCGGACCGTCAACACGACTCAGGTTGTGGCCAACTGGCTGATCGGGCGGGAGATCGTTGAGGAGGAGCAGAAAGGACTGCGGCGTGCAGGTTATGGTGAGCGACTTATCCGAGATTTAGCTTTGCGGCTAACCACCGAATACGGTTCCGGCTACAATCTGGCAAATCTGAAGTTTTTCAGGAAGTTTTACTTGGAATATTCTCAATTATTTGCCAGTTCAAAAGGCTACGCACTGCGTAGCCAATCTGTTCCGATCAAGGATGCAACGGGCAACGAATTTGGTCACACAGCGGGTGGCCAATCTTCGTCGTTTTTGCTGAATATCGGGACTTTACAAGAAACCATTCGTCAAAAAGGCTACGCACTGCGTAGCCAATCCTGGCAACCGGGACAACTCCATCCGAATCTGTCGTGGACCCATTATCGAACTCTATCTGCGTGTGGAAAAAGCAGAAGCTCGCGCCTTCTACGAGATCGAGGCCATCCAGAATAACTGGTCGGCCCGCGAACTGGAACGGCAGATCAACAGTCTGCTGTATGAACGACTGGCCCTGAGCAAAGACAAGAAAGGCCTGATGCGGCTGGCGAAGAAGGGCCAGGAGATACAAAGGCCCGTCGATGTCTTCAAAGATCCGATCGTCATGGAGTTCCTTGGCCTTCCTGCGTCTCCGAAGCTCGTGGAATCCGAACTGGAGCAGGCGCTGATCAACAACCTTCAGGCGTTTCTGCTGGAACTGGGCAAAGGGTTCGCCTTTGTCTCCCGTCAGGAGCGAATTACCCTTGATGGCGACCACTTTTACATCGACCTGGTCTTCTATCATACGGTCCTCAAGTGCTTCGTGCTCATTGATCTCAAGGTCGGCAAGCTGACCCATCAGGACCTGGGTCAAATCCAATTGTATGTCAATTACTACGACCGCGAGCGCCGGACCGAGGGAGATAATCCTACGCTGGGGCTGATCCTTTGCACGGATAAGAATGATGCCGTCGTCCGCTATACCCTCGGGCCGGACCAGGAAAAGAAAATCTTTGCCAGCCGATACAAATTATACCTGCCCACCGAGGCTGAGCTTCAGGCAGAGCTGCGGCGTGAACTGAGGCAATTGAGCAAAGCCCCTCAGCGCGGAGAGGAGACATGAATCACCCGTCCCTGCGGCTGCGATTTTTCGAGCATCCCTTTGGTGCTTGCCGGGTATAAAACAACTTTCCATTTCACCATCCGGGTTTCTCGCTGCATTTCTCAATCGGGGTCTTGAGTCCCCTGCGGATGGAGGTCCGCATGCCGGGAACGGATAACAGGTATAGAGTCTCCTGGATTGAGCGCCAGTCTTCCTAGGAGATGAGGATGGCGTTGAACCGTTTACCCGTGATCTGAATGGGCTCGTGAGATTCCGCCGCTTGGTCAACCAACTTGTAGAGTTTGGATCGCGCTTCGCTCGCTGTGATTTTCCTCATGAAAATTCCTCAGCAAAAAAGAAAATTAATCCGTTCGGTCCGGCAAAACGGATCAGGCAGATCGGCCACGGGCCATCTAGTTTCCCTTTTAGTTTAAATCTCCGGTCACTCTCTCCACCCGCCGGATCAGCTCCCCGGACTCAATCAGGGCATGAATCTTTTTGATATCCTCGACTGAAGTTGCGGTCCTCCTCGATGGGAGCGACTTTTTCCCGCACGGCCAGGTAAGCCTCATGGATTCCTCTCCCCGGCTGGAGGGGGAGCAGAAACTCCAGCCCTTGGGTGGCGCAGAGAAGCTCCATGGCGAGGATCTGTTCCACGTTGTTGACGATATCCCTGGCTTTCCGTGCGGCGATGGGCCCCATGGAGACGTGGTCTTCCTTGTCGGCCGAGGTGGGGATGGAGTCCACGCTCGCCGGGTGGGCCAGGATTTTGTTCTCCGACGCCAGGGCGGCCGCGCTCACCTGGACGATCATCAGCCCCGAATTCAGCCCCCCTTCTCTGGTGAGAAAAGCCGGCAGGCCCGACAAGCGCCGGGTTGATCAGCTTTTCGATCCTCCGCTCGGAGATCCCCCCCAGTTCAGCGACCACGATCCCGAGGAGATCCAGGGCAAAAGCGATCGGCTCGCCGTGGAAATTGCCGCAGTTGAGGATCTTGCCTCTCTCCGCGAAGATGAGGGGGTTGTCGGTCGCCGAGTTCACCTCAACCTCCAGGGTTTTGCGGACGTATCCGAGCGCGTCCCGGACCGCCCCGTGGACCTGGGGCATGCATCGGATAGAGTAGGCGTCCTGGACCTTGGAGCAGGTTTTGTGGGACTCGGCGATGTAGTCGTACTTTCCGAGTTTCTGGAAATTCCTGGCCACCGCCATCTGCCCGGCAAGAGGCCGGACCCTCTGGATGTCGGGATCGAAGGCGGCAAAGGTCCCTTTCAGGGCATCCAGGGTGCAGGCCCCGATAATATCGGCCGCCTTGCAAAGACGCTCGGCCCGAAGGAGGGCAAGCAGTCCTACCCCGGTCATAACCTGGGTGCCGTTGATCAGGGACAGCCCTTCTTTCGCCTTGAGAGTCACAAGGGGAATGCCGGCCAGGCGCATCGCCCTTTTCCCCGGCATCTTTTTACCTTGATAGACTGCTTCCCCTTCTCCCATGAGCACGAGGGCCAGGTGAGCCAGGGGGGCTAAATCCCCGCTGGCCCCCACGGAGCCCTGCTCGGGGATCAACGGATGGACTCCTTTATTGATCATAGCCATGAGGCACTGGAGCAATTCCGGCCGCACCCCCGAATACCCTTTGGCAAACACATTCGTCCGGAGGACCATGATGGCGCGGGTCGCAGCCTCATCGAAAGCCGGCCCCACGCCCACGGAATGGCTCCGGATCAGGTTTCTCTGGAGCGCCTCGATCTGGGACCGGTCGATCACCTGATCGCTCAGCATGCCGAATCCGGTGGTCACCCCGTAAATCTTCTCGCCGCGGCCGAGCGCTTCCTCCACGAAGC
This sequence comes from uncultured delta proteobacterium, assembly GCA_963712535.1. Classification (GTDB taxonomy): domain Bacteria; phylum Desulfobacterota; class SM23-61; order SM23-61; family SM23-61; genus CAVQIK01. Next base: position 124,406 of record CAVQIK010000005.1, on the reverse strand, counting down.
GCCTGGACGCCTTCATCTTCCCCACCGCTTCGGGGGATATTCTTACCTGAGCCTTTCCCTCGGCTATGAGCTGAACGTCTTCCAAGGTGAGGCTCTCCCCATCCAGGGAAATCATTCTCATCTCCATCCCCCTAATCCATCAAGGCTCCGCCGCTCACGTTCAGAGTCGCCCCGGTGATCCAGGCGGAGGTTTCATCACAGGCCAGAAAGAGAACGGCCTGGGCTACGTCCTCGGGGGTCCCCATTCGGCCGAGCGGGATCTGGGCGATCCTCTCCTTTAATTTCGATTCGGGAATGCTGAATCCCATCTCCGACTTGATTCGGGAGGGCATCACCGCGTTCACGTTGATGCCGTAGCGTGCTACTTCGAGAGCAATGGCCTTGGTGAAGGCCAGGATGCCCGCTTTTGAAGAGGCATAGTGGGCCCCCCCCGCGAACCCCCCGGTCTTCGCCGCTACCGACGACATGTTGATAATCTTCCCGTACTTCCGCTCGATCATCCCCGGAAGAACGGCGCGGGAGCAGAGAAACACGCCGCTCAGGTTCACGGCGATCACCCGGTCCCACTCGCCAGGGTCCATCTCCACGACCGGCACTTTCAGCCCCTGCCGTTTGGGAGAGATTCCGGCGTTGTTCACCAGGATATCGATTTTACCAAAGGCGCCGAGGACCTTTTGAACGGCGCTCTCCACAGATTCCTTGCCGGCCACGTCCGCCTCCAATCCCAGCGCTCGAACGCCGTGCGCCCCGGCATCCTTGGCCGTCTTGGAAGCCGCTTCCCGGTTGATATCCAGAACCGCGATGTCGGCTCCCTCCCTGGCCAGCGCCAAAACGATTCCCCGGCCGATCCCGGACCCCCCTCCCGTGACCACTCCCACTTTGCCCTTCAAACGCATTTCCGCTCCTTTGCCGCGACTCGGCGATTCGGGTTGCCCCGTCAAAGAAAAAATAGCTGCCCTCGCTTAGAAATCGTAAAGGTAAAATTGCTGCGAAGCTTTTTCTTAGGAGGCCAGCAAGTAGAGATTCCCATCCTCCTTTACCCGGCCGACGTTAACCAGCCGCTCGAGGTGCTTGATCATCATGCCCCTTTCGGACAGAGACAGGTCCCAGGCGCCCATGGTTTTCGGGTTCTTGCCGTAGATGATGCCTTCCTCCACCACCTGCTCCAGCGTTTTCGGGCCTGATTTCAGGAGGTCGATGACTCTTTCCTGGCGCGAGAGGACGATGGCCAGGTACTGGTCGATGAGAGCCGGATCGCCAGGCAGGATTCCCTTGCCGTGGGCGGTCAGGTAGATTTCCGCGGGGTAGGTCTTCAGCCGTTCCAGGGACCGGATGATGTCTTCCACGCTGGACGCCCGGTCAGCATAATAGGGGCCGGCCCTGGTGAGGTCCAAATCCCCCGTGAACAGAATTTTTTCCTCCGGGAAATAGAAGGCCAGGTGACCGCGGGTGTGCCCCGGGGTGTGGATGACTTCCACCCGGGCATCTCCCAGCTCCAGGACCGCCCCGTCCTCGAGCAAGAAATCCACTTTCCGCTCTCGATAATGGCATTCATCCCGCAGGAATTTCCTCCAGCGGTCCAGATCCTCAGGCGACATGTCACCGTAGCAGTCAATCAGGGAATCGAGGTTTTCAAAAAAAGGGGCGTCGAGTCGGTGAGAGCAAAATATAGATTCGGGAAAGAGGTAGTTGAAGACCAGGTGATCTTCGTGGGCGTGGGAGGTGATCAGGTAATCCACCCGGCCCTGCCGCTTGAAAGCCTTCAATTTTTCCTCATCGCTGGAGGCGTCGATGACGGCCCGGACCCGGTCATCGACCAGAACCGAGTGGCAAAAGGGGTACTTTCCCCCCCGAATGAATTTTACCGGGCCTTTCGAGAAATCGTACATGGTTTCTGCGCTGCTTTGCCGGGGAAGGAATTTTGTAAGCCCGTAAATACGTCATGGATTCCCGTTTTCACGGGAATGACGGAATAGAGACTTCTCAAATGAGGAAAGTATTATCGCACATTTAAAAACATAGGGGCGGTTCGCGAATCGCCCCTGCGGAAAGGCGAAAATGAGAATCCCTTTTATATTACCTTTTCTTCTTTTAGTTTGGCCATCTCCGCCTGGCTAAGCCCCAGCAGGTTTACAAAAATCTCTTCCGTATTCTCCCCCAGGACAGGCGAGGCTTTTTCCAAGTTCACCGGGGTCCGGGAAAGCTTCACCGGGTTGTTCACCACTTTCAGCATACCCGCCGTGGAGTGTTTTACCTCCCGGATCATATCCCGGGCCGCGGTGTTCGGGTCGGCGGCCACCTGCGGGATGGTGTTCAACGGCCCGCAGGCCACATCCAGCTTCTCCATGTCAGAAACCCAGTCAGTCGTGTTCCGTGTGCGCGTGGCCGCGCTGAGGATCTCCTCCAGGGCTTTGTGATTCTTCGTCCGGTCGGGGTTGGTCTTGAAGCGCTCGTCGGAAATCAAGTCCTCGCGCTTAAGCAGTTTGCAGAACTTTTCCCACCAGTCCTGCCGGGCGACGGCGACGACCATGTGCCCGTCTTTCGTCGGCAGCGCCTGGAACGGGGTGAGCACCGGGTGGCGGGTCCCGATGCGCTGGGGGACCTCCCCGGTCGCGAAGAAACGGGTGAAGGCATTCTCCAGAAAAGCCATCTGGCAGTCGAGCATGGACACGTCCAGCTTCTGTCCCTGCCCGCTCCGCTCCCGTTCGTGGAGGGCGGAGAGAATTCCGAGGGCGGTGAAGATCCCCCCGCCGAGGTCGCCGATCGAAAACCCGACCCGCACCGGGCCTCCCCCCTCTTCCCCGGTGATGGATAGGGTGCCGCCCATGCCCTGGACGATCACGTCATACGCCGGCCGGTGAGCGTAGGGGCCGGTCTGCCCGAAACCCGAGCACGCCGCGTAGATGATCCGGGGGTTAACTTTTCGAATCGTCTCGTACCCCAGGCCGAGCCGGTCCATGACCCCCGGGCGGAAATTCTCCACGAGGACATCGGATTTCTTCGCCAGAGAGAGAACGATCTCCTTCCCCCTGGGATGCTGAAGGTTCACCGTCACGCTCTTCTTCCCCCGGTTGACACTGAGGAAATATGAGCTGACCTCTTTGACGAAGGGGAAATTCTTCCGCGAGGGGTCCCCTCCCTCCGGGTTTTCCACCTTGATGACCTCCGCCCCTAAATCGGAGAGCAGCATGCTGCAAAAAGGGCCCGCGAGGGCCCAGGTCATGTCTAAAACCCTTACTCCTTCCAAAGGACCAGGCATAAGACTCCTTTCAATTGCGGATTGTGGATTGCGAATTGCGGATTGGAATATTCCGCCATTCAGCTACGGATTGCCAATAACTCGCCCCAACCCGATGACGCCAAAGAAGTCGCCATTCAATCCGAAATCGGCAATCCGAAATTCGAAATTCCTACATGATCATCCCGCCGTCGCAGTGAATCAGCTGGCCGGTGATGAAAGAGCTCTCGTCCGAAGCCAGGAAGAGGGCCAAGTTGGCGATATCCCGCGGCTGCCCTTTCCGGTTCAGGGGAACGATGAAGGCGAGGCCTTTCTCCATCCGTTCGACGATCGCCGGGGGCATGGATTTGATCATATCGGTCCAGATCATTCCCGGGGCGATGACGTTGACATTGATCCCCTTGGGGGCCAGCTCCTTGGCTGCGGTCTTGGTCATCCCGATGACCCCGGCCTTGGTGGCCGAATAATTGAGCTGGCCCGGATTTCCCCTCCAGCTGGTGGAGGAGATATTGATGATCTTTCCGTAGCCTTTCTCCCGCATCACCCGGGCGGCGCACTGGATGCAGAGGAACACGCCTTTCAGGTTCACGTCGATGACCTGGTCCCACTGTTCATCGGTCATTTTGTGCAGCATGGCGTCGCGGGTGATTCCGGCATTGTTCACCAGGATGTCCACGGTCCCGAACTCCTTGACCGCGGTATCCACCATTTTCTGGGCCACCTCCCGGGACGTGACGCTTCCGACCACGGCCACCGCCTGCCCGCCTTTGCCTTTGATCGCCTCCACCGTGCGCTTCACGTCCGCCTCGTTCACGTCGTTAACCACCAGCCGTGGCGCCCTTCTTCGGCAAAACGCAGGGCAATGCCTTCTCCGATTCCCCGTCCCGCCCCGGTTACGATCGCTACCTTGTCTTTGAGTCTCATTTTCTTTCCTCCTTTCCGAATTTAGAATACAGAATTCAGAAGCCAGGAGTCAGAACAAAACTTGTTTTATTCTGAATTCTGTCTCGTGGCTCCTGTATTCTATCTTTAAATTCGCCCCGATCGCCTTCCGGTATCGGTAATACTGGTAGAGTACCGCGGCTGCCTTGGCCGCCCGTTCCGGGGTACGGAACTGGGCCAGGGCGAATTCTTCGGGATTATCGACTCCCGTTTTGCCTCGAGCAGATTGGCTCCCACGGCGAATATGGGCTTATGGTATTTTTTCATCAATTCGCCGACCCGCCTCGAGATGAGGGTCCCGGCCTTGGATACCTGTTGAATGAGTTTATCCATCTTGCTCCGGAGGGATCATGGATTCGGCTCTCTTCTTTACGTCGGGAAGCATCGAGGCAAGGGGGCCGGCATTCCCGCTCAAGGAAATGACCGAATCCACCTTATCCCAGGAGATCAATGCTTCCAGGCCCTGATATATTCGTCCATCCCGATCGTCGCCACCATGTCCACCGGATTCCCCCGGCTCCAGTAGGACGGCAGAAAGGCGTCCAGAGTGCGGATGATTTTTTCTTCCAGCGGCGGGACCTCCAGCCCGAACTCGTTGCAGGCATCGGCGGTAATCACCCCCCATCCTCCTCCCCGGGTCAGAATTCCCACCCGGTTTCCCCGGGGGAGGGGCAAGGAAGAAAAAGCCGCGGCCCACTCCAGCATCTCTTCGGTCGTGGAGGCCCAAATGATCCCGGCCTGGCGGAATGCCGCTTCGTATAGCTCTCTCACTCCGGCCATGGCGCCGCTGTGGGACTTGGCTGCCCGGGCTCCGGCGGCCGTCTTTCCTCCCTTGAAAGCGATCATCGGTTTCCGGCGCGTAATCTTCCTGGAAGCCTCGAAGAATTCCCTTCCGTCATCCAGGCCTTCAATGTAGAGGAGAATGACCTGGGTCTCCGGGTCTTTCCCCAAGAAAGTCGAGATAATCCTCCGAGCGAAGATCCCCTTCGTTCCCGCTGCTCACGTATTTGTCGAAACCCGACCCCAAACTTCTCCCCCCAGGCCAGCATCTGGGTTCCGATGTTCCCGCTCTGGGAAACGAGAGACACATTTCCTTTTCTGGGCCGCACGGGAGGCATGAGAGCCGTCAGATCGGCCGAGGCGCTGAAGATTCCCATCGTGTTCGGACCCACGAGCCGCAGCCCTGCGGAACGGGCCGTTTCGGTCAGTTCCCTCTCCAACCGGGCCCCTTCTTCCCCGGTTTCGCTGAAATCCGAGGTGATCACGATGGCCATTCGAATCCCTTTCCGGATGCAATCGCGGACGGCTTCCATCGTGAGATGAGCCGGAATGGCGATGATGGCGAGATCCACCGGCTCCGGGATCTGGGTGATTTTCGAGTAGGCTTTGTGTCCCAGGACCGTCTCCTCCCTGGGATTCACCGGGTAAAGCTTGCCCCGGTAGCCCCCCAGGACAATATTGAGAAAAACGATCGCCCCCCATTTCCCAATGTTGTTCGAGGCCCCGATCAGGGCGATCGACCGGGGGTTGAAGAGAAGCTCGAATTCCGGTTCAGACATGCTTTTCAATGTTGTTCCCACTTCTATTCTTTCTGCTTTTCCCATGTTTGGCCAGGATTCATATTCATCCAAGTGGGAATTAAATGTCAAGAGCGTGCGCAGGAGGGGTTCGCAAACCGCCCCTACATCCTCAAGGCCTGGATCAATTCTTCCACCCGGGCTTCCGGGATTCGAACGGCTTGCCCGCCTTGCCGGATTTCGATCTCCACTCCTCTTTCCGACTCCACCCTCCGGACCTCCGCCGGCCCACTCGCGGATTCACTTTGGGAACGAGGGGCAAATTCCCGGTAAGATTGGGGGATGTACCCCGGGTTGATCCAGTCCAGGGGATGAAACTCGGCGAACTGAATCAGGGTCCCAAAAGCGTTCTTCGGGTGGATGTACAACTCTTTCCACCCGGGAAAGGGTTCGGCATACCCGAAGCTGGGGATCCCTTTCTCCTCCAGCATGCGATGGATCCCGTGCCAGGTCATCCACCTGAAGAGTGACATGATGGGGCCCCTCCCCCCGAGTTTCGAGGAAGCGGTGGACAAAACCGGTTTCTTCCAGCGGATCGATGAGCTCGATGAAGCAGGAGGTTCCCAGCTCAATGGTGGTCCACCGGAACTTCTGCGTCGGCACCGGCGCAGAAAAGAGCTCTTTCCCCCCAGGATATCCAGGAAAAAATGTCTGGCCTTCTCCAGGTCGCGGACCGCTATGGAAACGTGATCAATTCGCCGAATCATGGGCTCCTCCCGGAAATGGAATCGAATGACTTTCCCAAATTACCCCATTCCCGGCCGGGGATCAAGTTTTCGCCCGGCCTCTGTGTTACCCCTGGGCAGGTCCTCTTGGGTAACGCAGCAGAACCTTTTCCAATTGACCCGGCCCGGAAAATATATTACTTTAGTAAGTGATCACTCATTAATGGGGACCGGCTTCCCGGGCGCGGTGGAAAGGGGAAGGGATGGGAACGAGAATGACCGCCGGAGGGCGTCGCGAGCAGATCCTGCGGGGATCCATGCAGCTCTTCGCGGAAAAGGGATTCCGCGGGACGACCACCCGGGAGATCGCCCGGCAGCTGGGGATCAGCGAAGCGCTCATGTTCAAGTACTTCCCCAGCAAGGAAGCCCTCTACCGGGCGATCATCCAGAAGCGGACGGATGGTTCGGAAGAGATGTTGTTCCCCCGGGAAGCGGTGGAGGCCAAGGATGACCGGCAGGTCTTCCGTTCCATCGCCTCTTACCTGATTTCGAAGAACACCGAGGACCCCACTTTCATGCGGCTGATCCAGTACAGCGCGCTGGAAGGACATGAACTCTCCCGGATCTTCTTCGAGAACCACGCCATGGAGAGGACCCGGCTTCTTTCCAAATACATCCGGCAACGGATCAAGGAGAAGGCTTTTCGGAAAGTCCCTCCCCTCCTGGCGGCGCGGGCTTTTATCGGCATGATCATCCAGTACGTCCAGTCCCAGGAACTTTACGGTTTGAAAGACCACATCCAATTTTCCCAGAAGAAGGTCGTGGACACGTTCGTCGAAACCTTTTTAAACGGGCTCAACGGGAACGCCAAAGAAAATGGAAACCGAAAAAGATAATTCCATCCCGAAGGCCCGCAGGAGAGGGATCCTGATCGTCCTGGGGGTGGTTTGCCTCGGGATCGGTCTTTATTTCGGTATCCAGTGGCTTATTTTCCGCTGGCACTACGTTTCCACGGACGATGCGCAGGTGAAGGGAAACCTGGTCAACCTCAGCGCCAAAGTATCCGGAAGGATCGTTCAGCTTCGAGTGGAGGAGGGCGACCGGGTCCAGGCCGGGCAGGTTCTGGTCGAAATTGATCCCAAGGATTACCTCGCGGCCTTGGCCCAGGCCAAGGCCAGCCTGGAAATGGCCCGCCAGGATTTAGCCAAAGCGGTGACGCAGCTTTCCCTCACCAAGGAGCGCGTCGTCCAGGGGATTGGTACGGCGGAGGCCTCTTTCCGCGAAGCCGGGGAGAATGTGAAATTTTCGGAAGACGACGCCGCCCTCCAGACCGACCGGGTCAACAAAGACATCGACCGCGCCCGGGCGAGCCTGCAAGCAGCCCGGGCCAGGCTCCTGGAAGCGAAGGCCACGATGGAGAACGCCAAGAAGGAGTTCGACCGCAATCACGAGCTCTTCCGGCAAAATTATGTAGCCGAAACGGCCCGGGATGCCGCGGAGACTGCCTTGCAGGTCGCCCAGAGCAAATACCAGGTGGCCCTGGAGAACGAGCGGGAAGCGCTCTCCCAGCTGGAACTCGCGGAAGCCAACCGGCGCTCGATCGCCCTGAAAAACCAGATCATCCGAATCTCGGAGCAGGTGCTGGAGAGAGCCAAGATCAACCGGGCCCTGGCCGAGGAGGAAAAGAAGCAGATTTCCCTCCAGGAACAAAGCATCGAGGTCCTGAAGGCCAAAGTGGAAGAGGCGGAAGCGGCTCTTCAGCTGGCTGACCTCCGCGTGCAGGAAAGCAAGGTTTTGAGCCCCATCCCCGGAGTCATCTCGAAACGCCTGGCCGATCAGGGGCAGGTCGTCCAGGTGGGCCAACCCCTCCTGATCGTGAACAACCCCGAAGAGAAATGGGTGGTAGCCAACGTGGAAGAGACCAAAGTCCGGAGAGTCCACCCGGGAAGCAAGGTAAAGGTGGAAGTGGACGCTTTTCCGGACAGGGAATTCGAAGGCCAGGTTGAGTTCATCGGGTCAGCCGCTTCGTCCGAATTTGCGCTGCTTCCGTCGGAGAACCCTTCGGGCAACTTCATCAAAGTCACCCATCGGATTCCCGTTCGTATTTCGGTCAACGACCCCCAGAATCTGCTGAAACCGGGAATGATGGCGCTGGTGGCGATCGAGGCGAAATAGGCAGTTTTAATCTGTCATGATTCGACTTTTTGCGACTTATCGGTAAACCGCCGGGGCGGCCTTTTCGTTATCCCTTTTAGGCCCTAATACTTGAAACTTCCTTGAAAAATGAACCAATTCTCTTCACAGGGCAAGGATCACAAATGGGGCGTTCTCGGCGTGGTCGTCCTTGGCAGCTTCATGGCCATTCTGGACAACAATATCGTGAACGTCGCCCTCCCCAAAATGATGGCCACCTTCGGGGCGACCGTTGATCAGATCGAATGGGTGGTCACCGGCTACATGATCGCGTTCGCCATCTCCATGCCGACCACAAACTGGCTGAAAGAGATTTTCGGACTGAAGAAATTGTTTATTCTCAGCCTGACTTTTCTTCTGCCTCGGTTCCGCCCTTTGCGGGATTGCCTGGGACAAAGATTCGCTGATTATCTTTCGGATTTTCCAGGCCCTTGGGGGAGGGGCGATGATGCCCACCGGCTTGACTCTCGTCTCCGAAGCTTTCCCCCCCGAGGAGCGCGGGATGGCCTTGGGAACCTGGTCGATCGGCGCGATGGTCGCCCCGGCGGCAGGACCCTTTTTGGGAGGGTACCTCGTCGACGAAGTCAGCTGGAGGTCGATCTTCTATATCAATCTCCCCGTGGGCGCGGCAGCCATTCTCATGGCGCTCTGGATACTTCCCTCCATCCGCCCTGCCGATTCCAAACGGAAGCTGGACCTAGCGGGTTTCCTCAGCTTTTCGGCTTTTTTGGCTTTTCTTCTGATCGCCCTCGCCCAGGGCCAGCGGGAGGGTTGGTCGTCCGACTACATCCTTGCCTGCTTCGGCCTAAGCCTGGCCGGACTGGCGGTCTTCCTCATCTCGGGGTTCGTGGTGGAGAATCCGATCATCGATCTCCGTCTCTTCGCGAACCACAATTTCCTGATGGCCAACATCATCAACTTCGTCCGGTCCGTGGCGATCTTCGGGTCCATGTTCCTCCTTCCCCTCTTTCTGCAAAACGTCCTCGACTACAAGGCCCTGCATACCGGCATCATCCTGGCCCCCACCGCGATAAGCGTGGCGATTGTCTCCCCTTTCTCCGGAATGATTTCCGACCGGATCGGGGCGCGCATCCCCCTGTTCTGCGGAACGGTGCTGGTGGCCTATTCTCTTTACATGTATAAAGACCTTTCGCTTAACTCGGATTACTGGTTTCTGTTCTGGCCCCAGGTGATCCGGGGGGTCGGAATGGGATTGCTGAATGCCCCGCTCATGAGCGCCGCCCTGAATGCGGTGCGCCGCGAACAGACCAGCGTTGCCTCAAGCCTGCTCACGGTCACTCTGCAAGTGGGGGGCGCTATGGGGGTTGCCCTGCTGGGGGCCACCCTTGAAAGGAGGCAATTTTTCCATTACGCCCGGTTCGGAGAGCACATCCAGAACGCCTATGCCCCGATTGTGGCCCAGGCCCAGTCCGGCTTCGAGGCGCTTCTTTCCCGGGCGGGATATGCGCCGGCCGAATTCCTGACCAAGGGGAAAACGCTTATGGCTCTCTGGCTTCAAAAACAGGCGGCCGTGGGCGCCTTCGAGGATGCCTTTGTTTTCTCAGCGCTCCTGATTACCATCGGCATTGTTCCGGCGCTGCTGATCCGGAACCGGCGCGCGTCTGGAAAAGGGGGGCCGGCAGTCCTTGGCGAATAAGATTGCTTTTGGAAAAGCCGCAGATTATATTAAGTTTTTTACTTTTTCAACCGATTGACGAAGGGAAAGGGGAATCCGGGATGAAGAGACTGGGAAGAAGGAAAATAGGCGCCTTGGGGTTGAATCTCATCCTCCTGCTGCTCTTGTCTGGTTTCGCCTTCGCTCAGGATGTCCTCCCCCCACCCGGGAGTCCTTTAACCCTGGACCAGTGTGTGGCCATCGCCCTGAAATACCATCCCAGCCTGACCGCCAACCAGGCTACGGTTGAGGCCCAGAGAGCCCGGGTGGAGCAAGCGCTTGCTGCCTATTATCCCCAAGTGAATTTTAACACAGGCTACAATGCTTCGACCTCCAACTTCGCGACAGTCGGCGGAACCCCTTTGCCCGGCGGAGCGGGGGGGCCTACCCGGAATTACACGTTTATCGACATTTTTTCCCTTGGGCCGTCGCTGAACATAACGCTTTACGATTTCGGGCGCACCCGAAACTCCGTCCAGGTTAACCGGGAGAACGTGAATGTCAGCCTGGAGGACCTCGAAACGAACCGGCAGAACGTGGTCCTGAACGTGAAGATCGCTTTTTACAACGTCCTCCAGACCCAATACCTGATCGACGTAGCCCAGGATGTGGTCAACCAGACCCAGCAGCACCTCAATCAGGCCCAGGGTTTTTTCCAGGCGGGAACCCGGCCCAAGATCGATGTGACCAAAGCCGAGGTGGACGTGGCCAACGCCCAGCTGGCCTTGATCCAGGCCAAGAACAATTTCGCGATCGCCCGGGCGAATCTCAATAATGCCATCGGCCTGCGGGAGGACCTTGCCTTTGCCGTCGACAAGAAAATCGAGGTGACGCCGAGAGTTACCCCCCTGGAGGACATCCTGAGCGCGGCTTACCGGCAGCGTCCCGAGATCTTGAAGGTGAAGGCCCAGGAACGCAGCCAGGAGGCGGCCGTAAAGCTGGCCCAATCGGGCTACTACCCCATCCTCTCGGGCAATGCCCAATATCTCTGGCGAAGCCACCATATCGGGGAAGATCTGTACTGGGATTGGATCCTGGGGGCCAACTTGACTATTCCCCTCTTCAGCGGGTTTCTTTCCCCCAACCAGGTCGCCGAGGCCCGGGCGAACCTTCGGAACCTTCAGGCCCAGGAGGAGAGCACGCGCCAGAACATCCGCCTCGAGGCGGAACAGGCGTATCTCAACCACCAGCTGTCCGTCGAGCAGATCGAAGTGACGAGGAAATCCGTTGATTCGGCCAAGGAGAATTATGACTTGGCCAGCGGGCGGTACCAGGTTGGCGTGGGGTCTCCCCTCGAGATCACCGATGCCGAGGTCCAGCTCGCCAATGCCCGGGCCAATTATATCCAGGCCATTTATAACTTTAAAACCGCCGAGGCAAGGATTGAAAAGGCCATGGGCGTAAACCGTTAGCCTGGGTATGGCGTAAGTAATGTAAAGGGATTTGAATTTAGGGAGCGGCAATTCATGAGTCCGATCATTGCGGCGGGAGATTTTCTTGGGTAAACCTGGTATGACAAGATTTTTCAAGCCACCCCCTTTTCCTCCCCCTTTCCGGGGATGAATATGTTTGCGTTCCAGGAAAACAGGCCGGTATACCCTTTGGGCGAACATTTTTGCATATTGGTTATTAGAATGCTGAAATCGAGAAGATGATGAAGAAAACAATTATCATTCTGGTCATCGTGGGGCTGGCGGGGCTGGGGGCCTTCCGGGCTGCCCAGGTCATTTCGGCCAAAAAAGAGGACCCGAAAAGGGGGGCCTCGAGCCAGATTCCGCTGGTGGATGTCGGCGCCCGTCACCCAGGGGCTGATCGAGGAAAAGATCACTCCGCACCGGCGATATCGCCCCGATCACCCAGGTGACCATTTACTCGCAAGGTTCAGGGCTGGGTGGAAAAGATCAATGTCCGGGAGGGGGATCGGGTGAAAACCGGCCAGGTGCTGGTCACCCTGGACACGCGGGAAGCCGAGGCCACCGTGGCCCAGGCCGAGGCCAGCCTGGAGGCGGCCAGGGCGCGGCTGAAGCAGGTGAAGGCCACGTCGCGAGGAAACCATTCAATCCCAGATCCAGCAGGCCAAGGCCAATCTGGAGCTGGCCGAAGCGGACCTGAAACGGTTCCAGGAGCTTCACGAAAAGAATTTTATCGCCCGGCAGCAGCTCGACGAAGCCCGGACGAAATACAACGTGGCCAAGGCGAACTATGACCTGGCCCTGAACAGCATCCGGCAGAAGACCTGGGAGAACGACATCGCCCTGGCCGAAGCCCAGGTCCATCAGGCCAAGGCGACCCTGGATCTCAACCAAGCCCAGCTGGCCAATCTGATCATTCTTTCCCCCATGAACGGCGGGGTCACCAAACGTTTTGTCGACCCCGGGACCATGGTGAAGGACACCACCCCCATCCTGACCCTCATGGACCTGACCGAAATGAAGATGGTGGTCAACGTCATCGAGAGGGAATTCGTCCACCTGCAAAAAGGCCAGCCGGTCAAGATCACGGTCACGGCCTTTCCCGACCGGATCTTCACCGGCAGGATCGACATCATCAACCCCGGCGCTGGAACTTCAGTCCCGCACGGCGGAGATCCAGATCTCCATTCCCAACCCGGGGTTCTTGTTGAAACCCGGGATGTTCGGGCGGGCGGAGATTCATCCTCCGCTCCAACCCCCAGGCGACTCTGGTCCCCATCCAGGCGTGTCCTCAGCGAAGTGGACAAGGACTTCGTTTTTGTCCTGCAAGGAGGACAAGGCCATTCGCCGGCCGAGTGCGGAAGGGCGTCGTAAGAGACACGGTCGTGGAAATTCTCCAGGGGCTGAGCCCCGGGGAGCAGGTGGTTACTGCCGGCCAGAGCGCTCCTGAAGGATGGAGTCCCGGTGCGCCTGACCTCTGAAAGACCGACAGAAGTAGGATCTTGCCATGAATCTTGCCCGATTCGCCCTGCGCAATCCCATCACCATTCTTGATGGCGGTCTTGGGGCCATCATCCTGGGCATCATCTCCTTTTCCAAGATGCCCGTGGACATGTTCCCGGAGATCACCTTCCCCTCCATCACCGTGGCCACCTTCTACCCCGGGGCCAACCCTCAGGACATGGAGCGGATGGTCACCTACCCCGTGGAAAAGGCCGTCTCCACCGTGAACGGGGTGAAATACGTCTCCTCCATCTCCCGCCAGGGGGCTTCCCTGGTGACCATCTATTTCAACTGGGGGACCAACCTGGACAGCGCCCAGTCCGATGTGCTGCAGGCGGTCAACCTGATCCACGGCGACCTGCCCAAGGACGTCCAGTATCCCATCATCCGGAAATTCGACGTCTCCCAGATATCGGTCATTTTCATCGCCCTCATGGGCGGGGGGCTCAACGAGGGGCAGCTCTACGACCTGGCCTACAACGTCGTCGAGCCGGAGATCGAGCACGTGACCAACGTCGCCTCCGCCCGGGTGGGCGGAGGGAAGGTCCGGGAGATCCAGGTCCACTTCGACCGGGAGCGCCTGCAGGCCTTCAACCTGTCCCCCGAGGCCGTCATCCAGGCGGTCCAGCAGGCCAACCTGATTCTCCCCTCGGGGGACATCAAGGCCGGACCGTATGACTACCGCCTCTTTACCGAGACCCAGTTCAGCCTGGTAAAGCCCATCGAAAATATCATCGTTTCCAACTTCAACAAGCGGCCGGTCTACATCCGGGATATCGGCGAAGTGAGGGATGACTTCCAGGATCAGACCAACCTCATCCGGGTGAACGGCCAGCCGGCCGTGTCCCTGGCCGTGCAGAAAACCTCGGGGACCAACACCATCCAGGTGGTGGACGACGTCCGCAAGGCCCTCCCCAAGATTCAGAAGATGCTCCCCCCGGGCGTGGTGATGCTGGAGCTCTTCGACCAGTCCATCTACATCCGCAACTCCATCACGAACCTGCAGCACGAGGCGCTCATGGGGGCGGTACTGGCCGTTCTGGTGATCCTGATCTTCCTGCGCAACCTGCGCAGCACCCTGATCGTCTCCCTTTCCATTCCCATTTCGATCGTCTGCGCCTTTATCCTCCTGTACTTCAGCAATCTCAGCCTGAACATCTTCACCCTGGGCGGTCTGGCCCTGGGCGTCGGCCGTCTGGTGGACGATGCCATCGTCGTGCTGGAGAACATCTACCGCCATCGAAGCGCCGGCGAATCTCCCGACGAGGCGTCCATTCAAGGGCTCGGGCGAAGTGGGGCTGGCCGTTCTGGCTTCGACGATCACCACCATCGTCGTCTTCCTGCCCGTGGTCTTCATCACCGGCATTGCCAAGCTGCTTTTCACGCCGCTGGCCCTGACCGTGGCCTTCTCCCTGATCGCCTCCTACTTCGTCTCCCTGACCGTCATCCCGGTTCTCTCCCGCAAGTATCTGCATCCGGAAGCCGAAGAGGTCTTGCCCGCCTCCCCCACCGGCCCTGGAACGGCTGAAATGGCGGTTCAAGGGGTTGTTCGAACGGATCGATGCCGGTTATCAGTCCATTCTGGCCTGGGCTCTTGCCCATCGCAAGACCGTCGTCCTGGGTGGTGGTCGTGCTTTCTGGGCAGCCTTCCTCTTTATTTCTTCATCGGCAGCGAATTCTTTCCCTCCATGGATGAGAGCCAATTCCGCTTCATCGTCCAGCTGCCCGTGGGCACACGCCTGGAGGAATCGGCGCGGGTGGCCGCCCGGATGGAAGAGATCGTCCGGCAGACCATCGGCAAGGAGACCACGGCGATCCAGGTCAATTTCGGCATCCCATCGGGACGGTCTCGGCGATCTGGTCTCAGAACACCGGGCCCGCATATGGGATGGATCCGGGCCAGGCTGGTGGACCCGGGAGAGCGGAACCTTGTCCTCGGACGCCCTGATGGAAAAGCTCCGGCCCAAACTCCTGCAGGAATTTCCCGGGGTGACGCATCTTCTTCGTCTCCGGAGGGATCGTGCGCATGCTGATCTCCTTCGGGTACGAAAACCCGATCGATGTGGAGATCCTCGGGCTACGATTTCAAGATCGGCGGAGAAGCTGGCCGAGGAGGTGGCGGCCATCGTCCGCTCCGACGCCCGGGGCCAAGGACGTCCGGGTCAGCCGGGAGCAGGACTATCCCCAGCAGAACATCGTCATCGACCGGGAGCGGGCCGCCCTTGCTCGGGCTGAGCGTGGCCCAGGTGGCCCGGGCCATTCAGACCTTCATCAACGGCTATCGAGGCTTCCATCTTCTCCGACCCGCAGACCGGGAACCAGTACGACATCACCGTGCGGGCCCAGGAGAGCGACCGTACCTCCTTGAGCGACCTCAGCCAGATCTTCGTCTTCAACTCCCAGGGGCGGCCGATCTCTCTGGACAACATCGCCACCATCTCCCGCGGGGCCGGGCCGATCCAGATCGAACGGAAGTACCAGCAGCGCATCATCCACGTGACCGCCAATACTTTCGGCCGGGACCTGGGAAGCGTGGCCGCGGACATCCAGGCCAAGCTCGACAAGCTCCAGCTCCCGCCGAACTTCAAGATCAACGTGACCGGAGCCGTGGAAAGCCAGCGGGAATCGTTCATCGCCCTGCTGGGGGCCTTTATCCTGGCCGTCGTGCTCGTCTACATGGTGCTGGCCTCCCAGTTCAAATCCCTGATCGATCCTTTCATCATCATGTTCTCCGTGCCCCTGGGATTGATCGGGGTCCTCTGGGCGCTCTTCCTGACCGAAACCAACCTTTCGGTGACCTCCTTCATGGGGGTCATCATGATGGCCGGGATCGT
Source organism: uncultured delta proteobacterium (assembly GCA_963712535.1). GTDB lineage: Bacteria > Desulfobacterota > SM23-61 > SM23-61 > SM23-61 > CAVQIK01. The sequence goes on along the minus strand of CAVQIK010000005.1, from coordinate 108,367 downwards.
GGTCAGCAACGGGATTCTTCTGGTGGACTACACCAACCGCCTGCGGGGGCGGGGGATGGAGCTTCGAGGAGGCGGTCATCCTGGGCGGGCCGAACCCGGCTCCGGCCCATCCTGATGACCACCCTCTGCACGATCCTGGGCCTGATTCCCATGGCCATCGGCCTGGGGAGGGGTCGGAATCGAACGCTCCCATGGCCATTGCGGTCATCGGGGGCCTCTCGGTTTCCACCCTTTTGACCCTGGTATTCATTCCCACCCTTTACACGATCTTCGAAACGCGGTTTAAGAGAGAAATCCGTCAGGAAGGAAAAGAGGCGCCGTGAAGAAAAAAATCCTGTTTTGGATCATTCTGATCCTCCTCGTTGCCGGGGCCGCCTTCGGATACACCTATTTCTACAAGGATAAGGATGGCGCCGTGCGATACCGGACCGTCAAGGTGGAACGGGGGAGCCTCTCCGCCTATGTAACGGCCAACGGCACGATCAACCCGGTGATCACCGTGCTGGTGGGATCCCAGGTTTCGGGGACGATCCAGAAGCTTTATGCCGATTACAATTCCCAGGTGAAGAAGGGCCAGCTCATCGCCCAGATCGACCCGGCGCATCTTCCAGGCTCAGGTCTCCCAGGCCAAAGCCAAGGTGGAGAATGCCAGGGCAACGCTTCCTGAACGCCCAGGCGGATATTGCCACGGCCAGGTCGAATGTCGAGTCCAGCAAAGCCAATGTGATCAAAGCCAAGGTTTCGGTGGACGACACCAAGCGCAGCCTGAATCGATCCCTGGAACTCTTCCGGCCGCAATCTGATCTCGGCCAGCGACCGGGATACGGCCCAGACCGCCTACGATTCGGCCGTGGCCCAGCTGGAAGCGGCCCAGGCCCAGCGAAAGGCCAGCGAAGCCCAGCTGGATTCGGCCAAAGCCAAGCTGGAGGCGGCCCGGGCCCAGATCAAGCAGGCGGAGGCCGAGCTCGAGCTGGCCCAGGTGAACCTGGACCACACCGTGATCACGGCGCCGGTTACCGGGATCGTCATCTCCCGCAACGTGGACGTGGGGCAGACGGTGGCCGCCAGCCTGCAGGCCCCGACCCTCTTTACCATCGCCCAGGATCTGACCGAGATGCAGGTGGACACCAACGTGAGCGAGGCGGATATCGGCCGGGTGGCGATCGGCCAGGAAGCGACCTTCACGGTCGATGCCTTTCCCAACCTTACCTTTCGGGGGAAAGTGACCGATATCCGCAACGCCCCGGTGACCGTCCAAAACGTGGTTACCTATGACGTGGTGATCCTGGTAAAAAACCCGGACCTGAAGCTGAGGCCGGGGATGACCGCCAATGCCTCGATCCTGGTGGCCCAGAAAGAAAATGTCCTGAAGATCCCCAACGCGGCCCTGCGGTTCCGCCCGGAATTCGCCAAGAGGGAGGCCACGACGTCAAAAGGAGCGGCGGTCTCCGGCACGGTCTCCGGCACGCCCCTGCCGCCTCCTCTCCGCCCCTCGGTAAGCCCGGAACAGATCCTGGAGAGGTTGAAAGCGGAGCTGAAACTCACCCCCGAGCAGCAGGCCGACATCTCCCGGATCCTGAAAGACGCCCAGACCGAGATTCAGGCGGCCCGGAAGGCCGGGGGGGCGGAGGAAGCCAAGGCCAAGGCCAAGGAGCTTCGGGCCGCCACCCGCGTCAAGATCCGTTCCGTGCTCACGGAAGAGCAGAAAAAGAAATACGATCAGATGGAGCAGCGGTCCGGAACCGGCCAGGGGCCGGCTCCGGTATACAAGATCTGGACGCCGGTTCCCGAGGGAAGGCCCGTTCCGGTGGAGATCACCACCGGGATTTCGGACGGATCCTTCACCGAAGTTGCCTCCGGAGACCTGAAAGAAGGGCAGGAAGTCATCGTCGAAGCTACGGGAGGAAATAACAAGAGCGGGTCTTCCTCCCCCCAGCCCACCATGAGAGGATTCCGGTAAAATCAATTAACTAAACTTGACCACAGAGGGCACAGAGAGCACCGAGAGAAAAAGTTTCGGTCTCAAAAACATTCAAAATTTCGTCTCGGAAGTCTTAATGTTACTCTGTGATTCTAGGCACTTTGGGCAATTTTTATGTCTGAATTAATCCGCGTCGAACATCTGGCCAAAACCTATTTCCTGGGGGAGGTGCAGGTTCCGGCCCTCAAAGGGGTGGATCTGACCATCCAGGCCGGAGAGTTCGTGGCCATCATGGGGGCCTCGGGGTCGGGAAAGTCCACCTTCATGAATATTCTGGGCTGCCTGGACCGCCCGACCCAGGGCAAATACTTTCTGGAAGGAAGCGGATGTCTCCGGGCTCAGCCGGGACGAGCTGGCCCAAATCCGCAACAAGAAGATCGGGTTTGTCTTCCAGAATTTCAACCTCCTGGGGCGGACCTCCGCCCTGGAAAATGTGGAGCTTCCCCTCTTTTACAACAACAGCTCCTCCCGGGAACGACACCAGCGCGCCATGGAAGTCCTGAACATTGTGGGCCTTCAGGGACCGGGAACATCATCTCCCCAGCCAGCTCTCCGGGAGGCCAGCAGCAGCGGGTGGCCATTGCCCGCGCTCTGGTCAACCAGCCTTCTCTGATCCTGGCCGATGAACCCACCGGAAACCTGGACACCCGCACCAGCCTGGAGATCATGGACATCTTCCAGAAGCTCAACCAGGAGTCCCGGATCACCATCATCCTCGTGACCCATGAACCGGATATCGCCCTTTATGCCGGCCGGCAGGTGGTCTTCCGGGACGGGAAAGTGATTCAAGGACGACGGACTTCCAGCCCCGCCAGGCGGCGGAGGATTTGGGCCGGCTGCCCGCCCGCGCAGAAGGGGCGATCGCATGAATTTTTCCATGACCCTGCGCATTGCCTTGAAAGCCTTGGGGCGCAACAAAATGCGCTCCAGCCTGACCATGCTGGGCATCATCATCGGGGTCGGCGCGGTCATCGCCATGATCGCCATCGGCTCCGGGGCGAAGGCGCGGATTCAGGAACAGATCGCCTCCATGGGCTCCAACCTGCTCATCGTGCTTTCCGGAAGCGCGACCAGCGGCGGGATTCCGATGGGGCTCGGGATCGGTTCCCACTCTCACGGTAGAGGATGCCAAAGCGATCGCCTCCGAGGTCTCCGCGGTAAAATACGCCGCCCCGGTCCTCCAGGGTGTCACCCAAGTCGTCTTCGGAAACCAGAACTGGTCCACCATCACCTTTGCCACCACCCCCGAAGCCCTGCTCATCCGGGATTGGTCCCGGTGCAGCGGAAGACCCTTGACTCAGGCCGACGTGGACGGAGCGGCCAAGGTCTGCCTGCTGGGACAGACCGTGGTGGAAAATCTATTCGGCGAAATGGACCCGGTGGGGCAGGTGGTCCGCGTGAAGAAGTTCCCCTTCACGGTGGTCGGCGTGCTGTCCGACAAAGGCCAGACCACCTGGGGTCAGGACCAGGATGATGTGGTTTACGTTCCCCTCACCACCGGCCAAAGGCTTCTTTTCGGACAGCAATTCCCCGGGATGGTGCGTTCCATCAGCGTCCAGGCGACCGGGCCGGATACCATGAAATTGGCCGAGGACCAGATCACCCAGCTCCTCCGGCAGCGGCACCGCATCCGGGCCAGCCAGGACAATGACTTCTCCGTCCGCAACCTGACCGAGGCCTTGTCCACCGCCGAGGAATCGGCCCGGGTCATGTCGATCCTCCTGGGGGCCATCGCCTCCATCTCCCTCCTCGTGGGAGGAATCGGGATCATGAACATCATGCTGGTTTCCGTGACCGAACGCACCCGGGAGATCGGCATCCGCATGGCCGTGGGCGCGCGGGGAAGGGATATCCTGTAGCAGTTCCTGGTCGAGGCCCTGGTCCTCAGCCTGATCGGCGGGATCATCGGCATCATCCTGGGGGTGAGCGCTTCCCAGCTCATCTCCCAATTCTTCAAATGGCCCACCCTCATCTCCGTCCAGGCGCTGCTTCTCTCCTTCTCCTTCGCCGGCGGCGTGGGGATCTTCTTCGGCTTCTACCCGGCCCGCAAGGCCGCCCAGATGGACCCGATCGAAGCCCTGCGGTACGAGTGATTTCTGACGCCCCTTTGGGAGGTTTACCCGGCCGCGATCGCCAACCTCGTCCCTTCGTTTCTTGACACGCCACGGCCTCCCCAGTATACTTCCCTGCGTGTAGAGATCCCACATGACGCGGCGGCCCACGTGATTGGAGAGAAGGGTAAAATGCGAGGCGAGGGGATGGGCTCTTCCGTCATTCGAGCCAGGGTTCTTCGGCATGAATACCGGGACTCCATGGTCCTCATGTATCTTTCCTCCAAGCTGGAAAAGGAGCCGGGGGTTCTCAGGGCCGCGGCTATCATGGGGACTCCAGCCAATAAAAACCTTCTGACCGCCCTGGATCTGGCGACGCCCGAAACAGACGCCGCAGAGCCAAACGACCTGGTGATCGTCATCCGGGCTGTTGATGATAATGCCGCCTCTTCCGCGCTGGCGCGCCTGGAGGGCTTGCTGGCCGAACGACCCGCCAGTCCTGATTCCGGGGAACTGTTCTTTCATTCCATTGAAGCAGCCCGCCAGGCTCTTTCGGGAGCGAATCTCGCGGTCATCTCCGTCCCTGGACCCCATGCCGGGCGCGAAACCCGGAAAGCTTTAAATCTCGGTCTCCATGTGTTCTTGTTCAGCGACAACGTTCCGGTGGCTGAAGAGATAGCCCTTAAGAAATTGGCCCGCGATCGAGGGCTTCTCCTGATGGGCCCGGATTGCGGCACGGCCCTGGTGGGAGGCTTGGCCGTCGGCTTTGCCAACGCAGTCCGCAAGGGACCGATTGGAATCACGGGAGCTTCCGGAACGGGAATTCAGGAGGTATCCGTCCTCCTCGACCGCGCCGGCCTCGGCGTCTCCCATGCCCTGGGTACCGGGAGCCGCGACCTCTCGGGGGAAGTCGGCGCGATCACCACCCTGCAGGCCGTGGACCTGCTGGAGGAAGACGCGGCTACGGAGGCCCTGGTCATCATCTCCAAACCGCCGGCCCCTCAGGTTTTGGAGCTTCTCCTGTCCCGGCTCAAGAGGCTTTCGAAACCCGTAGTGGCTTGTTTTCTGGGTTCCCGGAAAGAAGAGCACGATGGAAACGTCCATTTTACGCCAACCCTGGCCGGGGCCGCCCAAAGGGCGGCAGCCTTTTTGGGGCAGGGGAAAGAACCCATCTTCAGGCCGCAGCGGGAACAATTTCAGGTGGCGGGCCGGGAGAGGAGCCTTTTTGGCTCCGGCCAGCGGCGCCTGCGCGGACTATTCTCCGGGGGCTCGCTCTGCCTGGAAGCAATGCTCCTTTGGCAGGAGTCGATCGGCCGGATATGGTCCAACATCCCTTTGAAACCAGACCAGGCCCTGCCGGACCCCCGGCGAAGCTTTGAACATTCGGCCATTGACCTGGGGGACGATTTGTTCACTTCCGGCTGCCCTCACCCGATGATCAATCCCGCCGTCCGGCTGGAACGAATCCTCCAGGAAGCTGATGATCCTTCTGTGGCCGTGATCGTTCTCGATGTCGTGCTGGGTTACGGTGCCCATCCCGACATGTCCGGCGCCCTGCTGCCGGGGATCATCGAAGGGAAGCGGAGGGCTGAATCGGCGGGAAGACATCTTGCCGTTGTCGCGCATGTCCTGGGAACGGAATCCGACCCCCAGGGCCTGCACGCCCAGGAAGAAAAACTTCGTTCAGCCGGGGTGCTCCTGGCTTCCAGCAATGCCGCCGCTGCAGAGCTCGCCTCCTTCATCATCGGGGGGGGAGGAGCGCAAAGGATGGCGCAATGGTCATAGACCGAAAACCCAAAAATCTGTTGCAAGGGCCGCTTCGGGTGGTCAACGTGGGCCTGGAGCTGTTCTACCGCTCCCTTCGCTCTCAAGGGGCGGAGGCCGTTCACGTGATCTGGCACCCGCCCGCGGGCGGAGACCCGAAACTCACGAGCCTGCTGGATCGGCTGAGCGGAAGAAAACCGGAGGAATGATGGATGACATTGCCCGTCGAATCGAACACGCCAACGGCGAAGCGGTGGCCCGGATCCTGGCCGGCGATCCCGTCTGGGAAGACGTCCGGCCGGCACTGGAAGTAATCCCAGGCATGACCCCCGACATGCTGCTGCACGCAGGGCCCCCAGTCACCTGGGAGAACATGGCGGGCCCCATGCGTGGGGCCGTGATCGCCGCCCTCCTGTTTGAAAAACGGGCGAGTACCCCGGAAGAGGCCATCCGCCTGGCGGCCGCTGGGACAATCCGCTTTTCCCCTTGCCACGAGCATAAGGCCGTGGGGGCCATGGCAGGGGTCATCTACCCTTCCATGCCCGTCTTCATCGTCAGCAACCCTCCCTACGGGAATACCGCCTATTGCGGCTGGCGGGACCTCGCCCAGGCCAGCGGATGCTTCGACGAAGAAACCCTCAAAAATATGCGCTGGCTCGGCGAAGTCGGCATGCCCGCCCTCCGCGCCGCGGTCCGGAAGCGCGGAGGCCTTGAACTGAAGCCGCTCTGGGCCCGCGCGCTGACCATGGGCGACGAGTTGCACAACCGGGTCAGCGCCGGCACAAGCATCTTCGCCCGTATCATGGCGCCCCATCTGGTGAGAACGGGGGAAGACCGATCCGCGGTAGCCGAGGTCCTTGATTACCTGGCGGAGTTTGACCTCGCGATCGTCCCCCTCACGATGGCCGGATGCAAAGCCGTTCTCGACGCCGCCCATGGGATTGAAGCCAGCACGGTTGTCACCGCGATTGCCCGCAACGGCGTCGAAGTCGGTATCCGGGTCAGCGGCCTGGGCGATTCCTGGTTTGCCGGCCCGGCCCAGCGCGTCAAGGGAACCTACCATCCCGGATTCAGCGAAGCGGACGGCTGCCCCGACCTGGGCGATTCGGCCATCATCGAAACCGCGGGCTTCGGCGGCTGCGCGATCGCCGCCGCTCCCACCCACATCACGGTTGCCGATGAGCCGGGAGCGGCGAACGCTTACACCCGGGAAATGTATGAAATTACCCTCGCCAAGAATCCCGCCTACCCGATCCCCAGCCTGGGGTTTCAGGGAATTCCCACGGCCATGGACATCCGTAAAATCGTGGAAACGGGCATCCTGCCCATCGTGGATACCCCGGTGGCCCACCGGGAGCCCGGCGGGTTCAGGGGGGTTATCGGTTTCGGCATGTCCCGCCCGCCCATGAAATGCTTCGTGAAGGCGCTCACCGCGTTCGGAGAACGCTATCTCTCCTGAGGACTAAAACCGGAGTTGCAGTCTTCTTCACCAGAACCTAGTGTCCTGAGTCACATTCGTTGTCTAACTTTGGCCCGGAGAGGGAGCCCCCTGCGCTCGGGTCAAGAAAAGACTATTTCTCTGCAACCAGACAAACGCTGTACCTCCCCGTTTATCACTTCCATAATGACTTCTTCCTGAAATCGAGTTTTAAGGGTAGGCCCCTCGGAGTCGGCTTGCAGGAGCAGGCTTCAAACCACCTTAAGCTGCGCTGGTAAAGAGCCAGGGTGGTGAGCGTTGAAGGAAAAGGCACGGCAGAAGACCGTGTCAGGTGAGGTTCAAGGAGACGAGCGCAAGCGAACCATCGATGAGGTGTCGAAAAGAAGAGGACGACGTCAGAACTGGGGGCTTTCTGAACTCCAGGATAAGTCCAAGAGGAACCTGCTTACTGCTTGGGCGGCGTCCGGCATAAAGGTGGCGTGAACCTGATCCAGGCTCTTGTGTGGAACGTGGGAACCTGTCGTCCTGATGATAAGGGAGAAACTCAAGTGGGAGGACCCCATAAGGGTGAGAGTACCGATGCGGGGCACAGGGGCGGAGCAGTCCGTAGTAGGGAAGAAGGTTCTGTAATGGGACTGGACCGAAGGGACTGCGTTGTCCGGCTTTATCTGCAGGTCAACCAGAAATGGGAGGAGCCTCGTGGATAAAGCAAAGCCGTTTTGTATTTCCAAATGGGAGGTGTGGGAAGCGTACAAACGGGTTAAGGCGAACCAAGGAGCAGCTGGGGTAGATGGGCAGTCCATTGCAGAGTTTGAAGAGGATTTGAAGAATAACCTCTTTAAGATCTGGAATCGGATGTCCTCAGGCAGCTATTTTCCGCCGCCTGTGCGTCGGGTCGATATACCGAAGGACGATGGGAGGATGCGGCCGTTGGGGATTCCGACGGTGGCAGACCGCATTGCCCAGACCCGAGTTTTAAGCCTTTGCCTTCAGAATGCAAGATTTCAAACCGAAATCAGCAGTTTGGGGCTGAAAATGAGGACCGTTGGTGACGCAATTTCCTCTTGACAGCCTAATTCCATAAGAGTATTTTTTGATTTTCCGCCACTCCTCGTTCTAAGAAAACTTTCCGACCAAACCTCTAACCTTCCGAGGCGCAAAATGAGAAGGTTGGGTAATCAGAAGATAATCAAGTGAAGCCTCCAAAAGGCTTATGATTTCCTTTTGGGGGTGCCTTCCTGTTTCGACCTTCTTAAATCAGGCGTTCTAAATTTATAGCCTTACCTTCCCTAATTGCTAAACCTTCTGGAGGAAGTCATGGGAAGGAGTTCCTGGAAGGTGCCGATACGTAACCTCCAAGGGGCTCTCATGTCCTTTGGAGGCGCCCATGCCCGTAATAGAAAAAAATGAGCTTAAATCCGGGAATTTTCCAGGAGATAACTTAATGATGTGACCTCGAAAGGAGAACTTCTCATGAAAAAGTTTGGAAAAGTTGGGCTCGGAGGTTCACTGGTTATTTTCTTACTAGGGCTGTCTATTGCCGGCTGGACATTTCCACCCATTCCCGTTGAGCAGTACAAGGAATGGCCTAATAATTGGGGGAAATGGGGACCCGATGATCAGATTGGAACTCTCAATTACGTCACTCCCCAAACCATTGTCGACGCCGCAAAGCTGGTGAAGCAAGGAAAAGTCATCCCCTGTTCCTGGAAGGCAGAATTTTTTGCCTACCCGCTGTGGGGTGACCGGGTGGGCCTCGAAAGGTTCATGAACTGGTCCGGCGCGGATGTAATTGCCGCGAAAGAGCCAGGGCTGGTTTACACCGATGACATTATTAAGGTGGAATCCCATGGTGTCACGCATGTTGACCCGTTAGCCCACTTATGGTATGGCGATAAAGTATATAATGGCTTCCCCGCTGTAGACGTTATTAAACACGACCAAGGGATGCTAAAAGCCAATGCCAATGCTTACCTTGCTCACGGCGTCGGCAGGGGGGTGCTTCTGGATGTAGCCAAGTTCAAAGGCGTGGATTACCTGGGCGATAAATACAAGGTCACCGCGGCTGACTTGGACGCCTGCGCAAAGTGGGCCGGTGTGGAGATCAAACCAGGTGACGCCATCCTCATCAGAACCGGCTTTATGAAGTATTGGGCAAACAAGGTTAAAAAGGAAGGGAAAAGATGGGGGGCCACCACGGATGGGGAACCTGGGCCTGGATGCGACTTTATCCCGTGGGCGATGGATAAGAAGATTGGTCTTGTGGGGGTGGACAACATCGCCGTGGAACATATCGTTCCCTTCGATGAAGAGTGCAATAAGAAATACAAAGTCCCGGTCCTTCCGCTCCACGTCGGGGCTTTGCAGATGTTAGGAATTCCCATGCAGGAGCTCGTCGATCTCGACCAACTCTCCGAAGATTGCGCCAAGGACAAGGTTTATGAATTCCTTTATGTTTGGGCGCCATTAAATTACTGGAACGCAGCTGGAGGGTTAATCTCTCCCGTGGCCATCAAGTAAGGTGATGTCGTCCTCGACCATCTCTGAAGTAACTTGAGATGACAAAGGGTCAAATTTTGTTTCAGCGGAATTAATTCAGGCAAGATAATCAAAGTGGCCTCATGGCGCTGCCGGGATTGTTCATTATCTCCCCAAAAGGGAGCACCTCTTCCACGCGGCCTATGGTGAAATTTCTAGCCGTCAGTCCTGCCGGCGCCACGTCCCGCAGACTAATTCATCTGGCCCATCGTCCAGCCACGCAAGGTGTGATAATTGAGTGAGATTCCCTTGAAGTGGTATTCGATAGCGGCCTGATATTCACTAACATCTCTTTCCTTCGCACATTTAGCACAGGTCGGTAAGACCATCTGCCGCTGAGCTCGCACGTTATGTTTACTTTCAACTAATAATCCTCACTTTATTTGGCTTGACTCAACTGCAGCTTTGTAGGTGGAATCACCAATTATTTCCCAGGAGATGAGATCCCTCTCCGGTGGTGCTTTCCAGGCGGCTCGGGCGCATCGTCTCCTTGATGCTGGTTTTAGCTCGCCGTTAACCGTCTCGGCGTATAGATTTTCCACCCTCAGAACTTGGGGTAGATCTTCTTGTATCCTCTCAAACAATTCATCCATGGTCTCGAGGTCCCGGATCACACCTCCACTTCCCATTCCCGCAAGATCCGGTATACTTCTTCTTCCACCTCCCTCCGTGCCTCCCAGCGCTCCTGGCCGCGGGCAAGGAGGAGGTCATAATCGGTTTCCGTATGCCGAATGTGGGCGACCACCGCGAGGCGGACCGCCTCTTCATCCAGCCCCTTGGCCGCTGCCGATCGGCCGACCCGGCCGCTGTATTTCAGGCAGGCATGTTCCGCAATGGTCCTCTCTCTTCCGGCCGGAGACCGGGGGAACAACTGCCGGACCCGGGCCGCGAACTTCTCCACGTATTCCCGGTCCATGGATGCGCGCTTCTCTGCTTCCCGCTCCCTGCGCCGCTCCCGGATTTCGGTGTCGGCCAAGCATTCTTCTTCCGCTTTCTCCAGCGCCTGACTCTCCACTAACAGCCCCTGCCGTTCGTACCTCTTCCGGGCCCGGCTCCACTTCAAAACCACCGCAGCCAGGGTGGAATATTTTCGCGCCCGCCTGGTCAATGCTGCATCACCGGTGGTAAGGAAGATCAGATGGTCCAAGTCTGCACAAGCCAGGCAGAGCGCGCCCTGGCCCTCTCTCAGCGTGATCCAGGCGCCGTGGCCGAGTTCTTCCCGGCATTCATCGCACGTCGAATCCCGGTGAGAGATGAATACCTTTAGATCCGTTTCTGTTCTTTTCCCGTCAGGGGTATCTTTCTTCATAATTCGTTAACCGGCGGCAAAGACGAAGGGAGGGGACCCAATGTCATTTCCTTTGCAAATCTTCCTTGAAAATTTGCAGTGTGCATGTAAAGGATATCCCTCCTCAGACACCGCGTCGAGCAAAAAACCTTCACCTTGACAGTTGACCTGTTTATGGACTATATTTAGTCATGCTTAAGAAATGGAGGTATCCCATGAAACTGTCCAGCCAGATCAAGCCCATCAGTTACCTGAAGGCCCATGCCGCCGAAATCGTAAGAAAGCTGAACGAACACCGGGAGCCGCTGGTCATCACCCAGAACGGCGAAGCCAAGGTGGTCATACAGGACATCGAAAGCTACGAGCAAACCCAGGAAACGATGGCTCTCCTGAAGATCCTGGCGCTCGGGACTCGTCAGATCGGGGAGGGCAAGGTCCAGCCTGCTGAGGAGGTGGTCAAACGTCTGCGCCAGCGACAGGAGGCTCACTGATGCCGTTTGCGGTTTTCCTAACCAATGATGCAGCACGTGATCTCGATCAGCTTTATGACTATATTGCTCTGCACGATGCGCATCAAAAAGCGGACCATGTTTTAGAGCAGATCGAGAGAGCCTTCTCCAGGCTGTCCAAATTCCCTGAGCGGGGCACCCATCCTAAAGAACTGCTGGCGCTCGGGATTCGTGAATACCGCGAGATTTTCTTCAAACCCTACCGCATCATTTACCGAGTCATGGATAAGAACGTCTATATTCTGCTGATTGCCGATGGCCGTCGTGACATGCAGACGCTGTTGCAACGACGATTGTTAGAGGCGTAATACACAGGCCGGATTGGTGAATCAGTCAAATGGGAATTTGTATTCAACTTGAGCAGGGATCTCTCAAAAAATCGACCAATGTTTCCGCCCCCCTCACGGAATGCTTTGCGCCATTTGCTCGCATAGTGGACTCCGACATCGGACATATCACCTATTTCATGGAATTATGCTCCATTATTATGACGCCCTAATCCGGGCGACTGCCCGCCTGAACCAAGTGCCGGTCATATTCAGTGAAGATTTTGATGATGGATGCATCCTGAAGGGAGTGCGCTTCATCAATGGTTTCGACCTGTTTTCATTCTTGAAAATTCGTTTTAAACCAACAATGAGGGTGTTCGACTTCAGTGGTCTGAATATTCAATGACTTAGTACTTCATTTCATAAATACGGTGACGCCCAAAATCCCTCCCGCCCTCCCTTTACAAAAGGGAGGAGAGGATCTTCCCCCCTTTTTAAAAGGGGGGTGAGGGGGGATTTCTATGGGGAAGCTGTTCTAAATCCAGTTGCCAAATACGTGACCGAAATTATGAAGCACACGACTTAGCTCGGTAACTTGCCTAGTGCTCATTTAAATCAAATAAAATCATTACACAAATTTTCCGTTGACCAGGATTTATAACATGTGTTATAGATGCCAAATATTGCTCACGCGAATACTTCCTGGATGCGGAGGCGGGGTATGGCCCCATTCTCAATCGGCCAACGGCCGGGCGATGACTACCCCGAGCAGATCAAGAAACTCCGGGCTCATCTTGGTTTCACCCAACAAACCTTGGCGGAAAAGCTGGGAGTCTCGTTCGCCACGGTGAACCGGTGGGAGAATGGTCAAACAACTCCTTCCCAGCTTTCATGGAGCCAACTTCGCCAGCTCGAAATCACGGTGGCCGAAGACACGCTTCAAAGTAAGAAACGCGAAGAACCGCTTCCAGCCACACTTGACTTCATCGCTCCGCCGGACGTTGTAAAAGTCCTGGCCGAAGGCGAACGCCTTTCCTTTGGCCACTTGACCAATCCCACCTTTGCTACGGAAATCTCCCGAATTGACCCCTTGCCACACCAGCGGATTGCCGTTTATGACCACATGCTTAAGCAGGCCCGGCTTCGTTTCCTTTTGGCTGATGACGCGGGGGCAGGAAAGACTATCATGGCGGGCCTATATATCCGGGAGATGCTTTCGCGCAGACTCCTCCAGCGGATCCTCATTGTTCCCCCGGCGGGTCTCGTTGGCAACTGGCACAGGGAACTTGCCACTTTATTTAACTTGCCGTTCCGAATTGTTAGCGGTTCTGATGCCCGGAGTGGGAATCCATTTGTCGGAGATAATAGTGACCGGATTATAATCAGCCTCGATACACTGGCCACTCAGAGGCTATTTGCCCGACTTAGAGATCCTGCCGTCGTTCATTATGACCTGATAATTTTTGACGAGGCCCACAAACTGGCGGCGGACCGCGGGACAGACCTCCGCGTGCGAAAGACCGACCGCTACTGTCTTGCGGAGGCGCTTGCCGGAGTTCGAGGCCTCCCCGACCGATGGACCTTAGGATGGAGTGCCCAACACCTTCTTTTGCTCACGGCCACGCCGCACATGGGTAAGGACTACCCCTACTATGCCCTCTGGCGGCTCCTCGAACCGGAGGCCCTCTCCACCCCCGAGGCTTTCATTGAATTTCCGCAGGAACAGCGCCAAATGCGCTTCATTCGTCGGACAAAAGAAGAAATGGTCCACCTGGATGGAAGACCCCTTTACCCCAAACGTATTTCGGATACTCTGGGCTACGAACGACCCCGCTCTGGAGCTGGTGTTGCCTGAAGCAGCCGAATTAGCCGAGATTACCCCTGGTCTTCTTGCGCCCAAGAAGCTTCCAGGACTATGGCCCGGTGATGAAATCACCGTGAAAGCCATTTTCGACTACTTCAATGGCTCAACTGTGGTCCAGGTTGATCGAGGAAAATATGAAGAGCCAATGCGGATCCCCAAGGCCAGTCCACCTATCACAGAGAAAGCCATTTCTTCTGCTGTGGAAGGCGGATCTTTGTGGTTGCTTTCCGGTCCCGCAAGCATTTTAGGAGAACCTATACCGGCGGGTGTGCTGAACGCCGTTGCGAGGTTATGTCCGCCGCCCTCGGTTATTGCAGCAGCGGAGATTCTCCCCGAGAATTTGCCGGGGGCCTGGAAGAAAGACGCCGCGACTGGACTGTCGATTGCCTCGGCCTTATCGATGAAGGCTGGGAGGAATTTACCGTGGAAGACGGTTAAGGACGTTATCAGCGGTGCGCTCCATGCTCGCTTCTTAGAAATTGCCGAAGAACCCAGTCCTTGGCCGTGTGACTTTCCCTCTGCGCAGCTTGCAAAATTTAAGGCCACGATGATTTCCGATCGTTGGGAGGAGGTTCAGGGCCGACCACTGCGGGAGACAGGTGTAACAAAAGTACTCATTGCGAGTTCAGAACTTGCTCCATCAGAGATTCAGGACCTAGGCGATGCCATGTCCCCGATCTGCTGAAAATCAAGACCAAAGCGAATGCGCCTATCCGGTTTCATGTACGCATCGAATTGGGAGATGGAAAGACATTACCTTCCGGGGAGGCAGCAAACGACATCAATGAGATACTCAAGAAAGTAAAAGAGGATTTTCTACTCCAATAGCTTGCTAGAATTGAGCCTTGGCAACAAGACATGTATTTTAGCAATTCTTCGAGCGATCTAAATGAAAGGAGATACGGGCTGCATGAGAAAGCTACATGTCATTATCATTTTTTCCCTTGTGATATCCTGCGGCAGCGGTTGCGGGGTGATTGTGCGGGGGAAGAATTTCAGGCCTTTTGACGAGAATACCTTGACCCAAGTTGCGCCTGGTAAAACAACCGCCAGTGAAGTGACCAAACTGTTCGGCCCGCCCAGTCAGATCGTTAAACTGTCCAATGGGAACGCCTACGTCTATGAAAGATCCGTAGACAAAGTGACAGGGCTTTGGTTGGTCCTCATTACCTTCGGAAATTATGATACCCAGTACGATCGCATCGTTTTTTTTATTAATCAGGATGACGTGGTAACCCATTACGGCAGCACCTTTAAATCGGGGACAGCTTCTTATGGCATGCCGTTCTGATAAAATCATAGGGCTCCTGACGATTTTGTTGTTTGGATTATCGATGGGGGGGTGCGTTTCTCTCCAGATCGAAAAGTTTAACAACGGGGCTGAAGTTCTCCCGCCCCCGCATCGATTCATTGCGGGGAAAACATCTCTTCAAGAGGTCCTATCCCTTTATGGCGCACCCAATGAAATCGTTCCCATGAAGGAGCTTTTTGCCCTTTATTACCAAAAAAGTCTATACCGGGGCGCGGACCTTTCTATCGGCATTCCATTGAGCGATGTTTGGTTGCCGGGCCCCAGTTTGGAGTCCAGAGGAAACCTCGCACGGTATGACACGGCTGTTTTTGTTTTCACGCCGGAGGGACTTCTGCAGGATCTGAAATATGAAAAGGGCACGAGTGCCCCATTATGGAATACCTTCTGGAAATAGAGCCATCATATTCCCGCATCCGGTGGACCCGGGGGCTGGAAATGATTCCACCATGGGCTTCAAACCTCTCCCTCCCATTTCCTGAGGATCCGGTATACTTCCCCGTCGATTTCGTTTCGTGCATCCCAGCGCTCATGGCCGCGGGCCAGGAGGAGGTCATAATCTGTTTCCGCATGGCGGATATGGGCGACGACCGCGAGGCGGACCGCTTCTTTATCCAGCCCCTTGGCCGCCGCCGACCGGCCGACCCGGCCGCTATATTTCAGGCAGGCATGTTCCGCAATGACCGTCTCTCTTCCAGCCGGGCATCGGGGGAACAAGTGCCGGACCCTGGCGGCGAATTTTTCCACGTATTCCCGGTCTATCAGGGTACGCTTCTCTGTTTCCCGCTCCTTGCGCCGCGCCCGAATTTCGGTGTCGGCTAAACATTCCTGTTCCGCCTTCTCCAGCGCGTGACTCTCAACCAGGAGGCCCTGGCGCTCGTACCTCTTCCGGGCCCGGCTCCACTTCAAAACCACCGCAACCAGGATGGAATGCTTTCGCGCTCGTCTGGTCAACGCCGCATCACCGGGGGGAGGAAGATCAGGTGATCCAAATCGGCACAGGACAGGCAGAGGGCGCCTTTATCCCTTCTCAGAATGATCCAGGCGCCGTGGCCGAGTTCTTCCCGGCATTCATCGCACGTCGAATCCCGGTGAGAGATGAATACCTTTAGATCCGTTTCATTTCTTTTCCGGTCAGGTATTTCTTTCTTCATGGGACGGGGGTTGATAAATTAGAACTGCTGTCAAGGTAAGGCAATGGAAGGCGTGGAAGAATCGTTAAATATTGATCCAAATCGATCTAAACCTTCCTCCGACGGATGCGAATCGCATGGGGAGTAACCACCGAAAAGGCCTGCAAAAGTTCTTCGCCTTGCTTCTGTACCGCCTTTGAAACCCTCTCGGCCTTACCCGATTGCGATAGCCCTGCCAAGCGAATAAGAACAATACCAGAGGTAGCGCGATGCTCTCTAAAAACTATTTCCCCAAAATCTTTATCATTTGTAAGAAGGATAGCTCCTTCTTTGTTGGCTAATTCGAGTACGGTATCATCAGGAATGCCGGGTTTCATTTCCGCAACATACCAGACCGTGTGGCCATCTTGTCTCAAACGACCTATGATTTGCCAGTCCACCCCCTCGTCCGCTATGAATTTCACGTAACGTCCCCGGAAATAGGATAAACCACGTCGGCTTTTAAAGCCTCGGCGGCGAACGCAAGAGCAGCCCGAATGGCCTCCGCGGTTAATCGAGGGTGAGCTTCAATAATCTGCTCAATACTCTCTCCGGCGGCTAGCTTCTCTAAAATAAGCTCTACCGTAATTCGAGTCCCTGCAATAACCGGTTTGCCCATCATCACCTTTGGGTCTGAGACTATCAGTGACGCTTGCATATTTCATCCTCCTCTGGTTAGATTACCACAAGGAGTATTTTCTTTTCAATAAACCGAGACCACATGCCACGGTCTCGGGGATTTCGTTCAAAAATATTCAAATTACTTTGGCCTTCCTTATCACCATCTGGGGTCCACAAATAAGAACTTCGAAAACTGTTTAGCCACAGAGGGGCACAGCGCGGCAAAGCCGCAATCAAATTGTAGGACGGCGTTCGGGACGCAATGGAAAATTTGCACACTTTAATTGGTCAAAGAGGGAAGCCGCGTTTACCTCTACGGGTTCACGGGCGCCGTTTTGTCATTCTTCAAACCTTCGCTTCCCGTTCGCTCAGGATCCGCTCGACTTCCCCTTCGACCTCGTTTCTTTCGTCCCAGCCCTCATGACCGCTGGCCAAGAGAAGGCCATAATCGGTTTCCTCATGGCGAATATGGGCGACCACTGCCAGGCGGACCGCCTTTGCATCCAGCCTTTTGGCGGCCTCCACAGGAAATAGGATGCCATGCCAGATTCCAAAAGGATCGCCCGCCGGACCACATGGATGAAGGCGCCCCGGATGGTTTTGCTTCCGTTCCCCTTTTGGTGGCAAAACGCGTAAACAAAGGTTGGAAAAAGAGTTGACCTTGGCTTAGCAGGTATTTTAAGCTAAACTGTTCCTTCAACATCCGGCACCTCTGGAGTGGCGAAAAACAAAGGAAATTCAGCCTGAAGTGGTATTGATCCTGCATCGAATACGGGTCGGAATACTTAGGATTTGAATTTCAGTGGGCAATTTTTCGGAGAAAAACGTGGGCCTGAAGCCAGCCGCTGATAACAGAATCCAGCAACTCATCAAAAAAGGCGTGAACATTCCCAACCCCCTCACCATCGATGTGGGCGAAGAGGTCAAGATCGACCAGATCTCGGGCAAGGGCAGTCAAGATCTACCCCGGATGCCGGATTTACGGGGAGAAAACGGTCATTTCCTCAGGGGTTCAGCTTGGGTATGAAGGTCCCGCGACCGTGGACAACTGCCAGCTTGGGCCTAAGGTGGAGTTGAAGGGAGGATTTTTCAAGAAATCCGTCTTCCTGGAAAAGGCAAGCATGGGACTTGGAGCCCACGTTCGTGAGGCGTGCCTGCTGGAAGAAGAGGCGAACGGGGCTCATTGTGTCGGCTTGAAACAAACCATCCTCTTCCCTTTCGTCACCCTCGGGAGCCTCATCAATTTTTGTGACTGCCTGATGGCCGGGGGGACGAGCCGCAAGGACCACAGCGAAGTGGGGAGCTCCTATATTCATTTCAACTTTACTCCTGAAGGGGACAAAGCCACCGCATCCCTGATCGGCGATGTTCCGCGGGGAGTCATGCTCAACAACCCCCCGATTTTCCTCGGGGGACAGGGCGGTATGGTCGGGCCTCTCCGGATGGGTTACGGCAACGTAGTGGCGGCCGGGTCCGTGCTTCGCAAGGATGTGGAGATGGAGAATAAACTGATCATGAGCAGGAGCCATCCGGGCGCGGTTGTCGATCTCATCCCGCGAGCATACCCGGGCCTTTCCCGGGTGGTCGAAAACAACATCCTTTACATTGCAAATCTTATCGCTCTGGAGCAATGGTATATCCACGTGCGAAAAGGTTTTTTTGAAACCCAGGAATTCGGCAACCTGATTTTTGAAGCGGTCCTCGAAAAGCTGCGGATGGCCAAAGAGGAGAGGATTAAAGCGGCTCAAAGATATGGCTTCCAAGATGCCCGTCACGCCTGGTGAGGGGGAAGATATTACGTATACCACCGGTGCGAAACGGGAGTTTTCTGAAAAGGTCAAAGGGCTGGAAGAAGTATTGGTTAAAGATGCCGGTGAAATTGTCGACACGGAGAAAAAGGATCGCTTCCTCACAGCCTTTGGGAAACACCGGGAGGGGCGAAGTGGAGGTTATATCGAAGCGATCCAGAGCTTGCCCCGGGATATCTCGCAGGCGGGAACCCAATGGCTCGATTCCATCGTCGATCGGATCTGCGGGCGCGCGGCGACGGTTTTGCCGGCGTTACATCTATTTAAGAAGTCTCGGGCGAATATTTGCTGAGGAGGTACGGGAATGGGGAAATTGTTTGGGACCGACGGGATAAGGGGAGAGGCAAACCGATATCCTATGGACGCCCACATCGCCTTTTCTGTCGGTCAAGCGATTACCTATCTGCTCAAGAAACCGCGTCACAGCACCCGGATCATTATCGGCAAGGATACCCGCATCTCGGGGTATATGCTTGAAGGCGCTCTGGAGTCCGGAATCACCTCGATGGGAGGAAATCCTTACCTTGTGGGTGTGCTTCCGACCCCGGGCATAGCCTTCATAACCCACAGTATGCGAGCGGATGCCGGTATCGTGATATCGGCATCGCACAATCCCTATCAGGATAACGGCCTCAAGATTTTTTCCGGCAACGGGTTAAAGCTCTCAGACCAAGAGGAAGAGACGATTGAAAGCCTCATTCTGGGGAATCAATTGCCCGAAAAGGTCCCCCCCACCAGGGAGATGGGCCGGGCTTACCGATTGGAGGATGTCCACGGGCGTTACATCGTTTTCCTGAAGAATACTTTCCCCCGGGACCTCTCGATGGAAGGGATGAAGATCATCCTCGATACGGCGAATGGGGCGACCTACAAAATTGCCCCCGAAACGTTTTTTGAGCTGGGGGCCGAGGTGGAGGTCATCCATAATGCCCCGAACGGTCTCAATATCAATGATCATTGCGGATCCCAGCATACGCAGGACCTCAAGAAGCGGGTGGTGGAGGGGGGCGCGAATATCGGACTCGCCTTTGATGGGGACGGGGACAGGCTGATTGCGGTCGATGAAAAAGGACGGGAAATCTCGGGCGATCAGGTTCTGATTATCTGTGCCCGGAGCCTCAAAGAAAAAGGAAGGCTGAAGAACGATTTGCTCATAAGCACGGTGATGAGCAATCTCGGGCTCAAAGTCGCTTGTAAGAAGTGCGGCATCCAACACCATGCCTCGAAGGTCGGCGATCGTTACGTACTGGAGGACATGGTTCGATTGGGATCGGTCATCGGCGGAGAAGATGCCGGCCATATGATTTTCCTGGAACACCACTCAACAGGGGATGGGATCATTACCGCCATACAACTGATCGCAGCGATGGTCGAGACCGGCAAGCCTTTGTCGGAACTTGCAGATATGATGGACGTCTACCCGCAGAAACTGATCAACGTGGATGTAAAGAGCAAACCGGAAGTCTCCTCCTTGCCGCAGGTCATGAGCGGTGGTCCAGCAGGTGGAAGCTGAATTGGGTGATCATGGCCGTGTTCTGGTGCGGTATTCGGGAACCCAGAACATGTGCCGGGTCATGGTTGAGGGACCCACGCTTGAAATGACGGAGAGGTATTGCCGCCAAATTGCCGAGGTCGTAAAGAGCACCATCGGCTGACATCGGCATTCGCTCCGGTGAGAATCCTATTTCATATCGGGAGAGACCTCTCTTCAAGAGATCCTATCCAGTCATAACCTCCACCAGAGGTGGAGGCTTGGAAACCCCGTGAACCGCTCAAAGCGGATTGAATTTTTGCCACCCAGAGGTGGCCAGCCCTTGCTGGGCCCGGGGACAAGGACGGTGCGCGCAGAAACCCTGAGGCAGGTTTCGATTCTCGGATCGGGCGAAACCTACGGATGCGACCTCCATCGGGGCAGGGGTCAAAAATATCCTCCAAATCGCTCCCGCCACGATCCCAATAGAGACGACCAGCACGACCCAACGATACCTGGAAAACCAGGAGAATTTCGGTTTTTGAGGTGCAGTGAACGGAACTGCCGGCGGTTCGGAACCGCCGTTTTTTCCACCGGCTCAGATTCCTTTGCCCACTTTTCCAGGCTGCTGAATTGATCCCACGCCTCCCCGTTTCGAAAATCCCCAAAGATTATTAAGTTTCCTTCAGACTAACTCCTATTTTATCGATGGCAAACTTCAACCTTACATTCTCATGGCTTCCCATGTAATCAAATAGATTCGCCCACCCATCCTTTTCTACATCAGTAAAGGAATAGACCTTTCCGATGGCTCCATCCCCCTCCTCCTTTTTCTTCTTTCCTTGCACCTTGAAAAGCGGGGCTTCTTCCAAGTTTGGCAGGGCGTTCCGCCGCTTCGCGTAAATTCTGTGCAGCAGATTCTCCTTCTCGGATGATCCCGCTGCACCCCCGATGGTTTCGTTCAAAAGGGCAAGCAAATCAGTGTGTTCCTGGAGTGGGATGGACTTGATTTTCCCCGATTTTTTCATCTCGTCGATGACCAGAGCGATCACCGAGAGATAAAAACTTCGGGAGGGAGAGTTGAAATGAAGACTTAATTGAGATTTGCCCTTGAGATGAAGGTGGAGTTTGAATTCATTCAGGTCAATCTGGAGGGAAGGTCTCGAACTTTCAACCATTTTTATCTCCAAGGCCCCGGCTGTAACCCTGGATTTTTTTGAGCTTTAGGGATAGTCCCAAAATAATGTCACGGTGCAGCACGGTTTTACACCGTGACGATTATATCAGAAAGGCAATAATGACATAAATGAATTTTTTTTAATTTGCGGACAGAAGACTTTCTAATGAGTTCTCGTTTCAGTTGAAGGGTATCTTGAGCGAATAAATTATTAAATAATTTTGTCTAGTTATTAATTGTTTCTCGCGAAACCGCAGTGAATTCTTGCCGCCAGAGCCTTTCGCCCGCCGAGGCTTTCTGCGCGCACCGCCCTTGCCCCCGGGCCACAACACAACCGCCAGCACGAACATTCCCGGAAACGTCAAACCTTTTGAGTCCCCCGGCAGAGCCGGGGGTTTACCTAAATGAAATTATGGCGCACCCCCAATGAAATCGTTCCGGTGAAGGGGCTATTTGACCCTTCTTACCAAAGCGCCTGGCTCCACCTCAAAACCACGGCAGCCAGGGTCGATACTTTCGTGCCCTCCTGGTCATTGCCGCGTCGCCGCTGGGTAGGAAGATCAGGTGATCGAGATCGGCGCAGGCCAGGCAAGGCGCGCCTTTCCCCTCTTTCAAGGTGATCCGCGCACCTGACCCAGTTCTTCCCTGGATTTATCACACTTCGAATCCCGGCGGGAGATGAATACCATCAAATCTTTTTCAGTTCTTTGCGGGCCAGATGTTTCTTACTTCACGGGGGGTTCGGGAAGTGAGGGGCAACGGGGGGGTCAGGGATTTTCGGTTTGATTCGCTTTCACCCATTCCAGCAGCTTCCGCAATAAAACATCGATTTCATCCAGGTGGTTCAGGCAGAGTTCATGTAATTCCTCGGGAGAAATTTCATGGTAAAAATGGACCATTCGGTTTCGATAACCAGCCATTTTGCGCATTAATTCCGATTCCTCAGGGGTTAGGATTTTTTTGTCGGAAAGAGCTCTGGCAATTTCTTTATACTCAGTGGCCGGGTAGGCGAATTTCTTGACCAGAATGTGCCGTCCCATATCGAACAGGGCCTCCAGCGACCTCCTGAGGTACGATTCAGCGGCGGCAATATAGTGCCTGCTGCCCAAGAATTCATGTTTGTCCTTGAGCGGAAGTGCCTTCAGGCCTGAGATCATTTCCGCCACCCAGGAGGCCCTCTGAGCGATCACTCTCCTGTCAACTTCGCCCGGACTCATGAAACCTCCCCCAGGATCATGGATATCTTCGCCCGCTCATAGGGAAGGAGGTCGGCAGCCATTTTCATGATGTAAAGCTGGTATTCGGCCTCAAAGGTGGAATCCTCGGCGTACAGGATTTCCCCCTTAACGATTTCTAACCCCAGCATGACCGGAGCTTCGGGGATCACGACTACATCCACTCGGGGCACATGAAAGAGATCTTCCAAAAAAAGGGCAATTTCAACTTTCTCTTCCACAGAAAGCGGCCGCGAAGGCTTTATCCCTACATCCAGGTCGGAAGGGCTCGGATGAAGAAGGGTTATCCCTCCCTCCATCAATGCAAGAGCTTCCTTTGCCCTGCTGCCGAAGGCATAAATGATTTGAAGTCCGTATTTTTGAGCTAGATGCCGTATTTGGTTCTCCATACAGAAGCATTATGACCAAAGTTGGGAGGCGTTTCAATTGAAAAGATAAACCGCGGACGCCCCCGAGACGTAGAGAAACCTGAAATGGAAACGATCCGAAAGAATTCCTTCTTGTTCATCTTCTTCTTTACACCCGGGTGGTATTGCAATATAAGCATAATTGGGTTACATCCGATCGGTCATCCTTTTGACCATTGAAGGCCGACAAGAGCCGCCTTCCGCAAATTTCGGTTCGCAATCAGCGGGGATTGGAGGCGGATCGCCAGGCCGAGGTCCTCGAACAGCAGATCTCCCCTTTGACTCGCACAAGGTTCTCTGGTAGAAAAAGAGTAGTGCTTGGGAGGATCATAGGTTCCTTCCGCCCATCGAATCATTGGCGTATCCCCTTCGGAGGTAAAAATGGATTCAAAAGAAAGGGTTCTTGCGGCCCTCAAACTGAAGCAACCCGACCGTGTGCCTTGGGTGGAGAGCAGTGTGCACAACACCCTGGCGGAGAAGCTCCTTAAGCGCAGCGACTTTGAGAAGGCCACGGTGACCCAGATCTTTGCCGTGCCCGGGGCGCGGATCCCGCCCGCCGTCCTGGAGGTCCTTGCCCTGGACAACCTGAATTTCAGCGTTGCCCCGCCCCGATTTGTGAAAAGCCAGAGTGTCGAGGGAATGGACATGATCGTGGACGGGCTGATCAAGTCGGAAGCGGACCTGGCCAAGGTTGTCCTGCCCGATCCCGAGTCGGATGAGTTTTACCTGGCAGCCCGAGATTTCATTTCCCGCTACCGCGGCACCGGCAAGGCGATGGGGATCACCACTCGATTGGGGGTGAGCTCTACCTACCTCAGCATGGGCATAAGCCACTTCGGCCTCATGCTTTACGAGAACCGGGATTTTGTGTTGAAGCTCATGGACATTTTTATCGACTGGGCCTGCCGGGCCATTCCCAGGATCAACGAACTGGGTTTCGACTTCATGATCGTCCCCGAAGACCTCGCCTGGAAGCAGGGCCCCCTCTTCTCCCCCAAGATGTTCCGGGAGCTGTTTCTCCCGCGGATGAAAAGGGCGGCTGAAAAAATCAAGATCCCGTGGATCTACCACAGCGATGGGAACCTCCTGCCCATCCTGGACGACCTTTTGACCCTGGGAATGAACGGGCTCGCCAACATCGAACCGAACGCCATGGACATCGTGGAGCTGAAGAAGAGATACGGCCGCCGGATCTGCCTGGTGGGGAACATCGACCTGCACTACACCCTCACCCAGGGGACCCCGGAAGAAACCGAAGCCGAAGTCAAAAAGCGCATCGCGGAAGTTGGGCCGGGAGGCGGCTATATCCTGGCCAGCTCGAACAGCCTTACCGCCTACTGCAAACCGGAGAACGTCCTGGCCATGAACCGGGCCGTTCTCAAGTACGGGGCCTATTGACCCGGCGTTCCCCTTCAGTTCCCCCAACACGCCGGGCGAAAGCGCAAAGGTTTGGGCCCCACTCGACCCTTTGCGCTTTCGGATAAGGCGATGCCGAATCTCCGGACAAGACTTCCTTCCCCTTTCCCAATTATCCGCTTGATCCGCCTGTGAATTTTATCTAATATGCCTTTGGAATCGTAAAACGAAGGTACGAGAGGAGGAATATGACTGAAAAACTCTATTTATACGAGTGGACATGGGCCGAGGTCAGGGATTATCTGAAAAAGGACAGCGTCATCATTCTTCCCTTCGGCTCGACGGAACAGCACGGCCTGCATCTCCCGCTGGGGAATGACGCTCTGGTGGCCATCCGCCTGGCCGAGGACGCGGCTCGACTCTCGAAAACCATCGTCGCCCCGCCATGCTGGTACGGTTGGTCGCCCCACCACATGGCCTATCCGGGAACGATTTCCATCACCCCGGAGACGTTGACGCGCGTGTTGTATGAGGTCCTGCGCAGCCTGATCTATCACGGCTTCAAGCGGCTCATCGTGATCAACGGGCATCGCATGGCCAACCTCCCCCCCCTCCAGATCGCCGCCTCGCGGATCCGGAACGAGACCGGAGCGTACGTCACCATCGCCGACCCTTTCTTCCTCGCGGACACGGCCTCCCGGGAGATCAAGGAGTCCCCGCCGGGCGCAATCGGCCACGCGGAAGAACTGGAAACCTCCCACATGATGCATATCTTTCCGGACCTGGTGAACATAAAGAAGGCGGTTAAGAACCTTCCCCGCAAGAAAAAATTTCACGTGCCCGACCCCTACGAGCTTGCCGACCGCACCTTCACCCCGTCTTCCCTGGAAAGCTTCCGAAAAGCCACGGAACCCAGCGGGGTCACCGGCGATCCAACCCTCGCCACGGCTGAAAAGGGAAGACAGCTTCACCAGGCCCTCGTGGAGAATCTGGTGGAACTGATCGAGATGGCCCGGAAAGAAAAAGTCGTTCTGAAACCGGTAACTCCCTGTTTTTAAAACCGTCCGTTGGGAGTTGCGGAGGAGCAAACCAACTTTGCCGCTCTCAACTCTCCCCTGCCAACTTACGGTTTTCGTTATTCATTGACAAATCCCGGTGATCTTTGTTATTTTAGGTCTTCAACTTTAAGACCGCGTTCATCGAAATAGCATTCCTTATGGCTGGCGAAAATCATTTCCTTCTGAAAATCCGAAACCTTCACACCTACTTCTTCACGGATGAAGGGGTAGCCAAGGCCGTGGACGGCGTGGACCTGGAGCTGGAGGAAGGGGGCACCCTCGGGGTCGTCGGCGAATCGGGATGCGGCAAGAGCGTCACGGCCCTTTCCATCATGCGGCTCATC
The DNA here is from genome assembly GCA_963712535.1 of uncultured delta proteobacterium. Classification (GTDB taxonomy): domain Bacteria; phylum Desulfobacterota; class SM23-61; order SM23-61; family SM23-61; genus CAVQIK01. The sequence goes on along the minus strand of CAVQIK010000005.1, from coordinate 82,707 downwards.
CCCGACCCTCCCGGGAAAGATCATCCAGGGGGAAATCCTCTTCGGGGGACCGACCTGCTGCACCCTCTCCGAAGCGGAGATGCGCAAGATCCGGGGCCGCTCCATTTCCATGATCTTCCAGGAACCCATGACCTCCCTGAACCCGGTCTTTCAGATCGGCGATCAGATCTCCGAAGTTCTGCGGCTGCACGAAGGGATGTCCAGGAAGGAAGCCTGGAACCGGTCCATCGAGATGCTCAAGATGGTCGGAATCCCCGCCCCCGAGCGCCGGGTTACGGAATATCCCCACCAGTTGAGCGGCGGCATGCGCCAGCGGGCCATGATCGCCATGGCCCTGGCCTGCAGCCCCAAGCTGATGATCGCCGATGAACCGACCACGGCCCTGGACGTTACCATCCAGGCGCAGATTCTGGAACTGATGAATCGCCTCCAGAAAGAAAAGGGGATGTCCGTCATCCTGATCACCCACAACCTGGGGGTGATCGCCGAGACCGCTCAGAGGGTCGCGGTCATGTATGCCGGGCGGATCGTGGAATATACGGATGTGCGGCCCATTTTCGCCAGCCCCAAGCACCCCTACACCCAGGGCCTGCTTGAAATCGATCCCCCGCCTGGATGAGGACCATGGCCGCAAGAAAAGGCTGGAGGCGATTCCCGGCTTGGTTCCTTCGCTCCTCGATCTTCCCATGGGCTGCAAATTTTCCAACCGGTGTAAATACGTCTTTGACCGATGCGTAGAGGAGCCGCCCGTTGATTGAAGTCGCCCCCGGACACCTGGTGCGCTGCTGGTTGTACGGGTAAAGATCGCTATCAGGTTCAGCCATCGCCGAAAAGAAAGAAGACCCTGACTACCATGAACGCCAACGGCAACCTCGTCGAAGTCAAAAATCTGAACAAATTTTTTCCTGTCCGGAGCCATTTCTTTTCCCGGTCCAAGACTTTTGTCCAGGCGGTGGTGGGGGTCAGCCTGACCATCCGCGCGGGGGAAACCCTGGGTCTGGTGGGTGAGTCCGGATGCGGCAAATCCACCCTGGGCCGCCTGATCCTGCGCCTGGAAGAGCCCACGGAAGGGCAGATCTTCTTCGAAGGGGAAGATATCCTGCAGTATGACTCGGAACGCCTGCGCCAGCTCCGGCGGCAGATGCAGATCATTTTCCAGGACCCCTACTCCTCCCTGAATCCCCGAAAAACCGTCGGGTCCATCATCGGGGAACCCCTGATCATCCACCACATCGGGACCAAGAAAGAGCGGCAGGAGAGAGTTCTGCAGCTGATGGAAGTCGTCGGCCTGCGGCCGGAGCATATCAACCGCTACCCCCATGAATTCAGCGGCGGGCAGCGCCAGCGCATCGGGATCGCCCGGGCCCTGGCCCTGAACCCCAAGCTGATCATCGCCGATGAGCCGGTCTCCGCCCTGGATGTTTCCATCCAGGCCCAGGTGCTGAACCTCCTGGAAGACCTGCAGGATGAATTTCATCTGACCTACCTCTTCATCGCCCACGACCTTTCGGTGGTGGAACATATCAGCGACCGGGTGGCGGTGATGCACCTGGGGCGGATTGCCGAGCTGGCCGCTCAGCGAAGACCTTTACCGCCGACCCAAACATCCTTACACCCAGGCCCTGCTTTCGGCCAACCCGATTCCCGACCCCACGCTGGAACGGAAACGGATCCTTCTGCAGGGGGAGGTGCCCAGCCCCATCAATCCTCCCTCCGGGTGCAACTTCCACACCCGCTGCCCTCATCAGATTCGAACCCTGCGCCATGGAAGTCCCGCCCCTCATGGAGGTCGAGCCGAATCACTGGGTGGCCTGCTACCTGTACGGCCCGAACAAGTAAATACGATTTCACCACAGAGGGCGCAGAGAACGCAGAGAAGATTCTCAAATAGCGAAATGCCAAAATCAAGAGCCGTCTAAATTATAATCCTAGAATCAGATCTTTTGAGGATTTCATTACGTTGTGATTTTTATTTCTTTCTCTGCGTTCTCTGCGTTCTCTGTGGTGAAAAATCAATGGAGGAGAAATGCCGAATCGAATCGACATCAACTGCGACATGGGGGAAAGTTTCGGGGTCTACAAGCTGGGGCGGGACGCGGAAGTCATGGATTATATCTCCTCGGCCAACATCGCCTGCGGCTGGCATGCCGGCGATCCCATGGTCATGGAGCAGACCGTGCGCATGGCCAAGGAGAAAGGGGTGGCGGTGGGGGCCCATCCCGGCTACCCGGATCTCATGGGGTTCGGGCGGAGGCGGATGGACCTTACTCCTCCAGGAGATCGAAGCTTACCTGCTCTACCAGATGGGCGCCCTCTATCGCCTTTGCCAAAGCCCATGGCCTGCCCCTCCAGCACGTAAAGGCCCACGGCGCCCTGGGAAACCTGGCCTTTGTGGACCTGGAAGTTTCCAAAGCCATCGCCCGGGCGGCCGCCCGGTTCAGCAAGGACATCATCTTCGTAGCCTGGCCGGAACGGTCATGGTCCAGGCGGCGAAGGAGGTCGGGGTCCGGTTCGTGGAAGAGGTTTATGCGGACCGGGTTTATAATCCCGACGGAACGCTTCAGTCCCGAAAAATCGCCGGGTCCGTCATCCACGATCCCGAAAAGGCCGCCCGGCAGGCGCTGACCATGGTGCGGGAAGGGTATGTGATCGCCCACGACGGCACCAAGATCAAGGTAAAACCCGAGACCCTTTGCGTCCACGGGGACACGCCCAGCGCCGTATCCATCCTGCAGAAAATCAGGGAGGAGCTCAAGAAGGCCTCCATCGCGGTCAAACCCATGGGGCAGTGAGCGGATGGAAAAGGAACCCAGGATCCGGCCGGCGGGAGACCAGGCGCTCCTCGTCGAATTCGGAGAGGAAATCAGTCCCGCGCTGAACCGTGAAGTTCATGCTTTTGTGCGCCGCGCCGACCGCCGCGCAAGATTCCGGGAATCGGAGAAATGGTCCCCTCCTATTGTTCGGTCCTGGTTTACTACGAATCCTTTGGTCCTTTCCTTTGCCGAAACCGCGTCGTGGGTCCGGGAATTTCTGACCGCTGCTTTCCTCGGAACCTGATCCGCCCGCACAGTCAAGGAAGTCCCGGTCCTGTACGGAGGGGAGTTCGGGCCCGATATTTCCTTCGTTGCCGCACACAATGGCATTTCGGTGGATGAAGTGATCCGGCTGCATACCGGGGAAACCTACCTGGTGTACGTGGTCGGGTTCTCCCCGGGATTTGCCGCCATGGGAAGCGTACCCCGAAAAATCCAGGCCCCCCGCCTCTCAACTCCCAGGACGAAGGTGCCGGCCGGTTCGGTGGGGATCGGCGGGCAGCAAACCGGAATTTACGCCGTGGAATCCCCGGGAGGATGGCAACTGATCGGCCGCACGCCGCTGAATCTCTTCGATTTAAGCAAGAATCCGCCGTCTTTTTTTCAATCCGGGGATTATGCGCATTTCTACGCGATCGATGAAAAGGAATTCCTAAGGATACAGACTTCAGGGGCCGGAAGAAAAGATCGGTGACAATTTAGCCGGATCAATAATAGGTTCCAAAATTGTCAGGGATCCCAGAAATCCCCCTTGATCCCCCTTTTTCAAAGGGAAAAATTTAACCTCTTGTAAGAGTCACATCAAAAAGGCTCTCCTCCCTTTGAAAAAGGGAGGACGGGAGGGATTTCTGGCAAGGCTTTTCATCGCCAAACAATTCAAAAATTCATAACCTGATTTTTGTATATTCTAACTCCTCGCTTCCAGGTATTCTTGAATGATCCAAGTCATCAAACCCGGCCTTCTTACCACGGTCCAAGACCAGGGACGCTGGGGATTCCAGAGCTACGGCGTCGGCGTTTCCGGGGCCATGGACGCTTTTGCTCTCGCGGCGGCCAACGTTCTGGCGGGTAACCCGGAAGCCGCCGCGGCTTTGGAAATCACCCTTCTCGGTCCGACATTGAAGTTTCAACAGGAGACATTTTTCGCCGTGACGGGAGCCGATTTAGATCCCACGCTCGACGGGACCGCAATCCCCAACTGGGTCTGCCACCAGGCTCCCGCCGGGTCTGTCCTGAGCTTCGGGGGAAGGAGAATGGGAGTCCGCGCTTACCTGGCCGTGAGCGGGGGCATCGATGTCCCCCCCGTTATGGGGTCTCGCTCGACTTATCTCCTCGGGAGATTCGGCGGGATGCAGGGCAGGGCGCTGAGGGCCGGAGATCTTCTGCCCCAAACGCGAGCCTCGAAGTCATGCCGGACGATTTTGTCGGAAGAGTTTTTCCCGAAGAACTCCGCCCCTCTTACCAAAGTAGTCCGACTCTGCGGGTCGTCTTAGGCCCTTTCGACGACTTCTTTTCCGGAGGAAGGAATAGAAAATCTCCTTTCCACTCCATACATCATAACGCCCCAGTCGGACCGGATGGGCTACCGCCTGAAGGGTGCGCCCATCAAGCGTCAAAGATCCGGGGAACTGATCACCTGCGGGCTGGCCAACGGGACAATCCAGGTTCCCCCCGACGGGCAGCCCATCCTCCTCCTGGTGGACAGGCAGACCATCGGAGGCTACCCGATCATTGCTACGATGATCCATGCGGACCTTCCCCAAGTTGCCCAGTGCGCCCCCGGCGATCAGGTGAGGTTCACCGCGGTCAGCGCAGACGAAGGCCGGCAGGCCTATATGGAATTCTGGGGCAATGTCGAGAAATTCAAGCGCACAGTGAACAAAGGTTAACCACATCCCCAGTAGCCATCTTACCTTAAAGGGGCCGAGCTCTCTGCGTTGCTTTTGGAGGCCTTCGGCATCCGTCATTCCGGGCTTGACCCGGAATCCAGGATTCCTTTCTGTAAGAGAGAGGGATGTAACTTTATAATGAAAAGGTTTCTTGATGTTGCGAATTCGCTTCGCATAGCAAAGAGGAGGACAAAAATGATGATTCTAAACTATGTCCCCTCCGACGTGCACATGGTTGTCGAAATAGGGTGGTCTTTCGTCATTTATTTCTCCTACCGAACATGAGCTCACCGGCGTCCGCGAGAGACGGAAAGCGGAGCTTGTGCATGTCCGGTGCAGCGTCTAGTTAGGAACGAACATTTCTTCCCTGCGGCGTGTTAGCATCCGATTCTGGAGGCCCACACCAACATCATGCCAGTATACGTCAATGTACTCGACAGCTTTCAGTAACGCCGCAATATGGGGCATGGCCATTTTTCTCGCTTTTCGCCCACTCCTTTTGTCTCTTCTATTCGCTCTTCCGGCTCCTTCCCTCTTGCTGGATTTTCCTCAGCAATGGAGGGATCGACGACTCGGTGTCGAGTTTTTGTGCATTTATTTGAGCTCGCTGCCTCAATGGTTCTGGCATTATGAAAAAGTACATAGAAGAAAGCCAATCCGCCGATATTGACTCTGAGGGCGAAACAGGAAACACTGTATGGCATAGGCTACCCCTTCGGGTCGCTGAGGTCAATCGAGGTCCGACCCCGAAAACATGGCCACTCCTCTTTCTTTTCCAAAGCAAATTTTGTAACATGCTGTTAACAGGGGGAAGATATGGAAAAATTGATAGGATCACGATCAATCCGGATGTATGCCTGGGACAGCCTACAGTCCGCAGAATGAGGATTACCATCAGGGTCATCCTGAAAATGCTCGCCAGCGGAAAATCAATCCAGGACGTTTTGGACGCTTATCCTGAACTGGAGGCCGAGGACATTCGGCAAGCCATTCAGTACGCTGCCTGGATTGTTTCGGACCGGATTCATTTCACTTGATCCTACAGGTAAATTACAAATGCCTACGGTCTTAAGAATTGGGCCATACCGTTTTTTCTTTTAGGCTGGTGAGAAGGATGAACCTGCCCATATTCATGTTGAGCGTGAGGACAAAGTTGCCAAGTTTTGGCTTGATCCTGTCAGATTGCAAGGTAGCGGAGGGTTTAGCAGGATGGAGATCACAAAAATCCACAAAATAATCGATCAAAATAGGTCTAAATTGATGGAGGCATGGAATGAGTATTTCACAGATTGAGATAGAGCTTCCAAGGGCTGAGGACGTAAAAGTGACCAATGATTCTTTGATTATTGATTTAACTGATGGGAGAACGATCACGGTTCCCTTGGAATGGTTCCCCCGCCTACTACATGCCACTCCGGAGGAGCGAAGGAATTGGAGACTCATCGGTAGAGGACGTGGCGTTCATTGGGAAGAGATTGATGAAGATATAAGTGTTGAGGGATTGGTGTTCGGCAGGCCATCGGGAGAAAGCCAACGGTCCTTCAAAAAGTGGATGGACCAACGCCAATCTCGGCTAATAAAGCGCTCAGCTGGCCGGACAAAAAAGGTTCGTACAGGTTAGCTTACTCTTAGGCCGTTTTTTAGGGCTTTTCTCTGTGTTCTGTGGCTTATCTGAGAATGTGAGGATTTATGAAAAGGTATTACGCTCTTTCGGCAATCGGGAAGGATCGGCCGGGGATCGTGGCCGAGGTGGCCGGGCTGATTTACGAGTGCGGGGGGAATTTAGAAGATTCCAGCATGACCCGGCTGGGAGAACAATTCGCCCTGCTGATCCTTTTCTCCGGCAGTGGAGAGGAATTCCAGTACCGGCTTTCCACCGGAGTGAAACGGCTTGAATGGGAGAAGCATCTTTCCATCTTCCTGACGCCGGTGGAGCAAGCGGATACGGAATCCAGGTTCAAAGAAAAATTCGAGTCTTATGAGCTCTCCACCACGGGAATGGACCGGATGGGGATCGTTTCCCGCGTATCAAGGCTGCTGGCCGATGAAGGAATAAACATTGCCGATATGCACACCCGGGCGACGCCGTCGCCGGAGAGCGGGACTCCGATATTTACTATGAGAATCCTGCTCGAAATCCCACCGAAAGTCTTGATCCCTGCTCTTCAGGAAAAACTTAACCGGTTGGGGGAAGAGTTAGCCATTGATATAAACCTGAAGAAGATTTAGATGTCGCCACAGAGGACACGAGGTCACAAATGAATCCTAAGAATGCAATGACGCCACGACCCTTCGTTCAGAGCCGAATTCCAGGATCGACTCGCTGAAAAAATCGGGAATCCGTCACTCCAGCGAAAGCTAGAGTCCATAATGCGTTGAAAAATCCTGGATTCCGGCCTTCGCCGGAATGACGCCGTTCATATCAGGAGACTTTTTCCGTACCGGCTATTGATCCTCTGCGGCCTCTGTGCTCTCTGTGGTTTAAAGAAAAAAATGAAACCAATCGTCGCCATTGTGGGCCGGCCCAACGTGGGGAAGTCCACCCTTTTTAACCGGCTGGCGGGCAGGCGCAAGGCCATCGTGGAGGATGAGCCGGGCGTGACCCGGGACCGGAACTATGCGGAAGCGTCCTACGATGATCGCCCATTCCTCCTGATTGACACCGGCGGATTCGAGCCCGCGGCCAAAGACCGGATCCAGCAGCAGATTCGGGAACAGGTGGAAGTGGCGATCGAGGAGGCCGACGTCATCCTCTTCGTGATGGACGGGAAAGAGAGCCTGAACCCTACCGATGTCGAAATCGCCGGGTACCTGCGGCGGGTGACCAAGCCGGTTTTTTATGTCGTGAACAAGATAGACGGGGAGCGGCACGAGGGAGCGGTGATGGATTTTTACGCCCTCGGGGCTTCCCCCCTGTACTCCGTTTCCGCCGAACACGGCCGGGGTGTCGGGGAAATGATGGACGAGGTGGTAAAATCTTTTCCCTCGGTCGTCCCCGAGGCGGATTCGGGCGAGGAGGAGACCCGGGTGGCGCTGGTGGGGCGCCCGAATGTGGGCAAATCTTCCCTCCTGAACAAATTGATCGGGCGCTCCAGGGCGATCGTAGATTCCGTCCCGGGGACGACCCGGGATGCCCTGGATACGCCGTTCACCCGGGATGGACGGCAATATATCTTCATCGATACAGCCGGAATACGCCGCAAGGGCAAGGTCAGCCAGCGGGTGGAGAAATATTCGGCCATTCGGGCATTGAAAAGCCTGGAACGGTGCGACGTGGCCCTGATCCTCATCGACGGATTCGAGGGCCTCACCGAGCAGGACGCCCGGATCGCCGAATTCGCGCAAGAGAGCGGCCGGGCCATGATCCTGGTAGTCAACAAATGGGACCTGGTGCAAAAAGAAACAAACACCATGGAGGAATACAGGGAAAGAATCCGGCGGGAAATGAAGACCCTCGACTACGTCCCGGTCCTCTTCCTCTCCGCGCTCACCGGGCAGAGGGTCGGGAAAATCTTCGAGAGCATCGACGGAGTGATCGCGGAGCACCGGAAACGGATCACCACGGGAGAGCTGAACCAGTGGCTCAGGGAAACCACGGAAAGCAACCCTCCCCCCCTCTTCCGGAACCACCGGGTCAAACTCTTTTACATCTCTCAAGTCGCCGTTGGGCCGCCCACCTTCATCCTTTTCGTAAGCGAGCCTCAAGGCCTGGAAGAGTCCTACCAGCGGTTTCTCCTTCGCCGCATGCGGGAGAAATACGGTTTTCAGGGGACCCCGCTCAGGCTTTTTCTTCGCAAGCGGGGGAAAGAGACGGGCAAGAGCCGGGGAAGAGGATAGGCCGCCATACCGTCAAGACGAGCTTTTTTCCCCGTGTTTAATAGGGAAATCTGGGAGGCTGGGTCCGGCGATACACGGTCATCGGGGGTTAACCTTTTCCCTGTTTGACGGCTTTCTTCGCGCCGAGCCGGGCACCTCGCAGAGGATAACGGTTATGTTATCGTCCCCTCCCGCCAGCTTGGCCTGCTCGACCAGCCGGTGCGCTTTCCCGGACAATTCCAACGGCCGCGACAAGGTGTCCCGGATCGCCCCGTCATCTACCATGCCCGTGAGCCCGTCGGAGCAGAGCAGGTAAACGTCGCCGGGCTGGGTCTTTCCTCGCAAGAGGTCCGCGGTCAGAGTCTCTTCCGTACCCACGGATCGAAGAATGATGTTCCGCAAAGGGCTTCTTTGGGCTTCGGCGGGGGAAAGAAAGCCCTGATCGACCTGCGCCTGGACGAGCGAATGGTCCCGGGTGAGTTGTTTCAAGTTTCCCCGCCGGAGACAGTAGGTCCGGCTATCCCCCACATGGCCCAGGACGTAATTGGAGTCGAAAAAAGCGATCAACTCTGCGGTGCATCCCATTCTACCAACCCGATTGGCTTTGGCCCAGCTCAGGATCTTTTGCATTCGCCAGGACAAAGGCCTCCCGAACCCGCTCGACCCTTTCCTGTTCAGATCGCAGGGAACCGTGAGAAAAGACCTCCGGGGCTGTTTCAACAAAGATCCGGCTGGCCACTTCTCCCTTTTCCTCGCCGCCCATCCCGTCCGCAACTGCAAATAAACTCAGGTCCGGCATTAAAATAAAAGCATCTTCGTTAATTTTCCGCACCCGCCCGATGTCCGTCATGCCGAAGTTATCGATCCTAATCAAGAGCCCTCCGCGAAAATCCCGTGAATAGCCGCCGGATGCGTTTGAGCGTTAGCCCAGAATATCACGTAGACGGAAAAATAAAAGCCTCCGTTATCGCTTTCCAGCTTGTATCCGTCGGGGCTCGTGGCTACTCTGGTGGGGGATTTTTTGGGCCCGAAGAGCTGCATTTCCCCCTCCTGTGCTGCGGGGGCAGGCTGGGGCTTGGATCGCGGTTTTTCTTTTTTGGATTTGGAGTAGAAGCGGTCGAGAAAATCGCGGGGCATGGGCTCCCGGGTTTTCAAAAGCATGTCCGGGATAAAAATTTTATTACCTTCGCGAATCAGGTTTGGATTGATTCCGGGGTTTGCCCCCGCAAGGGTTTTCCAATTTTTCGCATCCCCCGTGTACCAGGCCGCCACTGCGGATAACGTCTCGCCGGACCACCTCACGATATGGACATGGAAATGATTCTTAAGCGGCGGAGCGGTGGGAGGCGGCTGGGGCGGCTCGGGAGGGGGTTGGGCCGGAACGGATCCGCTCTTCTTGGGAAGGGACGCAACATTTGCGGACACAGCGGGGGATGGTTCCTGGGGAGCGATCCTTGAATCGGGGCTGGCAGGCGCCGCCTGCTGGACGGCGGGCGTCCTGCTCACCGGGGGCAGGGGGGCCTCGGACCTGGGAGGCGGAGAGGCGCAGCCCAGGAGATGAACCCCCAACGCCATTCCGCATACCCATTGGGGAAATTTCTTTAAGCGGCCGCCGCTCCCTTGTTTTTTCAAGAATTCCTCTTCATTTTGATCAGCAGTTTTTGGGCCATCTCATTCCGCGGATTGATTTGCAGCGCGCGTTCCAGGTTCTCCAGGCCTTCCTTTTTCTTCCCCTGCTTCTCCTGGACCACGCTCAAATTGAAAAGGGCCTCATCGAGGTAGGGAGGGGCCAGCCTGACCGTCTCGGTGTACATTTGCTCGGCGTTGGGGTAATTCTTTTGCCCGGCGTAGATATAGCCCAGGTTGAAATAGGCGTCGGCGAACCTGGGGTCCAGTTGAATCGTCTTGCGATAATATTCTACGGCCTTGGGAAGATTATTGAGGTTCGTGTACGTCAACCCGAGATGAAAGTTCGCCCTCACGCTCCTCGGGTTCAGTTCCAGCGACTTGAGGAGCAGCGATTGGGCCTCCTTGGGGTTTTTCTCAGAAAGGGCCGCGCCTTTGTCCTGCAAAGCGACGGCTTCGGCCTGACGATCACTCACGCCGTCTTTCTTCTGAGAACCATTGGACGAGACCAAGTTTGCCGGAACCGGCTCGTTGGCTGGTGAAGAGATCGATGGTCCAGCGAGCATTTCGGGTTGGGGAAGGCTTTCGGTCTTTTCCTGGGGCCAATAGGTCCATCCCAGGATAAAAGCAGCCAGGATGAATGCGGGAACGCCTGCGTAGTACATCCTGGTCTTCCTCCGGCGGAAGCTCTCTTCATCAACGGTATTCTGGGCTTTCTTGAGAATACCCTGAACAAATTGCAGGTCGGTTCGCAATTCCGTTGCCGAGTCGGCGTCATTCCCCTCATGTTCCGCGAGCTCCGCCGGCTCGGGCGGGGGAGGGTCATAGGATTCCGGCGAGGGGGTAACCGGGAAAGGCCCTGCCTCAGTTTTTTCCTCGTTGTGGAGCTCAGGGCTGGAAGGCAAATTGTCCCAAGTTGTCGGTCCAGAAGAATTGGCTGCGGGGATCTCCTGCCGGGATTCGCCCGGGCTCGCGGCTGGATAAGGGATCAAATGGGTGGCGTCTTGCCCCCCGGTGCCGCCAGCCGTGGCCAAAGAAGATTCCCGGGATTTCTTTGGCGTGCAACTCGGCGCCGTTCCATGCGTTTCAATTTCCCCCTCGAAAAGTTTCTGCATATATTCCGAGACTCCCGCGCCGGTCGGCTTGGGGGAAAACCCGGAGAGGCAATCCTCGATCGCCTCCCGCATCGCTCCGCAGGTCTGATACCGCTGGTCTTTTTCTTTGGCCAGGCTCTTGGCGAGAATCTCATAAAATTTAGGGGGAAGTCCGCTCCTCGCCGTCTCCGGCGGTTCGAACTCCGCTTTTCGCACTTTGGCCAGAGCCTGCATGGTCTCTCCGCCGTACACTTTCTTGGCCGTAGCCATTTCGTAAAGAAGGATCCCGGCGGAAAAGATATCCGAACGATGATCGACCCTGTCCCCCAAAGCCTGCTCCGGGGACATGTAGGCCGCCTTCGCCTTGAACATTTCGTGCTTGGCCACAGCGCTCTTATAAGTTGCCCTGACGATTCCAAAATCTACGATCTTCACCCCGCCGTCGAAGGTGAGGATCACGTTTTGGGGACAAATATCCCGGTGGTACATCGGGGTAGGGCTGCCCTGGGCGTCCTTCAGCTTGTGGGCGTAATCCAGACCGGAGCAGATCTTTGAAGCGATATAAAGAGCCTGTTCGAGTCCGAGGGCCGGCCCCTTTTCGGCGGATCGGGCCAAGATACACCGGAGATCTTTGCCGGCGAGGTATTCGGCGGCGAGAAAAAAAGATTTCTCCATACGGCCGAAATCGCAGACCCGCACAATGTTTTCGTGGGCGAGCATGCTGGCCAGTTTCGCTTCTTCGAGGAATGCCTTGACCAGGTCTCTTTCGCCGCAGAGCTGGGGCAGAATTCGCTTGACGACGAGACGCTTTTCCCCCTGGGGACTGTTCAGCGCGGCCCGGTGTACCTGGGCGATCCCGCCTTCCCCCAATTTTTCGAAAAGAAGGTATTTGCCAAAGCTTACCGGTTTCAAATCGGCCCCGGGAGGAACAGTATCGGTTAATGCCATTGGAACTTATTCCCCTTATTTCCGAATTTCCGATCGAACAAATTGACGCCAGACCCGCAATTAGGGAAGGCAAGCCCTGGCCGAAAGGGTTTCTCCGCGGCCAATCCTGTCTGTCTTTAAAAATTATCGGCATTTCTGTCGGATATTTTAACTAGTTTTCATCCGGAACCCAAAACTCCCCTTGCTCCATGAGATTGTTTTGTATTTCCCTTCATGGTTCGGCAGCCTCACCCCGCATGTTCCGCGGATCTTTACAAATCAATGACTTATGCGTTGCCCTGGCGTTCGCCGCGGGCTCAGTCGTTTCCCAGCTTTTCGGATGAAAACGGCGGGGGAATTGATCTAAAATAAGGATCATCTCCTTTTTATGGAGATAATCCCATCCGCCGGACCGGCAGGCAGCGGTCCCAATTTGCCGTTCTTTCGGCACGATTTAGAAGGAGTAAAAATGTGCATATCTATGTCGGTCGGCCGCAATGGTGTGAACAGGTGGGAGGATGTCAGAACGGTCCAAATCTTAATCAACCTCAACATGGAAAAGCTTGCTTCTCCTGGACCGCTCGCCGAAAACGGGTTGATCGGCAGCCGAACGATCGGCGCAGTTGAAGAATTTCAGCGCCGAGTCGTAGGCTTGGCCAACCCCGACGGCCGCGTGGACCCGAACGGGAGGACGCTCCGGGGACTTCGAGAGGGGATGCCAGACGGTTTCTCGGGAGGAAAACTACTCGGAATCATGATTCACTCGACGGGCTCAAATATCGCGAAGTATTATGGCGCGCTGCAACAAAGGATGTCGGCGAATGGAATCAACACCCCACTTCGCATGGCCCACTTCCTGGCCCAGATCGCGCACGAGAGCGCCGAATTCAGGTATTCTGAGGAGATCGCCGACGGCGAGGCTTATGAAGGGAGGGCCGATCTCGGGAACAGCCGGCCGGGAGACGGTAAACGGTTCAAAGGCCGCGGGCTCATCCAACTCACCGGCCGTTTCAATTACAAGAAGTATGGCGAAGCTCGAGGCAAGGATTACACGACAGAGGCCAACGCCAGGCTCCTGGCTACGGACCCCGACACCGCCGTGGACGTCTCCTGCTGGTTCTGGGTTGAAAACGGTTTGAACAAATTTGCGGACCGGGATGATATCATGGCGGTGACCAGGGTCATCAACGGCGGGTACAACGGCTTGGAAGAACGCAAGGCGAAACTTGTCAGGGCGAAATTCTTTCTCGTAAGGTAAATCCGTGCAGGCACGCTCCTTCAAAGCGCCGCTCCGTCTCCTCCGGCTTCCGCTGACCCTCTTATTTTACATCTGCTTTTTCCCTGGCTTCGGCGAGGCGGCGGAAACTCCTTCGCCGCCAGCCCCCGCGGAGTCAGCCCGGCCGAGCGCCCCCGCTCCCCCACTCGCCCCGCCGGCCCAGAACCTCTCCACCTCCCGTTGTGACCCTTGCACGCTCAACATCGGGCAGGCGATACCGCCCTACGATGTCAGATTTAGACCCCGGAACATGCCCGACGGCCGGCGAGTGGTCGAAGAACTCCGAATTTCCAGGACCGATAAACCCGGGTGGTCGCAGTCGCTTCCCGTTCACAACATGACCTCCCTGTCGCAGAACCAGGAATTCTTCATCGGCACCGCCGACATTAATTTCGACGGGTATAACGACTTGCTCCTGGCGACCAGCCGCGGGGTCGCAAACACGTACGCGGATTATTGGTTATTCGTTCCGCGCAAGCAGGCGTTCTCTTACCTCGGAAATTACCCGATATTCAAGGTCGATGCCGATAAGCAGGTTCTTGCCGCATACGAGCGAGGCGGACACGGCGGGCTGATCTACCGGGCGAAATCCTATCGCTTCATCAAAGGCGTCCTGACGCTGGTTCAGTCGGAGAAACAGGAAGCAACGGATCAGGAGGGTGTTTACCGCAGGAGCGTATTCCGGCTTAAGGACGGGAAGTTACGCCTGGTTGAGAGGGAGATGATTAAAGCGCCTCCACTGAAATGATGGTATAGTGACGGCGTAAAATGTGACCAGGTTCTTTTGGACGCTATGTGTGGAATCAAAAACCTGTTTGCGAAGATTCCGGATTTCGTTCCTCAGGAGGTTATAGAAGTTCTCCTGAAAACGGACACCTTCCGGCTGGAGAGAATTATTTCCCATGGCCAGGCGACGGCAGCCGGGGAATGGCTTCATCAGGTGGCCGATGAATGGGTCCTCCTCCTGAAGGGGAGCGCGGGCCTCCGGTTCGAGGGAGATTCTGAAATGCATATTATGCGCCCGGGCGACTCCTTGTACATCCCCGCGAACCTGCGCCACCGGGTGGAATGGACCGAAAGCGCCGGAAAAACGGTTTGGCTGGCGCTCCATTACAAGGGCAAAAAGAAAAGGAAGTTAAAGAAGGAAAGGGACTGGTGAGAATGGGAAGGTACGAATTTACCTTGGGAGAACATGGGAAATTTTTTCCGAATTTTATGCCCACCCATCTGGCGGCCATGGCCCACCCGGGACCCTGATCAGGCATGCAGGCTTATTCTGAGATATTTTCCCGAGGCCCCGGGAATCCCCCGCCTCACCAAATCAACCAGAATGTACCTGGAGGGGATTCCCTGTCTCGTCGTGGACTCTGCCAGGCGAAAACTGTGGTTCGACATTTCGCCCCGGAGGGAAAAGGAGCTGATTGAGCTCTACGATAAATGTGAGGCTGAGGACCTGAATTATTTCGCGATCAGCCGGGAGTCGGCCCCGGGAATGCATCTCCTGCTGGAAAGGCTTAAGGAAAACCCTCCGGCAGAGCTCAAACTGGTCCATATCCAGACTCCGGGGCCGATCAGCTGGGGGCTTTCGATCACCGACGGAGAGGGGACTGCCGCTTTTCACAATGGGACCATGCGGGACATCCTGGTGAAGACCCTGGCCATGAAAGCCAGATGGCAGGAATGGAAGGTGAAGGAAATGATGCCGGGCATCCAAACTCTGGTTGACTTCGCCGAACCTTCCCTGGTGGTCCATACCTCCGCCGTCGGGAATTATCGCCTCCATTCTCCTCCCATTTCCAGGCGCTTTCCCGCTTGAACAAAGAACGGCACCACCGCCAGCGATAGGATTCCCAGAAGGGCGAAGGCGGAGGCAAAGGAGAAAGCTTCCGCCCAATGTCCGATGGCCGAAGGAATCACCCCTCCGCCGATGGAAAAAGCAATCACCATCACCAGGGAAACCCCGGCGCCCCGCATTTTCATGGGAAAGACGAGGGAAAGAACCGTGAAGCCCACCGGAAATAAACAGGCGACACAGGCCGCCTGGAGGAACATGAGCGCGGGGGTCACCGCCGGCCCGCGCAGGGCTCCGAGCAGCAGGGTAAACAGGCCGGTGGTCGAAAGAAAAAAAGTCATCGTGTTTCTGGGCCCGAATCTCTCCGTGATCCATCCGGCCAGGAAGAGGACGACGACACCGAATATCCGGGAGAGCCCGATCAAGGTATTTCCCAACGGACGGCTCATGCCGAGTTCGTTTACCAGGAACAGGGGGAGCATGGTGTAGAGGCCGACGCTCGACCCGATAGAAATCGTGAAAAGGCAGATCATGAGCCAGTAAAGAGGACTCTTCACGATCTGGACCATGAGGGAAAGGCGGGGCGGCTCTCCCTTATGCTTTCCTCCCTTTCCGAAGAAAAGGAAAAGAATCCCAACGCTGATGGCAACAGCGGCGATCGTGGCGAGAGAACCCCTCCAGGAGAAAAATCTTAAGAGTGCTTCGGCCAGCAGGGGAACGGTAATAAATCCCATGTTGGGCCCCAGCTCATGAATGGCCAGGGCCCTTCCCCAGTGTTGCTGGCTGGCAAGGCCGGTGAGGGTGGCGATCGCCGAGGGAAGGTAAGATCCCGCAAAGATCCCTACGATCACCAGTCCGGCTCGCATGATGCCGAGGGAACTCGACTGGGAGATGGCCAGCATGGAAAGTCCCGCCATGACGATGGAGAGGGTGATGAGGGTCCGGTGGTTAAGCCGCGAAGAGACGAACCCGGAGCTGGCGAGCCCCACTCCGCTTCCGCAGGCGAGATAGAGAAACAGCGAACCCGCCTCCCCGTGCCCGATCCCGAGGTCTTGCTCGATGACCGGGAGAAGGGGCGCGAGCAGGACCCGGGAGATAAAATTAAGGTAGAAAATAGACGTCAGGAAAAAAACAGGGGTCCAGGGAAATGTCGGAGGTTTGCCGCGAAGCACCGGGAGATACCTGGTTCCTTCTCAGAAATTTGCGCCACCTGGTATCCGTTGTAACACCGCGGGAGGCCGTTGTCAAAACAGCGCCTGGCCCGCGTAATTGGTGTTGGCGGCCCCCGGCCTTTCCGCTCCGGGGATTATCCCGGGAGGGGGGGAAATGAAGTGAGAAGAGAATCGAGCGCCCGAATAACCGTTCTTGCGTCCACCTCTTCCAGGCCTGCGCAGCAGCTTTTTGAATGGATTGAGGAACGAGGCGTCGGGTCCGCGTCCACTCCTGAAATGATCTTGGCCCCTGGCGCCCAGGGACCCCAAACAGCCGGGTCGGTGGGACCGAATATGGCTACGGTGGGCACTCCCAGGGCCGCTGCCAGGTGAGTGATGCCGGAATCATTCCCGAGGTAGGCCGAGCAGGTCTTTAACACCCCCGCAAGCTGGACCAGGGGCAGTCGATCCGCCACCGAAGGTTTAGCTCTCGCCATTAACCGCTTTACATCTTGAGCCCCCTCTTCCGCCGGCCCGAGAATCAGCAGGATTTTGGATCTGCGGGAAGCCCAATCCACGACTTCAGCGAACCTCCTCGGATCCCAGTTCTTCGCCGGGGAACCGCTGCCGGGGTGAATGGCGAGAGTGCGGTCCCCTTTCTTCAGGCCCAGGGATGCCCGGAATTGCATTCCGGATGAGAGGATTGTTTCTGAAAGTGTCAGGGGAGCTGAATTCTTCCCTCCCTTGAAGCCTGCCTCCCTCAAACGATCGATCAAAAAATCGGAAGCGTGAACTGCCGACCCTTCAGCGGGGAAGGAAGGAATGGATACTGCGCGGACCCCTAATTTTTCCAGGTTTGCCGATAGAACCCTCCCGCTTGATTTCCCGAAAATCAGGGCAATCCGGAAAGAAGAAAAGAAGCCGGATAAACCAGGAGGAAGAGGGGATCCCTCGAGAAAAAAATAGGCCATTTCCGCCTGGTCTATGGAATGAACGGATTCTGCGCGAAGGTCATGGGCAACCAGGCGTAAGCGCTCAGGGCGGCCCAGGAGTTCCAGCCTGGAGAGAGGGAAAGCGCCGCGGAAGATTCTCATGGCCGGCAAGGCAAGGAGCAAGTCGCCGACCCCGCCGGAATGAAGGATGAGGATTTTGCCAGCCATAACCTGGAACCCCCAGTCCTCATCCCCCGGCACTCTTCTTTTGACCGAATTTCGATTCTTTCCCGGCCAGCAGGCGTTCGATGTTCGGGCGGTGACGGTAAAATATGAGAATTCCGATAACCACGGCGAAGGGAATGTACACCCGATGGGGGTTGAGGAGCCCAAGAACGACCGGGAAAGCGGCGGTCGCGGCGAGGGACCCCAGAGAAATATACCGCCACTTGTACACCACTGCCAGAAAAACCAGAAAAGAGACACCAGCCGAGAGGGGGGCCAGGGCCAAAAAAGCCCCAAGCCCCGTGGCGATTCCCTTTCCACCCTTGAATTTCAGGAAAATGGGGAAAAGGTGGCCGAGAAAAGCCGACAGGGCAACCGCCCCGACCCCGAGAGAAGATTCAAGGAAGGTTCGGGCCAGAACCACTGGGATCAGGCCTTTCAGGATATCTCCTATGAGGGTCAGGATTCCCAGCTTCTTTCCGGCCGTGCGGTAAATGTTCGTTGCGCCGATATTCCCGCTCCCCTGGGTACGGGGGTCCACGTTTCCGAAAGCCCTGGCCAGGATGACGCCAGTGGGTATAGACCCGAGGAGATAAGCGAATATCAAAAGCAGAAACGCCATAAAAACCATTTCACCGGGCAGGGCGCAGAGTTCGCAAAGGAATCCCAAGCCTCCGTTCAGCCTTCGGAAAAATTTTCATCTGTTTGTGATTGAGCCCCAGGAAATCCCCCAGCGTCGCTTCATTTTGGAGTGCGGCAGCCATGCTGCCGCCTTTTTGAAGCGCAAGCATGGCTTGCGCACTCCACAAAATCGTTACCTCTTTAATTATATTGTTATCCTTGCGTCCTCTGCGCCCTCTGCGGTTAAACTATGCCGTTACGCCTTGCGCACCCGGCAGGGGATGTAGCGGTGCAGGGGCGTGGCCGCGAACCGATCGCGGTTTTTGGCGGGGGCCAGGCGATTCACATTCACCCCGTGAGCCTTCCCGCCGTGGATGAGGCCGAACCCATGGGGGATGACTACCTGGCCTCGAAAGGCGGATTCACTGATTTCCGCCTCGACGGTGACGGATCCGGCTTCGGTCTCCACGATGGCCGCTTCCTTGTCGCGAATCCCCATCTCCTCCGCGTCGGCCGGATGAATTCGCAGGGTGCAGCAGCGCCTGCCTGCGTTCCAGGCCGGGTCGCGCATCAGGCTGTTGGCCACCATCTCCATGTGGTTTCCGGCCATGAGCACCAGGGGGAAATCCCTGTTCACGAGGCTTTTTTCTTCCGCTGCCGGCGTGACCTCCTTCAGCCAGGATCCCATCTCCGGAAAATAAATATGGATTTTTTTGTCAGGGGTTTTCAAAAGGGAAAGGTTATTTCCCCGGTCCACCACGCCGATCTTGACCCCGCCGGGGTTTTCCAGGATTTTACTGAACAACTCCTCGCCCGTAAGAGGCCCCAGCGAGTATCCGGCACGGGTGACATCTTCCGGATGCATCATGGGAAACCGGATGAGCAGGCCCCAGAGCGCGGCCAGGTTCTTCGATCCCAGCTCCTCGCCGAGTGTCTTGGCCAGATATGAACGGCAGCCAGGATGCGGCACTGGGGTTGGTCTGGAGGTACTCCATTAGCGCGGCGCCGTAAACCGCCCGGTCTTTGGCCGACTGCCGGAGCTTTTCCGGCAGCTCCGGGATCAACCCCAGCCGTTCCGCGAGCCCGAGGTAAATCTCGGCTTCCTCCACCTGCTCCCCGTCACACTCCGCCACCGGAGGGCGCATGTGGAAGTAGTATTCCGGAAAATTCCATTGAAAAAAGGTCCCGTCCCATTTTTCGAACCCGCTCTTTGCCGGAAGGACATAATGGGATAGAATCGCCGTTTCGGTCATGGCCACCTCGACCGTGACCAGCAGATCCAGCCTGGCGAAAGCCTTCTCGTAAGCCGCGGTGTCGGCGTAGGATCGGAGAGGATTCGACCCGCTGACGATCAGGGCTCGAATGCGCCTGGGGAGATCGTTGTTGATTTCTTCCGGAAGGACATTGGGAGGGAAAACGCCCATAATTCCCGGGATGCCGGTCGCCTCGGTCCGCCAGGCTTTGGGGTCTTCTTCAGGGGTATGGGAGCCCATCGGCATCAGGTGGCCCGGGAAGACATTCCCGCCGTTCACCCCGATCCGGCCGGAGAGGGTGAGGAAAATCAGCTCCAAATAGGAGTTAAGGGTGCTGTGGCGCCCCATGAGGATTCCCAGGTCGCTCCTCATGGCGCTCTTACGGGTCGCAAAGAGCCTGGTAAATTCCCGCACGGCGCCCGGATCCAGCCCGCACACCCGGCAGTTCTCTTCCACCTGGACGTCATCAAACCATTGGGAGACGGCATCCAGGCCGCTGACCCTCGAAGAAAGGTACTGCCGGTCCAAAAGACCCTCTTCGGTTAGGAGGATCCTGATCATGGCCTTTAAAAGGAGGGCGTCTGTGCCGGGCCGGATGCGAAGATGGATGTCGGCCAGTTTGGCCGTCTCGGTTAGCCTCGGGTCCACGACGGCCAGGAGAAACCCCGGTTCTTTTTTCTTTTCCCGGAGAATAACCGGAGCCCGGGGAAGATCATGGCTGACCATCGGATTCGCGCCCCAGAGGACGATAAAATCCGAGGCTTGAATATCCGGCACAGGGTGCATGTACTGCCGGCCAAAAGCCTTCCCCTGCACCCAGAAATAGCCCGTCAGCTCCTGCGCCAAAGGGCTGTAGTGGTATTTGGAACCCAACCCGTGCAGGAAACGGACCCCGAAAGCCGCTTCGAAATGGGAGCCCTGTCCGCCGCCCCCCATGTAGGCGACCGACCGGGGGCCGTGGTCCTCAACCGTTGCCTTGATCTTGTAGGCGATCTCATCCAGGGCCTGTTCCCAGGAAACGCGCTCGAATGAACCCCCGACGCGCTTCAAGGGGTACTTCAACCTTTCCGGGTTATTCTGAAAGTAGGCGACATTGGCGCCTTTCCGGCAGATATAACCCTGGGAACGGGGGTTGTTCCGATCGCTCCTGACCTTCAAGATCTTACTCCCCTCCGTGACTACTTCCAGGCCGCAGTTGTTGAAACATAGAACACAGGAGGTCTTTTTCCATTCGCTCATGACCGCAGTCCTTTTAGTGGGGTTATCGTTTCAACTCACCGCGAAAGGGATAAGCCTGCAGGGGCAATCAAGCCGTGGCTTGATGGCTGCCCATCTGACGGGCGGCCGCCCCTACAAATCCTGATTAACCTAAGTATTGCATAAATCTTCCCGGCAAACCCCCTCACCCTCCCCTCTCCCCCGTTGCGGGGGAGAGGGGAGGGGTGAGGGGGCAAAGGCCACCAAAGGTGAGATCCAGCAACATTCTGCGGATGCCCTTCCCGGCCAATAGAAACAAGGCTCCACAATACGATTGCTGATGTTTTTTTGCACCTGATGGGTTAATTCCAGTTCGTCCGGATCAGGAATTTGCCTTCAAAGGAGGATAGACCAGCTTGCGGCAGAAAGTCAACGCGGCCCTGGGCCGCGAGGGCGTGAGGCGCAAGGCGCAAGGCGGAAAAAAATTATTCGCTCTCGCGACTTACGCTCTCCCGAGTATTTCGTCTGGAGTCTGCTTCCTCAGGTCTTGGTCTGCGCTTCGGGGGTTATCTTTTTCTGAACACCGGAGGTGTAGACGATGATCGCCGATTCGCCCTCTACGGGGCACTTGTTCTCACAGATCCCGCAGCCCGTGCACTTCTCCTCCTTCACGCTGGGGCGCTTCTTCTCATCCCCCACGACGGCATGGTAGGAGCATTGTTCGTTACAGACGAGGCAGATCTTATCCTGATCATAGGCGATGCAGCGGGTTTTGTCGATGTGAGCCACGCCCATCTGGACCAGCCGTTTTTCTTCGATGGAAAGGACCTGGATGGCGCCGGTCGGACAGACTTCTCCGCAGAAATTGCAGAATTCCTCGCAGTACCCGATCCGGGGCACGATCCGCGGGGTGTAAAGCCCGGCGAGCCCCGCCTCCAGGAAGGTGGATTGCAGGGCGTTGTTCGGGCACACCTTCAAACATTCCCCGCAACCGGTACAGGCCGAAACGAATCGAGCCTCCGGAAGCGCTCCCGGGGGGCGGATGAGACGGTTGTTTTTCAGCCCGCTCTCTGTCTGGAGAGGGTTGGTCTTTATCGCCAGGGCGGAGAAGAACCCGAATGCCAGGGAGCCCGCCACGTACCTGCGCGAAAGGGAAACCCCGTCCGCCGACTTCCACCCGGGCAGGGCAAAGCCGAAAGAGACCGCTTTGGGCGGGCACTCCAGGCATTTGAAGCAGGAGATGCAATCCTGCTGCCGGTATTCCCGCGGCGTTTCCGCCGGGATCGCCCCGACGGAGCATTCCCGCGCGCATTTTCCGCATTGAACGCAATCCGCGGTCACAGACCGCCGGACGGTCCGCAGGCGGG
Source organism: uncultured delta proteobacterium (assembly GCA_963712535.1). GTDB lineage: Bacteria > Desulfobacterota > SM23-61 > SM23-61 > SM23-61 > CAVQIK01. Next base: position 60,728 of record CAVQIK010000005.1, on the reverse strand, counting down.
AAGTGACGGAAAATAACGTCCCCAGCGGACATAGATAACGGCACCAGAACCGTTTCCGGATCACTCCCAAAGCCAAGACAGCGGCAAAGAAGAGGAAGATGAGGAGGTTGACCTTGAAGATGGGCATCTTCATCGCCGGGATGATAAAGGGGTTCCTCGGGAGGAACCGCTGGACTTCCGGCAAAAGATGATTGTAGATGTAAATCGCCGGTGGATAAAAAGAGATCACCAGGGTGCGGGTAATCAGGCTGATGGGGTCGAGAAGATAGAGAACCTGCAGGCCCATGATGCCCGCCGCCGCCGCAAAAACAAAAACTCCATACCGCAACCTGCGAAGGGGCTCGTCCTGAAAGGGTTTGGCCCTCTTCTTTTCCCGGAAGAGAAGCCGGTCGAAGAAGTCGATGGTCGCGCCCATGGGGCAGAACCATCCGCAAAAGAAATTCCCGAACACGATCACCAGGAGGAGGACGCCGAAAGCCGGGAGCATTCTTACGATCACTTCTCTCTGGGTGAGCAGGGTCACGATGCCGATGAAAGGGTCCAGCCGGAGGTAAAGGTCGACAGGGATCTTCCCCTCGAGGGGAAACGCGGCCTGGACGATTAAGTAGAGGAGAAAGAAGAAAGAGGCGGCCTGGAGGGTTCTCCTCAGGCGGGAAATCTTTCGGGTCATGCGGCCTTAACCTTCTTCAGGCGGACCTTCGTGAGGTCGATCTGACCCAGCCCAAGGTCATACGCGTTCTTAACGAACCGGACCTCCGCCGGCTTGAAAGGATTTCCGCTCTTGGGGTGTTTAAAATAACCGGCCCCGTAGGCATCCACCGCCACGATGTCCGTGGAGGCGAGCACCTCCCCGATGTCCTCGGTCTTCCCCGGCCCCTTGGGGCCGTTGTCGATGAGAATGCGAATCGCGTCCATGACCACCAGGTCGGGTTTCCGGACGGTATTGATGTCGGCGATGCACTGGTGCAGGTCGATCTTGTGAAGCTGCTCCATATCCCAGACAATCCCGATGAGGTTCTTCAGCCCGAGGGTGAGCTCCGTGGCGAAGTGCTGCTTGGGGATGGGAAAGTTGATGAAGACATCACCGTCGAGCACGTCCTGGATGATCTCCACCGTCTTCAGCTTCTTTCCTTTCGGAACGTTCACCTGCTTGTAAACATTCCGGCCGTGCCCGGAAAAGATGTCCGCCCCGGCGTCCTGGGCGGTTTTTTTCAAGCCCGAACGGGCAAAGCAGAATTGATAGTTATCGCAGGTGTGGTCCCAAACCGCGACCCGCTTTGCACCGGCTTGGAAACAAGTCTTGATCAGGGCCGAGAGCAATTCGGGGTTGTTGGTGCAGGCCTGGTCGGGCGTCCTGGCCCAGGCGATGTTCGCCTTTATCACCACCCGCTGGCCCTTTTTCACGAAACGGCCCATCCCGCCCAGGGGGGCGAGGGCGGCCTGGAGGAGCTGGGTGGGAGTCCCCTGCTGGGCGACCGCCAGGTCGGCATCTCCGGCAGCGTATGCAACGGAGGGGCGGGATCCGGCCGGGAAGAACATCTTGGGCAGGATCGCTGCCGCCGCGGCCCCGGCGAGAAACTGTCTTCGGCTGACTTTCGACCTGGAAAACCAATCCATAGGAATTGCCTTTCTTTTTCAGTTCAGGATGGCGAATTCTGGAGTCGCTGGCGGCAAGCTTCAACCAGCCCGCCCGATCTTGGTCTATCTATGGAACCCGGTTCCACCTGGACGCGCCCTGGTCGGTCCCGAACCAGACCCCATCCTTGTCTTCGACCGCGCAGAAAACCGTGCTGCTCAGCAGGCCGTCGGCCTTGGTTATGGAATCCCATTGATTCCGGGAAATCTCGAATACACTGACCCCATTGTCCCGGCATACCAGCACCTTCCCCTGAATCACGGCGAGAGTGTTGATCCCTCCGCTTTTCAAGGGATCGGAAGGTTCGATCTTTTTCCAACGGTCCGGACCGGGATCGTACTCATAGAGCGCTCCCCTGGTGGTTGCCGCCCAGATCTTCTCCCCGACGCTGGCCAGGGCTTTGACCTCGATGTCCCCCAGTCCTTGCGGTTGCCCGTAGGTCTTCCAGGCGTTCTGAGAAATTTGAAGCCGGCTGATCCCCGCATTCGTGCCGGCCCAGAGGGTATCCGATTGCAATAGAAGTGCGTTGACAAAATTTCCGGCAAGCCCGTCTTCGGTCGAGTAGAAAGATTGCCACTTCTCCGTTTTTTTGTCCAAAATGGAAAGGCCTTTTTCCGAACCGGCGTAGAGCAGGTCTCCGTCCGCGGCCAGGGAGACGATTTTCTTGGCCACGTCTTTATTCGTGGTGAACCGCCTCCAGGGGTTCTTCTTCCGCGGCATGTAATACGAGATCCCGCCGCCCCCGAAACCGTAGAAATACGTCCCGAACCAGACGCGGTCCTTGTCCGGAAGGATCACCGACACATGGTTGTAGGCCGGGTGGTTTTTCCACTTGATGCTGACGCCGTCATCCTTCTCCTGCGGCTCCCCCTTGGTGGTATAGGTCTTGAATGTTTTTTTGGCCCGGTCGTAAAGCGTCACCCCGCCGGCGTAGGTGCCGAACCAGACCTCTTCCCCCACAGCGGCCACGGCCATAACCATCTCGCTGGACAGCCCGTCTTTTGCCGTTACCTGTTGGAAGGAAAGCGGCCTTTTCAGAAAGCCCGGGTTCGGCTCCCCGCCCTAAGTCAATCAGGATGAAAGTAGGCACGAAAAGTAACGCGATTCCTAAAAAAATGGTCCGCTTCATCCTTCCTCCTAGGACGCTATTATCCTCAATTGATCCCTGTTTTTCAATGGGGAATGTCACCGAAACCATTTTTTTGTCATGAGTAGGGCAAACGAGCGGGAGGATTTAACCTGAATACACCAATCCGCTTTCCGGGACAAGAAAATTTTTCAGGCGGTGGAAATTTTTTCGTATATCGTTGGTGAGGATCGGAAATGAACTGAACAGAATTCCCCTCATTCTGCGGCTCGCGGCGACTTCCGCCTTTCCTTGGTGGTAAAAAATGGTTCAAACACCCGTTGTCGGGCGTTTTCATCCATGCCGATTCAGGTATCCATCACCGAAATCTTCACGCACCTGCCAGACGGAATACCGTGCGGTTTGGCGAATTCTTCATCGAGGATGACATTTTCAGTCGCATATAGAGGTTTCCGCCGCTTGGCATGGCCTGCCAGGCATTGATGTAGAGGTTTAGAAGCACCTGTTCGATCTGCCCTCTATCGACATCCGCAAGCCAAATCTCGTCCTGAAAGTGTTTATGAATCGTAATCTCCTTCTTGGTACGGCCGAACATCTCGGAGCTTCTGTTCACAAGCCGGTTTATGCCGGTTGTTTTCACCTCATATTTCCCAGATCTGGCGAATCCGAGGATCTGTCTGGTCAAATCCGCCGCGCTCTTCATGAATTCCTCTAGGCCCTTGAGGTGGTCGAAATGCGGATATTATGAAATGCCCGCACATTTTGAAGTCCGCTTTCACTATCCCGCCCCGAATCCCGCCAGTGGCCCTCCAAAATGAAAACTTTTGAATTCAAGGTTGCAACATTTCCGCTTGAAAGCGAGAAGAACGTGTATATGACAACCGGCTTTGAAGATTCTTCCTGCCGCCCCCACCAGCTCCGGGTCAAGCTGTGTTAGTTGATAATTTTAAAAATCCACATGCTTTGCCCATCTCCAACCCAGCCAACCCAGAAACCCGGAAACGCTGGCACCTACTACAATGGGCTCAAAAACTCTCGTAAGACTGGGGATCTGTAAAGAGAATACCAGGAGGCCTCCTAATCCGGCACATACCACGGTACGGCAGAACAGGTCGATCCATATTGGCGGAATCGAACCGGATATCAAAAGCGTAAATGGCTCCATAGATAGCGCCAATTAAGCCAAATACTGCCCCCAACTTCACAAAAATAATCCACCCGCCTGCAGCATCCGCCGTTGGCCAGTGAAGAAAGGTCCCGACAGTAAACGCCACAGCGAAAAAAAGGATAGACAAGATGAAAGGTTTCCATCTCGACTGCAGCATCGTGTTTTTCACTTCGCTAATACCTCAGCAACTCCGTAAATGTCCTTTCTTTATCCAGCGAGAGGTGGCGTGGACGCGGGTCATATATGTGGGCAGAAAGAGTGAACCCCGGAAAACCCCGGAAGCAATCCAATTGTTTGGAGATACATTCCCATGCTACTGCGAAATTTGCTTTATCAAACTGGTACACAATGATTATTTGGCGAGAGGCTCCTTTGTTATTATTGACATAAGGGCCCTTTTTGATAATATACTCGGGCAAAGGCGGTATGTTCGCAAACTCATGGCGCCCATCCATACCGCTTTCTTGAGAGATTAAAAAGCTGCATTTGATAATCATTCGTAGTTCCCTCCGCCGTATTAAAGGCCTCCTTTTTCCCTGTCTTCTTGATTACGATTCATTTAAGGAAGCCGCCACCAAATGGCTCATAACCGAAAAACATTTCTATTGTTATTTCTAAGTATCATGAGTTTTCATTAAAGAAGGCAGGGAGATAATTTCCCGTTTTCTATTTTCAGATGCCTTCTAATCATAGCTTCTATAAAATCGCAAGAGTCGTCCAGGCACGCAAGTGCTTCCGCTATGGTTATTTCAGTCTCCATTCGCCGTTGCTTAAAATTGCCTCATGCCACCCGCCCTCTTTATTTCGTCCCAAGTTTTGATAAAAACCTCATCACTGTATTGTCTTGCCAACTGAGAAAGCTTCTGCCCCATTGCCGCTTCAAAACATCTGTATTTGAGAATTCTTGCCCAAGATGCGTTCCCCCGATGGTTATCCTTAAAACCTTAAAATCGATGCAGTTCAAACAATTATCTTTCGAAGGATTTGTTTTCCTTCTCCGCATATCCGCCGCAGGCTGGTTTTAGGGCGCGCTCAAGGAGCAAGTCTCTGAGAATTTTATTGGCAATATCGTTACCTTTAATTACATAGGTGCCATCCGCTATTGCTTTCTTGAGCATATCTATTTTGTCTTTTCTCACTTCGGGAGTCGCAGCAAGAACTTCCGGGGTTCTTTTTCTATCCCCGGTCACTTCTGAGCTCCTCTTTGACTTTCTGGGCATATCTATTTTGCGTGTATCCGTTCTATGGGAACGTATGCTGAATGCCCGCATGGAATTCCAGTTCTCCTAAGATGCCATTCACCTTCAGATACCTCCCCCAAAGTGTAAACCATTCCGGCTTTTCCCTCGGGAAAGCCTCGGTCAATACATATCGGGCAACGTTCAGTGAACCAACGTTGGTCAAAAGTAGGCCTTGTAGAACGTCTTGGGGTTATCCTTTTTATTTTTATTTTCTCGGTTTGCAGCCAGACTTTCACCTTCTCAAGATCAAATTCCCAATTCCTTCCAACTTTTTCCGCCGGACACCCCCAAAGGAGCCAATCGTTGACGATCCACGGCCATACACCAAATTCCACTGCTAACTCGGTTCTGTTCATTTTTATCAGTCCCCCAAATCTGGAATTTTTAGAATTTGCCTTTTGTTTCCCGCCCTGCTTCGAGAAAACTTGCGGTCGGTTCCCGGCTTAGATCTCCCAGTTATCTTCTTCCTAATCTGCAGTCTGATGCCGTGAGCCTTACCACCGAGCCCACAAGACCCCAATAATGCTCATAGTGAGGACTACGCCGCAAAAGACCTTCAAACAGATACTTGCACCCTTCCTAGCCTTGGGCACTAGCCAACGGCCAGGAATAATTTCATGGATATGCAGATGAATATGACGGTCCAACCCATTCTCTTCTAACATTATATTTTGTTCTTTCCATGCCATAGATATGTACCTAAAGTTCAAAAATAATTCATGTTATCCCCGTTGAATTGGACTCCTTAAACGGCTCCCTTGGGGATTTCCTCCGCGTTTCGTAATTTCAAACTCATAATTGATTAACATATATTGTTCAAATTCTCGACAATTCTGCTTGAGTTCCGAAAGCTTCCTCAACCCCACTCTCCTCAATTGCGCCAATATCTCCCGGCGTGTTAACATGCTGTTCTCCAGATATTTATATACCGACATTTACCCAAAGGCAGCTTGCAAGGATAGTCATTTTATTTTGAAACTAAAAACTCCGCTTATTTTTCCTCGTGCCATATTTTATCTCTTATACAAGCCGCTAAGGTTTCAAGCTCGGTTCTCTTCAATTCTAAAAGAAAATCTAGATTGATATCTGTTTCCAGTACCCTCTTAATCAGATCGACGAGATCCTCATCGGAACGATTCTTCACAAAGAACCCGCTACCCTTATTAATAAAATCATTGATCACTTTACTTTTTCCCATTTTGGCAACCGCTACATACTCCCAACAATACTCGATCCCCTTATTCTCACTTACTTGACAGTGGATAAGCGAAATAAATGCCAACCTCGGAAAGTTCGGCTTTTCCTTAAAATGCGCAATAATTCAAAAGAGCTGGGATCGTGCCTGGAAGATGGTCGCGGAGAGGGAATTGAAAAGGCAGGAAATGAAGTTATGGAATGAATTCCATTCTGTAGGGGGGAAATATACCATAACTGAATGGGCAGGAGATATCTTTCAAAACGTTTATCGGCATAACATAGTTGATTTCGTCGAGGAAAATGATTGGGTATACACTGTGTAAAGGTTGGCATGAATTTCGCCCGTACAATTTAACCGAAAGGCAAGGCTACACGTGCTTATGACATGAAGCTAGTTTAAATGCCGGGGATAAGATAAGGAGGAGGGGCGATATGGTGATTCAATCAGCAGCAAAAATCAGTTTGGAAGATGCATATTTATGTTTAAACTGCGAAGTGGTCACAAACTCGGCGGGCTTTTGCCCGTCATGCGGTTATAAGCATTTGTGGCCCTTAGAACAGTGGATCGGAAGAGTAAACGGCGAAAACAGTAGATACAACTGCCTAAATATGGATTCTCAGGAGCAAAAGGCTTTAACCGACACCGACCTCCGAAAGGGGACTGCACGGTGAAAACAGAAAGTATTCGGTCCTTTTATATAGGGAGACCATCAGTTGCCTAATTTAGATTGTTTCCAAGGAGGTTGAAAAGGTACTTCCATTAATACTGCAACGTCAGAGAACCTAGTAGATGGGGGAGGATAACGTATGAATTACCGTAAACTAAGTGGTCTGAGCCCGGAGAAGGTTCTCCAGAATTATCTGTGGGGCCATAGTAAGAAAGAATGGCTGCAAGTCGTGCTTCTGAACTTTGTCCCGCGGTTCAGGATCTGTGTCGTTCTCTTCGCCCTGCTCAGTCCTTTTACTACCGCCACCTTTCTGGCGGATGGAACAAATTCCCGTGCCTTTATTGCTCACAATGTGAGACTCCTGGCTATGAGCCTGCCTGCCATGGAAAAATCCTTTGAAGAGGTCGATTCCCTTCGAAAGTCTATAAGTAAGGTGGCCTATCAGAACCCCGAGAAAGCCTTTATCTATGCGTTTCTGATTACTAAATGGGCTCTCACCCATAAACTGGACCCTAATGAGGTTGCGGGTGTAATCATGACTGAGTCGGAATTTAACCCTCAAGCAGTTAGCCGCAAAGACGCTTGTGGCCTTATGCAAATACATAAACCAACATGGAAAATGGAAGATTATTTCGACGGTGAGGAAAACATTAAAAAGGGGGCTGAGATCCTAGCCATGTACAGATGGCAGTTCCCCGCACAATATCTTCAGCGGTATTCGGGAGGAGAACCCGGATATACCCAGGCGGTAACCAAAAACAAAAAGAAGATCTTGGCAAATAAAGAGAGCTAACCACGCTCGGTTAAATAATTCAACCCCCAGCTAGCGAGATGCGGTTTTGCGATTAGTTTGATGGGGAAGATAAAGTAAAGGAATTACAGGGATTATGGAATTGAGTCCCGAAAGAGGCCGAATTATTCAGAAAATGTTTGATGCGGCCCTGAAAGAGAAGATAAATCAGTTGACGAGAAAATATGACTATGCCCTCATCCTTGAACTTTGGACCGGGTTAGCGAAGACCGGCTGCGTTAAGTCATACTTTTGCAAGTGGAGATGGAACCCGAACATGACTATTATGGAGGCAATGGACTGCCTGGATGATTACTTCACTGGACTTGAGGCTCTATTGCAAAAGCGGCAGGCAGCTGGGCGTCGCAGACAGACGAAGAATAGGGAAACGGAAAATATAACCAGAAGGTCAAGCAAGGATTAAAAAAACCTCCATTCTTCCACACTTTGTTAAGGACCAGGATAATTCTCCAAGAGGATGGCAAAGTGAAGGATTCTGATAGACGAATCCTCGAAGACAGGCGAAAAAAACCTACCCCACAGGTTTGAGCCGGTATACTTTCTTTGGGCGAAGGGAAGGATTTCGAAGAAAAGCTGATCAGCAGAAAGGGGGCTATGTAGACCGGTACAGCCTAAGCTTATTCGCCATCCTGGTCACATTTCTGGTTTTAAACATTTCGGATGCAATTTTAACAATGGTTGTCCTGGATTACGAAGGTAACGAACTCAATCCCATCGTCGGATCGGCAATTGAAGCTTTTGGGGCAAAATTCTGGATTTGGAAATTCTGTATTGTTTCCGTTTCCCTTGTACTTCTCTGTATCCACAGCAAATTTAAGCGAGTCGAGACTGTAATCATGACAGCTGGCTCCATCTATTTCTTGGTAGTCATTTACCAAGTGCTCCTGATCACCTATTGGTGAAATGCATCTTCGAATTCTAATGTCTGGGGATTTATGTACCTCCAGATGGGGTAACAAGGCTTACCCTTCTTGGGAATTCTATTGGGTGGGCCGAGGCTGGCAATGATCCCTTTTCAAAAAATTGATTCGCGAAAACCATTCTCGCAAGCCCTTTGACATTCTGACCCTCTACTCCCTGAATGGTGACGAGAAGCCCAATAGGAAATGAAATAAACTTCACCCTCTCAAAAGAGGTTTGCCTAATTCCGAATTTCTCCAAGGCTTTTTCGCGAATGGTTAAGGTGAGATGAAAGGTCATTCGATCTTCCGCTCTATGACGGCCTCAGGGTCATCGAGGAACGCCAATGAGAACTCCCGGGAAGACGCAATTTCTGCCTTGGAAAATGGAAGAGGAAGGATTTGGCCCCAAGTGTGTGCCTAATCATTGGGCGATTATTATTATCGTCTCAAACGGGGAAAACATTAATAACTGATGAGGTTTGGAATGGGCCGCCCGGTCTTTGCCTAATTGCTTATAAAAACACCTACTTATCGACGTTACCCCTAAATATATTCGAACAGTACTTTTAAGTTATAATGAAAACCATCCGATATAGGGGAGGTGGAAACTTTGGGAGAGAACTTGCAGAAGCAGGAATGTGGTCTCAAATCTTTTGCGAAAGAAACGAAATGAAGGATTCAAAAGAAAATTATCCAGAGGCCGATGAAGCCCTTGACCGAAGAATTGGATATTCATTAACTGTGGTCGCTATGTTTCTAATTCTGCTGAAGCTGATGAATTCCTATTAGTTATAAGGCTCAAAGGAAACATGGCCACAAAATCCCTGGCATCCTGCCTAAATGAAGCGATGAAGCCGGAGGCGCAATTCATAGTGTTTCCGGTCCCTCATGCGATCTCAACCCGACAAAGGATCACTTTGCCGGAACACTCACGTCACCAGCAGCCCCACAACTTCAAGGCGAGCCATTCCTTAAGGCGAATTGCCCTGCCACGGACTCCGTAGGATCGGGTTGGCGGGGGCCGGACACGAAGATCCTGTTCGGTCCACCGGCAGTCAGATACCGACGAACACCTAGGCGCAGCCCCATCACCATGGTATCGGGAGGAATTTAAATGGAGGATCTTTGGGGGTCGTGTGGGGTTCATCTACCCGCCGCGAAAATACGTTGCTCCGTTCTGGGATTCGGGTTGGGCGCAGCAGAGCCAAGCCATTTCTAACACTCCCCCGCTCTTCGGTCTGAATATCTGATTTCTTTTTTGGTTAGTTCACCTAGAAATCTTGCTCCGAGGATGTTCATTGAGGGCGAGAATTACGGTTTGAAGGCGAGCATTAACATTTGACTGAAGCTGGGCTTCTCATGCTGCCCGAAGCCGGAGTGACTTAGGGGGGAAATGCTCTTGCAGTCAGATGCAAGCGGTTGTTGGGCGGGCAATCTGGACGTGGACGACCGTGATGCACCTACTGATTGAGATGCGCATATGCGTAGCGCAGCGGATCTGCGGAGACCTTGAGCAAGCCGTCGAATGGCGCATCCATCTCTAATACGAGAAATACGGCGATACTAACAGACAGTGCACAAACGAAGAGGACTGTGAGGACCGTGGCATTGCGCGGAGCAAACACCCCGAAGCTCGCGAATGTGATCGTGAGCCAGAACAGGAGAATCACAAGGAACGGCACAGGAACTGATGTCTCGGTGCCGGCGAGCACTAGCCACCTGGCTTGCAACAGCGCCTCGGTGAGGTCCAGCGCACGGGACTGGAGCGCCCGCTGGGAGTCGTCTCGCGGCTTTAGAGCGCGGATTGCGTCCGCGAGTCTCTCAGCTTCCGCCCCTGCTCCTGAGCGCCATCGGATCCAGATTGGCGGGCTTGGATGAGCCCTGCGGCCAAATCATGTCGATCCGGGCCCCAATCGTGCGCTGCAAGCCCTTACGAATCTCACCGGTCTCGGACCCGTAGCGAGCAAGTAGGCGGTCGAGAGTAAGAACGTCAATGGCGGTTTTTTTCACCGCTGAGTCCACAGCATCATAGGAACTCTTGGCGGAGGCAGTGACGAGGCCAAGAACGAGCGCGGTCATCGTGGCGATGAGCCCGATGCCAACCTTCACGGTGTCTTTCGACTCGGCGTCGAGGTGATGTTCTGGTAAGGTGCTCCGCAACCACATTCCGAGCAGCACGCCCCCGAACGTACAATGTGAACACGATTATACCGACAATAGTAGGATTCATGGTGCCGCTGCCTTGGATAGTTTTTCAGTAGAACGCTAAAACTTCAGGAAATGAAAACCCCCGGCTTCCAAGTCTATGGATAATCCCGAATGGAACGTCTCTTCGCCCTTCCGCTCGTAAGCCCCCCAGTGAGAAGATTCGTCAGTCGGCAAGAAATGCTCTTCAGTTCCCTCCAGGGCATTCTTCACTGCTCCCTTGAGACCTTCCGCTGGGACAATTTGAATTCCCAAAGTGGAATAGCGATCGTCCACTATCCGCACTTCTTCAGAATTCCAGGAATGAAAAGCATACCCAACCTCGATTACCGGCAAAAGTCTACACCATCCTGCAAAAACTGTCACCCGGCGATTACGGGAGGAAGTACTTGCTTTTACCGGAAATCTCCTCCCATGCCAGTATTTTAACGCTTTCACCTACTTATGGTACAACGAAAAAGCTCACCGGGAGGCGGATGTATCGGCTCCGACTTCGGCGCGATCAACATTGGCGCCCGGCCTCATAGGCCACCTTGATTCTGCTGCCCCGGTAACGATCCAGGACTTTCCGCAATGCAGGAAACCGGCTGGGAATTCTCCCATGAAAGACTTCTTCCCCCTCCCGAACAATACTGACCTGCCAACTCTCCTTGTGAACCTCAATGCCCACAAAAATTTCTTTTTCCCTAATTACAGCTTTTCCCCTTCTCTCCATGGTTAGGCCCTCCCTTTTCGTTTTTGACGGGAACAGTATACGGGAGGCTGATAATCAAGCATAGTATCTACAAGGGCAAAGAAGGAGCGTTCAGAGATTGCCGTAAACCGTGAACTGGAAACCCTTCGGCATATTTTCAACAAGGCCGTCGAATGGGGAATGATGGAGAAGAACCCCTTTGATAAATTCCGGGAGCCGATTCTTTTCAAGGAAGATGAAAACAGGGTACGTATCTTACGGAAGAGGAGATCAAAAGGCTAATGTCTGTCCTGGAGGAGATACCAAAGAAGCAGGAATCCGAAGATGCCCCTAAGAAAGTGAACCCGTACTATCTCAAAAACATCGTCATGACTGCTCTGCTTACCGGATTGAGAAGAGGCGACATTCTCAATCTGAAATGGGCCGATGTGGACCTGGAGAAGGGAGTCCTTTTCTATAACGAGCAAAAGAAGAGGAACAGGAGAAGAGTAAAGCTCCTCAATTCGGATATGATCCAACTCTTGAAATCCATCCCAAGGGGTGAAAGCGAAAGAATTATTAACGGGCCGGATGGTAAACCCCTGAGGGATATTAAAAGGTCCTTCAGGACCGCTTTAAAGAACGCAGGAATCAAAGATTTTCACTTCCATGACCTGAGACATACCTCCGCTTCCTATATGGTCATGCGGGGAGCTTCACTGAAATCCGTTCAGGAGCATATAGGCCATACTTCTTTGACCATGACACAAAAGTATGCCCATTTAAGCCCTGAGTTTCAACGGTCAGAAGTGGAGAGATTGAGCGGGGTTTTTTCGTTAGGATTGCCCAATAGTAAGAATTCAGTAAGAAATGAGTCTAAAGCCGATTCCCCGAATGAGGAGGGTTCTTATGCAAATGCTTGATAATATTTAAAAAAAGTGGTCGGGGCGAGAGGATTTGAACCTCCGACTCCCTGCTCCCGAAGCAGGTGCGCTACCAGGCTGCGCTACGCCCCGACGGTGATTTAATAGTAGAAAGAGAACAGGGGAAAGTCAAGGCAAATGGGAGGGGAATAAAGTTCGGGGTAATTAGTTCGGAGTTCGGAGAATAAAACGAAGGTAGGGGGGCAAGAAACCCTAATCTACATAAGGAAAGGATCGTAGGGGCGGGGTAACCCCGTCCCTACATTTTTTGATTTTGAATGAGTGCAGTTTCCACGCCGCCCTGGTCAGGGGAATCACCACGTGGCGGAGCGCGTACGCCAGTTTGGGGAAATAGGCGATCTTCAGCAGGCTCTCGTAAAGCTCCATGAACTCCCCTGCGTGGAACCGGATGATCCGCCCCTCCCGGGGAAACCCCCAGCGGTTCCCGCGCGCGGCTTCCGACTCTTCCTGGAAAATCACCTCGCATTCGAAAGGCGGGTTCATGAAGAAAAGGGGCGGGTCCTTGGGATCAGGCATCTCTCTTATTTTTTCCCTCAAGTTTTCCCGCATCCGGGAGATTGCATCTCTTCGCTCATTTGAATTCCCGGAGACCAGCGGGTCTTTCGGAATGGGGCAGGCGGTCACCCAGGGCATTCTCTCTTCGATTTCATGGCAGGCGGCTGGGCACCCGGAGAAGAAGACCACGGGAACGCGGAAAGGAGATAACACTGCGGCGAACAGCTCCGCCTCGCAGATTCTCTTGCCGTTGACCCGGATCTCACCGATTCGGCTGGTCAGGGTGTGAGGGAGAAATCCATTCCGGTTTCCGCCCGAGGCGTGGAGGCCGACGAAAAACGCGAAATCCGCTCCGTAAAGCCTCCCGAAACCCGCCGCCGGTCCCGTGTAGTAACCGGATATCAGCTTAACCCGCCTGTCGAGGTAACGGGGAATGAGATTATACCCCGTCCGGTGAAAATCCTTCACCACGACGGCCTTTGCCCCTCTTTCGAAAAGGGCATCCGCGACCGCGTTGATGTCCCGGGTGACCTCCACCCGGGCTTCGTGCCACTCCGGGGTGCCCAGGAGAGTATGCGCCCTGGTCCAAGCCCCGGTAGAGCCCTCCAGGTCCGCAACGACGTAGGCAACCTTCCCCTTCACGGCTCTCGCGCCGCGTCCAGCAGGCGCTGGGTCACTTCCGCGACGATGCACCAAACGCCATCGAGCGAAAAATGGTTCTGAATGGTCGAGTCGAAGAGAACGTTGACCGCGGCCGGAAATTCCGTGTCCCCTTTCCAGAGAATGTAAGCCAGCGGGACCTTGGGAAAAACGGTCAGGGCGAAGGCTTTGTCGCCGAACAGCAGCTCGACTCCGCCCAGCCGTGCCCCCGCGCGGAGAAAGGCTTCAGGATCTTTCCCCAAGGCTTCCTTCAACTCTTCGGTTCTGAGCGCGTGCGGGCCGCGGAAGAACGTCGTTCCGCCTTTCAGCTCTTTTTCGCTGATCCACGTTCGGGTGGGGTCGCCCTCGCGGGCGTTCAGGAGGTAAAGAAGAACCATGAGGTAAAAGTAATCCCGCAGGGTCTCCTCCTCGCAAAAATCTCCCCGCATGCAGAGGATCTTCTTCTCTCCCGGAAGAACCAGGTATTTCTGGTTGAGAACGGGCAGGAGGTATCCTTTTCTCTCCTCATTGTAAACCCCTCCCGTCCTCCTGCTCACCTCGCCCGGCGCAGCCCCCTCCAGGCTTTTCCAGTAAATTTCATGCGTACCCCACTCGTCCTTACGGTCATTCCCCATTATCCCTCCTCCTGATATGTATTTTCGACGGCCGGCTGCCCGGCGACTATGGCATTAACTCCCGCATTTGCCCTATTTTTTAATAATACCCGATGTCCCCGGCGCCAGGCAAATATTTGTCCTCTGCCATAGGTAGAGTTTTTCTTCCCGAAGGTCGAATCTTATATTTTCTATGGGTAGGAAAAATCGTAACCATCCGTTCCTGAACATCTGCCGTTGAGCTGGCAGATACAGACCCGGAAAGACTTTAAGATAACTGTTGCGAAGAATTAAAGAAACGCGCACGCGTTCCGATGAACTTATGGGTAGAGGCCCCTTAACGGCTTATCCGGGGAGATGATCTTAAGAATTACCCGGGCGCAAAGAATGATAAAGCCTCGCAGTTCCAAATCCTGGCCGATTAAAAAGAGGCGAGGAGATTGCAAAAGAAGGCGGGCAAGGGAACGTCTTCCTTTGCCTCGTTTATTCCAAAAATTGGATTAAAAATTGCCGCAGTTCGGACGAATTGGGGGGGCGTAATATCCAGGAATTACGATGTTGCCTCAGAAAACATACTCCGATCAGATGGGGAATCGGCCTTTTTGTCTTTAAGGGCCGCGAAAAGCCTAGGCAAATAGGAGAACCCGGTAGAAATAAAGGAAAGTTTTCGGAGATTGGAAAAAAAGCTGAAAAAGGCTCCCGCTTCGGATTCCCGGCGAAAAGGAAAGCCAGAGGGGAAATCCTCATCCGAGAAGCCAGACAAACCGTTACATAACCGGAAAGGAAAGACCAAATCCTGGAAATTTTCTAATAAAAACATCAACCCTTCGGCGGCGTGTACGGATAATCTGGAGGGCCTGAACACAGAAAATCACATTCTCGTCCAGCAACTCATACAGGCATCTTCCGTTATTAGGGAGATGGAGGAAAAAGTCTACAATGAATCCAGAAAGCAAACTGTTGGGAAGGTGATGGTGGCGGGCCTGCTTCATGATCTGAGGAACCCTCTTGCGGTCATCAGCTCCTGTGCCCAGTCCTGCTTGGAAGAACAGGAAGAGGATGCTCCGATTCGGGAAAAACTTCAGATGATTATGGAAAACGTTAAGAAGGCTAATGATCTTTCCAAAATTTTCTTAGATCATACAAGGACATCCGTCTTGGACTACAGACCGGTCAATATCAACAAGACCCTCCTGGTGATGTGGAAGATGTCCGAACTACAGAGTGCCCCCAGCAAGCTGTTGTTTGCAGCCGATTTGGACAAGGCCCTGCCGGAGATCACCGGGAGTCAGGAGAATCTTGAGCGAGTCTTCCTGAACGTTTTGATGAATGCCATTCACGCGGTGTCCGGAAAGGGAAAGGTGAGCGTCCAAACCCGGTTCCTATCCCTGGAGAAAATGGTGGAGATAAGGATCACCGACGATGGGCCGGGTATCCCCAAGGAGCAACGGGACCGTATTTTTGAGCCGTTCTACACTACCAAGGAACAAGGCACCGGCCTGGGTTTGAATATCTCCCAATCCTTAATCCAGCAGCATGGAGGCGAGATAACCGTAGACAGCGAAGTTGGCCAGGGAACGACGGTATCCATTAAGCTCCCCCTTGAGCAGGATGACCCGTCCGGACGGATCAACGGAACGGCCCCTTAAATGGTTTCATACCCACAGCGCGAAGCGAGAATTCCCTTACCGGTTCAAACCGGACGAGAAACTAAGATGGCTAAACAGACCAGCCGAATATTGATTATTGACGACGACAAGCAGATCTGCGCCATTCTTTCCGACCTCGTAAAGGGGGAAGGATTTGAGGCGACGGTGGCCTACGAAGGAGAGAAGGCCCTGAAAATTGTCCGTTCGGCAGCCCCGGATCTTCTCCTCGTCGACATGATGTTGCCAGGAATGGATGGGATGGAGGTGCTGAGGCAGGTGAAGGACCTCGATCCCGAGCTACCGGTAGTCTTCATCACCGGGCATGCCGATGCCCGGGGGGCGGTCAAGGCCATTAAGGCGGGCGCCCACGATTATCTTTCCAAACCCTTCGATAACCAGGACGTGATCCGGGTGGTGCACCGGGCGCTGGCCGAACGGGAGCTTAAGCTCAAGGTCCGCCGGCTGTCCAGCCAGGTGAGCAATGTCCCTCTCAAGGGGAAAATGGGACCGAGCGATGCTGTCGAGCCGCCTTATTTCGGAAGTGAACCGGGTGGCCGAATCGGATTTCACGGTGATCATCATCGGGGAGACCGGGTCCGGGAAAGAGGTTGTGGCCCGTGCGATTCACGAAGCCAGCTCTCGACCTACGGGGCCCTTTATCCCGGTGGATTGCGGGGCCATACCCGAGACGCTTCTGGAGAGCGAGCTCTTCGGCCATGAAAGGGGGGCGTTCACCGGGGCGGAGATGCAAAAGCCGGGGAAATTCGAGGTAGCCAATGGTGGGACGCTGTTCCTGGACGAAATTTCCAACATGCCGTCTGGGTTCGCAGGCCAAGCTCCTACGGGTACTCCAGGAGAAGAAGGTGTACCGGGTGGGTGGGACCAAGCCCCTGAGCATGAATGTCCGCCTCCTGGTGGCCAGCAACCAGGACCTGCACGAACTGGCCCTCTCGGGTTCGTTTCGAAGGGACCTGTTCTACCGCCTGAACGAGTTTACCATCGCCATTCCGCCGTTGCGGGAGCGGAAGGATGACATTCCTTACCTGGCCAAGAGGTTTCTGGACCAGGCCAACCTGGAGCTGAACAAGCAGATCAACGGGTTTTCGGAGTCGGCATTGAACGTACTGTTTAACTACAACTGGCCGGGCAATGTTCGCCAGCTTCGGTCGATCATCCGTCGGGCGGCTCTCTTGGCCGACGACGTGATTACCGAGAAGCAACTGGAACTGAAGCGGGTGGACGTGCCGGGGATGGCTTTTACCCCCAAGGTTCAGGGGATCCCCTGGAAGAACTCGTCCCTCAAGGAGATCCTGCAGCAGAGCATCACCGCCGTTGAGCGGGAGGTTTTAACGGAGGTTCTGAAGAGGACCGGAGGCAACAAGGCCAAGGCCGCCCGCCTCCTCCAGATCGACTACAAAACCATCCATGGCAAGATAAAGAAATTAGGAATTCTGATTAATAAATTCGGGTTCCCTCCAGATCCCGCCGAATAGCCTATAAGTTCCCTCGCGCATTCATTACATTTTCCTTCCTCATTCCGAAAAAGCAACAACCTTAGTCCCGTGAAAATCGTCGATTCTTACCCAGCTTCGTGGGTTTCCGGAAGACCATTTCATAGTCAGATGGTCTTGGAATAGCGTACCGGAAGTTTTCTCCTCTAGAGGCAGAGGCCCGGGAAATACTCTATCCTTCTCCGCCTATCACGAAGGGATTTGAACACCCTTCAAGCCAAGCGATCTGGAATCATTTCCCTTCTGGTCAGGAATACACTCCATAGTTTGTCTTCCCAGATTTTCAGCCGCACGGCGTTCCGGGTTTTTGGATGCCTTATAATTATTTGTTTTCAAAGAAGAATATGAGAACGGGCAAAATTCAATAAGCGGCACGCATTTCGCTCTTATGCCTCCACCGACTTGACGAAGGAGAAGATTCATGGAGGCTCATTGGTGGAAGTGCCAGATACTCGGAAAAGAGACAACACAAGTATTTCGGAAGGGGGATATTGTGTTCGCCAGGAAACGAAATAAGTCTATCCTCCTGTTCGACGGAAGCAACAAAAAGGCTAATCTCCCCAGGAAGGCCATCCGGGACATCAAAGTCATTTCGCTTCTGGATAGGCGAGAATCGGAGGTTATTGAAACCAAATATTCGCTGGCTCGCGAAATGGGCTTCCGAGAGATTTGATCCTATCCGATGACCATAATACACGTTGAGTATGATTACGAGCGGGGAGGAAACATTGCTGGGAAACAATTCATACGTGGTTTTGGAAAATCAAGACTGGCGCACTGGAATTCGCCATGCGACGGGCTTTCGGAAAGGTTGCCGGCCCATGCCGTCTAGGGCAATCGCCCCGATGGGTGGCGAAGAAGAAAAATACCGAAGCCTTTTTGACAACGCCCTCGAGGGTGTCTTTCAGACTACCGAAGACGGCCAGTTTGTGATTGCCAATCCTGCTTGCGCCCGAATCCTGGGCTATGGCTCGCCCGAAGAATTCACCGGACGGAACAACAAAAGCCTCGGGCAATTTTTCGCCGACCCAGCACAGTTCCGAAATTTGAAAGGGGTCCTGGCGAAGACCGGAGTCGTACCTAAATTTGAGGCGGAGATAGTCCGGCGCGATGAGAAAAGGATCTGGATTTCCTTTAACCTCTTAGCGGTCCTGAAACCAGGCGGGGTGCCTCTATATTATCAAGGACGGATGGAGGATATTAGCGACCAAAAAAAGACAAAAGATCGGAGCCACTACTTGAGCTTCCATGACTCTTTGACGGGTCTTTACAACCGGGCCTACTTCGAGGAAGAAGTGAAGCGTCTGGATACAGACAGACAGTTACCGATCAGTGTGATTTTCGGTGATGTAAACTCCCTCAAGCTGGTCAACGACGCTTTCGGACATGACGAAGGAGACAAACGCCTCCAGGAGATCGCCTTCATTCTCCGGCAGTCCTGCCGGAAAGAGGATGTGATCGCCCGATTGGGAGGGGATGAATTTGCCGTTTTCCTCCCCCGGACCAGCGGTAACACGGCCAACGAGATCATGGAAAGAGTGAAATTCCTTTGCCGCCGCAAGAACAGGGGTCCGGTGAATCTAAGCATCGCTCTTGGCGCCTGCACTAAGGAGGATCCCTCGCAGGATCTCCACGATGTTTTCAGAAAAGCCGACGAGTGTATGTACAGGAACAAACTCTCGGAGAGTAAGACTTTACGCTATTCCTCAATCACCTCCATGCGGCGGATCCTGCTCGCAAAAAGCCTCGAAAATGAAGGGCATTTTGATCGGCTGAACCGATTGGCTGTGAACATCGGCCGCAAGAAAAAGATTTCCGGCAGGGAAATGGATCAGTTGGTTCTACTCGCCTCCTGGCATGACGTGGGAAATATCGCCCTGCCGGAAGGGATACTTAAGAAACCGGGTCTTTTAACCCGGGAGGAATGGAGTGAGATTCGGAAGCATCCTGAAATCGGGTATCGGATCGCGGAATCTTGCATGGAACTTGCCCCCATCTCCGAAGCCATTCTAGGCCACCACGAAAGATGGGACGGCACCGGTTATCCTCTGAACTGGAAAGGGCACGAAATTCCCCTGATCTCCCGGATTTTTTCTATTGCTGACGCTTACGATTTAATGACCCATGGCAGGATCTATAAAAGCCCTCTGGAACGCGGAGCCGTTCTGCAGGAGTTGAAAAGAGGGGCAGGGCGCCAGTTTGACCCTGAACTGGTAAAAATTTTTCTGCGTGACATTTCGAAAATTGAGCAATCTGCCATTGTCCCCAAATTTGTAGCAAAAGAGTTTCGGCAATAAGCTTTGAATGAGCCAACGGCTGCTGAAATCGCAAACAATCCTTCCTTGCCCCCGATAAATCACCATAAATCCCTTTCTCAGTTGCTCCTTTGTCATACATAAGGACCTCGGAAAGTTTTCATTACGGACACAGGTTGAATTGGTACCCGCGTGCTAACCCTGTTCCTCGTAACGGATCTTAAAGACCGCAGGGGAGAATTTACCGAGGAATAGGGAACCTTGTCCATAGCCCCGCTTCCATTATCTTACCTCTGCGAGGAGGTCTCCTTACCCTAAGCATTTATTTTCATAACAATTATCGATACCTTCTAACGAAAAAACTTAGTCCTTATCGTTGGCACGGTTTTCGCTACACGCTGATTATTATTGCTTACTTGGACACGTGACTGCTTGCACATTACGAAAATCATACTTCGGCGACAAACAGCCGTTCAACGTTCCATATGAAAAACACGAGCCTCTCGCGAATCCTGGGCCGTCATTCTCTTGGAAGAAAACTGAGCTCTGATCTTATCGGCAATGACAAATATCAAGCATACTCTCCAGCAATTTCCAGAAAAACTCAAAAAGCCGTTTCTCCGGCGCAAGCCGGGTGTCCTTCGTGAATGAACGCGAGCGGAGTGTTCACCGGAAAGTTCGTGCCGGGTACATAGGGATGATTCACGGGGGAAACCGCCAGTCATGGATCTGGGGCGGATGTGCGGAAGAGGAATCGACCAGGTTCTGGGGGCCGGAAGCGTGCATGAAAAATAATTCCGAAGCTTCAATGGCCGCTAGCGAACCGTTGCCGTGGAAAGGGGGTGGGTGGGGGAATATTTGAAAGGGAAATAAAGATTTGGATGGCACAGGGATAAAACACAAACCAGAACAACCGAAAAAAAATCAAGGAGAAAAAAAGAAATGAAGAAACTGCTCGGATTCCTGAAAGAAGAGGACGGCGTAACCGCCATCGAGTACGGCTTGATCGCATCCCTGATTGCAGTGGCGATTATTGTTACGGTAACCGCTGTTGGCACTAACCTCATAGCCGTTTTCCAGAAGGCTGCAGACAACTTGAAAACTTCTTAAATGTTGGCCCGCGGGGATACATGCCCTTGAAGGGCATGTATCCCCCAAAACAATTCCTCAAATTGGGAAAACATTAGATAGAAATGCTCAATAAAATTGCCCGTGTCTATGTCTCGCAAAAAGGGACAACGCCAATTGAATATGCGGTGATTTCCAGCATGCTCTTCCTGGCCATCACCTTGTCGGTCTCTCACCTGGCCGCGGCGGTAAGAAATCTTTTACAGTCCGTTGTCTCAGCTTTCCCCTGATCGGATTTAATCTGAGGAAGAGATGCCGATAAATTATTCAGACCCTGTTCCCTCATTACTCTTGGCCACGCTTTTGTTCACCAGTGCTGCATGGGACATTCGATTCCATAAGATCCCAAACTGGCTCACTTTCCCTGCGGCGGGCTTGGCCCTTTCCTATCATACCGCCCTGAACGGGTTTAGCGGCCTTCTCTTCACTCTGGAAGGGATCGCTGTCGGCATTGCCATTTTGCTTCCCTTTTATTTATTAGGAGGAATGGGGGCCGGCGATGCCAAGCTGTTAGGGGCTGTAGGCGGGCTGCTTGGTCCCAAAGGCGTCTTTACCGCTTTTCTTTTTACCGCCATGGTGGGCGGTATCTATGCATTGGTTCTCCTGGCTTATCACGGGATTCTGAAGAAGACAATACTCAGGTACAGAATCATGCTGAAGACCTTTTTATTGACTACGCATTTTATTTACGTCCCTCCGACCGCGAGAGAAAGAAAGCCCAAGTTATGGTACGGCCTGGCCATTGCCTTGGGCACCTTTCTTTCACTTGGCTTGAGGGGTCGTATTTTATGAGGCGATGCCATATCAGATGGGGAAGACTCAACGGTGCGAACGAATACCGCACTTTATATATTTCCGGTCTCCCGATACGTCAAGATCCATACAGGGCCTGATCCAGTTCAAGCCGTAAAGCCGTTGCGAATTCATAAATCATGGAGGTTAAGAATGGGAAAGCATAAACCTTTTGTTCTGTTGGGTGTAGCCGTGATCATCGCCCTGGCCACCAGCATTTTGATCTACACCTCGCTCCAGAAAAAAACCCAAACAGTGGTGGCTCCTTTGCCCACCCAGCCAGTGGCTGTGGCTGCCGGCGACATGCCCTGGGGCACCGCGATCACCAAGGATAAGATTAAGACAGTTTCCTACCTGAAAGAGAATCTCCCCCAGGGAACATTTTCCGATTGTGGGTCTCTTGTGGGCAGGGTCCTTGTTTTTCCGGTCAAGGCCAACGAACCGATCTTCGAATCCAGGCTGGCCCCTTCAAACATCAGCACCGGGGGAGTTGCCGCCGTGATCTCTCCGAAAAAGCGCGCAGTGGCAGTAAGGGTAGATCCGGTAATTGGGGTAGCAGGATTCATCAATGCGGGAAACCGGGTGGACGTCCTGGTTACGATAAACCCGGACCGGGGGGGTAGTTCCAAACCGGTGACCAAGATCGTTTTGGAAAACATCCTGGTCCTGGCCGCCGGCCCGGAAGTGGAAAAGAAGGGCAAGGAGCCGACCAACGTGAATGTTATCACTCTGGAAGCGGCCCCGGAAGAGGCTCAAAAGCTGGCCTTGGCGGCGACGGAAGGAAAGCTTCAACTGGCCCTGAGAAATTTCAGCGATACCGAGGATGTCCGGACGAAGGGAACCACGATTCCAATATTGCTGGCGTCTTACAATTCGGAAAAGGATACCAATCACTCCGGCAAAAAACCTGGAGCCCAAAGAAAGCGAGTGGAGAAAGCGAAACCAGTTCCGGACAAGCCGCCGGTGATGCTGGCGGAAAAGAGGGTCGAGAGCGCCCCGCCATCGTCGAAAGACAAACCTCCGGAAAAAAAACCCGCATATGTGGTCGAAGTAATTAAGGGAAGCAAGGTCAATGAAGTGAAATTTGAAAGGGAGGATGGAACCAGATGAATGCCCGAATCGAAAAGAAAAGCCCGTTCTTCTTGGCATCACTTCTTATTGTCTTCTGCCTGATTTTTCCCGTCCGGAGCTGGGGGGAAGGGCCTTCCCGGATCAAGCTGGAGACAACCGCCCCCCAGAAGTTAACCCTCACCATCGGTAAATCTTTGATCGTTGCCACCCCCGAGCCGGTCAAACGGGTTTCCCTCGCTTCGCCGGAGATCGCCGATGCCATCGTGATCACCCCCCGGCAGGTTTACGTCACCGGCAAAATGCCGGGTTCGACCACCCTCACTTTCTGGGAGGCGGAGGACAAGGTTTCCGCCGTTGTTCATCTGGATGTTTCCCCGGACATTTCCCGGTTTAAGGAAACCCTGCATAAGATTTTCCCCGAAGAGAAAGATGTCCAGGCGACCGCAACACATGAGAGCATAACCTTATCCGGAAATGTCTCCAGCACCGCCGCCCTCTCGCAAATTATGGCCCTGGCGGAGTCCTACTTCCCGAAAAAGGTGGTCAATTTGATGCAGGTTGGCGGGGTGCACCAGGTCATGCTGGAAGTTCGCGTGGCAGAGATGTCCCGTAATCTTCTGCGCCGGCTGGGGGTTAACTTTAGTTACCTCTCCTCCAATGGCCAGAGCTTCGGGTTGAGTTTGTTAAACGGCCTTACCAAGCTGCCTTCGCAAGGGTTTCCAGGCTCTGGCTTGGGGGTCTCTGATAATGTCACTGGCATCGTACGCTTCCTTCAACAGGGCGCTACCTGGACTGTATTCGTGGACGCATTGAAACAAGAGGGACTCTTAAAAGTTCTGGCTGAACCTACCCTCATCACCATGAGCGGCAGAAAGGCCAATTTCCTGGCCGGGGGAGAGTACCCCATTCCAGTCCCCCAATCGGGTGCCGGCGGTTTTGTGACTATCACCATCGACTACAAGCCTTACGGGGTGGCGCTAAATTTCACTCCCACGGTTTTGGACGGTAACAAGATCAACATGCAGGTTGCGCCGGAAGTCTCCGAACTTGACTTTTCCAAAGCGGTAACCATCAGCGGGTACATCGTGCCGGCCGTCACCACCCGGCGGGTTTCCACTGTTATCGAGCTCGGCGACGGGCAGAGCTTTGCCATTGCCGGTCTGCTAGCGAACAACACCCGAGAAGTGATTAACAAATTCCCCCTCTTGGGGGACATTCCGATCCTCGGCGTTCTCTTTCGAAGCACAGAATTCCAGAAGAACGAAACAGAATTGATCATCATTGTAACTCCTCATCTGGTCAAACCCATGGATTTGGCGAAGCAGACTTTGCCTACCGATCAGTATATCGAACCGGATGATTTCGAATGGTACCTAATGGGAAAGCTGGAAGGCGAGGAAAAAAAGAATTCATCCCAACCCGGAACCCCTTCGGCCGGAGTGGACAAAGATTTGAAATTGGAAGGAAAATTCGGGCACATCACCCAGAAATAAATTTCCCTCACCCCGCCCCGGCGGCGGTGGCTGGGGCGGCCCGGCGGGTCGCCCTACAGGATTACCATCAAAGAACGGAGGAAGAAATGAATAAAAGATTTTGGATCGCCGGTTATTTGATTATTTTCGCTGTGGGCGCATCGGCCTGCGCCGGACCCTCTCGGCTAGCGACGGATTACGGGACTTCGACGAAACTCTCTACCTTCAACCAGACCTTGAATCCTCAGGCCGGGAAAAACGTGGCGCCGGTCGCCGGCTTTGACGGGGGAGCAGCCAAGTACACCATGGACAGATATCAGAAAGAATTTGAAAAACCCCCAGTAGCCCCCGTTTATAGTATCAGAATGGGTTCTACGGGCCAATAATGACGGTGGTAAGTGAGTAGCCAGGCAAATATGAAGACGCGAACCATACGAACTTGCCTAATTTGCTTTTCCCGTTGATCGTGGTCCATGGGGAGGGTCGGATTCTTGAAACTGAGAATAAGGAACGGAAATATTAAGGGTGTCGCCGCGGTAGAATTCGCCCTCATATTGCCCATTTTTCTCTTGCTCATCATGGGGATTATCGATTTTGGAAGGTATTTCTTCGTTCAACATACACTACAGTTTGCTACTCGGGAAGGGGTCCGACTGGGGTTGGTGGGAAAGACCCTGAATGACCCAGTGACTGGAAACCCAATGACTAGAGTGGCATCCATTGTCGCGACCATTCAAAATTATGCTTCCGCCGCTCTCGATCCCTCAAAACTCAGCATCAGTATTTTCCCGGTTCAAGGAGATTACAGTGACCCTGTGGGGTGGAAAGGCACTTTAGACGCTGGCGCCGCAGGAGACTATATGCGGGTGAGAACCCAATATACATTCGCTTTCCTGAACCCTATGATCGGGAAATTTTTCCCGGAAGGAACCTCCGGCCTTCAGGCAGAAGCCACATACCGAAATGAGTCATTTGATTAATGAGAGGATGAAACGGCGATACGGGGCAAGCCCGGGGTTATCCAAAAGGTTGTTCCGGGCAAAGTTACGGGAAATGAATCTTGAGAAAAACGATTATGAAAAACTTATTGAAAAGTAAAGAAAGAGGCATAGCCACTCTGGAATTGGCTTTCATTCTTCCGATCCTGTGCATCATGGCTTTTGCGGTGATTGACTTCGGCAGATTGATCCAGGCCCGGCTGGTGGTAACCAATGTGAGCCGGGAAGGGGGAAGCCTGGCTTCCCGTGACATTAAGATTGGAAATGACCTCCTCCTTATGCTTCAATCCTCCGCCACCCCGCTCGATCTCTTGAATTTGGGGACAATATTCATCACCAAAATCAAAGCAGGAGGAACCCAAGCTTTGCCCAACCCCACGATCGACGCCCAGTTCAATTCCGGAGGTCTTGGCGTCCCTAGCGTGTGCGGCACCCCTAGGAGTCCGAATAGCAATCTAGGGCTTTCGCCGGTTTTGTACAATCATTTGAAGTTTGATGAAGCCCAAAAAGCCTCCGACATCTCGGATATTACGGTGGTGGAGGTTTATTACAAATATCGCCCCATTACTCCACTCCCCAAATTCATCGAGAAAATTCTTTTAACGAATGGGGATGGAATCATCATCGGGTCCAAATCCGTGTTTTAAATAAATCCATCACTGGGGGGGATGGAAGAGGAAAGATGCTTAAGCAGATACAGAATAATGAGGAGGGGCCAAGAATGAAAAGTATTACTCATAACCAAAGGGGGGCCGTGTTAATCATTTTTGGTCTTCTCCTAATTGTGCTCATTGGTTTCCTTGCCCTTGGGATGGAAGTCGGCAGATGGTACCTGGTCCGGGCGGAGCTCTCCAAAGGAGTGGATGCCGCCGCAATGGCCGGCGCCAAGAACATATCCAACCCTTATGTTACCGTAGATACCATTGTGCAGGAAATCGGGAAAGAGAACTTTCCCGCCGGTTATGCGGAAACACCCGGCGCCGGAGCGGGGTCTATCTTATTTACCACCAAGACGATAGATAGCAAGAATGTCAAGGTGACGGGGAACGTGAACGCCCAGGCGATTCTGGCTCGTTTATTTGGACTTAATCAGATCCCTGCTCAAAGCGAAGGGGTAGGCCAAAAAAATGAAGTGGAAATCATGATGGTCCTGGACAGGTCGGGGTCCATGGACGGGACACCCCTGAGGGACCTGAAGACGGCGGCGACAAGCTTTCTGGACTACTTCAAAGAGACCCAGGATAAGGACAAAATGGGGCTAATCAGCTTTGCCACCGGGGTAACCGTAGATCAGCCGCTTACCACGAATTTTGTTTCCGCCATGGAAACGAAGATCAAGGCAATGAATGCCACGGGCGCCACGAATGCGGAGCATGCCATAGACCAGGCCGACGGCATCCAGGGTTTTACCGATCAGACCGGAATTCCGGGGGACAAGCGCAAGCAACAGTATCTGATCTTCTTCACCGACGGGCACCCGACTGCTTTCACGGGCAAGTTCAGAGAAAACGGAATAGATTATAACGCCGTAGTTATGGGCACCGGCCAGCACTGCGATACAGTGTGGCCTTCTATGGGATATACAAATTCGGAAAGCACCTATCCCACCTCCGTCCTGTCCCCGACTCCAACAGGCGACGGCGAAAAAACATCCGGAGGCATACGGACAAATTGTAGGAACTCCTCTGGAAGATATTTAAATACGAGGTGGTACGTTTTTTCAGACGCCAAATACGCTTTGCCGAACCCACTTCAGTGCGATAAACCAAAATCCATATTAGCGCCCTATATTTGTAGCACCGCCAAACAGATGGCCATAGACCATGCTCAGGAATTGAAGGATAAATACATAAAGATTTATACAATCGGGCTTGGGGATGTGGATACAAGTGTTCTCGGGCAGATCGCGAGTGGGTCGACTTATGAATATTATGCCCCCACCTCCGCCGAGCTGGAAGCCATTTTTAAAAAGATCGCCAAAGAAATAAAGTTGCGTCTGGTTGCGTGAGAACGCAACTCTTTGGAAATAGAAGAGGTGAGAAATGTCGGGTGATCTAATTTCCGTTCAATTGGAGATCAAGAACAGGGACGTGAGGAGAGAGATGGAAAAAATCCTCTCTTCGACAGCAGGGTTCCGGCCGATAGATCCTGACCCTTCGAAGGGGTGCGACCTTCTGATCCTCGAAATCGGAGAGGATCTGAAGCGGGAGTTCCAGCTCATTCGTTCCCTTCAGTCCGCCGGCTCGGTGGGAGCGATTTTTCTGACCTCCCCCCACCTGGAGCCCAATGTCCTGATCGAAGCTTTGAGAGCGGGGGCCAAGGAATTCTTCTCTCAGCCCATAAAAGGGGAAGAGGTGCGGAATTCCCTGGCCAAATTCAAGGAGGATTGGAAAGGCCCCTCCCCCGTTCAAGAGCCAAAGAAGCGGGGGAAGATTATCCACGTCATCGGCAGCAAAGGGGGAGTGGGAGTTACGACTATCGCCGTGAATCTTGCGGCCGGCCTTGCCGAGCAGGACAAGTCCCGGTCCGTGGCCCTGGTGGATATGAACCTGAACTTCGGGGAGATCCCCATCTTTCTGGACATAAAATCTTCTTTTGACTGGGGAGAAGTAGTCAAGAATATCTCCCGGGTGGACGGGACCTTCTTACGAAGCATCCTCTTCAAGCACCCTTCCCGGATTTCCGTTCTCCCTTCGCCCGCCGGGCTGGACGGCGAGAACCGGGTAACCCCGGAAATTTTGGAGAAACTTTTGGAAGCCCTGCAGGAAAGCTTCGATTTTACGGTCGTGGACGGGGGGCAAGCGGTGGATGATCTATCCCTCAAGATCCTGGAAATGGCCCATCGAAACCTGGTGGTCGCCAACCTGAGTCTGCCCTGCCTTACCAACGTCAAAAAGCTGCTCTGGGCTGTCCAGAGGTTGGGCTTCTCCGGCACGGATAAAATTCGGATAATCATCAACCGTTACCAAAAGAATTCCGTGATTTCGCTTAAAGAAGCGGAACAGAGCCTGAACCACAAGATTTTCTGGCAGATTCCCAACGATTTTCAGACCACCATGGCGTGCATCAACCAGGGGAAAATCATTTTCCAGGCGGGGGCCGGCACGGAGATCTGTAAAAACTTCAGGGAATTGGCCAATTCCCTGCACGAAAAAGGGTTGGCGCGAAAAGAACCGGAAAAAGAAAAGATAGGATTCTGGGGTAAAAGGGCCAGGTAAAGAAGCTGAACGCTCAGTAAAGATTCCGCCTCCCCCGTTATAACCGGAGGTGATGGCAAAGCAAAGTGGCCGATCAGGAGAAAAGGAGACTGCAAGATGGCCTTCTTAACTTTTCAATCTGCAACAAACGCAGCCATGAAGAAAGAGGAGCCAGCCCCAATCAGCCTAAAGGCCTTCGGATTGGCGTCTCAGATGGTGGTATCCAACGAATACCACGAATTAAAGACCCGAATGCACAATCGCCTCTTGGACCTTATCGATCTTTCCCTCATCAATGGTCTTGATGAGACCAGGATCAAGCAGGAGATTCGCCGGCTGACGGAGAAGCTGCTCCAGGAAGACAGCGGGTTTCCTCTGAATGCCGCGGAGCGGGAGAAGTTTTTCCGGGAAATCCAGGATGAAGTGCTGGGCCTGGGGCCTTTGGAGCCTTTCATGCAGGACCCCACGGTCTCGGATATTCTGGTCAATACCTATAAACAGATTTACGTGGAAAGGTTCGGAAAGCTAGAGCATACGGAAGCAAGATTTAAAGATGACACTCACCTCCGGCGCATCATCGATAAGATCGTCTCCGCGGTGGGCCGCCGTATTGACGAATCCTGTCCCATGGTGGATGCCCGGCTGGCCGACGGCTCCCGGGTCAATGCCGTCATCCCCCCCCTGGCCATCGACGGCCCCATGCTCTCCATCCGCCGCTTCGCGGTGGACCCGCTGGAGATTCAAGACCTGCTTACCTTGAAAACCATAACTCCGGAAATCGGCGAACTTCTGAAGGGCATTGTGAAGTCCCGGCTGAACGTCCTGATTTCCGGCGGTACCGGCACCGGGAAGACCACCCTTTTGAATGTCCTTTCGCGGTTCATCCCGGAGAGTGAGCGGATTGTCACCATCGAGGATTCCGCGGAGCTGCAAATGAAACAGGCACACGTTGTTCGGCTGGAGACTCGGCCTCCCAACATCGAGGGTAAGGGAGAAGTGACGGCCCGAGATCTGGTCCGAAACAGCCTACGGATGAGGCCGGACCGCATCATCGTGGGCGAGGTTCGCGGAGCGGAAGTGCTGGATATGCTCCAGGCCATGAATACCGGCCATGACGGCTCTCTCGTAACCCTCCACTCCAACTCTCCGCGGGATGGCCTGATGCGCCTGGAGACCCTGGTGGCCATGAGCGGATATACCTTCCCCAGCGGGTCCATCCGGAAATATATCAGCTCTGCCCTGAACGTCATCATCCAGATTGCCCGTCTGGTGGATGGAACCCGGAAGATCGTCAGCTTTCAGGAGATCACCGGAATGGAAGGGGAGGTCATCACCATGCAGGAGATCTTCCATTTCGAGCAGAACGCCATTGATGCCAAAGGAATGGTGAAGGGAAGATTCCGGGCGACCGGTATACGGCCCAAATTCGTCGAAAGGTTCAAAGCGGCAGGCATTCCAATTCCTCCCGACCTATTCAACGCGGAAAAGGTTTATGAAATATAGGGCCGCAGGCATGATCCGTCATTACCGCCCTTATGCGGGCCATTCGAGGAATCGCTCTACCAATTTCAATCATTGAGAGAAAAGACTATGGATATTCTGATTGCGGTCGGGATTTTTGTCGCCACCCTTCTTCTGCTCGAGGGAGGCTATGCGCTCTGGCAAACGCAGAGAACCCCGGAAAAGAAAAGGGTCCACACGCGGCTCATGAATCTTTCCTCGACGGGCGCGGAGCTGGAAAAAGTGGGAAACGGCCTGGAACGGCGGGTGAAGTTGAGCGAGGTCCCCTGGCTTAACCGATTCCTGCTGAAAATCAACTGGAGCCAGAAAATGAACTTGCTCCTGGAACAGGCCGCGATCAGCCAACCCCTTGGCGTCTTCTTTTTGCTCACCCTGCTTATGGGGGGGGTCGGGTTTATTATCGGCTCTTGGGCGATTTCCAGTTACCTGGTCGGCGCTCTCTTGGCTTGCCTCCTGGCAGCGCTTCCCCTGCTTTACATTTGTTCCAGGAAAAGGCGCAGGATGCTGAAATTTGAGCGGCAGTTGCCGGAGGCCCTGGACCTCATGGCCCGGTCGCTGAAGGCCGGGCATGCCTTTAGCGGCGGGTTGAAGATGGTAGCGGACGAAATGGAGGACCCCATCGGAACGGAATTTGACAAGACCCTGGGCGAGATCAATTTCGGGGTAGACGTTCAGACGGCCCTGAAGAACCTCTCCCTGCGGGTTGACTGCCCGGACCTGAGATTTTTCGTCATATCCGTGCTCATCCAGAGGGAAACCGGAGGGAACCTGGCGGAGATTCTGGAAAATATCGCTTACCTGATCCGGGAGCGGTTCAAGCTCCACGGGCGGATCCGGGTCCTTTCCGCCGAGGGAAAATTTTCGGCCATCGTCCTGCTCGCCCTACCCTTCCTGGTGGCCACCGCTCTCATCTTCTTGAATCCGAATTATCTGAAGATTCTATTTACCGACCCCATGGGGAACCTCATGGTGGGCTTTGCCGGGCTGATGATGGTCCTGGGGGTTTTAGTCATGAAAAAGCTGGTGGCCATCAGGGTATAGGAGGAAAGATGATCGACACCTTTTTGCTTATTGCCATCTTAGCCTTTGCCGGAGTTTTTCTCTTTATCCTGGGTGCATATCTTTATGCCGGCCACCTCAAAGAGCGCCGCGACCTCGTCCAAAGAGTCCGCGAGGCCGGGGAGGAGACTTCGGAAACAGAACCGGAAAAACCGGGTTTATTTCCGGCCATAAAGGGAAGGATCTTAAAAGCCCTGGGAACCCTGGGACACTTGGCCAAACCGGCCCAGGAAGGCGATGTTTCCTATGTCCGGAAGAGGTTCTTGAAGGCGGGAATCCGGAAAGAAAATGCCTCTCTGATCTTTTTCGGAAGCAAGACTTTTCTGGCTATTCTCCTGGCCGTGCTCTTCGGGGCGGTCAAATTCTCTTTCCTACCGACCCTGCAGCCCCTTAATTTCATCGGTCTCTGTATCCTGTCTGCCATGGCGGGGTTTTTTCTGCCCAATTTGTGGCTACGGATGAAGATTGACCGGAGGAAGGAAAAAATCCTGCTGGGCCTCCCCGATGCACTGGATCTGATGGTGGTTTGCGCGGAAGCCGGCGTTGGCCTGGATGCGGCCATCGGCCGGGTCGGGGAGGAGATGAGATTGAACAACAAGACCTTGAGTGATGAATTCAATCTGATGAGCCTGGAAATGCGGGCGGGCAAAGGCCGCCGCGAAGCCTTCCGGGACCTGGCCGTTCGCACCGACCTGGAAGATGTGAACAACCTGGCCTCCCTGTTGATTCAGACGGAAAGGTTCGGGACTAGTATCTCCCAGGCGCTGCGAGTTCACTCGGATGCCATGAGGGTGAAGAGGTTCCAGAGGGCAGAGGAAGTGGCGGCCAAACTGCCTGTGAAGCTTCTCTTCCCCCTGATCTTCTTCATCTTTCCTTCTCTCTTTGTAACCATTCTGGGACCGGCTTTCATCCGCATATTCAGAACCCTCCTGCCCACTTTGGGGGGACAATAAAGAAGAGAGGTTGACTGATGAAAAAAAGAAATATAAAAGCCATTGCTCTCGGGCTGATCGGAAGTTTTTCCTTACTCTCCCTAACCAGCTGCTCAACTCAGGGCAACTTTCTGAACTGGGGGGCTTTTTCGGACCCTCCGGAAATTAAAAGCACCCATCAGAGTGAGATTTCCCAATTCGCGTCCCAGGTTCGACCCCGCCCGGGAAATCCAGACTCTCATTATCTCCTGGGAAATTATTACCAGGATCGGGGAGAGCATTCGAAGGCTATCGAAGAGTTTCAAAAGGTAGTCCTCATCGACCCCCGCAATGTCCAGGCCTATAATGGCATGGGAGTTTCTTATGACCGCCTCAGAGATTACGCCCGGGCCGTTGAATCATATAGGAGGGCCCTTGGATTGAACCCCGACCTTGATTATGTTCTGAACAACCTGGGATATTCCTACCTCCTCCAAAGCAAGACGGATGAGGCCCTTCCCGTTCTCCAAAAAGCTATGGCCTTGAATGGCCGGGAAGGGAAGTTTCACAACAATCTTGGGCTTGCCTACGCCATAAAGGGCGACTTGGATCGCGCCCTGGCGGAATTCAAGCTTGCCGGTGACGACTCAAAAGCCCATTTCAACACCGCCCAGTTTTATCGCCGCCAGGGGCTGTACCGGATTGCCCACTTCCATTATTCCCAGGCTCTGAGTCTGGACCCATCCTTCAATCATGCCCGGATGGCTGTGCAGGCCATCCATGCCCTGGCCAGGATCTTCCAACCTTCCGACCCGAAAAAAGAGGAAGCCGCCCCTGAATCGAAATCCCAAAAGAATTCCCCAATTCTTCATAATCCAGTGGCCCAGGCACAGATGGAACCGTACCGTCCTGAACAAGGCGGGCTCCGTCCAGTTTCCTCGGAATCGGAACCCGTCCTGCTCCCCGCGGCAGAAGAGACTCGGTTGGCGCGAGTACTGGATGATTCCGGAGCGCATTCAACAGAATTGAAAACTATACCTTCGCCAGACTTGACGGCCGAACCTTCACCCCCGCCTTCTGTTTCTCAGGGTACAGAAAAGCCAGCTCCCCTGTCGCTGAAAAAGGCGTGGATCGAAGTTTCCAACGGAAATGGGGTCAATGGAATGGCCCGCAAGGTTTCTCGACAACTGGAACACAAAGGGATCCCCGTAAGGCATATCACCAACGCTAACCATTTCAACCACGGCCAGACCAGGATTTATTATCAGAATGGCTACGAAGAAGTTGCAGTTCGGGTAGCGGACCAAATCCCGGGGCTGCAAGAATTGGAGGAACGGAAAAAGTTCGATCGTCCCAATATCAATGTTAAAATCATCATCGGCAAAGACATCCTTTCCGGTTCAAGTCTCAAAGGAGGAAGGAGATCATGAGGAAATCCGCGCCACACATAGCGATCATAGTCTGCCTGGCAGTTGTGGGGAGCATCGGTTGTCTGGGGTGCGCCTCTTCCTCTTCCAACCGCACGCAAAGCCTCATCCAGGACAGCGAATACCGCAGGGTTATGGAGAGGCAAAAGGCGGAAATGGCCGCCGAAAAGAAAGCCTCCGAGAAAATCCCCGAGTTGAATGCGGATGGGTACGAAAAGCAGGGGGATCAGTATCTCAGCCGGGATAATCTGGATCTGGCCTTCGTCCAGTACCATAAATCGCTGGAATTGGCCCCCGGCAACCTACGGGTTCTCTTCAAGATGAGCCACCTATACCTGGAGAAGGGGTTGAAGGAAGAGGCGAAGAAGGGATTTCAGGAGATTATTAATGCCGACTCTAAATATGCTCCTGCCTATGAAGGACTGGGCCGGGTTTGCCTCCTATCAAGTAAGTTCCCGGAGGCTGAAAAGAATTTCCTAAAAGCCATTCAGATGAACCCCTCTCTCTGGCAGGCTTTTAACTATCTGGGGGTTCTGTACGACCGTCAGGGAAAGTATGATGAGGCCATATCCCACTATCAAAAGGCCATCTTACTTCAGCCCGAATTTGGATTCCTTTACAATAATCTTGGCGTTTCTCTTTTGTTAAAGGGAGAAAACGAGAAGGCCGTGGCCGTCTTTACCGAGGCGGTCAACCTCAAAACCTCCAACCCCAAGATTTACAACAATATGGCCATTGGGCTGGTCAAATTGGAAAGATACCCGGAAGCCCTCGAGGCTTTCAAAAAGGGCGGGGATGAGGCAACTGCATACTATAATTTAGGATGCCTTTTCTTATCCAAAGGAAAACCTCAGGAAGCCATAGATGCTTTCGAAAAAGCGATCGAGAGTAAACCCGGGTTCTATGTGCAAGCTCATCAGAAAATCAAGATGGCCAGAGCGGCGGTTCATGCTCCCACGCCTGAGCAGGATCAGCTCCTCAAAGCCCCTGCCCCGCGTTTTTGAATGCGGAGCTTTTCCGCCTGATTGAAAACAAAGGGGACCTCACAATTGCCCTTTTCAGAAATTCCAGCAATACTTGAATTTTACAAGACGTCATGACGATGGAATCCTCACCGCAATCAATCTAAAAAAAGGAAGGCAGGATGACAACTACTAACATAAGCTCAGCAATCAGATTGGAGGATGCCTATTTTTGTGTGGATTGCGAGATGGTCACAACTTCTAGAGGAAGTTGCCTCATATGCGGGAAAACACAGCTGTGGCCTTTGGAAAATTGGATCGGGAGAGTCGATCATGAAAATAACCGATACCGGCGGGAGAATACGACCGGAGCGCAACCATCTGTTAAGTCTAGGATGAATCAAAGGGCCAATCAGTTGAAATGTTGGAGGCAGCAGGGCCGCGTTACAGGGGATTAATTGCAGTCTCCTCACTGAAATTCGCCGCATTACAAATTGGTTAGTTCCATGACCTCGCCATAATCCTGTAATTCGAGAAATAAAATAGATTTTCTGGTAATCCAGCAGAATTCTTGAGTTTGGCCTTCGGAATAATTACTTTTCCAGTGAGGACGAAGAAAGGAGGCCAAAATGAAAGTGAACGAAATTAACCAAAAAAAAACGGGAAACAATAATCCGATTAAGAATTTTTGTTGGCCGTTAAAGGGGAAAGATCAAGAAAAATGTGTCCAAGGGTATGAAGATGTATTCGAAGAGGAGGAGGATCTGGAACAAGGACCGGAGGAGACGGGACCCGGCTGAAAGGTCCGGAGAGCACAAGTCGCGAGAGCGCGAGATCGAAACATATCGGCTTGCGCCTCACGCCTCTTGGTCAGGGGGCAGGTCGCGGTTAGCCTTGACGGTCTGCGCCTGCCCCCCCTCTGCTAATCAGTCACATACCTGGGAGCGGTCCTTAAAATATCGACTGCTTGCTTTGTAATCCTGTCAACCAACTCCTGGACCTTTGGCAGGTCGTCCACCCTCTGGGAGCATTCCCCGCCTGCCATGAGGGCTTTTTCCCGATCACCGCTACACACCGCTTTGATGCCCTGCCTCTCATAAGCAATCAATTCCTGCGTACCTGGGGTGCTGTACTCATCGGGGGTATCCAGATAAATCGACGGGGACTTCAGAAGAGTATTTTTCTGATGCTCCAGGCTTGACGGGGTCTTCAGCCATCTGGCCGGCCCCACCATCCCGCGGGCCACCAGGGTCCCCCGGTCCTGGGTTTTTACGACCTGCTCTTTCCACAAGGGGTGAAAGTCGCTTTCCTGGGTCGCCAAGAATCTCGTCCCCATCTGCGCGCCGGCCGCCCCCATGATGAGGGCCGCGGCAAGGGTCTTGCCGTCGCAGAACCCGCCGGCACCCACCACGGGGATGTTCGAGCCCGCCAGGGCGTCGACAACCGCAGGCAACAGAGTCATGGAGTGAATCGGTTCCCAGGAGGTATGAAAGCCGCCTTCGTGCCCGGAGGCGACAATGCAGTCCACGCCCGCCTTTTTGCACCTCAAAGCGCCTTTTACCGAAGGTACGACATGGAGCCATGTAAATCCGGCATTCTTGATCTTGTCCCGCCAGGGGACGGGATCGCCGGCGGATGTAAAAATTACCTTGAAGTGGTCTTTCATTGCCGGATTTTCTTTTACGACTTTGATGGCCGTATCGATGATGATGGCCGACAGATCAACCAATTCGGCGGAAACCATGACGTTAATGCCGAATATGCCGCCTTTGTCCTTGGTCAGGCGGTAGGTGCGCTTCAGCACCGACGTCAGAACCCCGGCCATGTCGTCGTCGGGATTTGCCTCCCCGCTCTCCACAAATGCGTTGTAGATCCAGGGCTGCTCGGTTTTGCTGAAAAGCCCGCTGGTCGAAAGCAACCCGAGCACCCCGGCGTTGCTCGCCGCCACGCAGAGATTATTGTTGCTGAACGGGCCCATGCCGGCCTGAATGATGGGGTGTTTTATCCCCAGCATTGAGGTGAGTTTCGTTTTCAACATTTCCATTTCCTCCTTATTTCCTCGCCTATGAGCTTGGTCTGTTGAGTATAAATAACTTAGTCTAACCTGTCAATTTTGGAAACAATCTTTCCGCATTGGATTAAACCTTTGTCACAGGATTGATCCAGGAAAACTAACTTACCTAGAACCCCCTGCTTCCTAAAAAACTTCTCCTTCGGAAACAATTAGCCGTGATAGCGGATCCAGCCGACCAGCGTTCCCAAATCCATGGACCCTGACCTGCGGTCGACTTCTATCCCGTTTTTGAAAATGACGAAGGTGGGGACGCCCTGAACGCCGAACCGGCCGGAGATCGTCGGCTCAGCCTGGGTGTTTACCTGGGCGAGGCGGAAACGGGGTTCCAGTTGCGCCGCCGCCTGCTGGAAAATGGGGGCCATGGCTCGGCAATATCCGCACCAGGGAGCCCAGAATTCCACCACGACGGGGGTTTCATTCAGACTGATTACTTTATCAAAATTGTCGGGACCGAGCTGGACGGGAGAAGAGGTGAAGAGTTTCTGCCTG
This sequence comes from uncultured delta proteobacterium, assembly GCA_963712535.1. GTDB lineage: Bacteria > Desulfobacterota > SM23-61 > SM23-61 > SM23-61 > CAVQIK01. The sequence continues at coordinate 23,932 of CAVQIK010000005.1, read as the reverse complement.
CATTTTCCGCATTTCGGTTGGTCCTTCAACCTCGAGCTTTCTAACCGGTTGGAGGCGCCGCAGTTCGGGCACACGATTTTGAGAACATTTGTCATAACCCACCCCCCGTTGTCTGCGCAAACACCCCTACTAAAACTTTAACTTATAATCATAAGCTTGATCTATCGCAAAATCTTTGCAGGGGGGGTACCCTCCCCTACGATCCTCGGGGCTCGTCGTCCATGATACAGGAATTTCCGGGTTAATAACTGTAGGGGCGGGGCCCTATGTGGCCGCCCGCAAGATGGGCAACCATCACGCCTTGGCGTGATTGCCCCTACAGTTAAAGGACTTTAAGGGATTCCCTGTAATGCTATCTGTGCTCCTCTGTGTCCTCTGTGGTTCATTCTTTTTGGAACCGCTTTACCACTTCCCAATTAATCTCAACCCCAAGTCCCGGCTTTTCCGGGAGGGGCACATACCCTTCGGCGTCGATCCTGGGCGGCTCGGTAATAATGGAATGGAAGTTCTCCGGCGTCAGGACCGGCGGGTCGTAGGCAAACTCGATCCAGGGGCAGTTCCGGACCGCTCCCGCCACGTGCAGGTTGGCGTAGAAACCCGGGCCCTGGACCCAGGCGTGGGGAACGCACAGCTTGTGGTTGACTTCCGCCATGGCGGCGATCTTTCGGACCTGGAACATCCCTTCGGCCATCGTGCAGTTCGGCTGAAGGATGTCGTAGCACTCCTGGTCCAGGAAGAGCTTGAACTCGAAGATCTCCCGGTTGATCTCCCCCCCGGCGATCAGGACCTCCGCCGCCGCCGCCAGGCGGGACAGGTTCCGGTAATCGTGGAGCGGCAGCGGCTCCTCAAGCCAATAAACATCCAGATCCTCGAGAGCCCGGGCCATCTTCAGCGCCCGCTCGTAGCCCCAAAGGGCCGTGGTCTTCAGGGCGCCGGTCCGGTACGGGGCGGTCGCCTGGTTGGCGTCTACCATGAGGGCAAGCTTGTCTCCAACGGCCTTGCGCACCGCTTCCACCAAAGCGAGGTCGTCGGACATCTTGGGATGGTGCAGGCGTATTTTCATCCCTTTAAAGCCTTTTTCGACCAGGTGCAGCGCATGTTCTGCGGCCTCTTCCGGCGACCGCAGCTCCCCCCACGCCGCATAAGCCTGAACCCTGTTTTGAAAAGCTCCCCACATCTTGTAAACAGGCATCCCGGCGACTTTTCCGATAATGTCCCAGAGGGCGTTCTCGACCATCCAGGCACGACCGGGAACGTCCCGGATATCCATGATGTGCTGTTCCGTCGCGAAAGGGTCTTTGCCCAGGAGACGGGGCTTGAGCATGCTTTCAATGACGGCCCTGTGCACAGCGCCCCAGCCCCACATGGCCTCTGCGGCCCCATAGCCCGAGATCCCTTCGTCGGTTTGCACTTCCACGAGCGTCTGCCCGTGAACCTTCTCGGCCCGCCCATGACCCCAGGTGGAGCGCAGCTCCCGGGGAAAAGGGATTTCGATGTAGTAGGTTTTGATATCCGTAATTTTCATGAATCCTCCTCAATTCCAAGCCAAGAATTCCAGAATCAACTTCCAGATTCCAAAAATACCAGATGACCAATCTGCAATGGCGTAATACTTTGCTCCGTTTCGCCGTGCGTTGGGCGTCTTAGAATTTGGATTTGCTTTGTGATTCTGGCGCTCTGGGACTCTGGAATTTCTATGTCAATTAACTTTCTCCCCGCAACCTCGGATCGAAGAAATCCCGGAGGCTGTCGCCGAACAGGTTGAAGCCCATCACCGTCAGAAAGATCGCCAGGCCCGGGAAGGTCACCAGCCACCAGGCGTCCCGGAGGTAATCCCGTCCCGTCGTGACCATCGCCCCCCATTCGGGCTGGGGAGGCTGGGCGCCCAGGCCGATGAAGCTCAAGGCGGCGCAGAACATGACCGCGTTCCCGAAGTCGATGGATGCCCGGACGATGATGACGTCAATGGAGTTCGGCAGCACGTGAAGGAAGAGGATCTTCAAGGGGTGGGCGCCCAGGGCCTTGATCGCCCGTATGTACTCCTTTTCCTTGACGACCAGGACCTCGCCCCGGACCAGGCGGGCGTAGATGGGCCACCAGACGAGAATCATGGCCAGCACGGCATTGAATAAGCTGGGTCCCAGGGCGGCGGTCATGGCAATGGCCAGGATCAAGGTCGGAAAGGACATGAAAATATCCGTGAACCGCATGAGAACCTGGTCCAGAATTCCCCCGAAATACCCGCTGATGAGTCCCACCACGAGCCCGATCACCGCGGCGAGAAACACGATGGAAAGCCCGATCTGGAGGGAGATGCGCGCCCCCCAAATCACCCTGCTCAGGATGTCCCGCCCCACCTCATCGGTACCTAACGCGTATGAGCTTCCGGGGGGGGTTAAGCGGCGGTCGGGAGAGATCTCCACTGGGTCATAGGGAGCAAGGATGGGAGCGAAGATACCGGTAAAGAGAAGACCCCCGATGAGGATCAGGCCGAGGAGGGATAAAGGATTGTAGCCGAAATGTCGCAGGGCTCGCATGGTCTTCAACTTCGGTATCATTTTACCCATTTGAAAGGTGTTTCCAGAAATCCCTCCCGACCTCCCTTTTCCAAAGGGAGGAGATATCTCTTCCCCCTTTGAAAAAGGGGGATTAAGGGGATTTCTGAGGCTTCCTGACAGATTTTCGCATTCTCTTCATGGCGGTAGACACCTGCAAACTCATTTCCTACTCCAGCCGAATCTGCGGGTTGATCACCGAATAGAGCAGGTCCACGACCAGATTCGCCAGGGCATACAGCAGCGCGCAAAGAACGGTAAAACCGAGAATCGGTTGAAAGTCCAGGTGCAAAATCGATCGGACGACGTACCGGCCCATCCCCGGCCACGAGAAGATGGTCTCGGTCAACACGGCACCGCCCAGGAGCTGACCGTAAAGAATCCCCGAAATCGTGACGACCGGGAGGAGCGAGTTGCGCAGGACGTGTTTGGAAAGCACTTTGAACTCCGGGAGTCCTTTGGCCCTAGCCGTGCGGACGTAATCTTCCCGGATGACCTGCAGGACCGAGGAACGGGCGATCCGGGAGATCGTCGCCAGGAAGGAACTCGACAGGCAGAAGGCGGGCAATACCAGGTGGAGCAAAGAAGAACCCAGGCCTCTCCAGTTTCCGGTGAGGAGACAATCAAGAGTCAGCAGGCCGGTTACCTGCCGGACCTCGATGCCGTCTGCGATCCGGCCTCCCCCCGGTAGCCACCCCAGTTTCACGTAAAATAAAAGCAGGAGAAGAAGCCCCAGCCAGAAGATCGGCATGGAGATGCCGAACAGACAATAGGTCCGGGTCAGGTGGTCGAATAAGCGGTTCCGGTGAACGGCGGAGATGATTCCGATCGCCACGCCCAGCACGATTGAGAGAATCATGCTGGCAGTCGTGAGCTCAAAAGTCGCGGGAAAGTAATAGCGAAGCTCCTCGGTCACCGCCCGCCGGCTGACCAGGGAAAATCCGAGATCGCCCCGGACCAGATTCTTGAGAAAAATTCCATACTGGACGTAAAGGGGTTTGTTCAGGCCCCAGGCTTCCCTCAGCGATTGGATCTGGTCAGCGGTGGCTTCCGGCCCGAGAGCAATCGCGACCGGGTCCGCCGGAATGACGTGAGAAAGCACGAAAACCATCAGGGTGACCCCGATCAGGCTGGGGATGAGGAGGATGAGTCTTTTCAGTAGAAAGGCAGGCACGGCGGGATTCACCGCAGAGGACGCAGAGTTCGCAGAGGGAATGAATCAAAGAGCGGCCCAATAATCTGGCATTTTGATTCAATCTGTTCTCAGCGTCCCTCTGCGTCCTCTGCGGTTAAATGTTCCTACTTCTTCTTGACTACCGGCGACGGGACCCAGTCAATCCCGGGGTGGAACCAGACGTCGGCGGGATTGATCGTGTCCCGCATGGCGATGGCATGGGGGACCTGGTAGAAATAGGCATAAACCGCGTTGTCCACTCCAAGCTTCTGGATCTCCTTCATCAAGGCATTTCTCTTGGAGTTGTCGAATTCCTTCATCAGCTCGTCGATGAGCGCCGTCGCCCGGTCATTCTTCCAGTAGGACCAGTTCCAGCGCAGGCTGAAGGTCTCGGGATGGAAAAAGAAGAAGGTCTGCTCCACCGGGTCGGGGTAATTGGCGGTCCAGGTCTGAAGGGCCATGTCGAAAGCGCCCTTCTTCATGGTTTCCACCTGGGTCGGCCAGGCCATCTTCTGCAGGCTGAGGTCGATGCCGATCTTCTTCAGGTAGGATTGCATCATGACGCTCATGAGCTCGAAACCCGCGTACCGGTCCGCGGAGTACAGCAAAGTGGCTTTGAACCCGTTCGGGTGCCCGGCTTCCTTCATCAGCTGTTTGGCTTTTTCAAGATCCAGATTGTACTTGAACAGGTTGGGGTCGTAGCCCGGGAACCCTTCCATGTTGGTGCCCGCCAGCCTTTTGGCCCGCCCTTTTTCCACGGTCTTGATGAGCTCGTCGTAATTAATCGCATAGGAAATTGCCTGGCGGACCTTCACGTTGTCGAAAGGCGGCTTCTGGCAGTTCATGATCGTGAAGACGATCTTCCAGATATCGGCCAGCTTGATCTTCACCCCCGGGGTTTTCTGGAGCTGATCGATCGCGTCCGCGGGAAGCTTTTCGGCGATGTCGAGGTCCTCTTTCTCCAGCATCATCCGGGTGGCGGAAGCGTCCTTCACGATCTTATAGGTGATCTTCTCCACCTTGGGGGCCGGCTTCACGTCGGGAGTGCCCCCCCAGTAGCCGGAGAATTTTTTGAACACGTACTTGGAATCGGGCTCCCATTCCGCGAGCTCAAAGGGCCCGGTGCCGCAGGCGTGAGTGGCCATCCATTTCAGGGCCAGGGGATCTTCGGAGGTGGCATGAGCCTTCACGTAAGTGGGGCTGTTGAAATAAAACTTGGCCCCGCCGGCGAAATAATCCATGACGGCGGGGGTGGGGTTGGTTTGCTTGAAGCGGACCGTGTATTCGTCCACCACCTCCACGCTGTTTTCATCCGCGTAGGTCTTGTATTTGCCGGCCGGGGACATGTTGGCTTTCAGCATACGGTCCCAGTTGAATTTCACGGCAGCGGCGTTGAAGGGTGTGCCGTCGTGGAATTTCACGCCTTTCCTCAGCTTGAAGGTGATCACTTTTCCGTCGGGGGAGGTAGTCCACGACTCGGCGAGCTCGGGGACGACCTTGGCGGATTCCCGCGAATAGGCGACGATGTTGTTGAATACGAAATTCTCGCCTTTAAACGAGCCGGCGGACATATGCTGGGCCGGGTCCATCGTTTCAATGGCGCTGGGGGACCCGATGACCAGTTCATTCTCCGGCGTTTTCGCTCCGGACGGGCCCGCCCAGAAGGCGGCCAGGAAAGCAAGGGTCGCGAGCAGCAGGACCCATCTAAAACCTTTGGTTCGCTCCGATTTCATGCTTTTTCCTCCCCATGTCGCTGTGAATTTCCAGGGTGATTCCAGAAATCTCCTTTCCCGAACCTCCCGGAGAAGATCCCTGGCAAATGCAATTTCATATCTCATTAAAGCGGTTTTGTCAATTGTTTAAAGGGGTCTTGTTTAAAGGGGTCTGCGTTCCCCAAGGGAAAAGGTCCCCTATGAAGCCAGGAGAACCGACCCGGTTGAAAAACGCTTTGTCGATCAGCGAACACATGGACAAATTTATTGATTTTCCTACCCATTTGTGAAAAAATTCAGCACGATTTTGCCACCGAAATTCGAGAAAGGAGAGAAAGGATGAAGAAGAGCTGGATGGTTGGGATCCTTAGCATCATGTTCCTGGTTGCCGGTTCATCTTACGGGGCCGAGCCGATCAAACTGGGAATGTCCACCTGGCTAGGGTACGCCCCGCTGTACCTGGCCAAAGAGAAAGGCTTCTTCCAGAAGCGCGGTCTGGAGGTGGAAATCGTGGTCATCGAAAGCCCTGCCGACCGGAGGGTGGCTTTCGCGGCCGATAAAATCCAGGGTTTTGCCACGACGGTGGATACCCACGTTATGACCGCGGCCGCGGAAAATCCGATCCTTCTGAAACAGGTTTTGGCCCTGGATGATTCCCACGGCGGGGACGGAATCGTCTCTAAGAAAGAGATCAAGACCGTCAAAGACCTCAAGGGAAAGACCGTAGCCGCCCAGCTCGGGGCGGGCGCCAGCTACTTCTGGCTCAATTACGTCCTGGCCCAGGACGGAATGAAGCTTGGCGACCTCAAAGCCGTCGATATGAAAGCGGGCGACGCGGGCGCCGCTTTCGTGGCCGGGAAGGTGGACGCCGCCGTGACGTGGGAGCCGTGGCTCTCCAAGGCCAAGGAGACCCCCTTCGGGCACGTCCTCCTGGCCAGCGATAAGACTCCCGGGATCATCGTGGACTCCCTGGCTTTCAAGCCCGATTTCCTGAAGAAACGGGGAGCGGATGTGAAGAAGATTGTCTCCGCCTGGAACGAAGCCGTGAAGTTCGCTGCGGACAGCCCCCAGGAGGCGGACGCGATCATGGCCAAATTCACCGGGCAAAAGCCCGAGGAGTTCACCAAAGAGAAGACGGGGGTCCGCTTCTACGGGGAGAAAGAAAATAAGGATTACTTCGGGACGGCCAAGAACCCGGGCCTCCTGTACAAAGTGACCCAGCGGGCAGCCGATCTCTGGTTTGACCTGAAGCTCATAAAAAAGAAACCGAAGGCAGCCGACCTCATCGACGGCTCGTTCCTGTGATTCCTTGTGAGGGCGGGCCGACCCCTTCCCCCACGTTTTTCAATCGGTGATGGCCAGCAAAAAAGAACGGCGATCCGACAAAACTCCCCGGAGCTCCCGCGGCCTTTTTATCCCGCGGGAGCCCGTTCCCGGAAGTCTGTACCTGGCTCTGACCTTCGGCAGCTTTGGTTTTTTTCTGGCCGTCTGGGCCATTCTTACCTACGGGGGGATCATCGATCCCCTGTTTCTCCCCTCTCCCGGAAGGGTTTTTGAAGCAGGGGTGGATCTCTTCTCCGAATTGGGCTTCACCGCCGATATCGTGAGCAGCGTTTACCGGGTGATGGCCGGGTTCCTGATCGCGGCCATCCTGGGCGTCCCCCTGGGGCTGCTGATGGGGACCTTCAAGGTCGCGGAGGCTTTCACCGAGCCCGTGGTGGGGTTCATCCGGTACATGCCGGCTTCCGCGTTTATTCCTCTCTTCATCCTCTGGCTGGGCATCGGGGATGTGGAAAAAATCGCCATAATTTTTGTGGGCAGCTTTTTCCAGCTTGTCCTCATGGTGGCCGTGGTCGCCAAGAACGTTCATAAGGATCTCCTGGAAACAGCCTATACCCTGGGGGCCGGGCGTTTTCAGGTGATCCGAAAGGTCCTGCTTCCGGCGAGCCTGCCCGGGATCGTGGAAACCCTCCGGATTATCGTGGGATGGGCCTGGACTTACATCATCGTGGCCGAACTGGTCGCCTCGGCCTCGGGGATCGGCTACATGATCATCAGCTCCCAGCGAATGCTCCGAACTTCCAACATCATCTTCGGGATTCTGACCATCGGAATGCTGGGCCTGATCACGGACTATTTTTTCAAATGGCTGTACCAGCGCCTCTTCCCCTGGGTGGACTGAACCGTGCTCGCAACAATAAAAAAAGAAGAGATCAAACTTCATGTTCACGACGTCACCAAGCTTTACCCGGCGGGCGAGAGAGAAGTGCTGGCGATCGAACGTGTGGACCTTAAAATCCGAAATCAGGAGTTTGCCACCATCCTCGGCCCTTCGGGATGCGGGAAATCGACCCTCCTCCGGATCGTGGCGGGCTTGACCCGGCCGTCTTCCGGAGTCGTCCGCATGGACGGCCAGGCAATCACCGAGCCGGGCCGGGACCGGGGCATGGTCTTTCAGAGTTACACCCTCTTTCCCTGGCTTACGGTAAAGGAGAACATTCAGTTCGGGCTGGAACTGGAGGGGGTGGGGAAAGAAAAACAGGAACAGATCTCCCGGGAATTCGTGGAGAAGGTCGGCCTCAGAGGTTTCGAGCAGGCCTACCCGAAAGCCCTCTCCGGGGGGATGAAACAGCGGGTGGCCATCGCCAGGGCGCTGGCGAACAACCCGGCGATCCTCCTGCTGGATGAGCCGTTCGGGGCGCTTGACGCCCAGACGCGTGCTCTCATGCAGGAACTCCTGACCCAGGTTTGGGAAGATCTGCACAAAACCATCTTATTCGTAACTCATGACGTGGAGGAAGCCATCTTCCTTTCCGACCGGGTATTCGTCATGACCGCCCGGCCGGGGAAGATCAAGGCCGAAATCGACATTCCTCTGGCCCGGCCGCGGAGCTATGAAGTGAAATCGACTCAAGCCTTCCTGGACCTGAAACAGCAGGCGCTCACCCTTATCCGCGAGGAAGCGATCAAAGCTACGACTGCTGCCGCCTGATTTTCAGGCCTGGCGTGGGCGGACCGCCCGTAAACGCCTACGGCTCGACCAGGATCTTGATCTCGTCTTTCACCGGTTGTATGAGGACCTCAAAACCTTCCGCGGAAATCTCCTTCAGGGGAATAATCTTGGTCACGATGGACTCCGGCCGGATCCCCTTCGACTCGATCCATTCCATGGCGAGGGTCGGATTTATGGAGTTCGTGCCGATCATCGTCGTCTCCCGGGTGACGAAACCGAGCATGTGCACCGGTACCCGTTCGGTGAAGATCCCCTGCACGATGACTCTCCCCTTGTAGCGGACCGAGGCGAGGCAATCCTTCAGGGAGGCTTCGACCCCGACGGACTCCACGGCCACGTCCACTCCGCGTCCGGAGGTGACTTCCTTGATCCAGGAGGAGACTTTGGTTTCCAGGGGATTACAGACCGCGGCGGCCCCCAGCTCCTCGGCTTTTTTCCTCCTCACTTCGGAGATTTCCGTGACATAAACGTTTCCCGCTCCGAGCGCCTTCAGCCCGAGCAGGACCATGAGGCCGACCGGTCCGCCGCCCGCGATGAGGACCGACTCCCCCGGGTGGACGCCGCCCCTTTCCAGGGCGTAGGCCGCCCCGGCTAAAGGCTCGACCACGGCCGCCTGCTTCCAGCTCATCTTCTGAGGAATCCTCATCACCCGCTCGGGCGGGCACAGGACGTATTCGGCAAAAGCGCCTTTCTGTACGGCGATCACTCGCTCCCCCGCCTGGAATCCCCGGATGGCCCGTCCGACTTCCACGATCTCCCCGCAGGCCTCGTGTCCAAAGGGGCTCTGGGGAAAAAGACCGTGCACATACTCGTGGAGGTCCGACCCGCAAATTCCGCAGTATTTCACCCGGACTTTTACTTCCGACGGCCGGGGTTTGGGTTCCTCCACCTCTTCCACCCGGAGGTCGCGTATGCCGTGGAATATCGCCGCTTTCATAGATGCCCCTTTCGTAGTCGAAGGGTTCTTTTGTCCGGGCTTCAAATTACCAGATTCGCAGAGGGGGTGTCAACACATCCAGACTCCAGACTTCAGACTATCAGTTTGCTGAAAAACTCATTTAAGTGTCATTGCGAGCGGAGCGAAGCAATCCGATTCATAATAAAATCAAAGAAAATCAGATTGCCGCGTCCCCCGCATCAAGTGCGGGGTCCTCGCAATGACCTCCTGAATTGGGTTTTTCCGCAAACTGCTATAGACTTAAACGACTTAAAGACTTCGGCTTGCGCCTTCTCAGCTCGGTCCGCCGTCCGGGTCTGATGTCTGATGTTAACTCAACAAGTGCAAAAATATTCCCTACAAATGCTTCCACAGCCCCGGTTTCATTGGGTGAAAAAGCGTTCCAGACATTGTTGCAGGAATTCACCGCTGGTGACTTTTGGCCCCCCTTTATTAAAGGGGGGCGGGGGGGATTTCTGACCCGGGCTTTCCAAGAAAATCCCCCCTTTCCCCCCTTTTCCAAAGGGGGGAATTTTTGCATCGTTTAGGTTAATATTTGATCATCCGGGGGGCATTTACTGGCGAGAAGCGCCCGTTCCGCTTCCTTGACGACGGGGCGGCGCTGTGGCGGACGCTCTAATCGGAACAGACGAGGTGCTCGAGCTCGACGGAAAAGACTTCGTAGTTCACCGAGTAATCGATGGGGCATTCTACAAGGACGGCCTCGTTCATGGAGAAGGCCTGGTCGAGTACCCGGGTCAGGCTCTCTCCCGGCTCCACCTTCATCCCCCGGGCCCCGAAGCTCTCGGCGTATTTCACGAAATCCGGGTTGGACAGGTCCATCCCGAAGTTCTCGTACTCGAAATTCCTCTGCTTCCATTTCACAAATCCGTAAGCGTTGTCGTTCAACAGCAGGATGACGATCGGCACCCGGCAGCGCAGGGCGGTCTCCAGTTCCTGGGAGTTCATCATGAACCCCCCGTCGCCGCAGACGGCGAGGACCTTCCGCTCGGGACAGAGCATTTTGGCCACGATCCCGGAAGGAAGCCCTGCTCCCATGGTGGCCAACGCGTTGTCCAGGAGAAAGGTGTTGGGCTGAAAAGTCCGATAGAGCCGCGAGAACCAGAGCTTGTAGATCCCGTTATCGAGCGTGATGATGTCCTCCGCCGATAGAACCTCCCTCACGCTCCTTACGATCTCCTGGGGGAGGAGAGGGTACCTGGATTCCACCTTCTCGTCGATCTTCTGCCCGATGAGCGCTCGAAGCTTGGCGAACGCGGGAAAAGTCCTTTTTTTCCTTATCTTTTCCCCGATTTGCCGGAGCGATTTGGCGATGTCGCCGACGACCTCCACCGCGGGATTGAAATAGGGGTCGACCTCGGATTCCACAAAATCGATGTTCAAAATGGTCTTGTCCAGGTTCCGGTTCCAAACGAAAGGAGGGTACTCCACGATGTTGTAGCCGACGGTGATGATGAGGTCTGCCTTGTCCATCCCGCAATTTACGTAATCGTGCTTGTGAATGCCCGTGGCAAAGAGGCTGAACGGGCAATCGTCGCTGATCACGCCCTTCCCCATCTGAGTGTGAATCACGTACAGCCCCGTGCGGTTCACGAATTCGAGCAGGTCCTGGGTGATCCGCTTTCGATTGGCGCCGGAGGAGACGAACAGGAGCGGATTGCGGGCGCGCTCGATCAGCTCGACAGCGCTTTCGACCGCCATCGGGTCGGGAGACGGCCTCCTTACCTCACCCCTCTTTTGGATGACGGCGGTGGTCTCCTCCGCGGCGACGTCTTCGGGCAGTTCGATGTGAACAACCCCCGGACGCTCGGCCTCGGCCGTTTTGAAAGCGTCGCGAAGAACGGTCGGGATCGTGTTCGCGTCCAGGATGGAGACCGCCTTCTTGGTGATGGGCCTCATGAGCTCGACGACGTTGACCAGCTGGAACTTGGCCTGCCAGTTCTGCCTGCTTGGCTTCTGGGCCGAAATGGAGACCATGGGGGCGCCGATGAGCTGGGCGTGGGCGACGCCGGTGACCAGGTTGGTGGCTCCCGGGCCCAGGGTGGAGAAACACACCCCCGCCCTCCCGGTCAGCCGTCCGTAGGTCGCGGCCATGAAAGCGGCGGCCTGTTCGTGCCGGGTAACGATCACCTGGAGGTTGGCTCTCCGCAACTCTTCCAGGAGATGAAGATTCTCCTCCCCCGGGAGCCCGAAGACGTGCGTCACCCCTTCTTCCTGAAGTTGCCGAACGAACAGCTCAGAGGCTCTCATCTCTTACATCCCCTTGACTACGATCGTCTTCAGGTTCATGAACTCTTTCAACCCATAATGAGACAGTTCCCGCCCGATCCCGGACTTCTTAATCCCGCCGAAGGGGAGCCTGGGGTCGGATTTCACCGTGTCGTTGATAGCCACAAAGCCGGCCTCCAGCTCTCTCGCAAGTCTTTCCGCCCTCTCCAGGTCGCGGGTCCAGATGGAGGCGCCCAGGCCGAAAGAGGAGCTGTTCGCCATCTCCAGGGCGTGCTCCTCCGATTTCGCGGGGAATACGGCCAGGACGGGGCCGAAGACCTCTTCCCTTGCGACGCGCATATCCGGGGTCACCTCGGTGACCATGGCCGGGCGGAAGAAAAAACCTTTTCCTTCCGGCGGCGGGGGGCCGTCGAATATGCGGGCCCCTTTTTCCCTGGCATCTTCCAGCTGGGCGGAAACCCCGGCCACCAGGTCCCGTTTCGCCAGGGGGCCGATCGTGGTTCCCGGGTCCATGGGGTCGCCGAGCTTCACGGCTTGGAGTTCCCTTTCAACGGCTTCCACAAAGCTCCGGGCCACGGGTTCCATGACGATGAAGCGCTTGGCGGCGATGCAGCTCTGGCCGGAGTTGATCATCCGGGCCTGCAGGGCCATGCGGGCCGACTTTGCCATATCCGCATCCTCCAGCACGATGAAAGGATCGCTCCCGCCGAGTTCCAGCACGAATTTTACGATCCGGCCGCCGGCAAGCGAGGCGATCTGGGCTCCCGCCTCGACGCTCCCGGTGAGCGACACCCCGTCCACCCGTTCCCGCTCCACAAGCTGCATGGCCGCGGCGGAGTCGATGAGCAAGGTCTTGAAGACGTGATCGGGGAACCCGGAATCCGTGAAGAGCCTCTCGATGGCCAGCGCCGTCGAGGGGACGTTCGAGGCATGCTTGAGGACACAGACGTTGCCGCCCATGAGGGCCGGGACGGCGAAACGGAAGACCTGCCAGAACGGAAAGTTCCAGGGCATGATCCCCAGGATAACCCCCAGCGGATCGAAAGCGACGTAGCTCCTCAGCGCATCGGTCTCCACCACCTCATTCCGCAGGAACGGCTCCCCATGCTCCGCGAAATACTCGCAAAGCCACGCGCATTTCTCAATTTCCGCGAGTGATTGGGCCATGGGCTTTCCCATCTCCCGCGTGATGGTTCGGGCTAGAGCCTGCTGCTCCCGCCGAAGCCGTTCCGAGATCGCCCGGAGGTATCCTCCCCTTTCCTTCACCGGGGTTTTTTTCCAGGAGCCGAACGCACGGCGGGAGATCGAGATTTCCCGCGCGCTTTCCTCAAGGCTCATCGCCTCGAACTCCTCCACCACCTCGGCCGTATATGGATTTATCGATTTGAGCTTCATATTCAACCCTCCCCTCAAGGCTGGATTTCGCGTATCCAGCCCTATCATCATTAAATCACAAATTCCCCGCCGCCTCAATCGAAGGGAGAGCCGACTATCAGATGCGGGGGTGCCGTGTTGTCTTAGGTGCGGAGGCAGAGGCGCCGAGCGCGAGCACCGTGCCCCAGCCCAGCGCAGCCAAAACCAAAAAGATATTACCGTGTGGATTACATTTCCCAGAAATCCCCCCCATCCCCCCCTTTGTCAAAGGGGGGCGAGGGGGGATTTCTGAAATTCGTTGCCATTTGCGCACAATTTCTTTTTCAAGGTACTGGGCTTTTCGTCTCTTCGGGTCTTTTGCAGGCAAGAGAAGATCATGAATAGGTTCCTAAGGACCTGCTATAATATGGGCGAATGGAGGAACCGAATTGAAAAAACCCGTCGTTGCCGTTCTAAAAACGACCCCTGAAACGGTGCTTGAAGACATCCCCAGGCTGATGCAGATGGCCGGGGTCAAGGACGGCGCTTTCGCCCGAAGCGCCGACGATTTTGAAGGACAATATTTCCTGGCATTTCCCTTTTTTATCCGCTAACACCACTCCCTGGCAACTGGAAGGCGCCATTCGGGGGCTGCAGGGCGCCGGATTCCCCCGGCTAGTGGCAGTGCACAACAACACTGTCGTTACCGATCCCTTCAAAGGCGGCAGGTTAAATAAGCTGGAGCCGGTCTACCGGCGATACGGAATTCCTGAAAAGTATAATTTTCTTGCTGAGGACATGGCCTGGGAAGTCTTCCGCCCGAAAGCGAAAATGAGGGTGCTGGACCGCATCTTCCCCCGGGGGATAAGGATACCGGATTTCTTCCACGGGAAGAACATCGTCCATCTGCCCACGGCAAAATGCCACATCTACACCACGATTACCGGGTCCATGAAGAATGCCTTCGGCGGGCTCCTTGCCACCCGTCGCCATTACACTCACTCCTACATCCATGAGACCCTGGTGGACCTGCTCGCGATACAGAAGGAAATCCATCCGGGGATCTTCACCGTCATGGACGCGACCCTCTGCGGAAACGGCCCGGGGCCCCGCACCATGATCCCGGTGGAGAAAGGGCTGATCCTGGCGGGTTCTGATTCCGTAGCCATAGATGCGGTCGCAGCCAGGATCATGGGCTTTGATCCCCTCAAGATCGACTACATCAGGCTTGCTCATGAGGATGGGCTGGGGGTGGGAAGGGTTGAAGAGATCGAGGTCCTGGGAGAGGACCTATCGAGCATCAATTTTCATTTTTCCGTCGGGGATAATTTCGCCAGCCGCGTCGGGGATCTCATGTGGTACGGACCGCTTAAGCGCTTTCAGAAGTTCTTCTTCCACACGCCCCTGGTCTATCTTTTTGTCCTCGGTTCCTACGTGTACCACGATTGGATCTGGTGGCCGTGGGTGGGAAAACGAATCATGCGGGAAGTGGAAGCCAACACCCGATGGGGAAGATTTTTCGCCGAATATCCTGAAGCGAACGAAGTAAATTTCGCGGAACGAGTTAAGATGCCAGAAGAAAGGACGATTTCACCCCCTCCCCGCCCTCCCCCCTCGAGCGGGAGGGTCAGGGTGGGGGGCGTTGTTAAACATGGACCAAGGTCTTTCCCCGGAAAAACAAAAATTACCGGCAGATTCCCTTCCGCTGGTCGTGGACCTGGACGGTACCCTGGTCAAAACCGACCTGCTGGTGGAGTCGCTCTTTGCCCTCGTAAAGCAAAACCCATTCTATGTCGTTCTTCTTCCCTTCTGGCTGCTCAAGGGAAAGGCCTATCTGAAAAGGGAAATAAATCGACGGGTAACCCTGGACGTCACCAGTTTGCCCTATCATCGCAAGCTCATCGGGTATCTGGAAGCTCGAACAGAACCGGGGGCGCCCGCTGGTTTTGGCAACCGGCAGCGATGAGCGAATCGCCCGGCAGGTCGCCGATCACCTCCGGCTGTTTCAAACGGTTTTGGCCAGCAACGGGAATTCGAACCTGTCCCCGCACCAGAAGCGGGAACGCCTGGTGGGAGTTTTCGGTGAAAGAGGCTTTGATTACGCGGGAAACAACTGGAGGGACCTTCAAGTCTGGTGCTCGGCCCGCAGAGCCATCGTCGTCAGTTCCTCGGCGGATCTATCCCGCAGGGCTGCCCGGGTGGCGGAGGTTGAACGGGTATTCGGCAACGGAGAGGGATGGCTGATTCCCTACCTGCGGGCGCTGCGCCCGCAGCACTGGCTGAAAAATCTTCTGGTTTTCGTCCCCATTTTGATGGCCCACCGGTTTGACGATTTTCCTTCGTTCGGCAAGGCTTCCCTGGCCTTCCTCGCTTTCGGACTCTGCGCCTCCAGCGTTTATCTCATCAACGACCTGGCGGACCTTCCTTCCGACCGCCAGCACCCCCGAAAGCGGGAGCGCCCGTTCGCGGCGGGAGAAATTTCCCTCGTCTGGGGGCTGGCCTCGGTTCCCGTTTTGCTTGGCTTGAGCTTGCTGTTGTGCCTTTTTCTGCCCCCGCTCTTTCTGGCGGTGCTGCTTCTCTACTTCCTTTTAAACCTGGGCTATTCTTTTACCCTGAAGCGCGTAGCCGTTTTGGACGTGATCATTCTTGCCGGTCTCTACACGATGCGAATCATGGGAGGAGCCGCATCCGTGGATATTTGGCCCTCCTCCTGGCTCCTCGCCTTCTCTACCTTTCTGTTCTTCAGCCTGGCTCTGGTCAAACGATATGCCGAACTGGTGATGATGCGCGGGCTCAAGGGAGAAACCGCCCAGGTCCGCGGGTACCAGATTATCGACATGGAACTCCTGGCCTCCATGGGCGGCGGAAGCGGCTACGTGGCCGTGCTCGTCCTGGCCATCTATATCTCCAGCGGCGCCGCGGAGATCCTCTACACGAAAGCCGCGCTTCTCTGGCTCCTGTGTCCCTTGCTCTT
The DNA here is from genome assembly GCA_963712535.1 of uncultured delta proteobacterium. Lineage (GTDB taxonomy): Bacteria > Desulfobacterota > SM23-61 > SM23-61 > SM23-61 > CAVQIK01. Next base: position 7,964 of record CAVQIK010000005.1, on the reverse strand, counting down.
ATACTGGATCAGCTACGTTTGGCTCGTCGCCCATCGCGGGCGGATGCACGACGACCCCTTGCTGTTCACCCTCAAAGATCCGGTCAGCCGTATCGTGATCCTTCTGGCTGCGGTGATCATTCTCCTGGCTATTTAGAGGAGCGGATGCGAACTGCCGATTTTCCTGAATCACAAATCGATCCGAGCGGAGGGGATAACAAAAGAGCGGTCATGGAGGGAGATGATTCCCCTCCTCATCTTTCATTTTTCTGATCGGAGGGCTCGGCAGCTTCTTCCGGGTCGGCTGAAAGATCCGAAGACTCAAAAACCATCGTGGACCTCCAGCCGTTTCGCCGCACGACCTCCATCCGCATCCAAGTCCCGGGCGGAGAAGAGGGCCGGGCCACGCTCATCAATCTGAACCGCAACATAAACGCCTGGTACGTGCTCCGCCTCAGCTGGGGGGATTCGTCGCCGGAAGAAATCTACCATCTGGCGAATGCCCGCCCGAAGGACCAGAGATCTGATACTCGACGAGAGCAACCCCGAGGGCGTGGTCATCCTCGCGGGAAAGGAAAAGCATAGGTGTGACCTTTGGGGGCCCGGCTCCCGATCCGCCTTGAAGGAAGCCAGGAGGTCAGGAGTTTCCTATGCCCCGCTTTGCGGAGAAAGAATCTATCTTCGAAACCCCTCCAAGGGGCATCGAACCCGCCTGGAGTGGGTGACGGATTTCCTGCGGGATGAAGTCCCCGCGGGCGAAAAAATCGTTTCCTTTGTTAAGGGAACATTTTTCAAAGATTTGTACCGGGAAGATGCCAGGAGCGTGGAGGCGGCAAAGACGGGCCGGCAAGGCCGAACAGGAGAGGATGCGGAGGTCGCCCCCCAGCCGGCCCTGATGGACCCCAAAAGAACCGACCCACCGGTGCAGCCGGCCCAGCTCGGCATCGAGACGAGAGATTCCCTCGCTGACGGAATGATTCCCGGGAACTGGTACGCCGTGAAAGATAATCCGGGCATTTACGTCGGCCTGATGGTACCCGGGAGCATCGCCCCCGAGGTTTTGGCCAGTTACCGGAACGTGGTCGGGGCCCTGGACAGGGTCGAAATGGGGGCCGTGGTCTATCTTGCAGCCTTCGACCTGGATCAGTTCGAGCTCAAGTTCGCGTTGGGGACGGAACACCCGAGAGTCGATTGGTCCGATCGTATTCTCGAACGGATGAAGGATGAATCCCTTCCCGGGCCCGGACGGGATCGGCACCATCGCTCCTTTGGTTTCGACCGGCCTCATCAACCCGGTCGACGCGGGAAGGACGGTGGCGGCCTTCACGGGAGGTTTCAAGCGCACGCCACGGGGCTTTCAGGTGGGGAGATCTGTCCCTGAAAAATCACGGGAGCCATTACGGCTTCATCGAAAATGGCGTGGTTTTCAGCAAGCTTCAACCCGGCCTGGCCACGATTTATACGCTGAATGACGGCCGGATGGATATGAAGACCTGGACCGAGAGAGACAATGATCTTCTTCCCGGAATCAGGTACGCCCGCCAGAACGGGGTCCCCATCATCGCCGATTTCGATCACGGCGCCCGGACCTCCGTCCCGGGTCCGCTCGTCGCGCGATGGGGAGAGGGGAACTGGTCCGGCTCGGCGGACGAGAAGCTGCGCACGCTGCGGGCAGGCGCCGCGCTTGCAGGAGGCGGACGGAAAGCGGTTTCTCCTCTACGCGCGTCTTCACGAGCGCGACCCCGTCGGCCATGGCGCGGGTCTTTCAGGCCTACCGGTGCCGGTACGCCATGCTTTTGGACATGAATGCTCTCGAGCATACCTACCTCGCGGTCTACAAGAGGCTGGGTTCCAAGCTTTATGTGCAGCACCTGATCCAGGGGATGAGCGAAGTGGACAGGTCGGCGAAAGGGCGAGTACATCCCGCGTTTCCTCGGCTATCCGGACAACCGGGACTTCTTCTACCTGGTACGGAAAGGGGAGCCATGAAAAAATACCGGGGTTTGTGCATCGGCATTTTGTCCTTTTTGGCTGCGGTCCTTCTTTCGCCGGCCCGGCGGCCGCCCAGTCTCTCAAAGAGCAGAACGACATCCTCTTCGAACAGCTTCAGCGAGTCCATGGCTTGTCCGACCAGCAAATGCATTCGATTCGGGCGATTTTTACCGAATCCGGCTACGTCGGCCAGGGAAACCCGGCCGTCGCCCAACACCCCTTGACTCCGCAAGGATGCCGGGAGAAACTGGTCCGGCTGGGCATCCGGTACGAAAATGAGGAGTTCGAGAAGATCTGCGGGGCCAAGTACATGGCGCCCCTCTTACAATCCGGCCACGGAAAAAGCCGAGGACGCCAAGGCCTGCATCGATCAGTTCGAGTTTCCCGACATCCCCTGCGCCTACCCGGTTGTCTGGGTGCGCGCCCGGGAAGCCGCCGAAATCTGCTGCGGCCATGGGTAAGCGCCTGTGCGACGCTCATGAATGGGAAGGCGCCTGCGCCGGGGCCCTCGAGCCGCCCGATTACCGTTTCGACCTGGCCAAAGGCGTCCCCCCCAACGTAGCGGTCGAAAGGATGCGCCAGGCCCACAACCGGGCCTACGGCGCCCACAAGGTCTGGGCCTATGGAAATTCGTACCAGAAGGGGATCTGTGCCGCTTCCAGCCACAAGACCCCGGGGTGCCGGGGAGAGGGCTGGACGAAATGCGGCTCGAATACTTTTCCTTCCGGGACTTTTCCCGACTGCCACAGCCCTCTGGGCGTCTACGATCTGCACGGCAATGCCGCCGAACATATGAACCTGCCCCTGAACGAAAGCCAGATGGCCAGCCGGGGCAGCAAGGAACTGGGCTACACCGAGATGAAGGGCAGCTGGTTCATTTTCGACACCTACTACGCCCACGAAGACTGGTGCCGCTGGCGGGCCCCCTTCTGGCACGGCAGCCGGGTGATGGATGCGCACAGCCACGAAAACTATCACCTCGGATTCCGATGCTGCAAGACCATCCGGAAGGATTAGGGGGCTTGATTCGGAGGGTCAGGGTCTCTGGAAGGAAATGCCTGCGGAAGGGCGGAGGCCTGCAAAATCGGGGATGTCTCGGCCGGCCGCCCCGGCGGCGGGCGGCGAAGGGCCATGAGCTGTCGAACCCTCTGAATGGGCCCTTCATCGCTCAGTATCTCCGCGGTCCTTGAATTTTCCAAGACCTCAAATATGGATCGGGGTTCGCCGTTGAGCAAAATGGTCGTTCCGACCAGCCGGATTCCATGGCTGTAATCCGCGTAATCCGCGCGGTGGACCGTCGTGAGAGGCTGAATCGGAATTCCCGACGGGCGGTGCCATCCATAGATGGCGACCCTTCCCCCGCTTCTCGTTAATCGATTGGTAAGCACGACATCTTTCTTGTGGCCCGAAACCAGGGCCTCCAGGGGACAGCCGAAAGCCAGGCGCTGTCCCTGATCTTCCGGTTGTGCTTGCAATAATAAGCCGTTGACCTCATCTGGGGACCGGCAGGCAGGGGATCGGGGGCAAACCGGAAGGCGGCCTGTTTGAAGATGGCATCGACCATCTTTCTCGTCGGCAGGATGAAGCCGTATCGATCCGCTACCTCGAGGGCGGTGTACAGGCCCATGGGGATCCGCAGAAAGTCGCGGTCGGACCCGATGGCCAGGTAATCGGGCATCACGAAGATGGTGGCCACCGCTGTTTTCCCGTCCTCGAAAGTGCGGCTCAACTGGACCGGTGTTAATCTTCTCAGGAAATCAGGGATGTTGCCGCTTAGGAGTTGGCCGAGGATCGCTTGTTCCCGCAGGGATTCGTCCATAGCGGAAACATACTTGGCAAATTGGGAGCCGGTCATCGAGAAGGATCGGAATGGAATCTTCCCGGTCAAGGAGGAGGCGAGTTCAGCCAATTCCATTCCGCGTACGGCCGGAGACGGGAGACATAAGGCCCAAAGGAGAAGAATGTAAAGTATCCTGCTTTTCATCCCCGCCTCCTTACAAGATTCTGACTTTTATCATACGCCTTTCGCAGAGTCAATTTATATCTGCGCCGCCCGGAGTCTCAGTCTCTGCTCGCGCGAGCCGTTCTGGATCCTTGAATCTTGTCACAAAGAAATTCTTCCGGCTGAATTTATGGTGTACAATCGTCCGAGAGATATTTCGGATCGGCCTTACGGAACTTTACATGAAAGAAGAGAGCGGAACGGGGGGACCATGCTTGACGAAAAGATGGCCCGGAGGGGTTTTCTGAAATCGTCCCTTGCCGGGCTGGGAAGCTTTTTTTTCGTTTCATCCAACGAACCCAAGCCCGTCCCATCGGGGTCTCAGGGGAAAAGCCCGCGAAGGTTCGTGTACCGCGCTCTGGGGAAAACGGGGATCAAGCTCCCGGTCATCACCATGGGGGTGATGAATTCGGATAATCCCAACCTCATCCGGGCGGCCCTGGACGCGGGCCTGGTTCACCTGGACACCGCCCACGGGTACATGCGGGGGAAAAATGAAGAGGTGATCGGGGGAGTGCTCAAGGGGCGGCCCCGCGATTCTTTTGTCCTCGCCACCAAGATCTATCTCCCCCGGAATGAAACCACCGGCCTGTACAAAGACACGGCGACCCAGGAGGCTTTTTCGAGCCGCCTGGACATCAGCCTGAAGCGGCTGGGGCTCGATTACGTGGATATCCTCTACCACCACAACGTCTGGAAGAAAGAATCCGTCCTGCACGAGCCCATCGTGAAGGCGATGGAGAAAGCCAGGAAAGAAGGCAAGGCCCGGTTTTTGGGAATTTCCACCCACCGCAGCGAACCCGAAGTGATTGACGCTGCGGTGGATTCAAAGTTTTACGAGGTGATCCTGACCTCCTACAATTTCCGGCAGAAGCATTATCCCGAGGTGAAAAAGGCCATCGCCAGGGCGGCCGCGGCCGGTCTGGGCATTGTGGGAATGAAGGCGATCGCCGGAGTAGCTTCCGCTTCGAAGGGCGAGAAAATGGACGCCCGGGCCGCCCTGAAATGGGTGCTCCAGGATCCCAATGTTCACACGATTGTGGCCGGGTTCACGACCTTTGACCAGCTCGACCTCGACCTGTCGGTCATGGAAGACCCCGCCCTGAAACGGTCCGAGAAATCTCATCTGCAGAAGGCGATGGCTACGGCCGGGTTATACTGCCAGGGATGCGGAGGGTGCACGGCAGCGTGCCGTCAGGCCTTGCCCATACCCGACCTGATGCGGTCCTACATGTATGTGTACGGGTATCGCAACCTCGGCGCAGCCCAGGATTTGTTGCTATCCCTGAATCTCCCCCCTGACCTCTGCCGCGATTGCGGCTCATGCCCGGTGAAATGCGTGAGCGGATTTGACGTGCCCGGCCGGATTCGGGATGTGGTCCGGCTGCGGGAGGTTCCCCTGGAATTCATTTCCTGAGATGATGAGCAACCGTTTTCGGGAAAGGTGCTTTTATCTTTTTCGGTTCCTCCGGCTGAGAATCTCGGGCCTGATCCGGCCCATCTGGCCGGGGGTGGCGATTCTCCTCGCCACGATGCTGATCGCGGGCTTTGTCGCTGAGTTCACTTTCACATCCGGCGAAGCGGCCTTCGGCTACACGTTCTTTCGCTTCCTTCGTTTAACCCTGAATCTGAGTATCCCCCTGTTATTGCTTCCGGCGCTCTGTGCCTGGGTGCAGTATTATCTGAATTGGGGGAACGGGCGTCTGATCCGGATAAAGGCGGACGAACGAGACGAGTCTTTCAGTCCCTTCCGGGCCTGGGCCGTCCGCCCGCTTCAGGGGATAGGACTCCTGATGCTCATGGCCACTCATTTTTCCTTGCCCCTGGCGAGATACCTGGGGGGTGTTCTTCACCGGAGCCGGGGTTCCCTCCGCTCTTCCCCCGGGCGAACTCACCATGGGCAGGTTTTTGAATGTCGGGGTCACCTCCTTGCTTTTGGGCTTTGTCTGGACCATGGAGGATTTGGGCATCCGCCATTTCAACCGAAAGACGGTGGAAATCCGGCGGGTGGGAAAATACCTGGGCTCGATTCTGCCCATTCTGACCGGCTTTTACGGGGTGTACAGCCTTTTCAAGGATGAGCCAACCTCGCGGGCGATTTTTTCGCTGGCCCAGAGAGTGATCATATTTTATCCTCCCCTGGTCATTTTTAACGTCCTCCACGGTCAGTACGTCAGGCGGCAAAAGGAACGTTTGCTGAAAAACCTGAAAGTTCAACCGGCTGATTGCAGTTGACACTCCCGGCTTGTAATTTCTTAAATCCCGTCAGGTGCAGAGATCGGCACGCACTCCGGTGATAGATTAGAGGAAAATTGCCTTTATAATGTTTACCCGGCGGTTTGGGAAAGGAGTTTGGATGGTACCTCGATTTGTTATGGAACTCGCAGGTTGGCTCCCCGGGATAATTTTCCCTGTAGCAACCGCCTTGCAGTTTTACAAAATCTGGAAGGGGGGTACAGCCAAAGGGGTCAGCATTTCAACCTGGGTCCTCTTTGCAATTGCTAATACAGGTTTGTACATTTACGCCCAGAAATATGATTCCCTGCAAATGATTACGGGTCTACTTGGCACAGCCGCCCTGGATACCGCCATCGTCGTATTGGTTTTGGCTCGTAGAGAAAAGAAAGACGAATATTCTTCCTAATTGCATGAAATGGGATGTGGGCAGGTAGTAGGGCGGGACTGAGATGCCGGTGCCCGGAGGGGATCCATATACATTGCGCTCGCCCAACAAACTTTCCTGTTTCTTAAACGCCTATCCTTCTCCCGTTCCTATGAAGCGGTTCGTATTAGCAAGTTAATGCGGAGGAATGTTATCCTCCTGCATAGATGTAGATGCTGAAGTGAAAACGGAAACCTAGGGGTGTGGCAGGTGTTGCGGGAAGGCGAGCCGGCAATCTTTGAAGTGGCAGAGAAGGGCGGGAGAACCACGGCGAGGAATGCTCGAAGAGTTGCGAAAAGAGCTATGTCATTTTACCAGTTTTGTGATTTTAAAAGCCAGGGAAACTTTTACTGGGCGGGCTCTTCCCGTTCCCTTTTCGATAATTTGAAAAATCTCTTTCCCGGCTTCGTCGGGATTTGAAGAGGAAGGACCTCCCGCCGAAGAATCGAACTTTATCTGTAATTGGCATTTTTGGGCGGTAATGGGTTTGATCGTCAGAATTGAAACATATTTTTCCCGATCTCCATCGCGCAGGTAAATCCCTCTTAAAATTACCGCATCACTCCCGAGGCGGGAAATCTGAAAGGAATTCCCCTTATGGTTTTTGGCATAGTCCTGAAGCGCGGCATTGACTTGGCCATGGAAAGAGCCACAATCGATACCGTAAGTGCGGATGAAAGTGTCTTGGGGGGTGATCTTCTGGAAGATTCCTGCCGAAGAACTTTTTTTCTGGGTGGGTTGTTGCCGGGGTGCCCCTTGGGGGATTGTTTTTTCCTGGGCTATCTTTTCCTTTTGGGCTTTTTCTTGCGGAGGTCTCTCTTCTGAAGCGATTTGAATTTTCTGGCAGGCGATGAATCCGCAGAGCATGCCCACCGCACAAATAAGGCAAAAGTTTGGCCCTCGTTTCATGGATTTAACGTATCATATCTTTGAAATGAAACCAATTTTTCTTTGCGAAAATTCACAAACTCGGCTGCTTGGGAGCCATGATGGGCAGGATAAGCCATGGCTTTGCCTTTTCTCTTAATTTTAACCATAAATATGCACTATTGCGCTTGCTCCCTCAACAAGTAGGTACCGCTACCTTGTACGATCGGTGAATATCTGCATGAAAAGCTCACTTTGTAGGCAAGGAAAATGCTTCTATCTGCAAAGCAAATCTGCAATTGCTCTTCCAAATGAGGGCGCTTCCATTTTGGATAGATAGTTGTGCTCTCGGTTTTAGGGTCCCGCCTAAATAACTCCAGCCTTGGATTATTTACTTCTTCCTGAAAGCGTTATTTTCGATTTCACCCAGCGACGCAGTATTTCAACTCGTAATCGGCGGTG